>CAVSDZ010000005.1:0-846330 GCA_963726905.1 uncultured Microthrixaceae bacterium
GCGACGCCGTACTGGTGAACGCTACGGTGAGCAACGTCGCTGCCACCGACCATCGGGGCGGGCGAAGCCCGGACTCGGAGGGGGAGCGTCTTGACCACCGATGATGAGACTCCCCCAACAGGCCCGACGACGCTGAGCAAGGCCCGGATGGAGGCGTTCAGCGACGGCGTGCTGGCGATCGCCATCACCTTGCTCGTGCTCGATCTCGCCGTGCGGCCGCCCGGCTCGCCACTGGAGCAGTTCTGGCGGGGGTGGCCGTCGTACCTGGGCTACGTGGTGAGTTTCTTGACGATCGGCGCAGCCTGGATCGCTCACAACGCACTCACTGATCGACTCGATCGGGCCGACACGATCCTGCTGCGGCTCAACCTGCTGTTCCTTCTGACGGTCTCGTTCCTTCCGTTCCCCACCCGACTCGTTGCCGACTCGCTTCACGACAACACAGCCGGCGAACACGTTGCGGCCGTCGTCTACGGACTCACCCTGCTGGCGATCCGTCTCACGTTCTTCGTGATGGACGCCTACACCCGCCGCGAGCACCTGCTGATCTCGGGCGTGGCCGACCCCGACCTGGACGAGGAACGTCGGAAGTTCCGCTTCGTCGTCGCCGGCTACACGATCACCATCGTGATCGGTGTCGTACTCCCGGTCGCCGCGATTGCTCTCTACTTCGGCATCGCCGTTGTCCTGGTCGTGCCCTATCGGGCGGTCGCTCGGGTGGCCTCGGGGCTGCACCGGAAGTGACGCGGCGGCCACGAGCGACCCCAAACGTCGACCGGCATGCACGCGACGCCGCTCTCGGGCAGCGGATAACGCTCACGCCTCCAGCCCGCCCGAGCGAGTGGTTCGTGCCGAACCACGCCGCCTTCGACGAGCGGGCGAGAACCGGCAATCTTCGGCGCGGCGTTTGTCGGCCCGGTCATCCACCGGGGTGTGCATTTCCGTCCGGTCCTGTACTCGGTGGTCAGCCTCACGGTGGTGCGCATGGTCCCCGTGTCCATCTCGTTGATCGGTGACCGCTTCCGTCCGCTCACCGTCGGTTTCATCGGCTGGTTCGGGCCACGGGGTCTCGCGTCGGTGGTGTTTACACTGATCGCGTTCGACGCGCTGGGCGGCCAGCAGCTGGCGAGTCAGCTGGTCGAGATCACGACCTGGACCATCCTGTTGTCCGTCCTCGCCCACGGTCTCAGCTCCGGACCTCTCGCCGCCGCTTACGGGCGGGTGCTGAAGACTGCACCGGCAGACACGCCGGAACTGGCACCGTGAAGCCCCTCGCATCCGCAAGCGAACGCTCTGACCGTTATGCGACCATTGGGCGCTCGCCGTTGCGAACAGGGCGGTTCGAGTCCGGTCAGGAGTCGTTCTGGTCGGGGTCGGTTCCTCGAATGGCGTGGCCGATGGCATGGAAGGGCAGCACGAGAAAGAGGGCGATGCCGAAGTAGAAGGCGATCGCGACGACGGGAGGGAGCAACCCGACCACGATCCCGAGCCCATAGGCGACGACCGCCACTCGAAACTTCCTGCTCGGCGTGTTCTGGAGCATCTTCCTCTTCGCCATGTTCGTCCTGTGGATCTTCATCGTGATCTGGTGCTTCATCGACAACTTCCGCCGCACCGACCATCACGGTGTTGCCAAGGCACTCTGGTTCCTGTTCATCGTCTTCGTCCCCGTCATCGGAGTCCTGGCCTACCTGATCACCCGGCCGGCTGACCCTTACGTCATCGTCGAATGACCATGACCACCCGACGGGCCAAGCCGTTCTCACTGCGATCGGTCGTCGTGTGCTCGATGGCCGTACTGGCCATGGCCGTGGCCGGGTGCAGTTCGAAGGCCAGCACGACCAGCGCCTCCACCTCCACCACCGTGGCGTCGACCTCGACGAGCTATCCGGCCGACAAGGAGCAGCTGTGCGCTGCCGCGCGACCAGCTGAAGGCGTCCGTCACGGTGTTGGCTAAGCCCAGCCTGCTCGTCGGGGGCGCCGTCGCGATCAAGCCGGCAGTCGACCAGGTCCAGACCGACGCCGACGCCGTCAAGGCCGCGGCCAAGCAGGACTACCAGCCCCAGGTGAACGCTCTGGAGACTTCCATCCAGGATCTTGGTACGTCGGTGGGGAACCTGGGCACCGGCAGCGTCACCAGTAACCTGCAGACGGTGGGCAGCGACATCGCCAAGGTGGGAACCGCCGCCGAAGCCCTGTTCACCCAACTCGAGACGTCCTGCGGGTCCTGAGGCCATCACCGCCAGGATGGTCGATGGTGTTACGGCCCTTCGATCTCCTCCTCGGGTGGGGTGAAGGCGTCGCGGAACCGGAGTTCCCGTGTCGGAGCGGGCAGGAATGGGGGCGCGCCTTCGACCAGCAGCGAGTGGTTGGCCCCACGGATGAGCACGCCCACGCGCCCGGTGTCCGCGGCCAGAACGGGCGAGGCACAGGCACCGATGAGGACGCAGATGGCGGCGCCGGAGAACCAGGTGATGAGCGCCAGTGCTACGCCGAAGAAGCCGAACTGATGCTCGTTGTTGCTGACCATCTGGGGCATCCACACGGTGGCGGCGAGTGCGTAGCCCGATATGGCCAGACCGGTGATCAGCCCGGTGGGAATGAGCACCCGCCAGCGCACCTGACCGAGAAGCAGGAACCAGGCGGTGAACCACCAGAACGCCGGAGGTCATCGCCAGCGACACGACGATGAACAAGCACGTAGCCGGCGCCGTCGCCGAGTTGACCGCGCACTCCACCGAGAACGGCCATGTAGGCCAAGATCGCGGCCAGCCAGGCCGGGCCGCGTGTGTACTCGCCGACCTTGCCGCCTGGGGCCCGTCGCCAGGCTCGGAGGTAGATGCGCTGGATCGCGGTCGTGAACGACCCGGCGAAGAAGAACGTGAGCACCAGGCCGAGGATGCCGGTCGCTCGACGGATGTCGCTGGCCGAGGTGAAGGCCTGCTTGGCGGTGGCCAACGCCGCCCCGGTGATTCCCAGCCGGTGCGTGACCGTCGTGAAGATCGATGCTCGCACGCCTGGGGGCATGAACGCGGCGACCACGATCACGAGCGGGAAGAACGAGACGAACGCCTTTCCCGCCAGCGCTACGCCCCGGTCGACGAACTCGATCTCGAGCATGCGCTCCCACACCTGCCACAGCAGGGTTCGCTCCGCGCGACCCCGAGCCCTGTCTACCCCGGTGCGTGCGCTGGCGATCCGCGGGCGGGTGGACCTGCCTTCGGTGCTCATCCGATCATCCGATCTGCAGGGTGTGTGAATCGCGGCATCCTGGCACCCAGACGCTCGCTGCGCAGCCGGCTGGGCGCGAGACTTTCGAAGTGCCCCACGTGATGCCGTCTGACCAGGCGGCTCCCGCCTTGCTCGCCGAGGCGGTGCAGTCCGAGCTCCGCGAGGCGGTCCACGCGCCTTACACCGTGCCGCTCGTGGTCGCTTTCAATGGCGTGCTCATGGCCGCCGCGTGGTTCCTACTGCCCACCAAGTGGTTCGACTGGCTGTTCACGCTCCACGGCCCGCTGGCCTTCGCCATGGTCATGGCCGGGTGGATGTACTCCGACGTGCCTGCCACCAATGTGCTCGCCTCCGACCGCGAGCGAGTCCTGGCCTTGCTCGACGACCCCCCGAGGCTCAGCCGACTCCTCTACGCCCAGAACCTCACCTTGTGGTGCTTCGTCGCGCCGTTCTGCACCGTCGTCGCCTTGATCATTGGCTACCTCAACAACGACTGGCCACCGACCCTGGTCAGTATCACCGCCATCGCGATCGTCCCGTTCGGCGCGCTGGGCGTCGCCGGATGGGTCGGCATCATCTGGCCCTATCACCCTCGAGACCTGCGCTTCAGATGGCAGCACCGCCACGACTGGTCCCACATGATCGTGCGATGGCTGGCCCTGCTCCTCGTCCCCTACGGACTCGTGCCCCTGTTGGGAGTGCTAATCATCACTCCCAGCCTGGTCCTATGGTCAGTGCTGTCGACCAATGGGCTCAGCCACAAGCTCCCCACCACCCACTTCGCCGGCGGCGTCGCAGTCGCGGCCGTTGTCTCAATGTGCGTGTTCTACGGCGGTCATCACGCCGGACTGAGACTCATCCGTCGCCGCCACGACCAGCTACGCAACTACCTCAGCGACCCCGACCGAGGGTGACACCCACTGCCATGATCTTGAGGCCGAACGCGGCATGCGTTGACTTCGTGCTCGCGGTGAAAGTAGCGGTTACGGCAACGCCAGGCTTCCGCGAGTTGCCACACTCCGCGGCCGTGGGCCAGAGCGAAGTTCCGCCACTTAAGGGTGCCCGTTCCGGTCGCGACTCCCGGGTGCTGCTGGTCCTGCCGCACCCGGTAAGGGTGGCGTTCGGCCACAATCCATCACCAAGCTGGTGACCGGCAACTACGAGGCTTCGATCCTGCAGATCTACAACGCCCCCGACCCCGACCAGTTCCACTACTTCTGGTCGGCCGACTCCATCAGCGGCTATGGCGGGATCAACATCAACCTGACCCAGTACTCCAACCCCCAGATGGAGGCCGCCGTCAAGACCGGCCGGGTGAGCGGGGACACCGCCACCCGCAAGGCCGCCTACGACGTCGTCGTCGACCAGATCAACGGCGCGGCCGCCAACATCTGGCTCTACTGGAACCCCTTCTCGCTCGTCGCCGACAACAACGTCCATGGGCTCGAGGGGCCAGGGCCGTCCCGTTCACGTACTCCAACCCCAACGACGTGGTTCGGCGAGCTCTGGCACGGCTGAGTCCGGCCGACGTCAGGTGTGGGCCAGGAGCTTCCCGCCCGAGGTGTTGAGGTCGATGTCGTCCTCGAGCAGGTCGGCCCGGGTCATGGCGGAGTGCTCGTCATCACGACGGCCCAGGCGGGTTGACGCCCGCTGATCTCGAGTGCTCCACGCGGGTCGACCAACCCGCAAGAGCCTCCCGACACGGTTCATCGCCTCAGCGGTCGGAGCGGCCTGGGAGAAGTACGCAAAGTCGGAAGACATCAGGTGGCGGATAACGCTCACCCCTTCGGATAGGTGCCGGAGTACGTCGCCCAGCGATTGCCACGCGAGGTCGGACCCACGGGCCGGGTTCGTGGAAATCGGCGTGAAGGAAGTCGTGGGGGCCCGCCAGCTAACCGGGAACTGGCGTTCCAGGTTGTCGCCGTCCGCCATGTCGTCGACGAGCCGATCGCGATCCAGCGCCTGACCAGACGCGGTCGTTGACGTGCGCGCCGCTCGCTGTCAGGCTTGACTGGCACACTGGCGAGTGTCCCGTCGACGGCAGCCAGGCCAGAAACCACGGAGCTTTCTCTCTCGGTCCACGCCGACCTGGGATGATGAGCAATGTTCAAATCCGACCCAACAGCATGTTCGGTAGATCCCCGAGGAGAAGCCTTCCGTGACAACACCGGCAGCTGAATCAGGAGCCAGTCGTCAAGAGCAGATCAGGGGGCAGATCACCAGGGCGGAGGTTTCACTACGGACCATGGGGCAGCCCAACTCCGTGGTGCACGAGTTCGACTTTTGGGATGACAAGTACGAAGCACGGCGGCTGTTTTCAGAGGTCCTAGGGACCTTCCTCCTCGTCGTGGTGGCCGCCGGCTCGACGATGGTCGATCAACGCTTCCCGGGGTCCATTCCCCTTGCCGTTCAGGTCACGGTCCCCGGGATGATGGTTGCCGCGATCATCTTGTTCATGGGTGGCGTATCGGGTGCGCATCTCAATCCTGCAGTGACACTCTCGTTCGCTGCGCGTGGGGACTTTCCGTGAACGCGTTCCTGCCTACATCGTGGCTGAGTTCGTTGGGGCCACGCTGGGTGCCCTCACGCTGTGGGGTCTGCTCGGCAAGTTCGGCTCGGCCGGCCTGACGCTGCCAGGTCCTGGGGTCTCCAATCTGACCGCATTGTTGATGGAAGTACTGCTCACCGCAGGACTGGTGAGCGTGATCCTCGGAACGGCATCGGGTGCGCAGCAGATCGGACCTATCGCGGCACTCGGTGTCGGGTTCTACATCGCGCTCGCCGGATTGTGGGCGGCTCCGGTTAGCGGCGCCTCAATGAATCCCGCCCGTTCGCTCGGACCGGCCCTGGTGTTTGGCGACTGGACCTCATGGTGGGTGTATCTCGTGGGCCCATCGTCGGGGGAACAATCGCAGTCGGAATAGCGTGGGTCCTTCGAGGTCCGGGGGGCGGCGCCTTGGGAGCACGCGGCAGAGGGGACACTCGGCACAAGCTGGCAGCCCGAGACCATCGGGACCCCCGATCCCGCTCCTGATGCGATTTCCGAACACGGGACCTGACTTCGAGATGCCACGCTGCAGCAGACCGCGGTCACCGTCCGATGGCATACAGGACCACGCCGAGGACCATTGTTCCGAGCGCGAATTTCCTCAGTCGCAAGGTGATCCCGACCCACGGGTAGTGCTCACGCATGCGAGCTTGTATCTCATGTTGCTCGGCTGGACTCTTCGTCATGAGATCCCAGACGGTAGGCCCGCCTTCCTCAACGCAACAGGCGAGCAGTGCTAACGCCCAAAGCCCAGACAGGCACATCAGGAGTATTCCCCAAGAGAGCACGAGACAATGCTCTCATGTCCACCCGCTAAAGCGCACTAGCCGCCGTTCTGGCGCGGTGTGGAGGTGGCGTACTCGTGGGCCACCGTGTTGCACCCATCCTGCGCCCTCATCGTGAATCGCTCACGCCTCCGACTCCGATGAGGCGAGTTACTCGTGCCGATGTAGTTCGCCTCGGCGAGCCGTTCGATACACGGGCCCGGATACGGCCGGGGTGTTGGAGGTGTCGAGTGGGTGGCCGCCCCAGGACTCCTGGAAGGGGAGCTGCCATGAACCTCACCGCTGACCTTGTCCATCCCGGCCGCCTCGACGAGTGTTTCGACCGTGCCGAGTTGGCCGCCGCCGCGTACCTGGCCCGCTACGGCGGCACCACGCGACGCAACTACCAGTCGGACCTGTTGCAGTGGTTCCGGTGGTGCGCCCAGCACAACCTCGGGGTCCTGGAGGTGCACCGGGCCCAGATCGAGGTGTGGGCCCGCGAGATGGAAGAAGCCCAACATCTCGCCCGCTCCACCATCGGCCGACGCCTCGCCACCGCGGCGGGGTTCTACCGGTTCGCCCAGATCGACGGCTACATCGACGCCAACCCGGCCGAGTACGTCCGCCGTCCCCGGGTCGACACCGAGTCGACGACGCTGGGCCTCGACCGGGGCGAGCTGGGCGCGTTCATCTATTGCGCCGAAGCGCTCGGCCCGACGCCCACACGCTGGCGTGCACCCTCGGGCTACTCGGGTTGCGGATCAGCGAAGCGCTCCATATCGACGCCGAAGACTTCGCCGAACAACGCGGCCACCGCACCATCACCATCATCGGCAAAGGCCACAAGCCCGCCCTCATCCCCCTCCCACCGCGAGTGTCACGAGCTCTCGACGCCGCGCTCGACGGCAGGACCCACGGCCCGGTGCTGCTCTCCAGCAGCGGGCGGCGCATGGACCGCAACAGCGCCGCCCGGCTCGTTCGGCGGATCTGCCGCCGGGCCGGGATCACCAAGCGCATCACCCCGCACTCGCTGCGCCACTCGTTCATCACCGCCGCCCTCGACGCCGGGGTCCCACTCCGCGACGTCCAGATCGCAGCCCGTCACGCCGACCCGCGCACCACCACCGCTACGACCGCGCCCGCAACAACCTCGACCGCCACGCCAGCTACATCGTCGCCGCCTTCATCGCCGGGGGCACCTGAGCGCTCCGGGTAGAGGTCCGGGAAGACAATCAGGGGTATCTCTTCATTCCACAGCGCGGCCGGCTCGAACCCTGAACGCCGGCGCTTCGGATCGGCCGCTCCCGAACCCAGCCCAACACGCTACGCCTCTCGGTCAGCGGCGTGAAGGGCCGTTGTGTATCGACGCGCTCGGAGACGCACTACTTCGGCACTTCCCACTCGCCGCGGGTGGGCGGAGGGCGTGAGCAATACATGATGCCCCGCTCACCCCAGGTGGACTGGCCAGGCACGGGACGGAGACGTTCCCCAGATCCCCGGGTGTGGTCGCTTGCGCGGCGAGAGGGCGCGGTGGACGCAATACTCCGGTGATCGAAACAGCGAGGTTGGTCGCCGGGTACTCGAAGCGGTTCAACGCCTGTCATGTGCAGGATCACACCGTCGCGAGCGCCCTTGGCTTGTGGCTGTTGTTGGCACTGGTCGCTCCTGCCGTCGAGGGACCGGCACGCGAGCGTCTTGAACGTGAGCTTGGCACCGACGCCGATGACGCTGCTCACCGTGCCGGGACGCTGCTGAGCAAACCGCACCCCGCTGTGCGTGCAGCCGCGGCGGTTTGGGCTCGGTCGGATCTGGTGGGACCGGCGTTCGGGTCGTGGGCGGGGTCGTTGCCGTACGTGATCGAGCGCGGCGAGATGCCCGGACAGAGCCAGGCCGATCGGTGGGCTGCATTGCATACCGACGGGTTGATTCGAAACTTCCCGCTCAAGCTGGACGAGTTCACCGCCGTGGTGCTGGCCAGTGCGCTGGCGACGGTCGTGTCGTGGTCCAAGCCGTTTGTTGCTGTTCCAGGTTCCGAGTTGGGTGGCGAGTTCGGGGCGTCGATCACCACGGCACTCCGTGCCCCGCGCGGCCATGTGCAATGCATCGTCGACACCGACGCCGCCGGTCTAGTCGGCGTCCACGCCGCCGACACAGACGAGGGACTGCGCGTCATCTCGGTCATCGCCGCTCGCGAGGTCACTCCCGACGTGGTCCATCTCGCGGCCAGCCAGGTCGCGTCGGCCCTCGACAAGCGCCCAGAGGCCGCGAAGGTGATCGACTTGTTCGACCTGCCGTTGGGTGAAGGTCACGCGTGGACGATCACCGAGCGAGAGATCGACAGTCCCAACCCCGAGCGACAACAGCGGGGGACGGCGCTCCTGGCGGCGTGGTCCGCGCTCGGGGATCACGACCTGAGCGACGCCCCTGGAGTTTCCGATGCTCGCGATGCATTGGGCTCGTTTCTCCGCCCTGGCCTCCCCCCCGAGATCGAGGCACGACAGTCCGCCATCGCCGAGTACACCCGGACCGGCTTTCGCGCCGCGGCGCTCACGAGCATCGCGGTCAGCGCTCGCGGGTGGGCACACGGTTCGGGCGTCTGCTCGGGTGATCTGCCGGGAGGCGATAATTCGGTTCAACCGGCCTTACGCGACACTGGCGGTCGCCACCAGCCATGGCCGCGCCGAGGACGGCAGTGCCATGGTGATCCCAACCCCGGAATGGTTCCAGGTCCCCGTCTTCAGCGCTTGGGTCGCACGAGTCGACGACACCGAGGATTCTTCGCCAGCACGACACCCGACGACCCTCGTGGCACCACGGACTGAGCGCCCCTATTGGCAATCATCGCCGAGCGGGTCAACACAACCCGGGAACGGTCCCTAACCCAAGCTGAACACCCCTTGCCTCGAAGTGCCCCCAGATCCCCCGGCTAAGGGCTGGAGTCCCCAACACCACCCGCCGGGGCGGCAGACCTTGCCGGGGGGGCACCGGCCGAATCGGCGACGTGGCGTAATCCGCTCAGTTCTCCCCAGGCCGATTTGGTCCCCGAGGCGCTGAACTCTGCCGGTTCCAGTTCGGAGCGTCCTCAGTCCACCTGGCTGATGACTCCGTTGTCCGGCGGGCCAACAAGCAGGGGAAGAATCCGCGCGAGATGCCCACTCGCCAGGATGTTGGTCGCCATGTTCTCGTGGTGAGCCTCGGCGGACTGCCACTGCTCCAGGAACATGAACTTGTGCTCGTCATCCTGCCGCTGGAACAGCTCGAATGATTCGCAACCGTCCGCTGCCCTGCTGATGGCTCGGCCCTGCTGAAGCAACGTCAACAGCTGCAGGGCCACCCCGACTGCGATAGCGGTCACGCCCTTGGTGGTCGAGGCGAGAACATACAGGTCCTCGGCGTTGCACGGCGGGGTCGCGTCGGGCGCACGCCGACCGCCCGGAGATCGACGACGACCTCCCCGTGTCGGCGGATGCACAGCTGCACGCCAACGTCCCCGTAGTCGGCGAGGACATCGGCGAACGCATCAGCGACCGTGCCCCACCCGTCCGCTGTCACTCCACCGTGCATCGGTTACAGCCTCGCCCACGACCGTCGGCGGCGGCCCGACCCGAGTCTCAAGGAGACTCGCCTGACGAACGTGGATGGGATGTACCGCTAGGTCCACACCGGCGAGCCGGCCGGCGATTCCGGCGAGCTTGACTGGCGGCGCACGACCTCGGCCGCCAGCTCAGCCCGGTTGGCCATGTCGAGCTTGGCGAACACGTGGGCCAGGTGGGTTTTCACGGTGCCGGCCGAGATGAACATGCGCTCGGCGATCTGCTTGTTTGTCAGTCCTTCGGCGACCAGCTCGACCACGGTCGTCTCCGTCGGGGTGAGGCTGTCCCAGCCCAGCGCGGGGCGACCGCGGCTGCCCCGGGCCCGCATGGCGTAGGCCACGGCGTCGTCGAGGCTCAGCGCCGCCCCCTCGGCCCAGGCCGAAGCGAACGTCTCGTCGCCGAGCGCCGCCCGGATGCTCGTCGTGGATGGCTCGCCCACGACGGCTGACAGCAGGGTGTAGCGGTAGCCGACGTGGTCGAGCGCGGCCCGCGCCGCGCCGAGCAGGCGAGCGGCCTCGGCCGGGTTCTGGTTGGCCTCAGCGATGGCGGCGAGCAGGCGGAGGGCCTCGATCAGGTCGAGGGTGGATGAGGCGGCCGATGCGGTGACGAGGGCCTCGGAGGCCCGGCGCTCGGCCTCGCGGATCTCGCCGGACCCCACCGCTATCCAGCCCAGCAGCCCCGCCATGATGGTGTGGACCCAGCCGCTGTCCATCACGTGGGCCACCTCGAGGCCGAGAAGCGCCGAAGTCCTGGCCGCCGCCAGGTCATGCCGGGCCATGGCCATGACGGCCTGCCCTACGTGGAGCAAGGCCTGATCGAGGCTTCCGCCCTCCTCGAACCCGGGCCGGTAGCGGTCCAGGCTGGCCTGGCCGCCCTCGACGTCGTCGTTGGCGGCCTGAGCGAAGGCCAACCGCAGGACGATTGCCGGTATGGACTGACCGGTCCCGGCCGCCTCATGGCGTTCGAGCTCGGCTTGGAGCGTCGGGATCATCTCGGCGCTGCGACCTTCGCAGATCGCGATCTCGGCGAGCAGACCGAGCGCGTTGCCCGATACCGCGGGGTCACCGGAGCGCTCCGCTGAGCGCACGGCCGCCTCGGCCTCGGTCCGTGCCATTGCTGGCCGGCCCTCGCGATTGTGGATCCATGCTCGGCCGAACTGGTCCCAGCCTCGTAGCTGGTGGTTGTCGATGGCTTCGATGGTCGGGATGGTCGCATCGAGCGCGGCGAGCGCCGACGTGTGGTCGTCTTGGAACAGGTAGGTGAAGCCGAGGACCTGATAGGCATCGCACCAGCACCAGTCGTCGTCGACGGCCCGAGCGGCCTCGACCGCTTCGGCCAGGTGGAGCCGAGCGCCGTTCGGGTCGAGCCAGGCCTCGATGGTGCCGAGCGTGCCCAGAGCCCGGGCGAGGTAGCGCTGGTCGCCGACCGACCGGGCCAGCTCGATCACCTCCGTCGCTTCGACGTAGGCCGCTTCGAACTGACCGGCGTAGAGGGCGACATAGGCCGAGGTCCAGCGCCCGGGGAGCTGCCGTTCGGTCGGGACTCCGGTGCCCATCGACCGGGCAGAGTCGAGGCAGCGGCGAGCCTCCACGAAGTGACCGTGGAGGACCCAGAAGAACGCCAGGCCGCCGGTAATGGCCCACAGCGATTCGCCGTCACCGCTGGACGCGGCCCAGTCGACCGCGGCGGCGATGTTGTCGCGCTCGGGCTCGAGCCGGTCGAGCCAGCGGCCCTGATCGACGCTGGTCAGCGCCCGGTCGGCGGTCGTGGCCAGGCCCACCACCCACGCCACATGACGGGCGCGGAGCAGCTCGACCTCTGCGGCTTCGGCCAGGCGGTCGTAGGCGAACTGGCGCATCGTCTCCAGCAGGCGGTAGCGGCTCTCGCCTCCGTCCACGTCGGCGTCCACCACGACCAGCGACTTGTCCACCAGCCGGGTCAACAGGTCGAGCACCGCGTAGGGGTCGAGGTCGCCCTCGGTGATCACCGCCTCGGCCGCCTCAGGCGTGAAGCCGCCGGCGAACACCGACAGCCGGCGGAACGCCGCCCGCTCGTCGGCGTCGAGTAGGTCATGGCTCCACTCGACCGACGACTGCAGCGTCTGCTGGCGGGGGACGGTCCGTCGCCCGCCGCCGGTCAGCAGGCGGAACCGATCGTCGAGCCCTTCGGCGATCCGATCGGGGCTCATCACGCGCACCCGGGCCGCGGCGAGCTCGATGGCGAGAGGGATGCCGTCGAGGCGGTGGCAGATCTGGGCGACCGGTGCCGCCGTGCGCTCGTCGAGGACGAAGCCGGGGCGCGCCTGGCGGGCCCGCGCCTCGAACAGCCGGGCGGCATCGCTGGCGGTGATGCTGGTGAAGTCGGCATCGGCGGCGGGCAGCCCGAGCGACGGCACGCGCCACGCCCACTCGTCGGCCAGGCCGACCGGCTCTCGGCTGGTGAGGAGGATACGGGCCGCCGGAGCGTGGTCGAGGATCGAGCGGGCCACCTCGGCGCAGCCGTCGAGCAGGTGCTCGGCGTTGTCGAGGACGACCAGCAGGTCGAGGTCCGCCACCGCGTCGAGCAACACGTCGATCGGCTCTCGGGCTACCTCGTCTCGCAGCCCGAGCGCCGACAGGACGGCGCGCGCCACGAAGTCGGGGTCGGCCACCGGAGCCAGGTCGACCCACCAGACGCCGTCGGGACAACGCGGCAGCCGGGCGTGAGCGACGTCGAGCGCGAGTCGGGTCTTGCCCGAGCCGCCGGAGCCGGTCAGCGTCACCAGGCGGGCGTCGTCGATCAGGGCCAGCACCGCGGCACGCTCGTCGACCCGGCCGATGAGCGGGGAGGACGGCGTAGGCAGGTTGTGGGGATGATCCGCGGTGCTGGACAGAGACGGGAACTCGCGGCGGAGCCCGGCGTGGTCGAGCTGATGCACAGCTTCGGGACGGTCGATCCCCTTGAGCCGGTGGACGCCGAGATCACGAAACGTCACGCCCTCCGGGGGTCGGTCGCGAAGGAGGGCGTGGGTGGTGGAGGACACCACGATCTGGCCGCCGTGGGCCAGAGCGCGCAGCCGGGCACAGCGGTTCAGGTCCGGCCCGGCGTAGGTGCGCCCCTGCTGCAGGTGGGCCTCACCGGTGTGGAGCGCCATCCGCACCCGGATCTCGACGCCATCGGACCACGACTCGCCCTGGAGCGCGAGCTGGGCAGCGATTGCCGCGGCGGCCGCGTCCGACGCCCGCGGAAACGCGGCGACGATGTTGTCGCCCTCGCCCTGCTCGAGCGGACGGCCCCCGCCGTGCCCGGCCACCGCCGCGGCCATGATGACTTCGTGGCGGGCCATGGCGGCTCCCATGGCGGTCGGGTCGGCCTCCCACTGCGGGGTCGAGCCCTCCACGTCGCTCAGCAGGAACGTCACCGTGCCGACCGGCAACTCTTCAGGATCCATCGCCACGTCGGCCTCCGCGCCGAGCGCACCCCGGACGAGGTGCGGACGGTCCGGGGGCGAGTCTTCCAAGTGGGCCGTGGCGATGTCCATGGACACAGCATCAGGGCCGGGGTCGGTCGAGACATCGGCCAAATGGGAGATGTTGTCACCGACCACCGGGCGCACGGTGAGACCATGACCACCCCCAATCAGCCCCAAGTGAGCGATCTACGCCGAAGCGCGGACGACTGACCGAAGCCAGGCCCCCAAGTGGGTCCCGGTTACGATTCGGCTTCGATGGCTGAAACGCCCGGAGCACCCGATCAGCCGTTCATCGCAACCCGACAGTTCTGGGTGCTCATGGGTTATGCCGTGGCTCTCGGTGTCCTGGGTGCGTTCGCCGGCTTGATCTTCATGGGCGTGATCGGCGCCGGTGGCAAGTGGTACGAGGACTCGGACCCGACTTGGTTGGGCGGCCACTGGTGGTGGATCGCCGTCACGATCGCAGCTGGCGCCGTCGTCGCCCTGCTCCGTCGCTTGACCCACTTGCCTGACCAGACGCCGGGCCTGATCGACGACCTCAAGTCTGGCCACGTCACGCCTGGGCTGATCCCTGGAATCGTGGCCGTGTCAGCAGTGTCACTGATCGGGGGTGCGAGTCTCGGACCCGAGAAGGCACTCGGCACGATCGGTGGTGGTGCCGGAAGCTGGATCTCGACGAGGCGGGACCTGGACGCCGACGCCTCGCAGGTCACCGGGCTGTCAGGGTTCTCCGGGGCGTACGGAGGCCTCTTCTCCAGCCCAGTCATCGTCGTCATGCTGTTGCTCGAAGTCGCGCGCCCCGGTGGGCAGCGCTTCGCGAAGGCCCTGGTGGGCACGATCTTGGCCTCGGCCGTCTCCTTCGGCATCTATTTCGCCATCGCCGGATCAGTCTTCCTCGACGCCTACCAGGTCCCGCAATACACCTTCCATGACTGGCAACTCGTGGCCGCGATCCCCTTGGGGCTGTTCGCGACCGTCATCGTGGTTCTCCTCGGCGCTTGCATGCAGACGGTGACCCGCCTCTTCAACCGAGCCAAGGTTCCATCGGTGGTGAAACCCTTGATCGGAGGCGCCGTATTCGGACTCGTCGGGGTGTTGCTGCCGCTCACCATGTTCACCGGCAGCGCTCAGCTGAAGACTGTTCTCGATGATGCGGGGACCCTTGGGGTCGGTCTCCTCGGCGCGGTCATCCTCGCCAAGATGCTGACATTTGCCGTCAGCGGGGCGAGCGGTTTCGTTGGCGGCCCCATATTCCCGGCACTGTTCATCGGCGGGACCGCCGGCGTCTTCGTGCACGAGCTGATCCCTGGGGTCCCACTTGGTTTGGCATTTACCTGTCTGCTCGCTGCCGTCCCTGGCTCTCTTGTGTCCGCCCCGTTCTCAATGGTGCTCCTGGCCGCATTCCTGACCCAGGTGGGCGCACTCCAGACGGCGCCGATCCTTGTCGCGGTGGTCACTGCCTTCCTAGCGATGGAAGCCGCTAAGTACCTACAAGCGAGCCGCGCGACGAGGCAGTCCACACCCTGATATTGATCGTCGCCACCACACATGGGTGGCGATCCCGTGTCGGCACGCGTTGCGGACATCGGGAGTCGAATGTCAGGCGTCGTCGCCTTGCAGGAGCAGGTCGATCGCCCCGACCGGTTACCAGGCACCCCTGCATTCGCCTCGGTCGCATGCGCTGAATATTGACGGCTTGGCCAACCAGATCGGAGCGGCGGAGAAGTGCCGTTACACGCGGCTTCCGACGAGCGAGTGGTATCCGGTGTGGTCTCAGGGGGTCAATGCAACACCTCGTTTGAATGGTGACGCTGTGGGCGTCGTCGGGGAGGTGGTGCAGGGTGAAGCGGTTGTCCGAAGAGGACAAGTTGGAGATCTGGCAGCGGTTGGAGCGGGGCGAGTCGATGCGTTCGATCGCCCAGCAGTTGGGGAACGGCTCGACCGCGGTCCGCGACGTACGTCGCGGGGTGTGGGGGCCGGCGGCCGGTGCCTGATGACTGGTCGCCGTTGCGGTTGTCGGCGACCGAGCGTGAGGAGATTTCTCGCGGCTTGGCGGCCGGGGACTCGCTGCGGGTGATCGCCCGGTCGGTTAGGTCGGGCACCGTCGACGGTGTCGCGTGAGGTGAACGCCAACGGGGGGCGTGGCCGCTATCGGGCCAAGACCGCTCATGACGCGTCACGGCGACGAGCGCGCCGTCCCAAGCCAGCGAAGCTGGCGCAGTGCCGACGGTTGCGCGGTCGTGGTCGAGGACAAGCTCGCCGAGCTGTGGTCGCCACGGAGATCTCGGGGTGGTTGTGTGAGACCTACCCGAACGATCTGGAGATGCGGGTGTCGCACGAGACGATCTACCTGTCGTTGTTCGTCCAGTCCCGAGGGGCGTTGCGCCGCGAACTGACCGCCGTCTGCGCTCAGGGCGGAGCGCTCGTCGTCCTCGACGCACCAAAGGCGGGTTCGGGCAGGGCCAGCTCACGAACATGGTCAACATCTCGCGAGCGGCCGGCCGAGGCGAACGATCGTGCGGTGCCCGGCCACTGGGAAGGCGACCTGATCTTCGGTAAGCCGCATGAGCTGCGATCGGCACTCTCGTCGAGCGCCACAGTCGCTACGTCATGTTGTTCCCGTTGCCGGACGGGCACACCGCCGACGCTGGTCCGCGACCGCGCTCGCCGAGCAAGCATCTCGACGCTGCCCGCCCAGCTGCGCCGCTCGCTGACATGGGACCAGGGCAAAGAGATGGCCCAACACGTCCAGTTCACGATCGACACCGGCGTGCAGGTCTACTTCTGCGACCCGAAGAGCCCCTGGCAGCGCGGCTCGAACGAGAACACCAACGGGCTGCTCCGCCAATACCTCCCACGCAGCACCGACCTGTCCGCCCTCACCCAAGACGACCTCGACGACATCGCCGACTCGCTCAACCAACGCCCTCGACAAACCCTCGGCTTCAAGCCACCATGCCAAGCCTTAGCCGAGGCCGTTGCGACGACCCCCTGAGACCACAGGCAATACACGCCGCCTCGGCGGGGAGGTCCACCTGGGTAGAACTGTGCGAAATACGTCGACTGCGATCCCGACCGACGGCGACAACGCCGTGGGAGGATGCGCGATGTGATTGATGAACGTCAGGCGCGTCGAGTTGCAGAGCCTCATTTCGCTACAGGGATGGTGGTCACCGGCGTGACGGAGCTTCCCGCGGGTTGGGTCTTCTACTGGAACTCGCGCCAGTTCGTCGAGACCGGTGACAGGCGCTATGCCGTGATCGGCAATGCGCCGCTCTTCGTCGATCGAGAGGACGGCTCGTGGACCTGGACAGGCACGGGCCAACCCATTGAGGACTACATCGAGGCGTGGCAGTCTGAGCGGGCATGGCGGCGCTCGGCCCCAATTGGAGATGTTCTCGCCAGCGACGCCGTGGAGGAACTGGCATTGATCGGCCCGGAGATGAAGATCCCGGTACGTGATCGACTCAAGACGCGTCACCCCAACGTCGACGAGGCTTCCATCGAAATCGCCGTCGAATGCGCCACCCAGGTCGGCGAGCTGGCCCTCGCCCTGACCGAAGACGCCGGTCTCGCCAACAATCCGATCCTGTGGAGGAAGGCTCAGCTAGAGGCCAGTGGTGGGGCGGCGGAACCCAGCCCGGATGTCGCGATTGTGGAGCGACTGGCGGCGAGGTACCCGGGTCTCTATCGGCCTGCACTCGTTGCCATCGTGCCTCGTGCCCGCTACTGGTGGCGCTGGGAGATCTGAGGAGAAGCGCAACCAGCGGCCGCGTGCGCATGGCCGATCCATGCGCACGGCCGCGCACACGAGCGAGCACCTCCCGGCAGATGTACTCGCCTCGGCGGCGAGGCGAGGCTGGGGAGAACTGTGCGAAGTACGCCGCCTCGGACGGTACCTGTTGTGGCGTTGCGGCGTGGTCAGGTGCTGGGGGTGTCGTCGCTGTTCTCGCCGGTTGACTGCGATTCTTTGGCGGCAGCCTTGATGTCGTCGGCGGTCACCTTGTCGACTGCCTTCTCGACGATGGCGTCGGCCTTGTCGAGGGCCTTGCGGATCTCGATGGCTCCGGGGTCCGACACGAGCGCCAGGATGCCGGAATGGCCGGGAGCGATGACGTCATCGAGTTCCTGGGCCAGTTCGCTGCGGTGGTGGAGTTCGCGGGCCTTGCCGACTGCGGCGCCGGCGGCGCCGAGCGCCACGGCACTGCCGATGATCGACGGCGGGAAGAAGATGCCGAGTGCGACACCGCCGACGATGCCCCACTTGAGTCCCGACTTGGTGCTGTGGTCAGTGACCTTCTGGACTTCGACCTTGCCGTCGGCATCCTTCTTGACCACCACGACGCCCTCGATGGCGATGGTTTGGCCGTCTTCGACGGACTTCAACGCCTCATAGGCGGCCCACGCCGTGTCGGTGTCGCTGAAGTCGGCGACGAAGAGCGTGTACTCGCCGTCGGTCACGACGTCGCCGACCATGGCGACCGGATCGGCCTCGCTGCCCGTATCGCTTGTCGTGTTCTGATCTTCTGCCATGTCTCGCTCCTTCGGATTAGTGGTGGTGACGGCGCCGGACCAGGGCCGCCACGGTGAGAGCGGTGCCCCCGACGGCCAACGCGATGGCAGCGACCCGCAACGCCGAGGCGGTGCGCTCGGCAGCCTGCTGGACCTTGTCGATGGCGTGCAACAACTCCTGGGCCCGCCCGAGTGCTTCCTGGACCCGGGCAAGATTCGCCTCGGCCTGTTCGATCTTCTCGCTGTCAGGCACGACGGACATCCTTCCTCTGACGCCCACCCGACCGCGGCTCGGCCCGATCCAGACGCTCAACGCGCCGGAGCCTACCGACCGTTCCAAAACCCATGTCGGGTCCAGCCCAACTGTTCGGATCCCCCGAGCAAAGGGAGCGCGCGTGGAGAACTACCAAATTGCGCCTCATCACGACGAGCGATGGCCACGTTGTGCCCACCGCTCACGACCGTCGGTCATCTGGATTGAGTCAACAGCGTCGGGACGTGGCCAGTTGCTGCTGCACGCGTCACTCGTTCAGCCGCGCCGACAGGGTCTCGGCGTCGCGTTCGACGCCAGCGAAGCCGTGGCGTCGGGCGATCTCGATGGCCTCTTCGCAGTTCGACCGTGCCTGGTCCCGGTCGCCGTTCCGGTCCCGCTTGATCTGCATCTCGGCGCGGTGCAGCTTCGCTCGGGCGATGAAGAACGGAGCTCCCAACTGCTCGCTGAGCGTGTCGGCGATGTCGAAGTAGCGTTCCGCGTCGTCGTGGTCGCCCAGCAGGGTGGCCATTTGCCCGAGCGCGTCGGCAACCGGACCCTGTAGCGCGACTCCGTTGAAGGACACGAGATGCGGGTGCGCGGCGAGCTTTGGTACCAGTAGCGATGCCGCGTCTAGGTCGGCGAGCCGATAGACGACGTCGGACCAGAAGACGATCCCGGCCAGCGATGTGAAGTTGGCGGGCTCGTCCGCCAGGCGAGGCATCTCGCTAGTGAGCAGCTCGCGTGCGCCGTCGAGATCGCCGGCGTCGAGCTGGCAGGCGGCGAGAAGCGGCAGGAAAGCAGGGACGTCGTTCATCTCGTCGGCGAGCGGCTTCAGCAAAGGCACCAGTTCGGCTGCTCGACCCTGAAGCCAACGCACGTACGCGAGCTGGGTCCCGTAGAAGAGGAGCGCGTCCGGTTGCCCGGCGGCCGACCCGACGGTCAGGGCGGCCTCAGCGGCCCGCTCGGATTGCTCGGCGTCGCCCACCCGGGCGCCCTCGACGGCGTCCACCCAGCGACATACCCACTCCAGCATCGGTTGCCCGAGACGCTCGGCGATCTCGTGCATGCGTTCGATGCTGGCGTCAATCGGGAGCGAGCATTCATACAGACCCGGGATGCTGTATGTGAGTGCAAAGAACTCGCCGACCTCGTCCGCCAGCTCGCGGGCCAGCGCCACCGCCTCTTTCGATCGCCCGAGTCGTTCTTCGAGGTTGTCGGGCGTCCAGGTCGCGGCGTACACCAGGTTGAGGACGTAGAGCGTCGTCGACGGGTCGCCACTCGCCCGGGCCACGGCGATCGCCTTGTCGGCCACGCCTCGACGCTCGGCGAGGTCGCCGTTCCACAGAAGCTCCGACGCGAGTAGCGCCAGGAGTCGGGCACGCGATGCCTTGTCGGCCTCGTCGATGCGGTCGAGTGCGAGACGCAGCACCTCGACGCGCTCGACGTCGACGATGCCGCTGGAGCTGAAGAAGCCCCGGTTGTTCGCGATCGCAGCGGTCACCAGGAGCGGCGTGTCGTCGATGCGGTGGGCGAGGTGGCCGGCATCGAGCAGGGTCTCTCGGAATATCGGATCTCCGGTCTGACGTTGGGCGTCACCGAGGCGAACGAGCAGCGCGCAACGCAGAGCCTCGTCGCTGCTCGCGCTCCGGTCGACCATGTCGAGGGCCTGTTGGTACCACCGCACGGCCTCGTCGGGAGCGAGCCGGGCGAGCGCGTGGTCTCCAGCTTTCTGCGCGTAGGTCACGGCCTTGCTCGGATCTTGGGGCGCGACGGCCTCGGCCCAGTGGTGGGCGAGCTCTCCGACTCGATCACCCGGCTCGCCCCTGGTCTGTTGTTCGATGATCTCGGCGACGCGCCGATGGAGCCGCGCTCGTCGGGTCGAGCCGAGCTCCTCGTAGAGCGCGTGCTCGACCAACGCGTGAGCGAAGGAGAACCGACCTGGTCCCACCTCCCTCACAAGGTTCGCGGCGACGGCGTGGTCGAGCAGGTCGAGCAAGCTACTGTCCTCCTGGTCCAGGAGGCTGCTCAGGGTCTCGAGGTCGAAGTCGCGCCCGATCACCGATGCGGCCGACAGGCTCTCCATGGCGGTGGCCCCGAGGTGCGCAACTCGCCTTCCGAGTACCTCGCGCACGCTCACGGGCAACCCGGTGGCGCGCAGCTCGGAGGTGGCGACCCAGCGGCCGTCCTGTTGCTGGGTGATCGCATCCGTTTCGGCGAGGTGGCGCAGGATCTCCACGACAAAGAATGGGTTCCCGTCCGTCTCGGCCAGGAGCGCGTCGCGAAGCGCGAGTCCGTCCTCGTCGAGCTCGTGGCCTGCGGTCTCTTCCATCAGTTCGAGGAGCTCGGTGTCGCCGAGCCCACGGAGCGCGATCCGGGTGCTGGCACTGTCGCGATGGAAGGCGGCGAGCGTATCGGTGAGCGGGTGGTTTGGGCCGATGTCGGCATCGCGGAACGTCCCGACTACGAGCACCCGCATGGGTACGTCGGAGGTAGCGAGCTGTCGGAGCAGCTCCGTCGTCGGTCGGTCCGCCCAGTGCAGATCGTCGAGCACCAGGACCAGCGGCGCGTCGCTCGAGACGGCAGCGAAAAGCTCGATCACCGACGCGAAGAGGACGTACCGCTCGGCGTCGGCATCGCTCATGGCCGGCGCGGCGAGGTCGACACGCCGCTCGCGGATCTCCGGAACCAGCCGGGCCATCTCAGGCCCGACGTCGCGCAACGAAGACTCCGGCGCGTGCGTCAGCAGATGGCGCAACGCTTCGCTCCACGGCTGATATGGAACCGCGAGCTCTTCGTCGCATCGTCCGTAGAGCACGACGGCGTCCTGGTCATAGGCGATGCGCGCGAACTCGCTGACCAGCGACGACTTGCCGATGCCGGGCTCGCCGCTGACCAGCACGATGGGTGCCCGGGTCGAGGCGATCATCTGCTTGAGTGCCGAGGCCATGGCCTCGCGGCTCGGCGTACCGTCCGACGAACACGTTGCCGGACGGTTCGAGGCGAGCCGGCAACGGCACCCCCCACGCCGCTCGTTCCGCGAGCCGCTCCCACCGCACCGAACAGGCGGGGACCGGCGCGCTGAGACCCTTCAGGGTGAGGTGCCCGATTGGCTCGAAGTGATGTCCACCCCGCGATCCCGTCAAGGCGCGGACGATCTCCGTCGTCACGATCTGCCCGCCCTCGGCGGCCGCGCACAATCGGGCGGCCTCGACCACCGGCGTTCCGAAGTAGTCGCCGTCCTCGTTGTCGGCGTCTCCGCCGCTGATGCCCACCCGCACCAGGAACTGCTCTGCCGCCCTTCGGTTGCGGATCTCGATTCGTTGCTGCATCGCCACGGCCGCTCCGACCGCCGCGCTCGCCGACGAGAAAACCACCATGACCCCGTCGCCGACGTTCTTGATCTCGCGTCCGCCCGCCTCGGCGATCACCGCTCGCAACAGCGCGAAATGGTCGCGGCGAAGCGCGTCACCCTGATCATCACCCACCCGCGAGAGAAGGGCCGTTGAACCCACCAGGTCCGTGAACAGCACCGTGATCATCTCGGTCGACATATATGAGCTTCCCCGAAACGCCCGTGCGACAACCGAAGTATGGCATCTCGGCGTCAGGTGCAGCCGGGCCTCAGACGCCGACGGGCACAAAGCTGCCACTTGACACAGAGAGGATTCGTTCGGGGACGGTGTCCAATGCTCATGCCCCCAACCCCCGCACGCGAGTGAGAACTGCCGAACGCCCAGGGCGAGCGAGAACCGGCATGTGTACTCGCCCCGGCGGGAGGGCCGGCCTGGGGAGAAGTGAGCGGAATACGCCGCTGGCGCGTGCATCCCCCCCTCTATCAGGGCATCCTGTGTGGGTGCGGGAGACTGATGACGCCAGGCGGGCGAGTACCGATCCGGCGTCTCGATGCCCATCATGCTGACGCCGCGGCTGCGACCACCGCGAGCGTCGAGATAGGTGAAACGGTGAGCAGATGACGAGGAGAGCCAGTACCACCGTTCGGTACGAGACGCGCGCGACGATCGACCGACCCATCGGCGAAGTGTTCGCGCGTTTGGCCGACCTGGATGGTTACAGGGCGTGGATGCGCCGTACGGGTCTGTTCCGCCGATCCGGGCAAACCTCCGACGGCCCTCTCGCCCTGGGAACGGCTTACTTCGATGCCACGAGGATGGGCACGTTCCACGGTGAAGTGACCGACTACGAGCCACCGGCGCGGATCGGTTTCCGCGAGACTCTCCGCTGGTTCGGCTCCGATCTCATGGAGGCGCGACCGGAGTACATCCTCGAGGCGGAGCGGGACAAGACGATCGTTCATCACGTCGCGGAGGGTGAACTTTTCGGAGTGATGCGGTTGATGAAGCCGGTTGCGGCCCTGTTGGCGAGAAGTGAGCGGGCACGAACCGTCGAGTCGTTGAGGCGTTCGCTGGAGTCGGACTAGGTTCCAACGCCCATAGCGGCCAGGTCTGGTTCAAAGGACGACGCCCGCAGAACTGCGCGTTCCGCGCCGCAACGGTCCATAACGCCAGCGCCCGAACGTGCGTCCCCGAAGGGCCGTGCTGGGACGGCGTATATCGGTCACGTCTTCAACTCGCCCGGGGCGCGCGCTAAGTGCCGAAGTAGTGCGTCTCCGAGCGTGTCGATACACAACGGCCCTTCACGCCGCTGACCGAGAGGCGTAGCGTGTTGGGCTGGGTTCGGGAGCGGCCGATCCGAAGCGCCGGCGTTCAGGGTTCGAGCCGGCCGCGCTGTGGAATGAAGAGATACCCCTGATTGTCTTCCCGGACCTCTACCCGGAGCGCTCAGGTGCCCCCGGCGATGAAGGCGGCGACGATGTAGCTGGCGTGGCGGTCGAGGTTGTTGCGGGCGCGGTCGTAGCGGTGGTGGTGCGCGGGTCGGCGTGACGGGCTGCGATCTGGACGTCGCGGAGTGGGACCCCGGCGTCGAGGGCGGCGGTGATGAACGAGTGGCGCAGCGAGTGCGGGGTGATGCGCTTGGTGATCCCGGCCCGGCGGCAGATCCGCCGAACGAGCCGGGCGGCGCTGTTGCGGTCCATGCGCCGCCCGCTGCTGGAGAGCAGCACCGGGCCGTGGGTCCTGCCGTCGAGCGCGGCGTCGAGAGCTCGTGACACTCGCGGTGGGAGGGGGATGAGGGCGGGCTTGTGGCCTTTGCCGATGATGGTGATGGTGCGGTGGCCGCGTTGTTCGGCGAAGTCTTCGGCGTCGATATGGAGCGCTTCGCTGATCCGCAACCCGAGTAGCCCGAGGGTGCACGCCAGCGCGTGGGGCGTCGGGCCGAGCGCTTCGGCGCAGATAGATGAACGCGCCCAGCTCGCCCCGGTCGAGGCCCAGCGTCGTCGACTCGGTGTCGACCCGGGGACGGCGGACGTACTCGGCCGGGTTGGCGTCGATGTAGCCGTCGATCTGGGCGAACCGGTAGAACCCCGCCGCGGTGGCGAGGCGTCGGCCGATGGTGGAGCGGGCGAGATGTTGGGCTTCTTCCATCTCGCGGGCCCACACCTCGATCTGGGCCCGGTGCACCTCCAGGACCCCGAGGTTGTGCTGGGCGCACCACCGGAACCACTGCAACAGGTCCGACTGGTAGTTGCGTCGCGTGGTGCCGCCGTAGCGGGCCAGGTACGCGGCGGCGGCCAACTCGGCACGGTCGAAACACTCGTCGAGGCGGCCGGGATGGACAAGGTCAGCGGTGAGGTTCATGGCAGCTCCCCTTCCAGGAGTCCTGGGGCGGCCACCCACTCGACACCTCCAACACCCCGGCCGTATCCGGGCCCGTGTATCGAACGGCTCGCCGAGGCGAACTACATCGGCACGAGTAACTCGCCTCGGTGGCGACCGCTGCGTGAGCGTTATGCGCCGTCCCAGGCTGGCCGATCGGGGGGATATTGCGAAGGGTGGCCTGGCTGCGCCTTCGGGGGGACCCCTCATCGCTACGTCGCGCTCTCCCCGACCGGCCCATCGGGATGATCTTGCGCGCAGCATTTATTTAGTGCTAAAACTCGGCGCCCGCCACCTGGTCCCTTCAGTGCCGAGGAAGCTCGACGTCGATGCGAGGCGTAGACCGACCGCCGCTGGCCCCACGGATCGAGCAGCCGCCTTGGCCTCTTGATCCCGCAACAGACAGGAACCGACATGCGCGTCAAACCCTCTGCCCTCACCGCCATCGCCGCGATCCTCGGCTACATGGTCGTGGTCTTCACCGTGTGGGCGGCGACCGGCCTCAAGTACGACACCGTCGGCGACACCGTGGAGAACGTCCAGAAGGGCATCGTCCTGTCGATCAGCCTCGGTGCCGTCTACCTGATCGTCGTCACCACCGCGCTCGGCTGGTGGAAGCCGGCCATCCACGAGCCCCGGAAGGTCGGCAGCAGATGGATGTGGCTCATCCCGGCGCTCCTCCTGGTCGGCACCCTCGCCAACCTGGCCACCACCAAATGGGGCGAGATCGACGGGGTCGCCACCTACACCATCTGGTTGGCGCTCGGCTGCGTCTTCATCGGCTTCTCCGAGGAACTGCTCACCCGAGGCCTCGCTATCGTCGGCGGGCGCGGGTCCATGCACGAGAAGTGGGTGTGGGTCTTCTCCGGCGGAATCTTCGCTGTCCTCCATGCTCCCAACGCACTCTTCGGCCAAAGCGTCGGCGGCACCGCCTTCCAGATGGTCTTCGCGTTCGCGATCGGCACCGCCTACTACGTCACCCGCCGGATCTCCGGCACCCTGATCATCACCATGGTCCTGCACGCGCTCTGGGACTTCTCGACCTTCATCCAGGGCCGCTCCGGCAAGTTCCTCCCCGACGCCGACAAGCCCGTCTCAGTCGGCAGCTTCATCCTCTACATCGTCCTGATCCTCACCATCGTCGCGCTGGTGAAGATCATCAAGACCGGCGACGTGGTCGAACCAGGCGGCGACCAACTCGCCGAGTTCGCCGAGTTCTCCGACGCGGCTTAAGCGAGAGGCGAGCGGGAGATGACAAGCGTGCCGATCGTCGACCCGCTGCCCGATCCGGAGTACCTCCCTCGCCACAGTCTCGGTGAGCGCCGAGCCCACGGGCTCGACCTGCGGGCGAGGCTGCCGCACGAGCGTCACGCCACCTGGGCGCCCCCCGCCTCGCGCTCCGACCCGATAGCCATCCTCGAGCGGCAAGGCGAGAATCGCATCGAGGAGCTCCTGCCAATCCGCTACGGGCGCATGGCGGCGTCCCCGTTCGCGTTCTTCCGAGGCGGGGCGGCCATCATGGCCGCCGACCTCTCCGGGACCCCGACCGGCGGATTGCGAGCCCAGCTGTGCGGGGATGCCCACCTCCTGAACTTCGGGATGTTCGAGACGCCGGAGCGGTCGCTCGTGTTCGGGCTCAACGACTTCGATGAGACCCTGCCTGGTCCGATCGAGTGGGACGTCAAACGGCTCGCCGCCAGCGTCGAGATCGCCGCCCGTGACCTCGGCTTCGCACCCGCCGACCGGACCAGCGCCGTGGTGGCCACCGTGAAGGCGTACCGCGAATCAATGCTGGCTTTCGCCGAGCAGCGCAACATCGAGGTGTGGACCGCACGCCTCCAAGCCGAAGACCTCCGGCTCCGGTTGGCCGGTATGGCCGACCGCCAGTCCCACCACGCCGTCAAGAAGTCGATCGACAAGGCCCTTCGGCACGACCACCTCACCGCGTTCGACAAGCTGATCGAATGCGAGGATGGCGACGTCCGCTTCACCAGCAACCCCCCACTGCTCGTACCGATCGAAGAACTACTCGACGGCCACCAGCGCGCTCGCTACGTCGAGGTGATCACCGGGTTCCTCGAGCAGTACCGCGAGAGCCTCAGCCCCCATCTCCGCGCCCTGGTCGAGTCATACCGATTCGTCCACATGGCACGCAAGGTCGTCGGCGTCGGTAGCGTCGGCACCAGGGCCTGGGTCGTGCTGTTCGAAGGCCGCGACGCCGGCGACCCGCTCCTCCTCCAGCTCAAGGAAGCGCAGCACTCGGTCCTCGAGCCCTACGCCGGTGCATCGACGTTCGCGTCGCAGGGGCGCCGGGTCGTCGAAGGCCAACGCTTCATGCAGACCGCCAGCGACAGCCTGCTCGGCTGGTACCGGCTCAACGCCCTCGACGGCCAGATGCACGACTTCTACGTGCGCCAGATGTGGGACGGCAAGTCCTCCGTCGACATGACCAAGCTCACCGCGGCGGGCCTGCGGGCGTACGGCGACAGCTGCGGATGGACCCTCGCCCGCGGCCATGCCCGCTCCGGCGACCGGGTCGCCATGGCCGCCTTCCTCGGCGATGACGACGCCTTCGACCGGGCCATCGCCACCTTTGCCACCACCTACGCCGACCTCAACGAGGGCGACCACTCCCGCCTGATCGAGGCCATCGACCTCGGAAGGGTCCCGCCCGTTGCGAGCATCTGAGTGCGAGCCCGTCGGCCGGCCTGCCCTGGACCTCGCTCCTGATCCAGTTCGTCGCGATCTCCTGTACCGAAAGCAGTACTTCAGCGGCTCGCCCATGGACCTGCGCAGCCACGTCTGGGGCAAGGGTCACCGGCCGAGCATGGCATGAGCCCGGCGCCACACCCCGCCTGACTCCGCGCACCTCTCCCCAGCCCGACATCCGCGCCGAGGCGATGACATCTGCCGGTTCGTGTTCGGCTGGCGGAACCCGAGGGATCGTCGCCAGGGCCTGTTCGTCGGCGGGCAGCGTCTTGGGGATGCCGGGCGCGTTTCCCAGGAACTTCTGAGGACTCTCCCAGGCTCGATGGGAAGAATCCGAAAGATGGCCCTCGATATGACAGTGTCCCGGCCCGACGACGCCCCAGGCGTGGACGATGGGGGCGTTGGCGGCCTAGTCCCGCCTGAGTCGCGATCTGGAATCGTGGCTCGGTGGCTGCCGTTCGTCCTCGCCGTTGTGTGTTTCGGGGTGATGGCCGGGCTGGTGCTCAGCCAGGCCGAGAAGATGATCGAGCCGGACCCCTACGCTTACCGGGCATCCATCGCCGCTCTGGAAGATGGCAACCTCACGCTCACTCAGGCGCAGTACGACCAGCTCACGGCCGAGCTGCAGAAGTCCCCGCTTGGTGGCGGGATCATCCAGTGGCACCAGACCGCCAACGGCACCTGGGTCAGCGAGAAGAACCCCGGCTATCCGTTCCTGGCGGTCGGTTTCGACGAGGCCGGCGCGTTGCGTCTGGCTCCCCTGTTCTATGGCGCACTGGCGTGCATCGGGCTTTGGCTGGGTGGCCGCCGGTGGCTAGGCCGGTGGGGTGGAACCTTCGCCGTCGGCGCCTATTGCTCGGCCACGGTGGTGATGGTGATGGCGTGGCGCTCGAGCATGCCCACGTTCACCGACGCTTCGCTGGTCGCGTGCGGCGTAGGCCTGTTGGTGTGGGCGGCGCTCGCCTTGGAGCGATCGCGGCGGATCCGTGTCGTCGTTGGAGGTCTCGGCTTCTTCGCTCTTGGCCTGGCGGTGTTCGTGCGCTACACGAACGCGGCCGTCTTGGCGGTCGCGGTGGTGTTCGCGCTCGCCTTGTGTCTGCGGTCGCGCTGGAAGCTGGGCTGGTCGACGTTGGGATGGTGGGCGCTGGCTTCGGCCCCTCCGCTGATCGCCTCTCTCGCCTACAACGCGATCGTCTTCGACGGAGCGTTCTCCACGGGATACCGCTCGAGCGACGTGAAGTTCACGCTCGACTCGATCCCCAAGAACTTGAAGATCATGCCGTCGCACTTGTGGCGGGCCATGCCGGTGTTCGTGATCGGTCTGGCTGCGGTCATCGGCATCATCGGGATCCAACTCTGGTACCTCACCCGGCGCCGATCGAACACACCGCCAGCTGATGCGCACCCCACCGAACTGCTCCCGCTGGCCGGCACCGTCGAGGTCCCCCGGATCGTCGCGGACCGATGGATCGGCCTGTTCCTGATCGGTGCGTGGGCGGCAATCTGGGGGGTCTACGCCGCCTACCAATGGACCGCCAATGTCGGCGGCGGGGGCTTCGGAGGAGTTCCCGGCGGGGGCGGTCCCGGGGGCATCGGCGGCGCGACCTACACCATCGTCCGGTTCTACCTCCCGGCTTTGGGAGCAATCGCACTGCTCGCGGCATGGCTCCTTGTGCGACTCCCCAAGGTGGTTGGCGTGGCCGCCATCGTGGCCCTCTTCATAGTCGGCGGCGCGGGTTTCTTCTCGACCGTCAACAGCCAATGGGCGCAGATGTTCGGCGGTGGCGGCTTTCCGTCCGGTGGCCAAGGGATCCCCGGTGGCGCTCCGGGCGGTGGACAAGGCGTCCCCGGCGGACAAGGTGGGCCAGGCGGCCAGCTCCCTGACCTGTCGAAGTGCCCCAACCTTCCACAGCTGCCGACCGGCCCGACCGGCAGCCAGCCGGACTCCGGACAAAGCGCTCCCGGATTCCCCGGCGGCCCCAACGGCGGCCCGCCCGCCGGACTCACCTTCGACGCCAACGGCTGCCCAGTACTCCCCACCACGACCACCCCCGCATCGAACTAGCCAGGGAGGCGGCCGCTCCCCGACCGGCGGTCGATCCCCGCCAGGCCCCGACCGGGATAGCGCAACTCTGCCCGGTTCTCCACAACCCAACCTCGCCGCCGAGGCGACGTAGTTTGCCGGGAGCAGTTCGCCGTTCAGCAGGCGTTGATGAAGATCGTCCAGCCGCGGGCACGGTCGTAGATGCCACGGAAGGGGATGCCATCGACGGTGCCTTGCCACGGTGGCCCGCCCCCCTCGGCGGCGGCGGCCTGCCACACGACCGGGATCAGGTCAGTGACGATGGTGCCGCCGGTACTGCCGCATCCCAGGTTCCGCAGGTCGATGTCGTTGATCCGAACTGCGAGTTCCTCGGCGGCCTGCGAGTTCTGGCTGGGAACCGTGAACTTGGGGGTGTTCTCAGCGAGGGTCTTGAGCGCCGCGAGGTCGCCGCCGAATCGTGCGGCGGCCGCTGCGCCTTCGGTGAAACAGTGATTGGTCTCGTAATCCGACCGGGGGTGGGTGCCGACATCATGAGGGGACGGCCCCGCGCTCATGGCAGCCCAGCGGGACACGAGATCGCTGTAGACGAGCAACGCTGCCTGCTGGAGCGTGTCAGGCATGCCAGGAGGTAGATAGGGGGCCAAGGTGGATGGGGAGGCGCTGCTCAGCAGGTCGACGGTGCGCTGGTCGTAGGTGATCTCTGTCGCCGTGGTCGACGCATTGATACGGGATGCGGCCTCGGTGAGCGCCTGGTCAGCCATGGCGGCACGGGTGAGGAACCCGTCGAGGTCGCGGGCGGCCATCTGGATCGGCGGGGTGTACGCGGTCTCCGGCACGGTCGCGGCCGTCGATCTCGGGCTAGTGACCTCGGTGGTCTCGGTCGACACCTCGTCGTTCGTGCCGGTTTGCCGACCCACGGCGACCCCGACGGCTGTCGCTACGGCCACCAGCGCGAGAACGGCCACGATTATCTGCCAGGTGCGCAACCCACGCCGTCGACCAGTCGCACTCGCCGAATCGCCGCGGTCGTGCCGCTCGTCGGGTTGCCCTTCAGTTGGTGTCGGGTCATCCATAGAAACGACCTCCGCTCGATCTCAATCGCACCACCCGAATCCACAGCGCGAACAGGGTCGAACGGCCCAACTACGACCCGAGTAACTCTGCGCACTTCTCCCCAGGCGAACCTCGCCACCGAGGCGTCATGTATTGCCGGTTCTCGCCCGCTCGTCGAAGGCGGCGCAGTTCGGCACGATGTACTCGCCTCAGGACGAGTGACGGTGTGAGCCGTTATACGCCGCCCCACCGGAGCATCATGAATCAGTCGATGCGATCACTACTCCGGCGCGGCCGATGTCGACTTCCCTCGCGGTCTCGAAGCTGATGTCCAGGCTCACGAGCCGTGCAAGGTCAGCCAACCGCTCGGGGCACTCCAATCCCCAGTGGGTGCGATGGCACCGTGACCCTCATGTACGGCCCATCCCAGACCCTCCAGTCGAAACCGTAAATGCCGCGCTCGGCGACGCTCACCCAGTCGGAGAAGTCGCCCGCCCTGCTGGGGCGCTCGACAAAGCTCCCGACCACCGGCAGTTCATCCAGGCGCTCGAACTCGGCATCGAGGGCGTCAACAACGTCCATCACCGCGGCAGGCACCTGGCCGTAGCCCGCTGAGCTGAAGAGGCCGACCCGGCCGTGCTGGTCGACACCAAGCCAGTCGAACTCGATGCCCCAACGGGGATGAACGAGCTGGCTCTCCACATGGCAACGGTAGCCACGGGCCTCTACGGCGGCCCCAGTAGACAAGAGGAGGCCCACAGTGGCAGCACTTGCTGGGGCGCGAGATCACTCACTACTCCCGAGCCCGCCCCGGCCGCCGAGGCGATCACATCTGCCGGGATGTGCTCGCTGGCGGTAATCCCTATCCTCGCCCCTTGCGCGCCCGAGCCCAGGCCCGAATGTCGCCGGCCAGCCATAGGACGCAACGGCCTCGCTCGATCACAGGTGGGGGGAAATCGGCGTAGCGACCCCGATAGACCCGGACGGCATTGCGGCTCGATAGACCGAGCATGTCCTTGACCTGATCGCTGTCGACAAGTTCATCGGGGTCGATGCGTCGTGCCACGAAGCCCGAAGCTAGTTGCCCCCGGGCAACTGAGTGGGTATTGTTGCTTAAGCGCAACATGAAGGAGTGGCGGCCCCGGCGGTGTTGGAGCACCCCGGGGCCTGGCCGGAACCCCTGTGGGAGGTCCCGACGTGGATGATCGTAGAGGCGAGCGCCTTGATGGCGGGCGGTGTCGAGGGCGAGATCTCCGCGATCGTGGCCGACCTTGCCGACTGGGGAAGCTGCTTTCGGAGCAGAGCTTGCCGCGGGTGGTGGATCTGGCCTGTCGATTCGAGCGGTTCGCCGCTGTCGGCATGGGGGTGAGGTCGCTGCGGCGATCTGACGGCCGAGGATGTCCGGCTGTTCGTCGAGGCTGATAGCTGTGTCGGGGCCGGCGAGTGTGTCGACGATGCATCTGCGGCGGTCGGTGCTGCGGTTGCTGTTCCGTACTGGTCGGGGCCTTGGCCTGGTCGACGGTGACCCGACGCTCGACGTGGTGCTGCCGCGCACGGTCTTCGCTGCGGGGGCGCCCGCTTGATGACGAGGAGGTCGCGCTGTGTCGGAGTGCGGCGTTGCACACGCTGACCAGCACCCGGCTGGCGTCGGCGTGGGCGTTGGCTGAGGCGACAGCCCGCACCGCGGAGCTCCCGCATCTGACTGTCGGCGACCTGGATCTCGAGAGTGGCCGGGTGTGGATCCACGGCGGGGGCCGGACCGTTCCCCGTTGGGGCCAGCTCTCGCCGTGGGGGATCACCCAGCTCGAGCGACACGTTCGAGGCCTCCCGTCGGTCGCGGACGACCAGCGATTGGTGTATCGGGGGAGTGGGTCGGCGGAGAGCCGGCAGGCCTCGGCGTGCATCGCCATCAAGGAGGTGCTCACCCGGGCGGGGCTGGGCGGCGAGCCCGATGTGCGTCCGGTGTCGGTGACGGCGTGGGCCGGTCGGCAGATCCTGGAGGAGACGGGCCGGATCGAGGAGGTCGCCCGGCGTCTCGGGATGCGGAGCCTGGATCGGGCGGCCGCGCTCATCGGGTTCGACTGGGCTGACCGGTAGCGGGATGGGTCGTGCCGCGCCGGTCGGCGCGCTCGAGAAGGTCGAGGCCCTGTTCGCCAACCCCGCCCTCTACGAGCTCGGTGACCTGATCCCGGAGCCGGACCGGACCGGCGGCGGTCGACCTCGCCACTACCCGGCGTTCATGGCGCTCGCCTTCGACGCGCTGCTGTCAGCGTCTTCGGATCGGCCCGCCAGGTCGAAGCCGAGCTCGCCCATCCGCTGGTGTGGGACCTGATCCGCCGCACCGTCGCCCACACCTGCCCCGATCGGCCGGATCTGGTCTTGCCGGACCGGCCGATGCGGAAGCATCACTACCGCTACCTCCGCGACCGCTACCTCACCGACCCCCGATGTGCTCGCCGCGCTCGGCGATCTGCACCGCCGCCTCGCGATCGACCAGGCCCGAACCTTGGGCCTGTTGGACCCGGACGGTCCCGGCTCGTACACCCACCCGGATCTGTCCCGGATGTTCTACGCCGACGGCAAGGTCATCACCCCGCTGTTCAAGGCCCGCCCCGACGACCGCCAGCTCGACAAGACCACCGGCGAACTCCGGACCCGCCGCCACGAACCCGACGGGCACCTCCACTTCCAAGGCGACGGCGAGACCGCCTTCGGCATCAAGTTCGTCCTCGTCGCCGTGCGCAACCACCGACCACCGCGGCCGCATCATCGTCGACACCGAATGGGTCCCCACCGCCGGCGGCGAAGCCGCCACCGCCATGGACTGCTTCACCCGACTCGCCCCGCTCGCCCCCGGCGCCCAAGGCGTCATCTACGACACCGCCCTGCGCGGCGTCCACCACCAGACGCTGCTCCGAGACCTCGGCCTGCTGCCCGTCAACCGGGTCACCGCCGCCAAAGCCGCCACCAAGACCCCCCGCCGCAAAGGCGGACGCCGCAGTCGAGAAGAGCGTCCACCTCGAAGACAAGACCATCACCCTCCCCGACGGCACCCAACGCACCCTGCAGCTCTACGCCCACGGCGGCGCCCTCGGCATCGGCGAACTCACCGACACCGGCGACCTCACCTTCACCGAACTCGCCCGCACCCGCACCCACCGCAACGCCGACCGCAACGGCCGCTACCGCTGGTACAACGACTACCGCCTCCCCGAACGCCACGGCGGCGGCACCCTCACCGTCCGCCTCCACGGCAACGACGACCGACCGGGCCCGCAAACTCAACCGCACCGAGAACCTCCGACCCATCCCGGCGACGGACCCCGACTTCGCCCGGCTCTACCCGAGACGCAACGACGCCGAGATCATCAACCGCGACCTCGACGACACGCTCTACCTCCGTCGAGCCCACAGCGTCGGCCACGCCCGCCAACACCTCAACCTGCTCGGCTACGCCCTCGTCGTCAACGCCGTCGCCCTCCACCGCCACCAGCGCGACCGAGCCCCCGACCAGCTCGCTGCCTGACCCGACCAGCGGCCACCAGCCTCGCCGCCGGCTTCAACGCGTCCCGACAGCCGCCAACACGCCGGCTCAGGCCGGCCGGATCGGCCGCCAGACCGGCCAGATCCGGCCCGACCCCCAACTACGCTTGGCCGCCGCAATGGCGACAAGAGGTTTCGCGCCACCTTTTCGCCATCGCCCGCCCTCGTAGCTCAGTGGATAGAGCATGGGTTTCCTAAACCCTGTGCGCTGGTTCGATTCCGGCCGGGGGCGCCCCGAAAGCCCTCGCGGTCGCCGGCTGGATACCAGTGGGACTGTCAGCGTGAGGCCCTAAAGCTGGGGCTCCGGCCGGTCGACAGAGAGAGCATGGACGAGGGGCCCCGGGTACGGCGCGACCGGACCGGCGACGCCGGCTTCGTCAGCCTGGTCCGCGCCGGTGAGATCCTCCGCGTTCGGCATCCTCGTCGATGCCTGGGCCGACACCGTCTACGACCGCCTGAGCCACCGCGGCTTCACCACCGCCGATGCCCTCGACCTCAGCGTGGCCACCTTCGCCGAGCGTCTACCGGGAGCTGGTCGACGGCGCCAGCAACGATCCGTTCGGGGTGCAGGTCCTGCGTCTCGCCCGGCGCCAGCGCCGCCGCCGCCGACCGGCTGCGGGTGGACCTGTTCCTGGCCGTGGGGCCCTTCGCCGGCGATCGCCTCACCCGCGGCACCGACGCCGCCGTGCTGGCCAGCGAGGAGCCGGTGGCCACCTTCCTGCTCGAGACGGCCGTGGCGCTGGGCGAGGCGCCCGGCGAGGTGCTCGACCTCCACGGTCGCCACGACTTCGACGCCCCCGACATCGCCGCCCTGCTCCAGCTGCCGGTCGACGAGGTGACCGAGCTCGTGGCCAGCACCCCGGACGCGTTCCGGGAGCTGGTCGGGGTGCAGCTGGTGTGGCGCCAGGGCACCCCGGCCTGCACCCAGCTGGCGTCGGCCCTGGCCCGTCACACGCAAGCTCGAGGCCGGTACCCGCCGGGCGGTGGTCGAGCACCTGCGGGGGTGCGCGAAGTGCCGCACCGCCGCCACGCCGGCGCTCGACCCGGTGCTGGTGCTCGCCGCCGTGCCCATCTCGGTGACCCCGGCCGGCTTCAAGCCCGCCCTCATCGAGACCCTGTCCCAGGCCGGGCTGCCGGTGTCGGGCTCGGTGGCCTACCGCCTGCCGTCCGTCGGTCGGGGGCTGAGCGCCCTTCCGCCACCGCCGCCGGGCGCCGAGACCGGGGACCCCGCCGATGACCACGACGTCGACGGCGACCACGCCGACGACGAGGAACACGCCGGGCAGTGGCTGGTCGGGGGGCTCCCGCCGGTGGACGCCGGGGCCGTCCTCGCCCCGCCACCCCCGCCCGACGCCCCCGCCCCGGTGGTCCCCGCCTTCGAGCCGACCGCCATCGGCACCGTGGCCCGCTCGGCCCCCGATCTCGCCGCCCGCCGCAAGCGCTGGTTCCGCATCGCCGACGCCTGAGCGTCGAGCGCTCCCGCGGCCCGAGCGCGCCCGCCCGAGCGCGGGGTCGGGCCCCGGACCCGGCCGGTCAGCGCAGGGTGTCGGCGTGGGCCAGCAGCTCGTCGCGGTAGTCGGGGTGGGCCACGCCGGCCAGGGCCACGGCCCGCTCGCGCACCGTGCGGCCGCGCAGCGAGGCCACGCCGTACTCGGTGACCACCAGGTCGAGCTGGTGGCGCGGCGTGGTCACCACCGCGCCGGCGGCCAGCTCGGCGGCGATGCGGCTGATCCGCTGGCCGCCGACGGTGGCGGTCGACGGCATGCACAGCAGCGCCCGGTCCTCGAGCTCGAAGCCGGCCACCGACACGAAGTCCTCGTGGCCGCCGATGCCGGAGAACTGCCTGGGCGCCGATGGTGTCGGCCACGGCCTGGCCCCACAGGTCGATGGTGAGGGCCCCGTTGATGGTCACCATCTTGCGGTTGCGGGACACGATCTCGGGTGAGTTGACGATCTCGACCGGCAGGAAGCGCACCTCGTCGTTGCCGTCGAGGAACTCGTAGAGCTCCTCGGTGCCGGCGGCGAAGGTGGTGATCGACATGCCCTCGTACTGGCCCTTGCGGGCGTTGGTGATCTTGCCCGCCTTGTGCAGGTGCATCAGCCCGGTGGTGAACATCTCGGAGTGGACGCCGTAGTCGCCGCCGTCGTCCTCGGCCAGCATGGTGGCGATGGTCGAGGGGATGCCGCCGATGCCGGTCTGCAGGGTGGACGCCGTCGGTGATGTAGGGGCGGACGTGGTCGGCGATGCGCCGGTCGACGTCGGTGGGCTCGGCGTCGGGCAGCACGAACATGCGGCCGGTCGCTCTCGACCAGCACGTCGATCTGGTCGACGTGCACCCGGTGCGGGTGAGTCGGGCCGAGCCCGATGGTGCGGGGCGCGGCCGGGTTGATCTCGACGACCAGCACGCGCTCGGGGTCGGCGGCGGCCCGGAGCAGCTCGCGGGAGGTGGCGCCCGGCGTGCAGCGACAGGCTGCAGCCAGCCCGTCGGCGTCGGGCGGCGCGGCGAGGGTGGCCACCACCCGGGGCTTGAGCCGCTCGGCGATGGGCGTGAAGCGGCGGAAGTCGGAGGGCACGAACTGCACGTCGGCGCCGGTCTCGAGCAGGAAGCGCTCGGCCGGGCCGTAGAAGCCGCTCAGGTAGTGGACGCCCGGGCTTGGTGAAGAAGGCGTACAGGTCGACCAGCAGCGCGCCGAAGACGGTGACGTCCTCGTAGTCGTCGCGCTCGCCGAGGGCGTGCAGGAAGGCGGACGGCTGACCGGGCCCGAGCGGCACGCCCGATCGTGTCGATCGGGCGGACGCAGCGGCGGCGGCCTCGGCGAGGGTGCAGCAGCTGCACGCTCGGAGCGTAGGCGGCGATCTACGGGGAATGTCCGGCCGACTCGGACGTGGTTGGCGCGACGTTGCGCTGCACCGGACGTAGCGGAGTACCTGTGCTACACCGGCCGTAGCGACAGAGCCGAGCTGCCGCCATCGACGATCGAACGGAACGAGCTGACCCCGACGGCCACCGCCGACGCCCCCCGCCGTCGCCGGCCGACGACCCGGCCGGCGATCGACCCGGCGGTCTACGAGCGCCGGTGGAAGATCCTCGGCGTGCTGTGCCTCAGCCTCGTGCTGGTGGTGGTGGGCAACAGCTCGCTCAACGTGGCCCTGCCCACCCTGCAGAAGGACCTCGGCGCCACGAACACCCAGCTCCAGTGGATCGTCGACGCCTACTCCATCGTGTTCGCCGGGCTGCTGCTGCCGGCCGGCGCCCTCGGTGACCGCTTCGGGCGCAAGGGCGCGCTGCAGTTCGGTCTCGTCGTGTTCGGCTCGGCCTCGCTGCTGGCGACCTTCGCCGACAGCCCCAACCAGCTCATCGCCACCCGCGCCGCTCATGGGCGTCGGCGCCGCCTTCGTCATGCCGGCCACGCTGTCGATCCTGGCCAACGTCTTCCCGCCCGGCGAGCGGGCCCGGGCCATCGCCATCTGGGCCGGCTTCTCCGGCGCCGGCGCCGCCATCGGCCCCGTGCTCAGCGGCTTCCTGCTCGAGCACTTCTGGTGGGGCTCGGTGTTCTTCGTGAACGTGCCGATCGTGATCGTGGCCCTCGTCGCCGGCGCCATCCTGGTGCCCACCTCGAAGGACCCGAACCACGGCCGGCTCGACCCGATCGGCGCCCTGCTTCTCGTCGTCGCCCTGGCCTCGCTGCTCTACGCCATCATCGAGGCGCCCGGTGAAGGGCTGGGGCTCGGCCGTCGACCATCGGCGGCTTCGCCATCTTCGTCGTGTTCGCCGTCGGCTTCGTGGTGTGGGAGCGGCGCAACCCGCACCCCATGCTGCCGATGACGTTCTTCGCGCAACCGTCGCTTCAGCGTGGGCGCCACCACCATCACGCTGACGTTCTTCTGCATGTTCGGCCTGTTCTTCGTGCTGACCCAGTACCTGCAGTTCGTGCTCGGCTATCAGCCCGTTCCAGGCCGGCCTGGCCACGCTGCCGCTGGCCGTCATGCTGATCATCTTCGCCCCCCGCAGCGCCGGCTTCGTGGCCCGCTGCGGCCAGGCCCGGGTGCAGGCGTTCGGCCTCACCCTGGTGCCATCGGCCTGCTCGTCATCGGCCACGCTCACCCCCACGAGCAACTACGGCTGGTGGCGCTGGGCCTGGTCATCATGGGCATCGGCATGGCCTGCACCACCGCCCCGGCCACCAACGCCATCATCTCGTCGGTGCCGCTGTCGAAGTCCGGCGTCGGCTCGGCGGTCAACGACACCACCCGCGAGGTCGGCGGCGCCCTCGGCATCGCCGTGCTCGGCAGCCTCGTGTCGTCGGCCTACCGCTCGACCATGGCCGACAAGGTGGCCGGCCTGCCCGCCGAGCTGGCCGGGCAGGCCCGCGACTCGGTCGGCGGTGCCTTCAAGGTCGGCCAAGAGCCTGGGCGCCGGCGGCCACCCAACTCGCCGCTGACGGCCAAGGTGGCCTTCACCGACGCCATGGGCACCGCCCTGGTCGTGGCCGCGGTCGTGGCCCTGCTGTGCGCCGGCATCGTGCTCGTGTTCTTCCCCCGGACCCCGGTCGCCGCGCCCGGCGCCCCCGTCGGCGACGCCGACGCCGACGCGCCGACCCGGATCGGCCGACCCGGATGCGGCCGAGCCCGACCCTCGGCACCCCCGGCCCGTCGCCTGAGCCCGCCCCCGGCCCGACGCCGAGCTCTACTCCGAGCCCGACTCCGGGCGCCGGGTGAGGTGACCGTCCCCCGCCGGCCGGCCGGGCGGCCCTAGCCTCGCGTCGAGCCCGCCAGCCGGGTCGTCGTGGTGGGGCCTGGGGCGCTCCGCCGGGAGGAGCGACCGCCATGTTGATGAGCCCCGTGCCCGAGATGGACGAGGTCAGCCGCGAGGACGTCGAGAGCATCGCCAGGACGTGGTGGATGTTCGCGCTGGTGGGCGCGCTCAGCGTCATCGCCGGGGTGATCATCCTCGAGGTGGACTGGACGCTGAAGCACCTGGCGCTGTTCGTCGGCATCGTGTTCATCATCCGGGGGATCTTCGACATCCTCACGCCCCCGATGGACGGCGGTCCCCGCCCCTACGCCTGGGTGTCCGGGGTCATCAACCTCGGCGCTGGGCGTGGTCATCCTGGTCTGGCCCGAGCCGACGCTGCGGGTCATCGCCGCCCTCATCGGGATCTGGCTGCTCGTCGCCGGCATCGTGTTGATGGCCGGCGCGGTGGCCAACCACGACACCCTGCCGCTGTGGGGCGTCACCCTGGGCGCCGGCATCGTGTCGGCCGTTCTGGGCATCTGGGCCCTGCGGCGGCCGGGGCAGACCCTTTCGGTGATCATCGTGCTGGTCGGCATCTGGGCCATCGTCATGGGCGACCCTCGAACTGGTGGCCGCCTTCGAGGTGAGACGCCTGCCCAAGCACTACGACAAGCTCATGGCCGCCAACGCCCAGGCCTGACTCACCCCTGACCTGAGGTCCTGACCGCCCCGCCGGCCGGGGCCCGGATCGGCCCGCGCCGGGCATCGACTAGAACTCCCCGATGCCGCCGCCACCCCCGCTGCTGCTCCTCCCGCCGTCGGAGGGCAAGGCGCCAGGGGGCACGGGCCCGGCGTGGACGGCCGGCACCATGCTTCGCCCCCGAGCTGGACCGTCGGCGGGTGGCGGCGCTGACCGCCCTGCGAGTGGCCATGCGGGGCTCGGCGGCGTGGCCCGCGCCACGCTGCTCGGGGTGAAGGGCGTCGCCCTGGCCGCGGCCACCGAGACCGAACCGGGTGGCGGCCGACGGCGCCGACGCTGCCGGCCATCGAGCGCTACATCGGCGTGCTCTACGACGCCCTCGACCATCGCTCGCTGCCGGCTGCCCACCGCCGCCGGCTCGACGCGCCAGGTGCGGATCTTCTCGGGGCTGTGGGGCGTGGTCGCGCCGGCCGATCCCATCCCCGACTACAAGCTCAAGATGGGGGCCCGCTCGGTCGGCTCGGCAAGCTGTCGACCTGGTGGCGCCCGGCGGTGACCGCCGCCCTGGCCCCCGAGGTCGGCGGTCGGTCGTGTGGAACCTGCTGCCCAACGAGCACGCGCGCCGCCTGGAGCCCCGACCTGGGCGGCGGCGCCGGCGTCGCCGACGGCGGTGATCTCGGTGCGCTTCCTCGACGCCGTGCGCGCGGGGCGGCCGCACCGAGCTGGTGACCGTCACCCACTGGAACAAGCTGCTCAAGGGCGCGCTGGTCGCGCCACGTGCTGGCCGACCCAGCTGGCCGAGGTCGACGGGCTGGCCGAGTTCGACCACCCGCTCGGCTATCGCTACGACCCGGACCTGACCGAGGTGGCCGACGACGGCATCCGGGTCACCGTCACCCTGGTCAAGCGCTGACCCCGTCTCGCCGTTCGCGTCCCTGGTGCGGTCGGGACCGACCCAGGACGCCAGACGGAGTCGAGACGGGGTCAGACGGCGCCGACGCCGACCTTGGCGGTGGGGGTGAACGTGCACCGGCATCGGCTCGTAGCCGCTCACGAAGTTGGCCGGCCGCAGGGGCGTGTCGCCGGCGAGCCTCGAGGTCGGGGAGGCGGGCCAGGAGCCGCTCGACCATGACCGAGATCTCGAGCCGGGCCAGGCTGGCGCCCATGCAGAAGTGGGTGCCGAAGCCGAAGGCCACGTGGTCGTTCGGGGTGCGGGCGATGTCGAAGCGGAACGGGTCGTCGAACACCGCCTCGTCGCGGTTGGCCGACGGGTAGAGCAGCAGCAGCTTCTGGCCCTGGCGCAGCGGCTGGCCGCGCGAAGGTCGACGTCGCGGGTGACGGTGCGGGCCATGTTGCGGATGGGCGAGACCCACCGCAGCATCTCCTCGACCGCGCCGGGCATGAGCGTCGGGTCGGCGACGAGGCGTCGCCGCTGGTCGGGGTGCGTCGAGCAGCTCGTGCATGCCGCCGCTGATGACGTGGCGGGTGGTCTCGTCGCCGCCGATCAGGATGAGCAGCGACTCGTGGATCAGCTCGAGGTCGTCGAGGCGGTCGCCGTCGACCTCGGCGTCGACCAGGATGCCCATGAGGTCGTCGGCGCCGGGGTTGGCCCGCCGCTCGGCGATGACCCGGGCTGCTGTACGCGCTCGTACTCGATGAAGGCGTTCATGGCCTCGCATGAGCGCCTCCTCCGACGAGGACGAGCCGCTCAGCGCGCTGACCATGTCGTCGCTCCAGCGCAGCAGGTCGTCGCGGTCCTCGGGGGCCACGCCCAGCGCGTCGCCGATCATGATCATGGGCAGCGGCGCGGCGATGTCGCGCACGAGGTCGCACGAGCCCTGCTCGCAGACGTCGTCGATGATCGAGTCGCACACCAGGCGGATGCGCTCCTCGCTGTCGCGCACCCGGCGGGGCGTGAAGCCCTTGTTGACCAGCTTGCGGCGGCGCAGGTGGTCGGGGTCGTCCATGTCGATCATCATCGGCAGCGGGCCGTTGTCGGGGCGGATGCCGCCGGCGTTCGAGAACGTCTTCGGGTCGGCCGAGATGGCCTTGAGGTCGGCGTAGCGGGTGATGCCCCACACGCCGCTGTTCTCGTCGAAGTAGACGGGCGCGTTGGCCCGCATCCACGTGAACAGCGGGTGGGGGTCGTTGCCGTAGAACGGGCCCGTCGGTGAGGTTGATGTCGGGGTGGGTCGGGTGCGTCGGGGCCGGTCGGGCGGTCGACGATCGGTCATGGTCGGGGTCTCCTAGAGCAGGATCTCGGCCAGGGTGCGCAGGGCCTCGGGGCCGCCGGGGGAGTAGACGAGCAGGGTCGACACCGGCGCTCTCGTCCCACGCCGCCACCCGGTCGCGGATGCGCTCGGGCGAGCCGCACAGCGAGATGGCGTCGGCGAACTCGTCGGGCACCGCGGCGATGGCCTCGTCGCGCTTGCCCTCGAAGAACAGCTCCTGGATCTTCAGCGCCTCGGCCTCGTAGCCGAACCGCTGCATGAGCTTGGTGTGGTAGTTCTGGCCCTTGGCCCCCATGCCGCCGATGTAGAAGCCGAGCATCATCTTCACCGGCATCAGGGCCTGCTCGAGGTCGTCGTTGATGTTGACCTGGGCCCCGGCGACGATCTCGAAGTCGGGCCCGGCGCCCGGCCAGCGACTCGGCGTAGACCTCGGGGTGGTGGGGCGAGTAGTAGAGCGGCAGCCAGCCGTCGGCGATCTCGGCGGTCATGGCCACGTTCTTCGGGCCCTCGGCGCCGAGGAAGATCGGGATGTCGGCGCGCAGCGGGTGGATGATCGACCGCAGCGGCTTGCCCAGCCCGACGCTGCCCTCGCCGTGGTAGGGGTGCTGGTAGAACTCGCCCTGGAAGTCGAGCGGCTCCTCGCGGCGCAGCACCCGGCGGATGATCTCGACGTACTCGCGGGTGCGGGCCAGCGGCTTGTTCGACGGGCGGCCGTACCAGCCCTCGACGACCTGCGGGCCCGACACGCCCGAGGCCCGAGCTGGAAGCGGCCGTTGGAGATGTGGTCGATGGTGATGGCGGCCATGGCGGTGGCCGTCGGGGTGCGGGCCGCGAGCTGCACGACGCCGGTGCCGAGCTTGATGGTCGAGGTGTGCCCGGCGATCCAGGCCAGCGGCGAGAAGGCGTCGGAGCCCCACGCCTCGGCGCTCCACACCGAGTCGAAGCCGAGGCGCTCGGCCTCCTGGGTCACGGGGATCACGTCGGGCGGCGGCCCCGCTCCCCAGTAGCCCCACATCAGGCCCAGCTTCATGCCTGTCCCCCTGTTCGCGCCCGGGCCGGCCGGGCGTGGGGACGGTAGCGCGTCCTGACGGCGCGTCAGAAACCGCGGCATCCCGCTCTCCGTTCCGGCGTCCCTCCTGACCGCCATTGCCGACACCAGGGACGCCAGAACGGGGAGCAGATCAGGCGTAGTGGCGGGCGATCTCGTCGACCGCGCCGACGTAGCCGGCCGGCGACGGGTGCAGCGTGTGCACCAGCAGCGGGAACAGCTGGTAGAGCTCGACCCGGTCCTGCCAGCCCGTCGGCCAGGGGGTAGCGGGCCTCGTAGGCGGCGAACACCCCGGGGCCGAAGCCGCCGAACAGCCGCATCATGGCCAGGTCCATCTCCCGATGGCTGTACGAGACGGCCGGGTCGATGAGCCAGGCCGCCCGTCGGAGTCGACCAGGGCGTTGCCGGCCCACAGGTCGCCGTGGATCAGCGCCGGCGGCTCGGGCGGGCCCGACCAGCTCGGGCAGCCGGTCGATGACCCGCTCGACCCGGGCCACGGTGGGCGCGGTCAGGCGCTCGGCGTCGACGGCCAGGCGCAGCGTCGGGCGCAGCCGGTACTCGCCGTAGAGCTCGGCCCAGGTGTCGCACCAGGCGTTGGGCTGGCGGCGGCGCCCGGTGATGGTGTCGCGGTCGAGGCCGAAGCGGGGAGCGGTGGTGCGGTGCAGGTCGGCCAGCTCGCCGCCCAGCTCGTCGTCGTGGTCGGGCGTCGGGGCGGCCCGGCTCGATCCATTCGAGCACGATGAAGCGATCCGGCCCCTCGGCCCCCACCGCCAGCACACCGGGCACCCGCACGGTGGCCGGTGGCCGCCGAGGCGGCCCAGGCCGTCGGCCTCGCAGGCGAAGAGCTCGGGGTCGGCCGTCGGAGTTCGTCTTGGCGAACACGAGGGTGGCGTCGTCGAGCTCGACCCGCCAGGCGTCGCTGCTCTCGCCGCCGCCGACCGGTCGGGCGGAGCGGACGCGCCACGCCGAGCGCCTCGCCGATGGCGGCGGCGATGGCCGGGTCGATCACGACGGCGTCGTCCCAGCGGACGCGTCGGCGCAGGACGTGGGCCAGCAGGCCGGCGCAGGCGTCGTCGATGAGGTCGAACACGTCGGCGAAGCCGCGCTGCGCCCGCCGTCGTAGGGGTCGGGCACGTCGAGCGCTCGCGGCGTCGGTCGCCGCCGGCGCTGGTCGCCGCCGCCGGGGGCGAACTCGAGCGCAGCAGGCGCACCTTGGCCCGGGCCGTCGGCGGTCGGGGCCAGCTCGAGCAGGTCGGCCTCGTTGGCCCGGTCCATGGCCACCAGCAGGTCGAAGTAGGCGAAGTCGCCGGCGTGCACCTGGCGGGCCCGGCTGGTGAGCGTCGACGCCCCGGCGGCGCGCCTCGGCCGCCGGCCCGCTCGTCGGCCGGTTCGCCCCGGTGCCAGCCGCCGGTGCCGGCGCTGTCGACCTCGATCACGTCGGTCAGGCCGGCCTCGGCCACCTTGGCCGCCATGATCGCCCTCGGCCGTGGGCGACCGGCAGATGTTGCCCAGGCACACGAAGCAGATCTTCACCCGCCGAGTATGGACCACCCGCTTCTACGCCGGCTCGACGACGCGTCGAACGCGCCGGACGGCGCCGGACTCGGGGAGGCGCCGGAGGCGGGGGAGGCCTCGGTGACGCCGGCGCTGTCGAAGGTGGCCATCTCGTGGAGGATCTTGGCCGCGGCCTGCAGCACCGGCAGGGCCAGGGCTGGCGCCCGAGCCCTCGCCGAGGCGCAGGTCGAGGTCGAGCAGCGGCTCGAGGCCGAGGTACTCGAGGGCGGCGCGTCGCCCCCGGCTCGACCGAGCGGTGGCCGGCGACCAGGTAGTCGCTGGGCCGGCGGGCAGATCGACACGGCCACCAGGGCGGCGGCGGCGGCGATCACGCCGTCGATGAGCACCGGCACGCCGGCCGTCGGCGCCGCCGACGATGAAGCCGGCCAGCGCGGCGATCTCGAGTCCGCCGACCTCCGGTCAGCAGGGTGAGCGCGCCGGCCGTGGCCTGCACCCGCTCGAGCGCCCGCTCGATCGACGGCGATCTTGCGGGCCAGCACCGCGTCGTCGGCCCCGGCGCCCCGGCCGGTGACCTCGGCCGGCGGGCAGCCCGGTGATGGCGGCGATGAGCGCGGCCGACGGCGTGGTGTTGCCGATGCCCATGTCGCCGGTGAGCAGGCAGCGGGCGCCGCCGGCGACGGCCCGCGCGGCCACCTCGACCCCGACGTCGAGGGCGAGCAGCGCCTCGGTGCGGGTCATGGCCGGACCCGCGGACAGGTCGGCGGTGCCCGGGCCCACCTTGCGCCGCAGCACGCCCTCGTCGGTCGAGCAGCGGGGTGGCCACGCCCGACGTCGACCACCTGCACCTCGGCCCCGGCGTGGCGGGCCAGCACGTTGATGGCGGCGCCGCCGTCGGCGAAGTTGGCCACCATCTGGGCGGTGACCTCCTGGGGCCAGGCGAGACGCCCGGCGGCGAGCACGCCGTGGTCGCCGGCGAACACGGCGACCACGCGCCGGCTCGGGGACCGGGGGCGGCGACGTCCGGGCGATGGCGGCCAGCTGGATGCCGGCCGCTCTCGAGCCGGCCGAGCGCGCCCGGGGGCTTGGTCAGGCGCTGCTGCAGGGCGGTGGCCTCGGCGCCGGCGGCCGGCGTCACCGGGGCGGACCGCGGCCCGGGCCGCCTCGAAGCGGCTGCCGGCCGTCGCGCTCGACCCAGGCCGTCGACCGCCTCGGCGATGGTGCCGTCGGCGACGTCGGCGTAGGCCATGCCGGCGGCCGCGGCGGCCTCGGCGTCGGTGGGCGGTCGCCGACGTAGAGCACCCGGCCGGGTCGGCGAGCCCGAGGCGGTCCAGGGCCACCAGCAGCGGCTCGGGCTCGGGCTTGGCCGCGCCGACGTCGACCGACGTGACCAGGACCTCGAGCAGGGCGCTCGACGCCGCTCGGCTCGAGCAGGGCCCGCACGTCGGCCTCGGTCATGGTGGCGGTGTTGGTGACGGCGCCCAGGCGGACCTGCGGCGGCGATGGCGGTCAGGTCGTCGAGCGCCCCGGGCCGGAGCTGCGACCGCGAGGTCGGCGACGGCGGTCGCCGGCGGCGCCTCGTCGACGACGGTGCCGCCGAGGTCGACGAGCACCGCATCGAGGAGCGGTTGGAGGATCATCGGTGGACGTCCTGGTGCGGAGAAGGTGGAGACGGAGGTGGAGAAGGAGGGTCGAAGCGATCCCGACCGGGGTGGACCGGCGGCGGACCAGAAGCGGCGAAGGGTAGGGCCTCGCGCAGGGCTCGGGCGAGCCGGGCCAGGCCGGCGTCGTCGGGCACCGCGATGCGGGCGACCGTCGGCAGGCCGAACGACGCGCAGTCCCGGACGAGCACGCCGTGGCGGGCCAGGCGGAGGCGCAGGTCGGCGGCGGTGCCACCCAGGGCAGCGCATCGACCAGCACCCAGGGCGCGTCCGAGGGCGCCGCCGTCCAGGCCGTGGTCGGCCAGCAGGGCGACCAGCCGCCGGCGGGCCCGGCGGACGGCCTCCGGCCCACCGGGGCAGGTCGACGGTGGCCAGCAGCTCGGGCAGCGCGCCGGCGGCCAGGCCGTTCACCGACCAGGCCGGGCGGCGGCGCCGCAGCCGGTCGATGACGTCGGCGTCGGGGCCGAGCACGTAGCCGACCCGCAGCCCGGGACAGGCCAGCAGCTTGGTGAGCGAGCCGACGCACGAGCGACCTGCTCGGCGTCGCCCCGGGTCCAGCGACCCGGTGGCCAGCGGGTAGAACGCCTCGTCCCACACGGCGGCCGTGCTCGTCGGGCGCGGCCAGCAGGCCGGTCGGGTTGTGCGGGTTGGAGCGGAACCGGGGCCCGCCGGGATCGACGGGCCGAGGTGGCGGCGGTAGAGGCCGAAGTCGGGCTCGTCGACCCGGCCGCGGCCGAGGTCGGCGGCGACCAGGGCGATGGCCTCGGCGCCGCCGTTGGTCAGCAGCAGCCGCCCGGCGGTCGACGCCCATGGCCTCGGCCAGGGCGGCGGTGGCCGGCGCGGTCGTCGGGGTAGCGGCCGAGCCGCGTCGAGGTGGCGGGCCACGATCGGGCGCGGGGTCGGCGGCGAACGGGTTGAGGCTCTGGGACAGGTCGAGGAGGTCGGCGGGGCTCGAGCCCGAGGGCGGCGGCCACCGCGGGCCCGTCGCCACCGTGCTCGCCCGGCGGCGGGAGCGCGGCGCCCCGTCGAGGAGTCGGTCACGATCGCAGCCATCGGAGCCAGCGCCGCAGACCGACGGCGGTGCCGACGCCGGCCAGCAGCGCCGGCCAGGGCCAGCGCCGACGTCGTCGGACAGGGCCACGGCGCGCGGCGATGTCGGCCGGCTCGCGGCGGGCGGCCGTCGCCGAGGGGCGGGCGGACCTCGACCCGGTCGCCGTAGCGGCTCACGCCCCCGAGGCGCAGCCCGAGGGCGGCGGCGAAGGCGGCCTCGGCCACGCCGCTGTTGGGCGACGGATGGGCGGGCGCGTCGTCGGCGCACGGCCCGCAGCCACGGCCGGCCGCCGAGCCGGGCCGCACGGCCGACCACCAGGGCGGCGGTGAGCCGGGCCGGCACCCAGTTGGCGACGTCGTCGAGGCGGGCGCTGGCCCAGCCGTACTCGGCGTAGCGGGCGGAGCGGTGGCCGACCATGGCGTCGAGCGTGTTGACGGCGCGGTAGCCGAGCGCGCCGGGCGCGCCGGCCAGCGGCGGCCCAGCAGGCCGGGGCCACCACCGCGTCGACGGTGTTCTCGGCCACCGACTCGACGACGGCCCGGGCGATGTCGGCCTCGTCGAGGCCCGCTGGGGTCGCGACCGACCAGGACTGGGCAGCGGCGCGGCGGGCGCCGTCGAGGTCGCCGACGGTCGAGGCGCGTCGCCGACCTGCGGCGGCGGCGTCGCCCAGGCCGCGGCCGGCGACGGCCACGGCGGTGGCCGCGGTGGTGGCCAGCGGCCCCTCGACCCGAGCGAGCGCCCCGGCCGCCGACGCCGAGGCCGAGGCCGACGCCGGCGTGGACGACGCCGCCGGCCCGGGTGCCGTCGTAGGCCCGCCGCTCGAAGGCCTGCATGGTCGAGCCGAAGGCGGCCACCGGATGGGGCTCGATCGGCGGCTCGCCGCAGCCGGGCGTCGAGGAGGACGCCCAGGGCCGCGCCCAGAGCGGCCGGCACCCGCGGGCGCGTCGGCGCGCGGCTCACCATCGGGCGGCGAGCACGAGCAGGCCGACGGTCTCGCCGAGGACGCCCGGCCGCGCCGAGCACGTCGCCGGTGAAGCCGCCGAGGCGCCGATGGGCGAGGGCGGCGACCAGGCCGGCGGTGGCGAGGCGGCGCCGACGGCCAGCGACGCCGACCGACCGGCTGGCCAGGTGCCCGCCGCCGGCGATGGCCAGGGCCGGCGGCCAGCACGCGTGCCGCCGCAGCGCCACCGGCAGCGGCGCGCCCGCCGAGGAAGGCGCGCGGCCAGCCCGTCGGGGCGGGCGTAGGGCAGCGTGCGGGCGATGACCGCCATGGCCGTGCGGGACGCGCACCACAGCGCGGCGAGCAGCAGCGGGCGCCGGGGTGATGGCGCTCAGGGCGGCGACCCGCAGCACCAGCACGATGGCCACGGCGGCCACGCCGAAGGCCCCGGTGCGGCGGGTCGGCCATGACCTCGAGCCGGCGGGCCCGGTCCATCGGGGCGAGCAGCCCGTCGGCGCTGTCGGCCAGCCCGTCGAGGTGCAGCATGCCCGGTGAGGCCGAGGTCGGCGGCCACCACCAGCGCGGCGCTGACCAGCGGCGGCCACAGGCGGTCGGCCCCCCACCACAGCCCGCCGAGGGCGAGGCCGATGAGCGCGCCGACCACCGGGAACCAGGTCATGGCCGTCGGGTTGGGCGTGCGCCGCGCCGCCGAACGGGGTGAGGAAGGCGATGCGCCCGCCTCACGACCGACCCCAGCGTCTCGACCGTCTCGAGCCGCAGCACGCGGCCGGCCACGACGAGCACGACGTCGTCGGCCACGCGCGGCCACCCGCTGGTTGAGCCCGCCGAGCACGTCGCGGAACCGGCGGCCCGACCTCGGACTCGGGGTGCACCCCCAGCCCGACCTCGTCGGACACGACGACCAGGACGGTGGGCGGCGTCGGCCCAGCCCCGCAGGACGTCGACCAGGTCGTCGACCTGTCGGCTGAACCCGGGGCCGGCGAAGTCGTGGTGGGCGGCCACCCAGGTGCCGAGCGCGTCGACCAGCGTGGGTCGGGCCGGCGCGTCGCGCAGGGCGGCGGCCAGGTCCGGGCCGGCCTCGACGGTCGTGGAAGCGGGCGTCGCGGTCGGCCCGGTGGGCGGTCGATCCGCTCGGCCATGTCGGCGTCGGGTCGGCCCGGCCGGTGGCCAGGTAGACGCAGCGGGCCGGGGCGGGCCAGGACGAGGCGCTCGGCCAGCGCCGACTTGCCCGACCGGGCGCCGCCGAGGCACGAGCGTGATCACCGACGCCGGCGCGTCCGCCGACGGTCGACGAGGACGCTCGACCGGGGCATCGATGCGCCGAGGCTGTCGGCGCGTGCCGGCCAGCACGGCGGCGTGCACGGCCCGGGCCAGGGCCGAGCCGCCGGGCGACCGCGGGCCCGCCGAACGGCTCCTGGTCGTCGGCCGGCGGCGACGGGGCAGGCCACGAGCACACGGCGTCGGTGGCGGTGCCCGTGCCCGGGACGCCCGGCGTCGAGCAGGGCCTGGGTCTTGGCCTCGGTGGCGGTGGCCACCAGGTTGACGAGGGCGCCGGCGGTCAGGGGGCGGGGACGAAGGCGACGAGGTTGATGGTCCCCGGCACCGTTCGCCGGGCGAGATCGCGGTCGACGGTGCCGGCGCGGCGCCGCCGCCCACGTCGGCACCCGCACGCCGACGGTGGCATCGACCCGCACGCCACCGTCCTCGTTCGATCGCCAGGCGTCCACGTCGGCGGCGGTGAGCAGCCCCACCCCGGCGTCGACGCCGTCGAGCCCGGGCCACGCGGCCAGCTCGGCAGGTGGACGGCCGGGTCGAGCCGGTCGTAGCCGGGCCGGACCTGGGCGTTGAGGATCCACGACCGCGGACCGAGCCGCCGCCGAGCACGGACGAGGCGATCACGCACATCGGCTCGGGCAGGACCCAGACCAGCAGCGGCAGGTCGAGGTCGTCCTCGCGGCGGCGATGAAGGGTCGGCGTGGGAGGGGAGAACATGACCACCAGCGAGGCTAACCCGCGTTTCGGCGCCGATACCTTTCGCTGGACGGGGGGTCATTGACGCCGAAACCTGCCGGCGCGCAGCCGCTAGGTTCAGGACATGCTGCGGCGGCGACGCGGGTCGACGGTGGTGGTCGCCACCCTGCTCGTCGTGATCGGGTTGAGCGGCTGCAGCGGCCCGGCCACCGTCCACGTGACCCGCGACGTCACCGTGCCCTCGGGCCGGGGTCCGCAGTTGAGCGCGGACGTGTACACCACCGCCACCACGTCGACGACCGGCACCGAGCGCCGCCCCGCCATCGTGATGATCCACGGCGGGGCGTGGACGTCGGGGGACAAGGCCGACCTGGCCGGCATCGCCCGGAGCTTCGCCGGGGCCGGCTTCGTGGCCGTCTCGGTCAACTACGACCTCGCCGGCCCCGACCGCTACCCGCACCAGGTCCAGGACAGCCAGACCTGGGTCCGCTACGTCCAGCAGCATGCGGCCGAGCTCGGCGTCGACCCGGCGCGGGTCGGGGTGTTCGGGGTGTCCGCCGGCGGGAACCTGGCCCTGCTGGTCGGCACGCAGGGCTCGGGGGACTCGTCGCTCCCGCCGATCCGGGCCGTGGCCACCTGGTCGGGCATGTCCGACCTGACGGTGCTGGCGCCGCCCGACGGCAAGCCCCATCCCGCCAACCCGCCGGCGGGGTGCATGGGCCAATCCATCTGCATCGGCATCAGCTCGCCCGGGTCGTTCACCGACTTCCTGGGGTGCACCCTGCGCCAGTGCCCTCAGCGGTTCGCGGCCGCTTCCCCGGTGAACGGGGTCACCGCGGCCACGCCGCCCATGTACCTCACCTCCTCCCAGACCGACTTCGCGCCCTTCGACCAGAGCCAGCGCATGGCCGCCGCGCTGACGGCCAAGGGCGTCGCCGCTCAGGCCGTGGCCGTTCCCGGTGCCGGGCACGCCGAGACGCTCAAGCCCCAAGCCATGGCTCCCACCATCGAGTTCTTCCGGCGCCGGCTCGCCTGACGTTCCCTCCCGAACCGGCGATGGATGAGCCCCCGGGGAGGGGCAGGATCATCGCCGGAGCGGGTTGGCGGCGCCTGGCTACGCTCGCCCGCATGGCCGCCGCCGACCCTCCGACCTCGCCGATCCCCACCGAAGCGCCGGCCCGCCCGTCCCCCGGCCCCGGCGGCCGGCCGACGTCGATCGTCATCGTCAACACCGGCGACGGCAAGGGCAAGTCGTCGGCGGCGTTCGGGGTCATGGTGCGGGGCTGGGCCCGGGGCTGGCGGGTCGGGGTGGTGCAGTGCATCAAGAGCGGCGACTGGAACACCGGCGAGCAGAAGGCGGCCGACGCAGCTCGGCATCGAGTGGAGCGCCATGGGTGACGGCTTCACCTGGGACTCCGACGACCTCGAGCAGACGGCCGAGATCGGGCGCCAGGCGTGGGCCACGGCTCGCGACAAGCTGGCCTCGGGCCGACTACGACCTGCTCATCCTCGACGAGCTGACCTACCTGGTCACGCTTCGGCTGGGTGCCGGTGGACGACGTGGTGGCCGGGGTGCGGGACCGGGCCCCCGGCACCAACGTCGTGATCACCGGACGGGACGCCCCTCCTGAGCTGATCGAGCTGGCCGACACCGTCACCGAGATGCGCAAGGTCAAGCACGCCTTCGACCAGGGCGTCCGCGCTCGCCGGGGCATCGAGTTCTGAGGGCCCTCCGGCCGACGTGGGCTGATCGACGGCCGACGATCGGGCGTGATTGACGGTCAGCGGTCGGCTGTGGTGTCCTCTGGACCACAACTGATGCGTCACCTCTGGGGGAAGCCGGTCTGATTCCGGCGCTGACCCGCAACCGTAGGCGGACCGAGATTCGAGTCCGTGAGCCGGAACGCCCGGGGTGGCGTCGTTTGCTCCACCACCGTCGTCGGACTGCGGATGCTGGGGCTCCGGACCGTCCCCCGTACCGGGTGGTCGACCTGCTGGGGCTTCATCGTTCGCCCCAAGGAGTCGAGTGTCCCCCAAGCCCGCCCCCGCCCGCGCCCGGCGGACCCATCGAGCGGCCGCCCTCTTCGGCGGCCTGGTCATGGTGGCCGTGCTGGCGGGGCCGGCCGCGCTGGCGGGCACATCGCTGGGCCGAGCCGCCCTCGGGTCCACGGGCTGCGCCTCGGCGGCCGATGCCCGGGTGGGCCTGGTCATCGACTTCGGCGACCAGCTCTCCGCCGTCGTCCCGCCCCCCACCGTGGGCCCGGTGCGGGGCTCCCGGGGGCAACGGCATCCAGCTGCTGGTCGCCACCGGGCACACCGTCCGCCTCAGCCAGAGCGGCCTCGTGTGCGCCATCGACGGCTACCCCAACGACACGGACTGCGGCCGCAAGGACGGGACGCAGTACGACTACTGGAGCTACTGGTACAAGGCCCGGACCGCCACCACGTGGGCCTACTCCGGGGTGGGCCCGGCGGGCCGCACCCCGGGCGACGGCGAGGTCGACGGCTGGCACTTCGTCCGCGGTGGGGGCAACCCCCACGACCCGCCGCCGCGGGTGGACCCCACCACCGTGTGCCCCACCGTCGCCCCACCGACCGTGCCCCCGACCACCGGACCCGCCGGCGGCGGCGCCGCCGACCCGCGGCCGGCGACGGTGCCGCCCCACCCGGGCGCCGCTTCCGCTGTCGCCGGCAACCCCACGCCCCCGACCACGGTGTCGGGCTCCGGCCCCGGCGACATCGCCGCGGCATCACCCGCCCCGTCGACGGTGACGGCTGACGGGTCGGGAGGGGCCGCCGGGGCCGACGTCGCCAACGGGCCGGGCGGGGAGCAGGCTGACGGTGCCGCGCCAGGGGCCCGGTCCGCGGCCTCGTCGCCGGGCGTGCCCGTGGCGGTGGTCGCGGTGATCGTGGCCATCGCCGCGCTGGGCCTGGCCGCCGGTTGGCGCCTGCGGGCCCGGCCGGAGGACTGACCGATGGCCCGCCACCCGGCGACGCGCCGGCTGCTGCACCCCGGCGCCTGGTGGCTGTGGGCCGGCGGGCTGGCCGCCGCCGCCATGCGCACGACCAACCCGTTCCTGCTGGCCCTGATCATCGCGCGTGGTCGCCTACGTGGTGGCCGCCCGGCGCACGTCGGCGCCGTGGGCCCGGTCGTTCGGCTCGTTCGTCCGCCTGGCCGTGTTCGTGGTCGTGTTCCGCATGGTCATCCAGATCCTGTTCGGCGACGCGCCTGCCCGGCACGACGCTGTTCACGCTGCCGTCGGTCGCCCTGCCGTCGTGGATGGCCGGCGTCAGCCTCGGCGGCCCGGTCACGCTCGAGGCGCTGGTCATCGCCTTCAACCAGGGCCTGCGCCTGGCCGCGGTGCTCATCTGCTTCGGCGCGGTCAACTCGCTGTGCAGCCCGTACCGCATGCTGCGGGCCTGCCGGCCGTCGCTCTACGAGGCCGGCGTGGCCGTCACCGTGGCCCTGTCGTTCGCGCCGCAGGCCGTGATCCAGGCCGGCCGCATCCGCGAGGCCCGCCGCCTGCGGGGCCGGCCGGTGCGGGGCGTGGCCGCGCTGCGGGGCATGGCCCTGCCCGTGCTCGAAGGCGCGCTCGACCGGTCGGTGGCGCTGGCCGCGTCGATGGACACCCGGGGCTACGGCCGCCGGGCCACGGTGGCGCCCGGCGTGCGCCGGCGTCACGTCGCTCGCCACCGGGCTCGGGCTGCTGGCCGTGGCGGTCGGGCTCTACGGCGTGCTCGACGCCGGCGCGCCCCGGGCCCTGGGCCTGCCGCTGCTGGGCGTCGGGTCGGTGGCGCTGGCCGCCGGCCTCTTCGCCGGCGGCCGGCGGGCGGTGCGCACCCGCTACCGCCCCGACCCGTGGCGGCTGGCCGAGTGGGTCGTGGCGCTGTCGGGGCTGGCCGCGCTGGCCGGCATGATCGTGGCCGCCCGGCTGCCCGGCGGCGCCGCAGGCGCTCGAACCCGTTCGGCCTACCCGCTGGCCTGGCCGACCCTGCCGCTGGCCGCGGTGGCCGGCATCGTGGTCGGCCCTGCTGCCCGTCGGTGGCGGCTCCCCGCCCGCCCGCGTTCCTGCGGACGGCCACCGCCGCGGCCGCCGCCGGGCCGACCCGACGGCAGCGGGCCCGGCGGGGCTCGGCGGCCGGACCGGGCCGGCGTCGACGCGGCGCCGGACGCGGTGGCGGCATGATCCGCTTCGACCACGTCACGCTTCACCTATCCCGGGGCCGACCGGCCCGACGCTGACCGGACGTCGACCTGCACGATCCCCGAGGGCGAGCTGTGCCTGGTGGTCGGGCGGACCGGCTCGGGCAAGTCGACGCTGCTGCGGGCGGTCAACGGGCTGGTGCCCCGCTTCACCGGCGGCCTGCTGACCGGGGTCGGTGTCGGTGGACGGCCGCCGCACCGAGGACCACCCGCCCCGCGACCTGGCCGACCTGGTCGGCGTCGTCGGGCAGGACCCGGCCGCCGGCTTCGTCACCGACACCGTCGAGGACGAGCTGGCCTACGCCATGGAGAACCTGGGCGTGGCCGCCCGACGTCATGCGCCGCCGGGTCGAGGACACGCTCGACCTGCTCGGCCTGCACGAGCTGCGCGACCGCCCGCTGGTCACGCTGTCGGGCGGCCAGCAGCAGCGGGTGGCCATCGGCTCGGTGCTGACCGCCTCGCCCCGGGTGCTGGTGCTCGACGAGCCGACCTCGGCGCTCGACCCGGCCGCGGCCGAGGAGGTGCTGGCCGCGCTGACCCGACTGGTCCACGACCTCGGCATCACCGTGCTGGTGGCCGAGCACCGCCTCGAGCGGGTGGTGCAGTACGCCGACCGGATCCTGCATGCTGCCCGGCGGCGGCGGCCCGGTCGAGGTCGGGCGACCCGGCCGCGATCATGGCCACCTCGCCGGTGGCGCCGCCGGTGGTCGAGCTCGGCCGGCTGGCCGGCTGGTCGCCGCTGCCGCTGTCGATCCGCGACGCCCGCCGGGCGGCCGGCCCGCTGCGCCAGGCCCTGGCCGCCTCGACCCCGCGCGGTCTCGACCCCGCCGGTCTCGACCACCGGCGGTCGCGACGGCCGGCGCGGCCTCGGTGTCGGGCCTGCACGCCGCCTACGGGCCGGTGGTGGCGCTGCGCGGCGTCGACCGTCGAGGTGCGCGCCGGCGAGGTGCTGGCGGTCATGGGTCGCAACGGCGCCGGGCAAGTCGACCCTGCTCGGCGCACCTGGTCGGGCTGCGGGCGCCGCAGTCGGGCACGGTCGAGCTCGACGGTCGCGAGCCGCACGCGGCTGCGCCCGGCCGACGGCCATCCGGCTGATCGGCATGGTGCCCCAGGACGCCGGGACTCCTGCTGAACGCCGACTCGGTGGCCGCCGAGTGCCGGGCCAACGACCACGACGCGCGACCTCGACGCCCGGCACGACGGCGGCCACCGCTCGAGCGCGGTCGTGCCCGGCGTCGACCCCGAGGCCCACCCCCGCGACCTGTCCGAGGGCCAGCGCCTCGGCCTGGCCCTGGCCGTCGTGCTGGCCGCCGGCGCCGCCGGTGGTCGTGCTCGACGAGCCCACCCGCGGCCTCGACTACGAGGCCAAGGACCGGCTCGTCGGCGCTGCTCGAGCGAGCTGGCGGCCGACGGCCACGCGGTGGTGCTCGCCACCCACGACGTCGAGGTGGTGGCCCGGGTGGCCGACCGGGTGGTGGTGCTGGCCGACGGCGAGGTCGTGGCCGACGGCCCGGCCCGCGAGGTCGTCGAGCCACTCGCCGGTGTTCGCCCCGCAGGTGGCCAAGGTGCTGGCCCCCGAGCCGTGGCTCACGGTGGCCGAGGTCGAGAAGGCCCTGGCCGGAGTCGACGCCGTGACCGCGCCCGCGACCGGCGCCGTGACGCGCCCGTGACGCCGCCGGCCACGGGCGACGGCCGGGCGCTGCGCCTGCGGCCCCGGGCCTGGGTGCTGCTGGCGGTGGCCTCGGCGCTCGGGCTGGTGGCGTTCGGCTGGCCGCTGCTGGCCCAGCCCCACGGCAGCGAGAACCTGGCCCACAGCGCCGACGCCCCGTGGATCTTCGTCGCCCTGCTGCCGCTGCTGTTCGCCATCGTCGTGGCCGAGATCGCCGAGGGCGCCCTCGACGCCAAGGCGGTGGCCCTGCTCGGGGTGCTGGCCGCGTGCGGGTGCGCCATGCGCCTGCCCGGCGGCGTGTCGGGCTTCGAGCCGGTGTTCTTCCTGCTCATCCCGTCGGGTCGGGTGCTGGGCCGGGGCTTCGGCTTCGTGCTCGGCGCGCTGACCATCTTCGCCTCGGCCCTCATCACCGGCGGGGTCGGCCCGTGGCTGCCGTTCCAGATGTTCGGCGCGGCCTGGGTCGGCTTCTTCGCCGGGTGCCTGCCGCCGGCCAGGGGTCGGCGCGAGCTCGTGCTGCTGGCCGGCCTACGGGTTCGTCGCCGGCCTGGCCTACGGCCTGCTGCTCGACTTCTGGTTCTGGCCGTTCGGCTCGAGCGCGCGGCACCCAGGTGTCGCTTCGTGGCCGGGGCGTCGGACGGTCGAGAACCTGCAGCGGTTCTGGGCCTTCCACCTCGCCACCGCCCTGGGTTGGGACCTGCCCCGGGCCGTCACCAACGCCGTGCTCGTGCTGCTGGTCGGCCGGCCCGTGCTGGCCGCCCTGCGGCGGGTGTCCCGCCAGGCCGCCTTCGGTGCGCCGGTGGCGTTCTCCCCGGCCGAGGCCCCCGAGCTGGCCGAGCGCGCCGAGCTCGCCGTCAGCGCCAGGCCCCTGAGCCCCTGATCGTTGCGCGCCGAGAACGTCGGGTGGTGCCTAGCTGAGGATGTTGACGGCGCGGGCGGCGACCAGGGCGACGGTGACGAACGCCGATGCCGACTGCACCATCATCAACAACTTGGCCCAGGTGGTGAGGGGCATGGTGTCGGTGGGGCTGAACGCGGTGCAGTTCGTGAAGGACGTGTAGAGGTAGTCCACGAAGTTGGGCAGCCACGGCGCGGTGAACACGTCGGGGCTGGCCTGCTGGGGGAAGAGGAAGTCGTGGTTGGGCTCGGTGTTCTGATGGCGCGACACCGGGCCGCCCCCGTCGAGCTCCCAGTACCAGAGGGAGAAGGCGATCACGAACGTGCCCCACACCGCGAAGGCCGAGCGCACCAGGGAGTTGCCGTCGACCGTCGCCGCCGGCGATGAGGTAGTGGACGAGCAGGCCCAGCGATGCCAGGTTGGCCGCCGAGATGAGACCGATGAGCGCCATGGAGGCGGCCCGGATCTGGCTGCTGTGGCGCAGCCGGCGATCGGTGTTGGTGAGGGCCAGGGGGATGGCGGCGGCCAGCTCGAGCACGGGCAGGATCCAGCGAGGCCCGACGACGAGCCGGGCGGGCAGCACCAGGTAGAGCGACAGGGCGACGATGATGGCCACGGTGGCCGGCCAGCGCGACTCGAGCGGCGGCTTCTTGGCGGCCGGGGTGGCGCCGGCGGCGGGGGAGGTGGCCACGATCGGACGGTATCGCCTCGGTGGTGGGCGCCCGGGGACTGCTCCGCAGCGGGGAGGCATGCCAGGATGCGAGACGTGTCCGGGCACCGCCAGCGTGTACGTGACCCGGTCCCTCCCGGCGCCGGGGGTGGAGCCGTTGCTGGAGGCCGGCCTGCACGTGGTGCACCGCGACGTCGACTGCGCCGCCGTCCCGGGCCGAGCTGCTGGCGGGGGTGGCCACCGCCGAGGCCGTGCTGTGCCTCCTGAGCGAGCGCATCGACGCCGAGCTGCTCGACGCGGCGCCCCGCCTGCGGGTCGTGGCCAACCTGGCCGTCGGCTTCGACAACATCGACCTGGCCGCGGCCGCCGAGCGGGGCGTCGTGGTCACCACCACTCCCGACGTGCTCACCGAGGCCACCGCCGATCTGGCCTGGGCGCTGCTGCTGGCCACCGCCCGACGGGTGGTCGAGGCCGACACCGCTCGTGCGCGGGGGCGACTGGCGCGGGTTCAGCCCCACCCTGCTGCTCGGCGCACCGGTGGCGGGGCGCGACCCTCGGCATCGTCGGCCTCGGGGCCATCGGCCGGGCGGTGGCCCGCCGGGCCCGGGGCTTCGACATGACGGTCCTCTACCGCAACCGCCATCGCGACGAGTCGGCCGAACGCGAGCTGGGCGTGATCCCGGTGTCGCTCGACGAGCTCCTGGCCCGCAGCGACTTCGTGTCGCTGCACGCGCCGCTGAACGCGGAGAGCCGGCACCTGATCGACGGCGAGGCCCTGGCCCGCATGAAGCCGACCGCCATCCTCGTGAACACCGCCCGGGGCGCCCTGGTGGACGAGGCCGCCCTGGTCGAGGCGCTGCGCCGACGGCGCGATCGCCGGCGCCGGCCTCGACGTCTTCGAGCGCGAACCCGAGCTGGCCCCCGGCCTGGCCGACCTGCACCAACATCGTGCTGTTGCCCCACCTGGGCTCGGCCACCACCGAGACCCGGGCGGCCATGGTGGAGCTGGCCTGCGCCAACATCATCGAGGTGCTGGCCGGCCGACCGCCCCTGACCCCGAAGCAACCCTGAGCCCACCGCGTCGGTCAGCGGACTTCTGGCTGCACCGATCGACCGTGAGGGTCGGTGGGCGCGGCCAGAACGGTCGTCGCCACGGCCGTGGCGTCAGGCGGAGCCGTTGGACGAGATGGTGTTGCTGGCCGCGTCGAGCACGCCTCGGAGGGCCTGGGCCGCGCCCATGAGGCCGGCGCTCTCGTAGGGGACGACGATCTTGGCGTTCTCGCTGTCGGCGAAGCGGGCCAGCGTGTCGAGCTGGAGGATGGCCACCAGGGTCGGGTCCGGGTTGGCGGCGGTGATCGACGTGTAGACGGTGGTGATGGCCTGGGCCCGGCCCTCGGCCTCGAGGATGGCGGCCTGACGGTTGCCCTCGGCCCGCAGGATGGCGGCCTGGCGCTCGCCCTCGGCGGCTCTCACCGCGGCCTGGGCGTCGCCGTCGGCGATGTTGATGGCCGACTGCTGGTTGCCCTCGGACTGCAGGATGCGGGCCCGCTTCTCCTGGTCGGCCTGCTTCTGCAGGGCCAGGGCCTGCAGGATCTGCGGCGGCGGGGCGATCTCCACGATCTCGATGCGGCTGATGCGGATGCCCCACTTGTCGGTGACGACCTCCATCTGCTCCTGGACGTCGGTGTTGATCCGCTCCCGCTCGGACAGCGCCTCGTCGAGCGTCATGGTGCCGATGACCGAGCGCAGCGCGGTGCGGGCCAGGGCGTCGATGGCGACGTCGAAGTTCTTCACGCTGAACAGGGCCTGCTTGGCGTCGACCACCTGGGTGAAGATGGTGGCGTTCACCGTCACCACCACGTTGTCCTTGGTGATCACGTCCTGGCGGTCGCCGGGGACGGGCACCTCGCGCATGTCCACCGTCTGCAGCGAGTCGACGAACGGCATGATGATGACGAGCCCGGGCTCGTGGGTGAGCTTGTACTCGCCGAGGCGCTTGACCACGCCGACCTGACCCTGCTGCACGATGTTCACCGAGCCCCGGAACGCCGCCAGGATCACGATGACGATCAGGATGGCGACGACGATGCTGCCGATGGTGACCGCGCTCATGGCGGCGTAGAGGACGGCGATCATTGGTGGTCTCCCTTGGCCCCGTCGGGGTCTGCGTCGGATGGATCATGCGTCGTGAAAGCCCTCGGGCAGGGGGGCCGCACCGTCGATCGGCCACACCGTCAGGGTCGTGCCCTGGACGGCGGTGACCAGCACCTTCGAGCCCTTGGGGATGCGGACGCCGCTCCCGCTGACGGCCAGCCACCGCTCGCCGGCCAGCCGCACGTGGCCGACGTCGTGGTCGTCGCCGACGACGTCGAGGGTGAGGACCTCCTCGCCCACCAGCGTCCCGTGGACGCCGCGGCCGAGCTTGCCGTCGTGGCGTTGGTGGAGGGCGGCGCTCATCTTGGGGCGCACGGCCAGGATGCCCAGCGCCGAGACCACGCCCGCCGTCACCACCTGGGCGGCGATGAGCTCGGGGAAGAAGACGGCCACCACCGCGGCGGCGAAGCAGCCGGCCGCGACGAACAGGGCGTACAGCGCCATGTGCCGCGTCTCGAAGACGACCAGCAACACCCCGAGCACCAGCCATGCGATGACCATCTCCACCTTCTTCCACCGGTCAGCCTACGGCCCGGCGAGCATCCTAGGACCGTCGCCCCCCACCGATCGGGGAGGCGAAGGGCGGGTCCGACCCCGGCGTGCCGCCGCCCGCACCTCCTAGGCTCGCCCCGTGCAGATCGACGACCGCGAGCTCGACCACCCCGACGGCCCCATGCGCCTGTACGACGTCCGACCCGACGGTGACGCCCGCGGCGCGGTCATCGTCATCCAGGAGGCGTTCGGGGTGAACGGCCACATCGAGGACGTGACCCGGCGCTTCGCCGTCGGCCGGCTATCACGCCGTGGCCCCCGACCTCTTCCACCGGGCCGGTGGGGGCACCGCCCCCTACGGCGACTTCTCCAAGGTGCTGCCCCTGTTCGAAGGCCTCGACGACGACGCCTTGCTGCGCGACGTCGACGCGGCGCGAGGCGCGCTGGCCGCCGCCGGGTGGCCCGACGACCAGATCGGCATCGTGGGGTTCTGCATGGGCGGGCGGGTCAGCCTGCTGGCCTCGCTGGCGTTGCCCCTGGGTGCCGGGGTGGGCTTCTACGGCGGGGGCATCGTGACCGGCCGCTTCCCCCAGTTCCCCCCGTTCGTCGAGCGGGTCCCCGAGCTCACCGTGCCCTGGCTCGGTCTGTTCGGCGACCTCGACGGCTCCATCCCGGTGGAGGACGTCGAGCGGCTGCGCGCCGCCCTGGCCGCCTCGCCGGCCGAGACCGAGGTCGTGCGCTACGCCGATGCCGGCCACGGCTTCCACTGCGACCAGCGGCCGGACTACGTCGAGGCCGACGCCCGCGACGCGTGGGCCCGCACGCTGGCCTGGTTCGCCCGCTTCCTCGCCTGACCCCACCGGTTCCGGCTCCGGGTCGGTCGCTCAGGAGCCCGGACGGGGGCGGCGGCGCACGGCGGCGTTCACCGCGATGCGCTCCCGTTCGGCCTCGACGAGGGGAGCGGGTGGCCGCCAGATCGGCCAGCTCAGCCGATGGCGGGGCCCGGGGGCGTCGGCCAGGCTCACCAGCGCGAGCCCGCAGCCGATCGCCACCAGGTGGCCGTAGTCGGCGAAGCGCTGGTGCCAGGCCAGCACCGCGGCGCCGCCCACCACCAGGGACCCGGCCCACACCCAGCGCCAGCGCCCGGGCAGCCGGTAGGTGAACAGGGCGGCCACGCACCAGAAGCCGTAGCTCGACCCGACGTCGACCACTCCGGTCAGCCGGTGAGGGGCGCGGTGGTGGTCGATGAGCCACACCAGGCCCTCGGCCGTGACGAGCGTGGCGGCGACGTGGCCGATGGCGAAGGCAGACGACGGTGCGCAGGGTGCCGAGCCACCGCTCGGCCGGGGCCAGCACGAGGGGGAACAGCACCGCCCACAGGAGGAGCTCACGGCCGGTCAGCCAGAAGGCGCTGGTGCCCAGCACCGACAGCGGGTCGGCCCGCAGGTGCTGGATGTTGGTGCTGTGCTCGAGCAGCAGGGCCTTGCCGACGGTCACCGTCGAGCTGCGCAGCACCCAGGTGGTGACGACGAGGACGAACAGGTAGAGGAACGTGGCCGGCGAGAGCCGGACGTAGGTCTGCACGTAGGGGCGGGCGCTCGCCCACCGGCGCGTGGCCGGGGCCGCCCACGACCACTGGAACCGGTCGGCCGCGGCCAGGAACGCGGCGACCGCCACCACGACCAGGATCAGCACACGGGACCCCACGATCGGATCAGGAGAGACGTCTCGGGCCGCGAGACGCAGGCACGCTACTGCTCGGGGGGCGCGCCCCGGCCCCGGGCTACTGTGCGCCGATGCGCCCGCCGGGCAACGTCCTGTTCATCACGCGTCGACCAGTGGCGGGGCGACTGCCTGTCGGCGATGGGGCACCCGGTGGTGCGCACGCCCAACCTCGACCGGCTGGCCGCCGGCGGGCGCGCTGTTCGCCAACCACTGGGCCCAGGCGGCGCCGTGCGGGCCGAGCCGGGCCTGCCTCTACACCGGCACCTACCTGCACCAGAACCGGTCGGTGCTCAACGGCACGCCGCTCGACGCCCGCTTCACCAACATCGCCCTCGAGGCCCGCGCCGCCGGCTACGACCCGGTGCTGTTCGGCTACACCGACGCCAGCGTCGACCCTCGCACGGTCGGCGCCCGACGACCCCCGCCTGCGCACCTACGAGGGGGTGCTGCCCGGGCTTCCGGGCCGTGCTCGACTTCCCGTTCGAGACCGCTGACGCCGTGGCTCGACCACCTCGAGGCGCTCGGCTACCCGCGCCCGACGCGGCCCCACGACATCTTCCGGGCCGACCGCGACGTTCCCGGGGGCGGCCGAGCACGAGCCGACGTGGGCGCCGCCGATCTACGCGGCCGAGCACAGCGAGACGGCGTTCCTGACCGACTCGCTGCTGGCCTGGCTCGACGCCCACGGCGACGAGCCGTGGTTCGTCCACGCCAGCTACCTGCGACCCCACACCGCCCTACCGGGTGGCGGCGCCCTACCACGACCTCTACGACCCGGCCGACGGTGCCCGTTGCCGGTGCGGGCCGCCACGCCCGAGGCCGAGGGCGCGCAGCACCCGCTGGCCGGGCTGGCCATCGGCGTCGTCGGTGCGCCGGCCGACGAAGCCGAGATGCGCCAGATCCGGGCCACGTACTACGGGCTGATGGCCGAGGTCGACGCACCAGGTCGGGTCGGCTGCTCGACTGGCTCGACCAGCACGGGCCAGGCCGACGACACCCTGGTGGTGCTCACCTCCGACCACGGCGACCAGCTCGGCGACCACTGGCTCATGGAGAAGCTGGGCTACTGGGACGCCAGCTACCACGTGCCGCTGATCGTGCGCGACCCCCGGGCGCCGGCCGGCGCGCGCGGCCGCCGGGTCGACGCGTTCACCGAGCACGTCGACGTGATGCCCACGATCCTCGAGTGGATCGGCGCTCGACATCCCCGTCCAGTGCGACGGCCGTTCGCTGGCCCCGTTCGTCTCCGGGTCGGGGACCGCGCCGGACGACTGGCGCACCGAGGTGCACTGGGAGTGGGACTTCCGCAGCCCGACCCAGCACGTGGCCGAGGACCTGCTCGGCCTGACCATGGAGCAGTGCACGCTCAACGTGATCCGCGACCACCGCTGGAAGTACGTCCACTTCGCCGGGATGGCCCCGCTGCTGTTCGACCTGATCGACGACCCGGATCAGTTCGTGGACCTGGCCGGCGACCCGGCCCACGCTCCGGTGGTGGCCGGCCTACGCGCAGAAGCTGCTGTCCTGGCGGATGCGCCACGCCGACCGCACCCTGACCTGCGACGGTGCTCACGCCATTGGGTCCGTTCACCCGGGTCGACCCGCGGGTGTGATCACACAAGGGGCATGATCTGAGGTCGGAAACGCCTGAGCGACACGAGCGACATGAGCGACGGGAGCAACATGGGCGATATGAGCGGCGGAGCAGCAGCGGAAGCGACGGGAGCGACATGAGCGGCGGAACCGGCGGGTTCGAGCTGGACGACGAAGCCGCGGCATGGCACCGGGAGGTGGCGATCGAGCGGTTCAACCGCAGTTGGGACCTGCTCGATCAGCCCGTCCGGGGCCCAGGGGAGGACGCCGAGCTGTTGGAGGCGGCGTTCACCAGCCGGTATCACTGGGGCGTGGTGGGCGGCGCATCCCAGCGGGCGGTGGGCGACAGCCAGATCGCCCGGGTGGCGGCCACGGTGGGCCTGGCCGAGCTGGCCCTGTTCTACGCCCACCGTTGCCTGGCCACGGTCGAAGCGGAGGGCTGGACCGACTTCCACCTGGTGTCGGCCCACGAGGTCCTGGCCCGGGCCCACGCGTCAGCCGGCGACGCCGTCGCCCGCCAAGGGGCGCTGGACCGGGCTCGGGTCGCCCTCGAAGCCATCGACGACGAGGAGGATCGCCAGCTCCTGGCCGATCAGATCGCGTCGTCGGTCGCCCGACAGGGACGAGCGCGGTTCACGCCGGCGGCGCACCTCGAGATCGGTGGCGGCGAAATCCGGCCGACGCACACGGATGGCGGCCGTGGCGAGTGCAAGTGAAGCAGTCCCGAGGTTCGCCGCCGGTGCCGGCCCTTGCCGTACCGGCGCCATCCGTCCATCGCCCGGTCCGACTGCCAGCGATCGAAGGCGATCACCTCCACCGCCGCATCGCGGACGAAGCGCTCGGCGATGCTGGCGCCGACGGGACCGACGGGGCCGAGGCGCTGGAACGGGAGCAGGGCTCGAAACTCGACGGGTGCCGGTGGGGGAGCGTCCTAGCGTGGCCGGGTGACCAGCGCAGCGAGCAGCCGCCCCCGCCACCGATCCGACACCGGGTTGGCCGCCTCCCTCGACGCCGCCATCGTCGACACGGGGTTCTCCGGTGCCGTCCGCGTCGCCCGGCGGGGCGAGACGATCTACGAGGGCGCCGCCGGGTGGGCGGACCGGGCCCATGAGATCGCCAACACGCCCACCACGCGGTTCGGCATCGCCAGCGGGGTGAAGGGCTTCACCGCGCTGGCGGTCATGGCGCTGGTCGGCGAGGGCTCCCTCACCCTCGACACGACGGTGCGCTCCGTCCTCGGCGACGAGCTCGAACTGATCGACCCGGCGGTGACGGTGCGCCACCTGCTCACCCACACCTCCGGCATCGGGGACTACGTCGACGAATCCGAGAACGATGTCGACGACTACGTGCTCGGTGTGCCGGTCCACCAGCTGGCGACCACCCACGACTACCTCGCCGTGCTGCGGGGCCATCCCATGGTCGACGCGGTGGGCGAGCGCTTCCGGTACTGCAACGGCGGCTTCGTGATCCTGGCGTTGGTGGTCGAGGCCGTCACCGGGCGGCTGTACCCGGACGTGGTGGCCGAACGCGTGTGGGTCCCCGCCGGCATGACCGACACCGCGTTCGTGCGCACCGACCAGCTCCCGGGGGACGTGGCCATCGGCTACGTCGACGGCGCCGACGGCTGGCGGACGAACCAGCTCCATCTGCCCGTGAGCGGCTCGGGCGACGGTGGTGCGTCCTCCACGCTGGTCGACTTCGGCCGGTTCTGGGCGGCGCTGTTCGACGGCGCCATCGTCCCCGACGAGGTGGTGGCCGAGATGGTTCGGCCCCACCAGGACGCGCCCGAGCAGGCCATGCGCTACGGCCTGGGGTTCTGGCTGCGCGCGGACGGTGACACGGTGATGCTCGAGGGGTGCGACGCCGGCGTGTCGTTCCGCTCGGCCGACAGCCCCGGCTCGGGGCGGGGCTACACCGTGATGAGCAACACGACCGACGGGGCCTGGCCCCTGGTGCGTCTGCTCGACGCCTGGATCAGCGGCGGCGATCATGCGGGGGTGAGCCGAGTGGCCAGGTGCGCCAGCTCCCGGGCCAGGCTGGTCTTGGCGCCGGCCAGCGTGGGGGCCTGGTCGGGCCGGTCGGGCTCGAGCCCGGGAGTGACCGGCAGCTCGGCCACGACGTGGGCCCGCAGCGCCTCCTCCAGCTCGTGGCGAGGCAGGCCCTTGCGGCCGACGCGGTTGACCACCACCCCGAGGTTGTCGTGGTGCTGCAGCACCTCGAGCAGGATGACGGCGTTCTTGATGGAGCTCAGGTGCGACGAGCAGACGACCAGCAGATGGTCGGCCATCCGGCTCAGCCCCGAGCGGTCGGCGATGGAGGCCGGAGCCTCGATGACCACCACGTCGAACGGGGGCTGGGCATCGCTCAGCTGGTCGAAGAGCAGGTCGACCTCGACGGGGGCGAAGGGCTCGAGCGGCCGGGCGGGCATGACCAGGCGGATGCCGGTCTCGGGGTCGGTGGCGGTGCCGGGGGCGGAGACGGGCAGGGCCAGCAGCAGGGACAGATCCCCGAACGCAGGATCTCCCTCCACCAGGCCGACCGACTGGCCCTGGGCGGCCAGGGCGGCAGCCAGGTTGGCGGCGACGGTGGTGGCGCCGTCGCCGCCCTTGGCCGAGGTGACGACGATGAGCTGGGTCTCGGCCAGGGTGCGGAACACGGTGCCGTCGGGCTCCTGATCGGCCCGACCGCGGGCGATGGCCAGCTCCTGGTGGATGGTCACGACCAGATCGTCCAGCAGGGTGCCGGCCGGCACCGTCCGGTCGACCAGGCTGCCGTGATCGTCGGCCGGCCCGCGGGCGGGACCGGGCGCGTCCCGACCGGCGTCCCGAGCAGAGGTCCCCGGTCGTCGGTGCCGTCGGTGTCGTCGTCGGGGTCGTCGTCGGTGCTCGTCGTCGGCCTCGTCGTCAGGCTAGGGCCGGGACGAGCGAGAGCCGGGGCCCGTCGGTGAGCTGCCCCAGGGCGGCCTCGAGCAACGGTCCCTCCACCACGACGACCCGCACCTCGGGGAAGTCGGCCCGCAGGACGGTGGAGCTGGTCGGCGGACTCGAGGGCCCCGGCCGGGCCCGAGCACCACCACCGCGGGATGGCCGGGGGTGAGGTGCTCCATGGCGCCGAGCACGGTGACCACGTCCTTCACCATGAGGCCGTCGAGGGCGTTCATGACCTCGACCCGCCACAGCAGGTCGGGGTCGACCACGGCCACGTCGACGGGCACGACCAGGTCGGGGACCGGTCACGGCGAGGTCGGCTCCGTCGACCAGGGCTTCGAAGGCGTCGATGCGGGCCCGCAGCACGTCGAGGCTGGACGCCCAGAACTCGGTCGGCCCGCACGTCGATGCCGAAGCGGCCGGCCAGCCCGGCGGCATCGTCCAGGCCGGTGGCCGACAGCAGGTCGTCGTAGCCGGCCCGGAAGCGGTCGGGGTCGTCCTGGTAGCGGGCGTAGAGCCCGATGCCGAACAGCAGCCCGAAGGTGTAGGGCCAGTTGTAGAAGGGCGTGAAGTAGTGGCCCTTCACCGCCCACATGTAGGGGTGGAGCGTCGTCGGGTCGAGCGCCGTCGCCGTAGGCCTGCGCGCTGGGCGTCGAGCATGAGCTCGTTCAGCTCGGCGACCGAGAGGGCCTGGCGCTGGCGCCGCTCGCACAGCTCGCGCTCGAACAGGAACCGGCTGTGGATGTCGACCACGACCTGGCACGCGCCCTGCAGGTCGGTGTCGAGCAGGCCGAGCCGCTGCGTCGGGCGGGGTGGCGGCCAGGCCGGCCTCGACCATGATCGTCTCGCAGAAGATGCTGGCCGTCTCGGCCAGGGCCATCGGGGTCTGGCGCTGCATCGGCGTGCGCTCGGCCAGGTTGGTGTTGTGGTAGGCGTGGCCCGAGCTCGTGGGCCAGGGTCTGCACGCTGTCGGCCGAGCCGTCGAAGTTGAGCATCACCCGGGACTCGCCGCCGCGCATCGGCAGGCAGAACGCGCCGCCCTCCTTGCCGGCGCGGGGCTCGGCGTCGATCCACTCGTCGGCGGTGGCCCGCTCGACCAGGGCGGCCAGCGCCGGCGGAGTAGCCCGCCGAAGGCGTCGGCACCTGGCTCACGGCCTCGGTCCAGCGACACCTGGGCTGGCGGCGGCCGTCGCCCGACCGGGGCGAACAGGTCCCACCACGGCAGCCGGCGCCGTCGGTGGCCGAGCACGCGGGCCTTGGCCCGCAGGTAGCGGTGGAAGTCGGGCAGCGAGTCGATCGACCGCCTCGTGCATGGCGTCGAGGGTGGCCCGGTCGACCCCGTTGGTGAACAGCGCCGGCTCGAGGGCGTCGGCCCAGCCCCGGCGCCGGTTCAGCACGATGGTCTCGCCCTTGGCCCCGTTGAGGGCGGCGGCCAGCGGGACCGTCACCGTGTCCCAGGCGGCCAGCTCGGCGTCGTAGGCGGCCCGGCGCCGGGCCGGGTCGGGGTCGTGGGCCAGGCCCCGCACCACGCTCATGGGCAGCGTCTCGTCGCCGCCGTCGGGCCGGCGCACCGTGGCGGTCAGCCGCGAGGTGATCTCGCCGTGCAGCCGGGCCCAGGCCGTGCTGCCGGTGAGGCGCAGGTCGGCGGCCAGGCCCTCCTCGGCCTCGGTCATCTGGTGCTCGGCGGCCAGCGCGGCCCGGCGCAGCGGGTAGGCGTGCTCGGCGGCCTCCTCGCTGGCGGCGATCAGGGCGTCGGCGCCCGAGGCGGGCCACCCAGGCCTCGAAGCGGTTGGTGAGGCGGGTGAGGTCGGTGAGCTCGGCCTGCAGCCGCGAGCGCAGGCCGGCGGCGGTGTCGTTGCCGGCGTCGGTGCTGATGAACGTGTAGAGGTAGGCGCCGACACGAGCCGCACCCGCTCGAGCAGGTCGTTGGTCTCGGCCAGCACCTCGTCGAAGGCGGCGACGTCGGTCGGCGGTCGGGCCGCGCGCGGGGCTCGCCGCCGCGCACGTCGTGGCGGTCGTAGAGGGCGACGAGGCGGGCCAGGTCGGCCACCACCTCCTCGTGGCCGACGGCCAGCTCCCGGCTGTCGAGCGACGGGAAGAAGGTGGTGACGTCCCAGCGGGGGAGGGTTTCGGCCATAGGGCTTTGTACCAGGCGGCGGCGCCTCCGAGGTTCTGGCTGCCTTCCGGCCCCGTCCGGGCGCGGACCGGGGAGTCGGCGCCCGCTGGCGTGACGGCGCCCACGGCCGTCGGGCAAGATCTCCGGGACGATGGGAACCAGCTACCGGGCGCAGGTCGCCGTCGCGTTCGAGATCCTGGCCGAGGGCCTGGCGCCCGTTCGTCGACGCCCGGATGACGGCGACGTTCCCCGGCGACGGACTGGATCATGGTGGCGGCCTCGCAAGCTGGGCAAGCGACGCGACGTGATCGTGTCGCTGTCCGATCCCCACTTCCAGCTCGAGGTGCTGAACCGCTGGTGGGGCCCGGCCTTCTCGCCGCCGCTCACCGAGCGGCGAGCGCCAGACCGTCACCGAGCTGCGCACCGCCCGCAACTACTGGGCCCATCCCGACGAGGACCACCCCTTCGACCACGAGTACGCCTCGGCGGTGATCCGCCACGCCGAGGAGCTGCTGCGGGCCATCGACTCGCCCGCAGGCCGGCGCGGATGGCCGACCTGCAGGACCAGCTCCAGTGGGAGGCGGTGCAGGAGATGGCCCGCGAGCAGGGCATGACCGAGAGCGAGGCCATGCTCCACCAGCTCACGCAGCTGCGCGAGGAGCACGACGAGCTCGAGCAGCAGCTGCCAGGCGGCCCGCGAGGAGGCCCAGTCGGCCAGCGGTCGCACCCGGGCCGTGACCCGCCAGCTGGCCGAGCTGCAGACCCAGTACGCGGCGGTGGCCGGCCTGCGCGACCAGTACCTCGTGCTGCAGCGCCAGCTCGAGGAGGAGCGGACCAAGCGCGAGTCGGTGCTCGAGGACACCACCACGGTGCGCGAGCAGCTCGACGCGGCCACGAGGCGCCATCGAGGCCCTCCAGGAGCCAGTCGTACGCGCTCAACGACCAGCTCAACGACGCCCGCCGCAACCTGCCACGACGTCGACCCGCTCGACACCGCGGTCGGGCCGCCGCTGGCTCTGGCTGATCACGTCGCTGGTGCTGGTGCTCGGCATCCTCGTGGTGGTGGCCTCCTACATCCCCCACTGACCGGCGGCCTGACCCGGCGGCGCGGCGTCAGCGGATCAGGGCGTGCTCGGGCAGCACGCTCGGCGGCGAGGTCGAGCGGGCGGGGTGTTGAACATCGGGTAGCGCGGCTGGGCCTGCTGGCGGGCCCGGGTGGTGGAGTGCACCGGGTCGGTGTCGAACTCGGGGATCACCTTGTCGCCGAACAGCTCGATCATCTCGAGCGACTCCTCGTGGTGCATGCCGTCGGCCGGCAGGCCGAAGGCCAGCTGGTCGCAGCCGACCGCCTGGTACTTGGCCGCCTGCTCGCACACCTCGTCGGGGTCGCCGCACAGCATGTAGCCGGCCGCGATGACCTGGTCGAGCACCTCTTCGTTGGGGATGGCCGGCGGGTGGTGGGGCCACACCTGGGTGCCTTCCTTGCGGGGCATGGTGTCGTGGTACATGGCCACCATCGTGTACTGGTAGCCGCGGCCCTGACCGAGGGCGATCTCGCGGGCCCGCTTGCGGTCGGCCAGGCAGATGACCGCGTTGGTCATCATGATGTTGTCGTTCTTGTACTGGCCCAGCGGCTCGGTGCAGGCCGCCACGGCCTCCTTGTAGGCGTCGACGCGGCCCTTCATGGCGTGGATGGGCTCGAAGTTGAAGGCGATGGCGCCGATGCCCAGCTCGCCGGCCCGGTTGAACGTCGGCGGGTTGCCGCACGCCACCCAGATCGGCGGATGGCCGACGCCGTAGGGCTTGGGCAGGATGTTGTGCGGGGTCGGCACCGTGAAGTGGTCGCCCTCGAAGGCGTAGTCCTTCTGCTCCCACATGCGCGGGATCTCGTGGATGACCTCTTCCCACTCGACCTTGGTCGAGCTCGAGTCGAGGATGTTGAACGAGGCGATCTCGTGGCTGCCGGCGCCTCGGCCCGTGCCCCACTCGTAGCGGTTGTCGGTGAGGTGGTCGAGCATGGCCACCCGCTCGGCGTTGCGCACCGGGTGGTTGACCCGGGGCGAGAGGTTCATGATGGCCGAGCCGACGTGGATGCGCTCGGTGGCCCGGGCCACGTAGCCCATGACCACCTCGGGGGCCGACATGTGGCTGTACTCGGTCAGGCCGTGGTGCTCGCCGAACCAGGCGTACTTCCAGTTGTGGCGGTCGGCGAGGATGGCGTAGTCGATCTCGCGCATGAGCGACAGGTGCTCGAGCTCGCTGTCGTGCGCGGCCGGCCCAGGGATGTAGCCGTTGAAGAAGAGCCCGAACTCCACAGTCCCTCCAGATCTAGAACGTGTTCTAAATCCTAGGGCGTGGGCGGGCGCCGGGGCGAGCCGGACGGCCCGATCGGCCGGCGGACGCGGCCGAGGCTCAGCTGATGGCGAGGCGACTCGCCGGCTGACCAGCCGACCGACCAGGGCGATCTTGTCCTCGAACTCGGTGTCGGTGAGCACGCCGGCCCGGTGCAGGTCGCCCAGCTTGCGCAGCAGGTCGGCCTCGTTGAGCCGGTCCCGGTTGAGCAGGGCCAGCCGGGCGGCGGCGGCCGCCGCGGCGTCGGTCGACGGCTGGCGCCGGCGGACGGCCGCCGGCCGGCGGCGCCGCCACGGTGGCTCGGCGGCTCGACCCGGGGCTGCGGCGGGCGCGCCGCCGCGGGTGCGCTTGTGGATCAGGACCTTGGCCTGCTCGGCCTGCTCGGGCCGCAGGCCCCGGGTCAGGATGGCGCTCGCCGTCGCCGCTCTCGACGATCAGCACCGCGCCGGTGAACTTGCGCTGGATCACGACGTCGGTGATCTCGTCGCCGTCGAGGGTCTGGCGGACCCGGTCGATGCCGGTCGCGCAGCTCGACCCGGTCGTCGAAGACGAGCAGGCGGTCACCGATGTGGTCGATGTCGGCGCCGAGCGGGGAGGTGCGCAGCTCGATGAGCGGCTCGCGGCCCGGTCGAAGCGCCGCGGCGACGGGCGGCGCCGGCGACGGCGCGACGAGGCGGTGCCGGGGCGTCGCCGGAGGCCGGCGGCGGCGGGGGCAGCGGGCGGCTCGGCGCGTGGGCCGGTGGGCCGGGGCCGGCGCCGGCCGGGCCGGCGGGCGGCGCCGAGCGGTCGGCCAGCTCGGCCTCCAGCAGCCTGCAGGGCCCGGCGAGGCGGCCAGGAAGCGGGCGGGGGCCAGGGCGATGGCGTCCTGGCGGGAGGCGTCGTCCCGGGTGCGGATCTGGTCGCTGGCGTCGATCGAGCGGCGGCGCACGGGCATGGCGTCGCTCGCCGCCTGGGCCACCGTCCGAGGCGCCCGGTCGACGGCGGCCACGGCCGGACGCGGTCGCCGTGGGGCTCGGCCGGCTGGGCGGGATCGTGGCGGTCGGCCGGTCCGCGGTCGGCGGGGCCGTCTCGGCCGGCGCCGCCGCGGGCGCGGGGCCCGGGCGACCGCGTCGGGCGTCCGGCCTGCGGGCGTCCAGGGTCTCGGCCGGGAGTCGGCGCGGGCCGTCAGGCGCCGGCCGTCCGGGGGCCGTCGGCTCGGTCTCGGACTCGGCGTCGGGCTCGGCGACTCGGCGTCGGCGGACTGGTCGATCGGTCGAGGGCGGTCCCGAGGCATCGGTCCTCCGGCGGGTACCACTTGCCGTCGGCGGCGAGCCACCAACCCGGTGCCGGGGGCTCGCTCGGCCTCGACCGGCGGGTACCACTTGCCGTCGGCGGCGAGCCACCATCCGGGCGCGGGGGCCTGGTCGGACTCCTTCGGCGGATACCACTTGCCGTCGGAGGCCTCCCACCAACCTGGGCCCTGGGACACGTCGCTCAACCGGGAGATGCTCCTGCCTGGAGATCGTTGCGAGCCGGAACCTCGCGCTGTTCATCTTTCGGCCCGTCCACCTGCCCAATTGAGGCGCATTTTGCCCCCTTTGTGCGGTGGTCGGTGAGCGCCGCTCGTCTTGGTTTCGACCTGGATCGAACGGACGTGCGGTGTTCGGGGCCCGTCAGGGGGCCCGCTCAGGGCCCGTCCCCGCAGCCGATCCACCAGCTCGGCGACGGTGGTGACCACGTCGAGGCCGTCCCGGTCGGTCGAGCCAGGCCCGGTTGCGGCGGTGCAGGTCGTCGCCGGCGTCGAAGCGGTTGAGCACGACCACCAGGTCGAGGTCGTCGCGGGTCTCGACCAGCGGCTCGAGCGCCGCCACGGTCAGCGCGGATGCTGTTGATGGTGCCCAGCCCGGCGTCGGCCACCAGCACCACCACGTCGGGCATGAGGGCGGCGGCCAGGGCCACCGCCGTCGCCGTCGTCGGAGGCCAGCGGCGAGCGCACCCCGCCGGCCGTCTCGACCAGCCCGACGCTCGACGCCGTCGGGCCAGGCGATCTCGTCGACCAGGTCGCGCGAGGGTGAACGGCGGCCGACCGAGCACGTCGGCCGCCATCGGCGGGGCCAGGGCCACCTCGTACCAGCGGTGCGGCGGGCACACGGCGGCGGGGTCCTCACCGGTGGCCGCGGCCAGCACGTCGGCGTCGGTGGCGGCGGTCGTCGGGGTCGAACGACTGCACCGGCTTGCGGGCCGCCACGCGCGACGCCCGCGGCCCGCAGCGCGCGTCGAGGGCGGCGGCCGCCACCCAGGTCTTGCCGACCTCGGTGCCGGTGCCGACGACCACGACCAGCCGCTCGGGCACCGGCTCGCTCATCGGACCGACGTCGCGGCCTGTCGGTCCAGCCGGCAGGGCCAGCGCGCCGGGCCAGCGCCTCGATCTGCTCGGTCGGTGTGGGCGGCCGACAGCGCCACCCGCAGCCGGGACGTGCCGACCGGGACGGTCGGCGGTCGGATGGCCGGCACCAGCAGCCCCTGGTCGAGCCAGGCGGGCCGACAGGGCCACCGCGTCGCGCTCGTCACCGACGACCACCGGGATCACCGGCGACGGGTGGCCGGGGGCGATCCGCTCGATGTGGCCCCGCAGCGTGGCCCGCAGATCGTCGCCCTCGGCCGAGCGCACCACGCGCCAGCGCGGCCAGGGCGGCCGCGGCGTCGGCCGGGCGTCGACGCCGGTGGTGAAGATGAACGGCCGGGCCGCGTTGACCAGCAGGTCGACGAACCGGCGGGGGCCGGCGACGAACCCGCCCAGCGAGCCGAGCGTCTTCGACAGCGTGCCCACCCGCAGGACGTCGACGCCCGTCGAGGTCGGGTGACGGGACCGAGCACGGCGTGGGCCTCGTCGAGCACGAGCAGCGAGCCGTGGCGGCGGGCCAGCTCGACGATGGCGTCGATCGGGGCCAGGTCGCCGTCCATCGAGAACACGGTGTCGGTGACGATCGATGGTGCGGGCCGACGCCGTCGGCCCGGGCCTGGTCGAGCAGGCGGCCAGGTGCTCGGCGTCGGCGTGGCGGTAGACCGCCGTCTCGGCCCGGGCCATGCGGCAGCCGTCGATGATCGAGGCGTGGTTGAGCTCGTCGGACAGGATGCGCACGCCCGGCCCGCCGAACACGGCCATGACCGAGAGGTTGGCGGCGAACCCGGTGGGGAACAGCAGGGCGGCCTCGGTGCCGCGCCAGTCGGCCAGCGCCACCTCGAGGTCGTGGTGCACGGGGCGGGACCCGACGACCAGGCGGGCCGCGCCCGAGCCGGTGCCCCAGCGCTCGATGGCGTCGACGGCGGCCGCCTTCACCGCCGGGTGCTGGGTCAGGCCCAGGTAGTCGTTGGAGGCGAACGACACCAGCGCCCGGCCCTCGGGGTGGTCGGCGTCGACCAGGACCCCCTCGGGCCCGCCGGGCGTCGAACGACCGCACCGTCCGCCACCGACCGGCCTCGGTCGATGCCGGTGGCCGGTCGTCGACCCACGGCGCTCCACGCCGACGGCCGGTCGCCGGCCGGCGGTCAGGTCGGCCGGCATGGTCAGAGCTCGCCCTCGTCGTCGCGCAGCGCCACCGCCAGCAGGGCGATGAGGAGCGCGAGCCCGACCACGACCGACACCACCACGAGCGGGCTGAGCAGGATGTTGCTGGCTACTGAAGCTGATCGGCGGCGGCGGCGCCACTCCGACCTTGGCCGCCAGCCACGGCATCATCGTCGTTCCAGACCTTGGCCCGGTACTCGTCGGCGTGCTGCGTGCCCTGCGACGCACCTCGAAGTGGTGGTCGACGCCGGCCGTGGTGAGGGCCTCGTCGAAGGCCTCGGCCTGGGGCAGCCCGGTGATCTCGTTGGTGCTGTTGGCGAACCAGATCGGCGCGCGTCGCCGGCGTGACCCGGGTCGCCGGCGAGGCCTGGTCGTAGGACTTGTCGGGCACTCCGTCGGGCAGGCAGCCGAGGAAGTTCTTGACGAGCGGCAGGCGCCAGAACTGGGCGCACTTCTTGTTGTCGGTGCAGTCGGGCGGGTCGCCGCCCTCGACGGGCGACCAGGCCGGCCAGGCGCGGTCGGCGGCGACCAGGCGGCCACCGCCTTCGACCTTGACCGGCGGGTTCGGGTCCTCGATCGGGCGCGCCGGTGCCGTCGACGGTCGGTGCCGACCTCGCCGAGCAGGGCGGCCAGGTGACCGCCGGCCGAGAAGCCCATGAGCGACGAGCTTCTGGTTGTCGACGCCGTACGTCGACGGCGTTGGCCCCGACCCACCGAGTGGCGCGCTGCACGTCGGTCAGCTCGTCGGGCCAGGGTGGTCGAGGTCTGGTCGGCCAGGCGGTAGTTGATGCTGAAGGCCACCCAGCCCTGCGCGGGCGATGAGCTTGCCCTCGGTGGTCGAGGTCGTTGGCTTGCCCGCTCCCCCACGCGCCGCCGTGGATGAGCACGACCGCCGGGCCGGTCGGGGGCCGCCTCCTCGGGCTGCGTACACGTCGAGGGTCAGGCGTGGTGCCGTCGGCCTCGGTGTAGGTCACGTCCTTGGTCACCTGGACCTTCGACGCCGGCAGCGGGGTGGCCGGCGTGCCGTCCGCGGCCGAGGCGTCGGAGCCCATCAGCCCGAACGACACGCACGCCGACAAGATGGCCGTCACCGCGACGACCGAGGACAACGTTCGCCTCATGCCGGGGCGCCCCCGGGCACCGCCGCGGTGGCCGCCACGGCCTCGATGGCCGCCACGAGGACGGTCACGATGCGGTCGATCTCCTCGGCGGTGGACGTGAGCATGGGCATCAAGACCACCACATCACCGAGCGGACGAAGCAGCACCCCCCGTTCCACCGCGCCCGCGCAGACCCGACGACCCCAACGCAGCCCGTCGGCCGGGAGGGGCCAGCTCGACGCCGGTCATGAGCCCGCGCTGGCGCACCGACGCCACGGCCGCCAGGGGCAGCACCGCCTCGGCCAGGCGCGCCGTCGAGCTGGGCGGCCCGCTGACGCACGTTGGCCAGCACGTCCCACTCGTCCAGCAGCTGCGAGGTGGCGCAGCGCCACCGCGCAGGCCAGGGCGTTCCCGCTGTAGGAGTGACCGTGGTAGAAGGTGCGCTCGCTCAGGTCGGCGCCCGAGGAAGGCGTCGGAACACCCGACCCGAGGCCACCGTGGCGGCCAGCGGCAGGTAGCCGCCGGAGATGCCCTTGCCGATGCACAGCAGGTCGGCCCGGATGCCGCACTGCTCGGAGGCGAACAGGGTGCCGGTGCGGCCGAAGCCGGTGGCCACCTCGTCGACGATGACCAGCACGTCGCGCGCGCTGCGCCGCCTCCACCAGGCGGCGCACCGACGCCGGGTCGGTCACCTCCATGCCCGCCGCCCCCTGCACGAGCGGCTCGAGGATCACCGCGGCCAGCTCCTCGGCGTGGGCCTCGATCAGCGCCACGGCCGCGTCGGCCCAGTTCGGGTCGTCGTAGCCGGGCGCCCGCCGCGCCGGGAAGCGCAGCGGGTCGAACACGTCGGTGCCGAAGCCGCCGGCGCCCGACCGAGATCGCCCCGATGGTGTCGCCGTGGTAGGCCCCGCCCAGGGCCAGGTAGTGGGTGCGGCCGGGCACCCCCTGGTTGGACCAGAACTGGAACGCGATCTTGAGGGCCTGCTCGACCGCGGCGGCGCCGTCGGAGGCGAACAGGAAATGGGGCTCGTCGACCGGCACCCGCGGCGCCAGGGCCTCGGCCAGCTCGATGGGAGCGACGTTGCCGTTGCCCAGCAGGGTGGAGTGGGCGACCTTGTCGAGCTGGCGCCCGGGCGGCCTCGTCGAGCTCGGGCACGTGATGGCCGAGGGTGGTCACCCACAGCGAGGAGATGGCGTCGAGGTAGCGGCGGCCGTCGACGTCGATGAGCTCACGGCCCTCGGCCCGTTCGACGATGATCGGGGCGTTGTCCGCGTAGGCCGCCATCTGGGTGAAGCCGTGCCACACGACGGCGGCGTCGCGGTCGATCCAACTCTTGGAACTGGGGTCAGCGGGGACGCTCACGGATTCGTCGCCTTCCGGGGTCTGGTCGGCGAGTCGGCCGCGCCAGCGAGGGTGGTCGAGCCTACGCGAGGCGCTGCTCCACGGGGAATCCGCGGCCCCACCGCCGAATCTGCAAGCCGAACGACCGATGCGGTGGCTCCGCTTGCAGATTTCGAGGTGAGCCCCAGGTCAGGCCGAGGGGTTGCGGGCCTGATCCAGGTAGGCGTGGATCTGGGCGATGACGGTGGCGCCCTCGCCCACGGCGGAAGCCACGCGCTTGATGGAGCCGCGCCGCACGTCGCCGGCGGCGTAGACCCCGGCCATGGTGGTGGCCGAGGCCCCCCAGTCCGCCACCCCGGCGTCGGGACCGGTCAACAGGAAGCCCCACTCGTCGCGGGCCAGCTCCGGCGGCATCCACCCGGTGTGGGCCTGCGAGCCGATGAGCAGGAACAGGCCGGCGGCCTCGAGGTCGGTGTCGCGGCCCTCCCGGCTGTCGTGGACGACCACGTGGCGGAGATGATCCTCGCCCACGGCGGCCACGACCTGGCACCGATGGCGGACGGTGATGTTCGGCGTCGCGTCCATCGCCCGGATGAGGTAGTCGGACATGCTGGCCGCCAGCGAGTCCCCCCGCACGAGCAACGTCACCTGGGACGCGTAGGTGGAGAGGTGCATGGCGGCCTGCCCGGCCGAGTTCCCCCCGCCGACCACCACCACCGGACGGCCCTTGATGGTCGACGCCTCACTGACCGCCGGGCTGTAGAAGACCCCGCGACCGACGAGCTCGTCGACCCCGGGGGCCTCGAGGCGGCGATAGGTCACGCCGGTGGCCAGCACCACCGCGGCGGTGCGCACGGCGCGGCCGTCGGAGAGACCCACGCACAGCTCGCCGTCGGCGCTGCGGGTCAGCCCGGTCACCTCCCGCATCAACGAGAAGCTCGCCCCCAGGCCCCACGCCTGCTGGTACATCGTCGTGGCCAGGCGGGCGCCGCTCAGCCCCGACGGGAAGCCCGGGTAGTTGCGGATCAGCGACGTCGTCCCGGCCTGGCCGCCGTGGGCCTGGCGCTCCACCACGAGGGTGTCGAGCCCCTCGGACGCGGCGTACACCGCGGCGGCCAGCCCGGCGGGGCCGGCCCCGACGACGACCAGGTCGTGGCGATGGTCCGGGTCGACGGGCGTGTTCACCCCGAAGGCGTCGGCCAGCGCCTCATCGGTCGGGTCCTGCAGGGGGGCCAGGTCGGGACGGAAGGTCAGCACCACCACCGGGAGGCGCACCGCGCCCGCGTCGAGGCCGTGCTCGGCCAACAGGCGGCGACCCTCCTCACCGTCGTGGTCGTAGAAGCCGATCGGCACGTGGTTGCGGTTCATCGTGTCGCGCAGCTCGGTGCTGCGGGTGGCCCACCGCTCGCCGATGATGCGCACGGCCTCGTAGCCGGGACGCCGGGCGGCGGACCAGTCCTCCAGCAGCTCGGTCACCGACCGGTGGAACTCCTCGTCGGCGGGGAACTCCGGGCGTACCAGCCAGGCGTCGGCGTCGCCCCGCGACAGGGCGTCGATCACGAGCGAGCCGGTGCCGAAGTCCCCCCAGCGCACGAGGACGGCCCGGCGGGCCCGCGGTTGGATCGACCGTGCCTCGGTCAGGAAGCCGAGCGCGTCGAGCGCGTCGTCGGCGTGCATGCAGGCCAGGACGAGCGCCACCGGCGGGGAGGTCTCGTCGCCGCCCCGGAGGTCGTCGAGGGCCGGCCCCGGCTCGGCCCACGGCCGCACGTCGTAGTCGGGCTCGTAGCGGCGCCGGAGCTCGGCCCCGACCATCTCGAGCTCATCAGCGGCCCGGCTCATGAGCACGATGACGGGTCGATCCCTCGCCATCCCCTGATTCTTACCTGCCGGACCTCACCGCCGACTTCGACTTCACCCAGGCGCCGCGTGCGCCGCTGCTCTTGCCGGAACGCCCGTGGCCGGCTCCCGCCATCACCGCCGTCGACCCGCCCGGAGGCCAGACCGCCGGCGCCACCACCGTGCGCATCACGGGAGCCAACTTCGCCTCGCCCGACACCCAGGTCTACTTCGGCGACGTGCTGGCCACCTCGACCGTGGTCGACGACAACACCATCGATGCCGTCGTCCCGCCCCAGGCCGCCGCCGTCGTCCCGCTGCTGGTCGACACCCGTGGTGGCGCATCCGCCCCCGGCCCCACCTACACCTACACCGCCCCGGTGCCGATCGTCACCGGCCTCGACCCCGCGTGTCGGCCCGGTGGGCGGCACCAACCCGGTGACGATCGCCGGGTCGGGCTTCACCGCAGCCACCTCGGTCACGTTCGGCTCGGTGCCCGCGGTCAGCTTCCGGGTGGTGAACGACGGGAAGATCTCGGCCGTGGCGCCCGCCCAGGCCCCGGGCCCGGTGGACGTGCACGTGACGACCGCGGGCGGCCCGAGCCCGGCCGCGCCCGCCGACGTCTACCGCTACGACGCCATTCCGTTCGTGATGTCGATCAGCCCGGCTCAGGCGTCGGCGTCGGGGGGAGACACGGTGGTGTTGCACGGGTCGGGGTTCACGGGGGCGACGGCCGTGACCTTCGGGTCGACGGCGGCGGCGGCGTTCACGGTGGTGGACGACGCCACGATGCGGGTGGTGACGCCGGCCCACGCCGCGGGCGGGCTGTACGTGCAGGTGTCGAGGGGCGGCGTGGTGAGCCCGGTCAACTTCTGGCAGAACTGGTTCGTGTTCCAGGTGGGATCCGGGCCGCGGTGACGGCGACGACCCGGGGCTCGCCGTCGGAGCGTGAGACGGTGGTGTTGCACGCGTCGAGGTAGCGCCCGGCCGCGGCCGTGATCACCACCCGTCGGCGCCCGTCGGCTCCCGGGATCGTCAGCTGGCCTGTTCGGCGTGGCCGCGCGCTCGCCCGGCTGGTCCCGCCGCCACTCCTCGATGGCGAGGCCCATGGGGGTCGACGGCGGCCCGTCCATGAACGGCCACAGCTCCTCGGCCAGCCGCCGCCAGTTGGCGGTGGCCGCCAGCTCTCCGAAGATGGCGTAGAGCCCGAGGTTGATGCGCTGGATGATGACCATGAAGGGCGGCACGTTGGACGCCTTCATGATCTCGCCGTAGGGCCCCGACGTGTCGAAGAAGCGGCGCACGGTCTCCGAGGCGTAGGCTCGGGGGTGATGGTGTAGTCGCCGTCGGCCATGACGAAGTCGTAGAAGTGGCCGAAGTAGTCGACGATCTCGGCGTCGGTGAAGCCCATGTCCGGGCGCAGCAGGTCGATGCCCTCGACGATGCGGCGGAACTCGGCGGGATCGTGGTCGACGACCATGGCCTGGATCATCTCGCCGAAGATGTCCACCTCGGCCTGGTGAAGTGCTTGACCAGGCCGAAGTCGAGGAACGTCACGTGCCCGTCGGGGCGGAACAGGTAGTTGCCGGGGTGGGGGTCGCCGTTGAACATGTTGAGCCGGTAGAGGCTGCCGAAGGCGAAGCGGTAGATCGTCTCGGCGGCCAGGTCGCGCTGGTGCTGGTCCCACCCCGCCACCTCGTCGAGGTGGGCGCCGATGGCCAGCTCGGTGGTGAGCACCCGGCGGGTGGAGTAGCGATCGAGGCACCCGGGGGATGTGGATGGTGGGGTGGCCCTCGTAGTAGTCGGCGAAGAGCCGCTGGTTGCGCGGCCTCGAGGCGGTAGTCGAGCTCCTCCACCAGGCGCTCGCGCAGCTCCGCCACCAACGGCTTGTGGTCGAGGCCGGGGAAGAGCTGGGCCATCCCGGCGAAGAGGAGGCCCACGTTGTCGAGGTCGGCGCCCATGGCCTGGTCCACCCCGGGGTACTGCACCTTGACGGCCACCGCCTGGCCCTCGTGGGTGATGGCCCGGTGCACCTGGCCGATCGAGGCCGCGGCCATCGGCACCGGGTCCCACTCGGCGAACACGGCCGTCGGGCTCGGCCCCCAGCTCGGCCCGGACCATGGCGGCGGCCAGCTCGGGGCTCATGGGCGGCGCCGCCGTCTGCAGCTCGGCCAGCGCGCCGCGCACGTGCTCGGGCAGTCCCTGGTCGAGGTAGCTGGCCATCTGGCCCAGCTTCATCAGGGCGCCCTTCATCTGGCCCAGGGCCTCGGCCACCTGCTCGGCGGTCTTCAGCTCGAACGCGGTGTCGAGCTCCTCGCGGCGCTCGGCGTCGGCGAAGACCCGACGGGCCTGGTGCGCGGCCAGCGAGCCGCCGGTGCGCACGCCCAGGCGGGCCAGCGTGGCGTTGCGGGCCACCCGGCTGGTCCGGTGGACGGCGTGGCCGCGGCCTGCTCCGGCGCCGCGCCGCCGACCACCGTCGCGGCCCCGGCGGCCAGCGCGCCGAGCGCGAGCAGGACGACGGGACGGCGGCGCACGAGCGCAAGAGCCTAGGCAGCACTCCACCGACCGGTACCGGCCCTCGCCCTGCTTGCCGGCCTGCGGGCCGCTCGACCGGTCCGGGCCGGGCAGGTGGGCTAGAACTGCCGCATGGAGACCACCACGTTCACTTTCCCCGCGGCCGACGGGCTGGCCATCCACACCTACCGGTGGGCGTCCCGGAGGGCGACCCGGTCGGGGCGGTGCAGATCGCCCACGGCATGGGCGAGCACGCCGCCCGCTACGCCCGGCTGGCCGAGGCGCTCACCGGCGCCGGCTGGGTGGTCTACGCCAACGACCACCGGGGCCACGGGCGCTCCGTCGAACGGCCAGCGACGCCGAGGTCGAGCCCGGCGGGCTGGGCGACTTCGGCGCCGGCCGGTTGGAACGGGCTGGTCGACGACGTGGTGCGGCTCAACGCGCTGCATCGCCGACGAGGTGCCCGGGCCGGCCCCGGGTGCTGCTCGGCCACAGCATGGGCTCGTTCGCCGCCCAGCAGTACGTCCTCGACCACAGCGCCGACATCGACGGTCTCGTCCTGTCGGGCACCACCGCGGTCGACCTGGCCGCCGCCACCATCGACACGACCGAGCCGGCCGACCTGACCGCGCTCAACGCCGCCGTTCGAGCCGGCCCGCACCCCGTTCGACTGGCTCAGCCGCGACGAGGCCGAGGTCGACCTCTACGTGGCCGACCCGTTCTGCGGCTTCGGGATCGACGCAGCGCGGCCGACCGCCAGCTGGTCGACGGCCGCGCCCCCGCCTGGCCGACCCCGACGGTGCTGGCCGGCATCCGCTCCGACCTGCCCATCTACCTGGTGGCCGGCTCGGCCGACCCGCTCAACATGAGCCTGGCCCTGCTCGAGCTCGTCGAGCAGCGCTACCGCGACGCCGGGGTCACCGACATCACCACCGACTACCTCGACGGCGCCCGCCACGAGGTGTTCAACGAGACCAACCGCGACGAGATCACCGCCCACCTCCTCGACTGGCTGAAGCGCTTCACCTGATCACGACCCGCTCACCGGTCGTCACCGGCCGAGCGTGGGGGCCCGGCGCCGACCGGCGGTGGGCGATACTGACGCGGTGCACGACGTCTTCACCTGGGTCACCGCTGGCCACGCTCGTCCTCGGGTTCGCCTCGGGTGTGCTGGCCGGGATGTTCGGCATCGGGGGCGCGGTCCTCACCACGCCGTCGATCCGGGCCCTGGGCGCCACCCCCATCCACGCCGTCGGCTCGACGGTGCCGGCCATCCTGCCCGGTTCGATCTCGGGGGCCTACCGCTACGCCAAGTCGGGTCTGGTCGACTGGCGGGTGGGGCTGGTGTGCGGGGCGGCGGGTTCCGTGCTGGCCGTCGCCGGGGCGCAAGGCCGCCGACCTCGTCAACGCCCACTACCTCATGGTGCTGACCGCCGGCCTCATGGCCTTCAGCGGCATCTCGATCTTCCGCTCGGCGTCGGCGGCCGACGCCCCGGCCGAGGTGCCCGCCGCCGGCCCCGAGGGCGACGTGGCCGAAGGTCTGGCCCTCCGCCACCACGACGAGCCCGCGGCCCGTCCCGGACTGCCGCCTCGCCCGACGGGACCGGCGACGACGAGCTGAGCGCTCCCGCCGACCTGGCGCTCGGGCGCCTGGTGGCGGTCGGCGCCGGCGCCGGCGCGCTGGCCGGGCTGCTCGGCGTGGGCGGCGGCATCGTCATGGTGCCGGCCTTCACCGGCGTGTTGAAGCTGCCCATGAAGGTGGCCGTCGGCTCGCGCTGGTGGCCGTGGCCATCTTCTCGGTGCCCGCCCTCATCACCCACACGCTGCTGCGGCCACATCGACTGGCGCTTCGCCCTCCCGCTGCTGGTCGGCGTCGTCCCCGGGGCCCAGGTCGGCGCCCGGCTCACCGTGGGCATCGTCCGACGTCGTCGTGCGCCGGCTGTTCGGCGGTCTTCATCACGGTGCTGTCGGTCGTGTACGGCGTCACCGAGATCCTGGGCCTGCGCTGAGCCGTGGAGCTGTGGCTGGCGGTGGGGATGGCGCTCGCCTACGCCCTCACGACCGGCTTCCACAACGGCGCCAACGCCAACGCCGCCCTCGTCGCCACCCGGGTGGCCCGGCCGGCCCAGGCCATGGCCCTCACGCTCGGTGTTCTGCCTCCTCGGGCCCGCTGGTGGGCGGGGCCCTGGTGGCCAACGTGGTGGCCGGCCTCATCCGGGTCGACACCGGCGCCGACCGTGGCGGTGCTGGCGGCCGGCCTCACCGGTGCGACGGCCTGGAACGCGCTCACCTGGCAGGTCGGCATCCCGTCGAGCGCCGGTCACGCCCTCGTCGGCGGGCTGGTCGGGGCGGCGGTGCTGCAGGGGGGCTGGAAGGCCGTGTACTGGGGCGGGCTCGACGGCTGGCAGCCGGTCGGGGTGCTGGGCTTCCTGCTGGCCCTGACCATCTCGCCGGTGATCGGCTTCGCGGTCGGGCTGGTCGGCACCCGCGGCGCCCAGATCGGGTTGCGCCGGGCCACCCGCCGGGTGCGCCGTCCGGTCCGCGGCGGCGAGTGGGCGACGTCGGCCTCCATCGCCTTCGCCAACGGTTCGAACGACGGGGCCAAGGCCGCCGGCATCATCGCCGCCCTGTTGCTGGCCGCCGGGCGCACCTCCAGCCTGACCGCTGCCGGTGTGGGTACGGGCCACCAGCGCCATCGCCCTCACCCTGGGCACGGCCGTCGGCGGTTGGGCGCTGGTCGCCACCATCGGTCGGCGCATCTACCGCATCCGACCACTCGACGGGCTGGTGGCCCAGGGCTCGTCGACGGCCGTGGTGGTGGCCTCGTCGCTGGTGGGGGCGCCGGTCAGCACCACCCAGGTGCTGGCTTCGTCGGTGGTGGGCATCGGGGTGGGCCGCCACCGCTTCCGCCATGTGAACTGGGTGATCGTGCGCACCATCCTGGTGACCTGGATCACCACGCTGCCGGCCAGCGCCGCGCTGGCCGCTCTGTCCCTGCCCCTGTGGAGGCTCTGATGCCGTTGGTTCCTGCCCGACACGCCCGACGTGGTGGCCATGTTGCGCACCCAGACCGAGCTCACCATCGACGGCATCGACGCGCTGCTGCGGTGGGCCGAGGGCGACCCCGCCGCCGCCGACGACGTGCGCCGCCTCGAGCACGAGGCCGACGACGCCAAGCGCGTCCTGCGCTCGGCCCTGCGCGACGCCTTCACCGTGCCCATCGACGCCGAGGACCTCTACACGCTGTCGCGAGCGGATGGACGCCCTGCTGAACGGGGCCAAGGACACCGTGCGGGAGGCCGACGTCATGAAGACCGTGCCCGACGCGGCCATGGCCAAGATGGCGGGCGAGGTGGCGGCCGGTGTCCACCACCTGGCCGAGGCCATCGACGGGCTCGGCTCCCGCGAGCAGGGGATCACCGACGAGGCGATGGCCGAGGCCGATGCCGGCATCAAGCAGGGCCGCCGGCTCGAGCACACCTACCGCCGGGCCATGTCGGCCCTGCTCGACGTGGAGGACGTCCGGGAGGTGGCGGCCAAACGCGAGCTGTACCGGCGCTTCGACCGCCTCGGCGACCTGCTCGGCCAGATCGGCGACCGCATCTGGTACGCGGCCGTGAAAGAGTCTTGATGTCGTGATGTCGATCGCCCTCCGATCCGCTCGTCCCTCGACCGGAACCACCGCCGTCCGGACCACCACCTCGCTGGCCGCGGCCGTCCGTCCGCCTGTCCGCCCTGTTCGTCCTGGGCGGGCTGTTGGCCGCCGGCCCGCTGGCCGCGACCGCCGGCGCCCAGGCCACGGCGCCCCCCACGCCGTTCCCCCGGCCGCTCCTGGCCTTCGTGCCGGTGCCGGCGACCGGGCCCGCCGACCCGGCGCTGGCCGTGCAGACGGTGGCCGCCGGCGAGGGCAACGGCGTCGGGACCGGGGGCGATCGCCGCGTGACCGTGGGCTTCGCCAGTGCCTTCCCCTTGCCCAGTGAGAGCTACCGGGTGTCGGTGGTGTGGGGCGTGCCCGGGGGGGCGCAGACCCGGGCCTCGTTCGAGAGCCGCGCCGGCTCGACCACCGGCGTGGTCGAGACCAGCCCCGACGGGCGGTCGTGGAACGACGCCGGGGCGACCAACGCCACGTTCAACGACGACTCGGTGGCCATCGACGCCGCCCTCGGTGATGCCGCCCCGGGGGCCGGGTTGTGGGCCGAAGCCCAGCTCGGCGCCGACCCTGCTCGGCTGGTCACCACGCCGGTGTTCTCCCTCGATGCGGTCGTGGGTCGCACGACGGACGGGGGCCTGCCGGCGGCGTCGTGGGGCACCCCGGCCACCAGCGGGCCCACCGCGGCCCCGCCGGTGGCGTTCGGGACACCGGCCCCCACGCTGACGATCGACAACCAGGCGCTCATCGTCACCGACCCGGCGCCGGCCCCCACGCGCCTGGCCGGCCAGGCCGTGACGTCGGTGGTGGACGAGATCACGTTCATGCCCGGGTACACGCCGTCGGGCACCGTGACGGGGGTGGTGCGGCTCGATCGGACGGCCGGCACCATCCGCGCCCTCAGCGGGTCCACCGGCCTGCCCGAGGACCGCACCGGTGACGGTTCGTGGATCGTGACGGGGTTGCCCGCGCCGCCCACCTCGTCCACCGCCCCGGTGCAGGTCACCCTCGACCTGGCCGGGGTCACCCGGGCCCTCGGCGTGCCCCTCGACGCCGACGGCACCGGCCTGGGGCTGCGGCGCAAGGTGACCGTGGCCGACGGGACGGTGGTTGTCGGCCTGCCCGTCACCGCCACCGTCGGCTGGTTCCAGACGGCGGCGGTGCCGACCGAGGCCCCACCCGGCACCCTGGCCGCCGAGGTGACCACGGGCGCGGACGAGACCACGGCCAACGCCGTCCCCGCGCTGATCGGGGCGGGGGCCGTGGCGGCGGTGCTGGTGGTGGCCGCCATCGTGCTGGTGGTCCGCCGGCGTCGACGCCGGGTGGCCGGCGTGCAGGCCGACCTGTTCGGTGCCGAGGCGGTCGGCTCACCGCTCAAGGTGGCGCCACTGGAGCGCAGCTCCATGTGGGACCGGGAGCCGGTGCCCGAGCCGGAGCCCGAACCCGAACCTCGACAGGAACCCGAACCCGAGCCCGAGCTCTCCGAGCCTGAGCCCGAATCGCCGCCGAGGGCGGGTGGCCGGTCCCCGGCGGATGTGCTGGCGGCGCTGGATGCGCAGGTCGACGACCTGAGCGCCCGGGTCGAGCGTCTGGGTCGCACCGAGGACGACGCTCCCCCCGCACCCGGTCCCGCTGAGCGATGATGGTCCCCGACCGTTCGCCGGCGAACCTCGGCGGGTAAAGATTTCCGCCCAACAGCCGATGCAAGTAGTGCGATCGCCTCAGTACCCACCGTCCCGGGAGACGTGAACTTCCGCTCATGGCCATGGCAGAAGCGCCTTACGAACGACGCCCCGCATCCGCCGTCGGGCCCGACGGCGTGAGCGACGACGTCCCCGCCGACCGGCCGGAGGCGGGCGAGGCCGAGGCGGATCAGGCCCCCGCGCTGTCGTGGGCCGAGCAGGAGCTCCTGAGCGCGCTCAAGCGCCTGGCGAGGGCCCAGTCCCAGCTGGCGGCGCTGGAGAGCCAGGCCTCCCCGCCCCGTCGCACCTTCGATCCCGCCGACGCCCAGCGCCTCGAGGCGTTGGAGGCCGATCTGGCCCAGGCCCGGTCCAAGGCCTCCGGCCGCTTCGGCAAGGGGGCGGCCCGCGACCGGGTCAGCCACCTCGAGGTGACCGAGCGGCTCCTGCTCGATCAGCTGGGGGTGTCGAGCTACGACGAGTACCGGGCGAGCGTCGATGCCCCGCCCGCGGCCGCCGAGCCGATCGACGAGGCGGTGCTGGCCTTCGCCCGACAGGAGCTGGCCTCGGCCCAGCAGGCCTGGCTCGATGTGCAGGCCCTGGAGGTACCGGCTGATCCGGAGCCGGCGAACCATGCCGCCCCCGTGGCCGACGAGTCGTCGAACGGGCCCGCCCACCACCCCGCCCCCGACGTCGCCTGACCGGCGATCAGACCGCCGGGCCGCGGTAGGTGCAGCCCGACGTGCAGGTCTCGCGCACGGTCACGGCCGCCAGGCCGTCGAGGCCGGGGACCAGGCGGCCCCAGATCCACTGGGCCAGCACCTCGCTGGTGGGGTTCTCGAGCCCGGGGATCTCGTTGAGGTAGCGGTGGTCGAGCGATCTCGTGGAGCGGCTGCCAGGCCGCGGCTCAGCTCGGCGAAGTCCATGACCCACCCGGACTCGTCGCCCACCTCGCCCACCACGCGGACCTCCACCCGGAAGGAGTGGCCGTGCAGCCGGGCGCACTTGTGGTCGGCCGCCACGTTGGGCAGCCGGTGGGCCGCCTCGAACCCGAACTCCTTGAACAGCTCCATGGTGGCCATCATGGACCAGACCGCGGCCGACGGGCCCGGTCGGGCCCGCCCCGCGCCCGGGTCACGGGATCCCGATGAGCTTGTGGGTCTGCAGGCTGAGCCGCCAGCGGGGATGGGCCAGGCAGTAGGCGATGGCGGCGTCGGTGTTGGCCACGCGGTCGGGCCCGTCCATGGGCTGGAGGAAGTGGTGGGTGAAGGCGAGGTCCTCGAAGCGCTCGGGCTCGGCCCCCGGCTGGGGGAAGATGAGCTTGAGCTCGTCGCCGGTGTCGATGACGAGCTCGGTGCCGGCCTTGGGGCTCACGCACACCCAGTCGAGGCCGGGCGGCGGCGGCCAGGGTGCCGTTGGTCTCGATCGCCACCTCGAAGCCCCGCCGGTGGAGCGCCTCGACCAGCTCCTCGTCGAGCTGCAGCAGCGGCTCGCCCCCGGTGCACACCACCAGCCTCGGCCCGCGTGCTCCCGGCTCGTGCGGCCCACGCGGCCAGGTGGCGGCCACCGCGTCGGCCAAGGCGTCGGCCGTGGCGAAGATCCCGCCGCCGGGCCCGTCGGTGCCGACGAAGTCGGTGTCGCAGAACTGGCAGACGGCGCTGGCCCGGTGCTCCTCGCGCCCGCTCCACAGGTTGCAGCGGGCGAAGCGGCAGAACACCGCCACCCGCCCGGTGTTGGCCCCCTCGCCCTGCAGCGTGGCGAACACCTCCTTGACCACGTACGACACCGTCCGAGGCTACCCGTGGCGGTAGCGGGTGGGGTCGGCCACCCCGGCCTCGCCGAAGCCCTTGGCCCGCAGCAGGCACGAGTCGCAGCGGCCGCAGGCCAGCCCCTCCGGGCGTCGGGTCGTAGCAGCTGGTGGTGAGGGCGTAGTCGACACCCAGCGTCCACGCCCCGGGCGATGATCTCGGCCTTGGTCAGGTCGATGAGCGGGGTGTGGATGCGCAGGGGCTGCTCGCCCTCCACGCCGGCCCGGGTGGCCAGGTTGGCCATGGCCTCGAAGGCGGCGACGTACTCGGGGCGGCAGTCGGGGTAGCCGCTGTAGTCGAGCGCGTTCACGCCGATGAAGATGTCGTGGCGCCCCGCACCTCGGCCAGGGCCAGGGCGAACGACAGGAAGATGGTGTTGCGGGCCGGCACGTAGGTGACCGGGATGACGGACCCGTCGAGCTCGGCGACATCGTCGTGCTTGGGCACGTCGATGTCGGCGGTGAGGGCCGAGCCGCCGAACGTGCGCAGGTCGATGTCGCACCACGACGTGCTCCGACCCCGGCCCGGCTCGGCCAGCTCGGCGGGCGGCCTCGACCTCGACGTCGTGGCGCTGGCCGTAGCGGAAGCTGAGGGCCACCGGCGCGAAGCCCTCGTCGATGGCCAGGGCCAGGCAGGTGGCGCTGTCCAGCCCTCCACTCAGCAGGATGACGGCCGGCGCGACCGGCGGATGGGCGGCTCGGGCATGGCGCAGGGCTCCTGGGGTGACACCCATTCCGGGCTGGTTGGTGGCATCGTTCTACACTCCGAAAGCGGAGTCGGGGCCGGTCAACAGCGCTGAGGTTTCGATGGACCACCCACATCTGCGATCCCGGCGCCTCGGCGCCACCACGCTGCTGATCGTCGTGGCGATGGTCCTCGGGGCGTGCTCCAACACCGTCGTCGCGAGCGCTGGTGGGCACCACGACCACGACCGCCGCCACCGACCGACCATCGGCCGCCGCCGACGCCCCCGCCGGCCTCCAGCCGCCGCCGGGCTGGAAGCTCCCCGACACCCGCAACGCCGTGCTCCTGGCGGCGCCGAGCAAGGCCAAGGCCGCTGCCCATCCCGGTGCGTGGGGGGCCACGCGCACGATCACCGGCACGGTCACCGGCCCCGACGGCCCGGTCGCCGGGGGCCACCGTGCGCATCGAGCGGTTCGTGGGCACGACCAGCGGTTCGATCCAGGTGACGGCCGACGGCGCCGGTCACTTCGTGCTGCCGGGCGCCCTCGGGCGGCCGCTACCGGGTGCGGGCCTGGCTGCAGCCCGACCTGACCACCTTCAACGCGCCCACCGGGTTCGTGGCCGACGGCGACTCGCTCGATCTGAGCCCCGGCCTCGAGCGCCACAACGCCGTCACCCTGCAGCTGGCGTCGGCCCAGGCCACCCTGAGCATCGGCGCGCCGGGCGGGGTGCGGGCGCTGCTCACCCGCGAGACGGTCGACAGCAACGGCATCGTGCAGGCGGCCGGCGTCGCCGGCACCTCGATCCAGCTCCTCGCGCCGGTGACGGCCTGGCCGTCACGTCGCCCAACCCGGCGCACCACCGACGCCGGCGGGCTCGGCCAGCTGGGTCGTCCAGTGCCTGGCGCTCGGCGCCCACGACGTGCGGCGCCACGGTGCCGGGGCGTCGGCCGCATCGGCCACGGTCGTCTGCACCGACGCGGCCCCGCACCACGACGACCACCTCGCCCGCCCCGACCACCACCGCGCCGGGGACGACCACGACCACCACCCGTCCGACGGGCCCGGGCCATTGAGCGCGCCCACGGTGACGCGCGGCGCCCAGCGCCGGCCGGCGCCGCGGCGCGCCCTGCGCAGCACCCTGCGGGTGCTCGTCATCCTCGTCCTCGGCATCCCGCTGCTGGTCGGCGTGGGGCTCACCGCCGGGTTCGGCGCCCTGCTGTTCGGCAACCTGCCCGGCACCGTGCCCCAGGAGAAGCCCCGGGTCGTCTCCCAGCCCAGCTACGTCTACGACGCCAACGGCCAGCAGATCGCCACGTTCCGCCAGTTCGACCTCAACATCCCGCTGACCAAGGAGGACATCCCGCAGGTCCTGAAGGACGCGGTGGTCGCCGCCGAGGACCGCAAGTTCTGGACCCACAAGGGCGTCGACCCCGAGGGCCTGATCCGGGCCGCGCATCACCAACTACCGCGAGGGCGAGACGGTGCAGGGCGGCTCGACCATCACCCAGCAGTACGTCAAGAACATCTACCTGACCAACGAGCGGTCGGTCGAGCGCAAGCTCAACGAGGCCGTGCTGGCCACCCGGCTCGAGCGCGACCTCACCGACCAGCTCGGCTCGCAGCGGGCGGCCAAGGAGGAGATCCTCTACCGCTACCTCAACACCGACCTACTTCGGCAGCGGGGCCTACGGCGCCGCGGCCGCCGCCCAGTCGCTACTTCCGCAAGGACGTCAAGGACCTCAACATCTCCGAGGCGGCCACGCTGGTCGCCATCATCCCGGCGCCGTCCAAGTACGGGCCCCGCGACGACCTGTTCACGTCCGAGGACCGCCGCGTCGCAGGTGCTCGACGAGATGCACGACCAGGGCATGATCAGCGACGCCCAGTGCGACCGACGCCAAGGCCAAGTTCCTGTGGCCGCCGGCTTCGGCGACCCGGGCAGGCCCACCACCCCCGTCTACCCGCCGCCCGACAACGGCGCGTCGCAGTACCCGTACTTCGTCGACTACGTCCGCCAGCTACCTGATCGACAAGTTCGACGCCCAGGGCAAGAACGGCGAGGACTTGCTCTACCGCGGCGGCCTGCAAGCATCGAGACGACCGATCGACCCCCGCCTCCAGCAGCTGGCCGACCAGGCGGTGACCGACGCCGTACGGCAAGGCCGTCCACGACCCCGAGCATCCGGTCGGCCATGTCGCTGGTGTCACGTCGACCCGTCGACCGGCTACGTGAAGGCCATGGTCGGCGGCCGCGACTTCGCCCAGAGCCAGGTCAACCTGGCGCTCGGCGGCAAGCACGGCCTGCTCAGCCCGGCTCGTCGATGAAGCCCTACACCATGGCCACCGCGCTCGAGCAGGGCATCACCCCCGACACGGTGCTACCCGGCCACCGCGGCGTGGCCGGTGCCCGGCTGCATCAAGTCGCAAGACCAACAGGCTGCGTGATCCACGGCGAGGCGGCCGTCGACCATGGGCCCGGCCATCGCCGAGTCGTCAGCAACACCTACTTCGCCCAGCTGGCCTACGACGTCGGCCCCAACAACATCGCCAAGATGGCCAACCGCCTCGGGCGTGAGCAAGCATCGACCCCAACAAGAAGGACTACAACGTCACCCTCACGCTGGGCACCTCGAGCGGTCTCGCCCCTCGACCAGGCCGTCGGCTACGCCACCTTCGAGAACCACGGCGTGCAGCAACGACCCGACGCCCGGTGGTGAAGGTCACCGATGCCCGACGGCACGGTGCTCGAGGACAACACCCAGCGCGACCGGGCACGCAGGTGCTGAACGCCACCATCGCCGACACCGTCACCGACCTGCTGCGCGGCCCGGTCACCAACGGCACGGCCAGCAAGACGCCTGTCCGACTTCGGCCGGCCGGCGGCCGGCAAGACCGGCACCACCGAGAACAACGCCGACGCCTGGTTCGTCGGCTTCACCCCCCAGCTCTCGACCGCGGTGTGGCTCGGCCACACCGACGGCATCCGCACCGCTGACCGGGTTCGGCAGTCCGGCCCGGTGTTCGGCGGCACCGTGCCGGCCCAGACCTGGAAGGCGTTCATGAAGCCGGCGCTCGACGGCCAGCCCGTGCTCGACTTCCCCAAGCCGGGCCCGCTGCCGGTCGGGCGGCGCCGCGCCCGGGGCGGAGCTCGATCCCAACTCGCGGCGGCCCAACACCCAGACCGTCCCCGACGTGCCCCACGACTGCGGCGGCCCGTGCGAGATCACCCCCACGTGACCACACCGCCGACCACGCCGCCGCCCACCACGCCGCCGCCGACCCCCACGCCCACCGCCCCCGCCGCGGGCCGCCCCGTCGACCACCAACGACCTCACGACCACGACCAAGAAGGCGAAGAGTCCATGAGCGACGTCGTCGACCGGCCCGACGACACCGACGGCCTGCCGCACCCCGACGCCGACCGTGCGCTCCCGCCGCTCGCCGCCGTCCGGTCGCCGGCGCCCGGTCGGCCGCCGGCCGGTCGCGCCGACCGACCGGTCAGGCCCGACGCGGTCGGGCCGGCCGCCGCGGCGCCGGGCCGGTCGGCGCGGCAGCGTCGCAGCGAGTGGCGCCGGGCCGAGAAGGCCCGCCGCTACGCGGCCCGCAACTCGGTGCGCTTCCCGATCTTCACCCGCTCGGTGCTGCTGTGGATGCTGATCTTCGCCCTCGTCGGCCTGGCCTTCGGCGCCAGCGGGGCGTTCTGGTGGGCCCACTTCAACACCCAGGTGAGCCAGCTGCGCTCCGACACGCAGGACTTCGAGACCCGCTCGCAGTCGGCGTCGGCCGACATCGAGAAGCAGACAGACCGACGCCCTGGCGCAGATCAACGCCGCGCTCGAAGCCGCTCAAGGGCTTCCTGACCGAGAGCCAGACGATCCAGCTGGCCGCAGACCTTCTCGCCGTCGGTGTACTCGGTGGCCACCCTCGACGAGCAGGGCCAGCCGTCGGTCGGCACCGCCTTCTCGGTGGTCACCGGCGACGACGAGACGCCTGATGCTCACCTCCTACGCCACCGTGCGGGCCGCCACGCGTCAACCCCGGGCCCGGCCATCACCCTGCGCAAGGGGGCCGACCAGTTCCCGGCCAAGCATCGTGAGCTGGGACGCCGAGCACGACCTGGCCCTGCTGCAGATCGACAAGGCCAACATCCCGGTGCTCGACTGGGCCGGCGACGACGTGCTGGCCCAGGCCCTCGGCTCCCGGGTGTTCCCCATCAGCGGCACCGGCGGCACCGGCGCCACGCTCACCAGCGGCACGCTGATCGACCAGTCGACGGCCGGCTTCCAGCACACCGCGCCGCTCGGCGCCGACTTCCAGGGCGGGCCCGTCGTCAACGGCGACGGCAAGGTGCTCGGCGTCGCCTCGCTGACCTACTCGCCGCTCGGCTACGACAACGGCCAGATCCACTTCTCGCCGCCCATCACCACGGCCTGCGCCAAGGTGCTCAACTGCGGCGGCGGCACCCGGGTGGCCGGGACCCCCGGCGGCTGAGCCGCCAGCCCCCCACCGCCGCCCCCGCCCCCGGGTTTCGGCGCCGATCTACCGCTGAGCGGATGGATCGGGGTAGAAACGGGCGGGCGCTACTCCGGGTCGGGCTCGGTCAGGCCCCCGGTGTGGGGCGCCCACGCCACCTTGCCGAGGTAGGCGTAGCTGCGCAGGTCGGGGTGGAACGGGACGATGCGCACGGTGAAGCCGAAGTTGCCGGCCCGGTCGAAGTCGAGCTCGAGGGTGTAGCGCCGCCAGCCCGGGCTGCGTCGCCGTCGCCGTCGTCGCTCATGGGGACGCACGTCGGGTCGCGCAGGTCGTCGTCGAGGTCGACGGCGCCGTAGAGGATCTGCACCTCGACGTCGCTCGGGCTCGAGGTCGCCCAGCGACACCTGGGCGGTGACCTGGTAGGTCGTGCCCTCGGCGCTGGGCAGCTCCTCGTAGGACGGTGGCGGTGACCACCACCGACGGCCAGCACCGGTCGAGGTGACGGCGCCAGCGCGACGAACGCCTTGGCCCGGGCGTCGTCGTCGGCCCGCAGCGTCGCGGGTGCGGGCGCGCGGCCGGCTCGTAGAGGTCGGTGGTGTACTCCCGCAGCATCCGGCTGGCGCTGACCTGGGGCCCGACCCGGCTCATCGACGCCTTGACCTTGCGCCAGCCAGTCGACGGGCAGGCGCCGTCGGTGCGCTTGTAGAACAGCGGCACGACCTGGCGCTCGAGCAGGTTGAACAGGCTGGTCGCCTCGAGGTCGTTGCGGGCCTCGATGTCGTCCTGCCACTCGGCCGACGGGATGGCCCAGCCGACGTCGCCGTCGTACATCTCGTCCCACCAGCCGTCGAGGATCGAGCAGTTGAGCACGCCGTTGAACACGGCCTTCATGCCCGAGGTGCCGCACGCCTCGAGCGGGCGCAGCGGGGTGTTGAGCCAGACGTCGACGCCGCCGACCAGCATGCGGGCCACGGTGATGTCGTAGTCCTCGAGCAGCACGAGGCGGTGGCGCAGGTCGAGGTCGGCGGCGAGCGTCGGCGACCTGCTGCAGCAGCTCCTTGCCCTGGTCGTCGGCCGGGTGGGCCTTGCCGGCGAAGACGAGCTGCACCGGCCGCTCCTCGTCGAGCAGCAGCGCCTTGAGCCGGTCGAGGTCGCGGAACAGCAGGGTGGCCCGCTTGTAGGTGGCGAAGCGGCGGGCGAAGCCGATGGTGAGGACCGTCGGGTCGAGCACGTCGTCGGTCCACGCCACCTGCGACTCGCTGGCCCCTCGCTTGACCATGGTCTGGCGCAGGCGGCGCCGGGCGTAGTGCACCAGCCGCTCGCGGCAGTCGCGCCGGGCCGCCCACAGCTCGCGGTCGGGGACCGACTCGAGCTGGCTTCCACGCCTCGGCCGGCGCCTCGGGCCAGTCGTCGCCGAGGACCCGCTCGTAGAACGATGGCCATCTCGGGCGTGGTCCAGGTGCGGGCGTGCACGCCGTTGGTGACCGACGAGATCGGCACCTCGTCGACGGGCAGGTCGGGCCAGATGCCGGCGAACATCGCGCCGGCTGACGTCGCCGTGCAGCGGCGACACGCCGTTGCTCTGCCCGGCGAGGCGCAGGCTGAGCGCGGCCATGTTGAACACCTCGCCCTCGGGCGTGCCCGGCTCGTGGCCGAGCGCCATGAGGTCGTCGAGGGTGAGGCCGCAGTCGCGGCACCAGTTGGCGAAGTACTTCTCCATGAGCTCACGGGGGAAGCGGTCGATGCCGGCCGGCACCGGCGTGTGGGTGGTGAACACCGCGCGCCGGGCGGATGGCGGTCCGGGCCTCGGCGAACGACAGGCCGTCGTCGAGCATGGCCCGGCGGATGCGCTCGAGGGCGAGGAAGCCGGCGTGGCCCTCGTTGAGGTGGAACACCTCGGGGAGCTTGCCGAGGCCGTGCAGGGCCCGCATGCCGCCGATGCCGAGCACGATCTCCTGGCGGATGCGCTCCTCGGGGCCGCCGCCGTAGAGGCGGTCGCAGACCAGGCGGTGCTGCTCGTCGTTCTCGTCGATGTCGGTGTCGAGCAGGTAGAGCGAGATGCGCCCGACCCGGGCCTGCCACAGCGCGGCGTAGACCCGGACGCCGGCCAGCTCGACGCTGACCCGGACGTCGGGCACCGGGCGCAGGGCCATGGCCCGGGGGTCGAGGCGGGGGAAGCGCTCCTGCTGCCAGCCCCGCCGGTCGAGCTCCTGGCGGAAGTAGCCGTGGCGGTAGAAGAGGCCGACGCCGGTGAGCGGCAGGCCGAGGTCGTTGGCCGCCTTGAGGTGGTCGCCGGCCAGCACGCCCGAGGCCGCCGGAGTACTGGGGCAGGGCGGCGGCGATGCCGAACTCGGGGGAGAAGTAGCCGACCGAGCCGAGCGTCGGGCTGTCGGCTCGCTCGGTCTGGAACCAGCGGGGGTCGTCGAGCGTGACGCGCAGCTGGTCGCGCACGCCGCGGGCCAGCGAGGTGAAGGCGGCGTCGGCGGCCAGCGTGTCGAGCCGGTCCTGCGACTCGGTGGCCAGCATCAGCGCCGGGTCGCGGCCCTCGAACTCCCAGCCGGCCCGGTCGATGCGGCGGACCAGGTCGATGGCCCGCTCGTCGTAGCTCCACCCGAGGTTCATGGCCACCTCCCGCAGCGGCTCGAGCGACTCGGGCAGGTGGGAGATGACGGTGAACGTCTGGACGGCCTTCATGCGTGGAACGTACCCCAGCTCCCCGCCCGGCGTCGCCGGGATGGCGAACACCCGGCCCAGAGTTCACTTCCCCGAAATGTCGGCCGTCCCGCCCCGCTCGAGCCTCACCCCGCTCCACCTGCTCCTTCGGGGGGGAGGCCGAGGGCGGCGGGGAGGTCGGCGATGGCGGCGAGGACGTGGGTGTGGGGGGCGGCCTCGAGCTCGGCCCGGCCGTGGGCGCCGGTGAGCACGCCGGCCACCACCCCGGCGCCGGCCCGCCAGCCGGCCAGCAGGTCGTTGGCGGTGTCGCCGGCCACGGCCAGGCTGCGCACGTCGTCGACCCCGAGGGCGCATGAGCGCGTGGAGGGCCAGGTCGGGATAGGGGCGACCCCGCCGCCCGGGCCCGGGAGCGAGGGTGAGGTCGACCGGTCGGCCCAGCCGAGGGCGTCGACGATGAGCTGCTGGGTCTCGGGGGCGAACCCGGTGGTGAGGCAGATCTTGACGCCGGCGGCGCGCATGGTGGCGAACGCCTCCTCGGCGCCGGGGAGCGGCTCGACGCCGCCCGGCCCGCACCGTCTCGGCGATGGCCGCCTCGAAGCCGCGGGTGGCGCGCTGGGCCAGGTCCTCGTCGTCGAGCAGGCCGCGGAACACCTCGATCTTGGACTGGCCCATCGTGGCCTGCACGTAGTCGAGCCGGCCGGCTTGGCCGGGATCGTCGCGGGCGATGCCGATGCTCTCGAGGGCGGCAGGAACGACGACTCGACGATGCCGCCGTCGCGCACGGTGGTGCCGGCCATGTCGAGCACCGCCAGCCGGATGGGGACGTGGGCGTCCTGCGGTCCGGTCGTGGATCGGGCTCATCCGGGTGCTCCGATCTCGGCCGAGGGTCTGCTCGGCGATGGCGGGCGACAGGGTCATGCCCCGGCCTCCCGGTCCGGTGACCACCCACACGCCCGAGCTGCGACCTGGCGGCGATGGCAGATCGACTCGTCGAGGCACTGGGAGTAGACGCCGGTCCAGCGGCGGACGACCGGCGGCAGCGGCCGACCGAGGATCGACTCGGCCCGCTCCTGCAGGTGGTGCGTACGGGCGCCTCGGTGGTGGCGAAGTCGAACGGCTCGTCGTAGGCGTGGGTGTCGCCGACGGTGAGCTCGCCGTCGCCGCGCTGGGAGATGAGCAGCTGCATGTGGTGCTCGGCCGCCACCGGCGCCTGGGGCGGCAGGTCGGCCAGGGCGGGCACGGCGAAGGCGGGGTAGTAGCGCAGCGAGTCGCCGTCGGCCATCGACGTGGTGAGGCGCTCGCCCAGCGGCGCGGTCTGCATCATCTGCAGCTGCACCGGGCGCACCGGGCGCGCCGTCGAGCAGCTCGGCCATCGGTCCCTGCCGCTCGGCCCCGGGGCACACCACCACCACGTCGCCGCGGTGGCGCTCGCCGGTGTGGTCGACCACGTAGCCCGGGCCCGATCTCGGCCGCGGTGCGCCCGCCGTGGAACGCGTAGCCGCGGCCGGCGTCGCCGTCGCCGGCTCGAGCCAGCCGCGCAGGGCGGGCAGGGCGCAGCGCGGGGCTCGACCACGGCGTCGGTCGTGCAGTGCAGCCCGGCCAGCACCTCGCCCCGGAGCGCCGGGTTGACCGCCCGCACCTCGTCGGGCGTCGAGCAGCCGGAAGCCGCGGTCGTCGGCGTCGGCGCGGGCCATCGACCTGCTCGAGCACGGCCAGCTCCTCGGGCAGCTGGGCGACGGTCATCGAGCCGTCGGGCCGAAGCCCGACCCCGGGCGCGTCGGCGGCGATCTCCTCCCACAGCTCGCGGGCCCGCAGCGCCACCCCCAGCTCGTCGCCCACGGCCCGACCGCTGACCCACACCAGCCCGAAGTTGCGCACCGAGGCCGAGCGGGGCTCGAGGTCGCGATCGAGGTGGACGACGTCCCAGCCCCGGCCGGCGGGCCAGCACCGCGTGCATCGTGCCGATGATCCCGGCCCCGACGATCACCATGCGTGCCATGGCCAGGCGGTCTACCACGCCGTTCCCGGAGCCGGAGCTCACCGGATCTGCACCGCGGGATCAGCGCCGTCCACGCAGTCGTCGGCGGCGCGTCGGTGGTCGAGTCAGCCGCCGGCGCGGATGGTCTCGAGCGCCTCGTCCTTGTGCTTGGTGGCCCGCAGCTGCGAGGAGAACTTCTTGCGCACCACGCCCTGAGGGCTGATCACGTAGGTGACCCGACCGGGCAGGATGCCGAGGCGACTTGCCCACGCCCCACGACTTGGCCACCTTGGCGCCCGTCGTCGCTGAGCAGCGTGAACGGCAGGTTGTGCTTGGCGGCGAACTTCACGTGGGACTCGACCGAGTCCTTGCTGATGCCGATGACGGCGGCGCCGGCGTCGGTGAAGTCCTCGAAGTTGTCGCGGAACGAGCACGCCTCCGTGGTGCAGCCCGGCGTGTCGTCGGCCGGGTAGAAGTAGACGACCACCCACTGGTCCTTGAAGTCGCTCAGCTTGACGGTGTCGCCGGTCTGGGACGGCAGCTCGAAGTCGGGGGCCAGGTCGCCCACCTGCAGGGCGCGGCCGACTGCGGGAGGATTCGGGTCGCTCATGCCCGCTTCAAGGCCCCCGGCGCCCGCCGGTATTCCCCTCGCCGGATGGCGCGGGAGCCGGCCCCAGGCCGGTTGCACTACGTTTGCCGCCCATGGTGTCCATCGCCGTGGTGAACCAGAAGGGCGGGGTCGGCAAGACCACCGTCGCTCTCGGGCTGGCCTCGGCTGCCGCGCGCGTCCGGCCTGCGGGTGCTGGTCGTCGATCTCGATCCGCAGGCCAACGCCAGCACCGGGCTCGGGGTGTGGGAGCCGGAGCTCACCGTCGACCATGCCCTCGAGCCAGCGACCAGCCCGGGCGTGCTGCGCGTCGGTGGTGACCGCCGGGGGCTGGCCCGACGACGTCGCCGGGTCGGCCCGAGGTGGCGGCCAGCTCGCCGCTGCTGGCCCAGCGCGAGCCGCAGCTGGCCAACGATCCGATCGGCGCCCAGGACCGCCTGCAGGTCGCGATGGAGGGCATCGACCACGACCTGGTCATCATCGACTGCCCGCCGTCGCTCGGGCTGCTCACCGTCAACGGCCTGTTCGCCGCCGACCAGGCCCTGGTCGTCACCGAGCCGGGGGCCTGGGCCTCCGACGGGGTCGCAGCAGATCCTGCGCACGGTGCAACCGCATCGGCGCCCGCCGCCCCGAAGGGCTGGGCGTGGCCGGCATCGTCGTCAACCGCCTGGGCCGCACCCGCGACGCCCGCTACTGGTACGAGCAGCTGGTGGAGACCTACGGCGACCAGGTGCTCCCGCCGGTGCACCTCCGGGCCGCCATCCCCGAGGCCGCCGCCCAGTCGCTGCCGATCCACGGGCTCGGCGCCCGGGCCGGCGCGGCCGAGGCGGCGGCCGAGTTCGACGTCCTCGCTGGCCTCGATCCTCGGCGTCCCGGTCGAGTCGGCCGACGCGGACGAGCCGTCGCCCGAGCCGGTCATCGAGCTGGCCCGCCGAGCGGGAGCCGGGGCCGACGAGCGCGTCCCGGGATCGAGGACGGGGCCCGTGACCAACCCGCTGGCCGCGCCCGCGCTGGTCACCACGCCCGGGGTGTCCGCCGATCCCCCGCTGAACGGGAGTCGTTGATGCCGCAGTACGACCCGCAACGGGCCCGCAGCCGTCAGCGCAAGGCTGACGACGAGGGCCCGGCGCCCGTCGACGCGCTCCTCGGTCCCGGGCCGTCCTCGGCGGACCTGCCCGGCGGAGGCGCCGACGAAGAGCGAGTGGTGGAGGCCGCCCGCCGAAGCCAGCGACCCGAAGCCACCGCCGGCGCCACCGCACCGCCGGTGACGCCGGCCCCGGTTCCCGCTCGTCGGGGCCCGAGCCTCGCCCGGCCTCTGGCGCTGGCCGCGGTCATCACCGCCACCGTCGTGGCGCTGTGGTGGATCCTGCGTCTCCGCCGGGGTGCGACCCGCGACGACGACTGACCCACGGACGACTGACCGACGGCGAGCGGGAGCGGCGACGACGCCGGCTCAGGCGCTGACGGCGGCGGAGCCGTGGCGGCGGTCGGCCTGGCGACGGTCGTTGCCGGTGCGGCGCTCGCTGATCACCTTGGACCACTCCTGCGCCACCCGGCGGTCGTCGCCGGTGCGGCGGTCGAGCCCCGAACGCCGCTCGCCCTCGACCGCCTCGTGGGCGATGCCGGTCAGGATCTTCTCGAGGGCGGCGAGGTCGCCCCGGGGGATGGCGGCGAAGGCCCCCGCCTCGCGGGCCTGCGTCGAGGATCAGCGGATCGGCCGACACGAGGATGACGCGCTTGCCCGCCTCGGCCAGCTCCGGGGTGACGTCGAGACCCCGCAGGCCCTGGAGCTCGTTGCCCATGATGACGACCTCTGCCGGGGTGTGGCTCATCATCTGCAGCCCCTCCACGGCGGTGCGGGCCTCGCCGGCCAGCTCGTAGCCGTGGCTCGTCACCGTGCGGGCGATGGCCCGCCGGGCCAGATCGTCCCCGTCCACCACCAGTACCGAAGTCGTCGCCATGGCAGCCATTGTGCCCCACCACCGGCCCCGGAGTCGGCTGATTTCGTGGGCCGTTCGGCCCAGGCGCGTAGGCCGTACGACCCGGTCGTGGGCACCCGCCGCGGCCGAGGTCGTCACCCCACCGACCGCGGATGGGGGAGACTGGGGCCGTGAGCTCCTGGAACCGCCGTGTCTCCAACGCGGCCAGCCGTCAAGCCGTTCGCGGCGCCCTTGACGAGTCCGCCCCGACCGACGACGCGTACGCCGACACCTCGGGTCCCACCGGCGTCGGATCGCATGAGCGCGGCGGAGGGCCGGACCTCGACGACGGCGCCGAGGACGGCCTGAGCGGCGAGGCCATCCGCACCATCCTCACCGACACGCTGGTGGAGACCCCCGACATGGTGGCCGTCTTCGCGTCGGTCGGGCACGAGGCCCTGTGGGCCAACGACGCCTTCGTCACCATCATCCCCATTCGGGCGTCCGACAAGCTGTCGCTGGTCGAGTTGCTCGACGAGTGGTCCCGGGGCCACTTCGAGGTGAAGGTGCTGCCCGGCCCTGGTGAAGTTCGGTCGGTGGCGGGGGCAGCTCACGCTCGTGTCCGACGGGGGCCCGCTGCCCGTCTCGGCCGTGCTGGTGGCCCATCGCGACGACGCCGGCGAGATCGCCACGGTGAGCCTCCTGGCCCGAGATCTCACCGAGCTGACCTCGGCCCCCGAGCACGTCAGTGCCACCGAGACCCGCTTCGCCGCCCTCGTCGAGCACGCCACCGATCTCATCGCGGTGGTGTCGACCGAGGGCGCCATCGAGTACGTGAGCCCGGCCGCGGCCCGCATCCTGGGCCGGCGGGCGCCCGACCTGGTGGGACAGGACCTGCTCGGCCCTGGTGCACCCCGACGACGCTCCCGTCGACGTCGAGAGCCTGGCCCGCACCGACGAGCAGGGCATCGGCTCCCCCGTCGAGCTGCGACTGCGGGCCGCCGACGGCTCGTGGCGCTATCTCGAGGTCGTGGTGTCGGACCTGCGGGACAACCCGGCCATCGGCGGCCTGGTGCTCAACGCCCGCGACGTGACCGAGCGGGTCGAGGCGGCCCGGTCGCTGGCCAACCGGGCCTTCACCGATCCGTTGACCGGTCTCCCCAACCGGGTTCGCCTGGTCGACCGGTTGGGTGCCGCGCTCGGCGCGGTGGCGGCGACGCCGTCGGGCCCCGGTGTCGGGCCCGCCTCCGTGGTGGCGTTGGTGTGCGACATCGACGGGTTCAAGCCGCTCAACGTCCTCGCCGGGCGCGACGCCGGCGACGACCTGCTCCGCCGTCTGGCCCAGCGCATCCACGATGCGGTGGGGGGTGCCACCCTGGCCCGGCTGGGCGGCGACGCGTTCGCGGTGATCCTGACCGACGTGCACGAGTTGGCCGACGCCACCCGTCTGGCCACCCGGGTCCGCAGCGTGGTGGCCGCCCCGGTCGAGCTGGGGGAGCGCACCGTCGAGCTCAGCCTCAGCGTGGGGATCGCGGTCGGCGCTTCCCGACGACGATCCCGAGGCCCTCCTCGAGCGGGCCGAGGCCGCACTGGCCCGGGCCAAGCGCGACGGCGGCGACCGCACCGAGGTGTTCGACGAGGTGCTGGCGGCCGACACCTCCGAGCGCGAGGCGGTGCACCACCACCTGCGCCGGGTGCTCGATCACGCCGAGGTCCAGGTCCACTATCCAGCCCATCGTCGATGTGCAGACCGACCGGGCCGTCGGCGCCGAGGCCCTGTTGCGGGTTCACGACGACGCCGGTGCCCTGTTGTCGCCCGCCGCCTTCATCGAGGCGGCGGAGTCGAGCGGGCTCATCTCCGAACTCGGCTTCCAGGTGCTCCAGGCCACCTGCGAGCAGCTGGCGGCGTGGTCGGCCGCAGGCCGACGACTCGCTGCCCGCCGAGGTGTCCGTCAACGTCTCGCCCCGGCAGCTGGCCGACCCCAACCTGCCGGCCCAGGTGCAACAGGTGTTGACCGCCACCGGGGTCGAGCCCAAGCGCCTGTGCCTGGAGATCACCGAGAGCATCCTCATCAGCGCCGAGCCGACCGTGGACGCGTCGATCGCCTACCTCCGGTCGCTGGGGGTGCGCATCGGGCTCGACGACTTCGGCACCGGCCAGTCGTCGTTCGGCTACCTCAAGCGGTTCCCTCTCGACTTCGTCAAGATCGACCAGTCCCTGGTGGCCGGGCTCGGCCTGCACGAGCACGACACCGCCATCGTCCGGGCCACCGTCGAGCTGGCCCACAACCTGGGGCTGTCCGTCACCGCGGTCGGGGTGGAGACCGAGGAGCAGCTCGAGGCGCTCGGCTTCCTCGGCTGCGACCGGGCCCAGGGCTACCTCTACGCTCCGGCGCTGCCCGCCGACCAGCTGGCCGCTCGCCTGCGCGACGGCCTGTCGTAGACCCACCCGGCGAGCTCGTCGGCGACGTCATCCTCGTCCGGGCCACCGTGGGGTGAATTCACCCGGCGGCCACCGTGGTGACGAGGAATCGCCACCTCGGTCGGTCATGATTGACCCACGACGGGAGCGGTGATCGCCAGCGGCGATCGCTGCTCCCCAGGACAGTGGCTGGGCCAGCCGGGCCTGAGGGTTCCGGGGCGGTCGACGGCCTGTCTCGACCGCAGGCCCCCACCGGAGGAACCCCGTGACCATCCAGGCCGATCCGCCGACGCGCCACGTCCGGCTCGACGCGCTCTTCAACGTGCGCGATCTCGGCGGGTACGCGGCCGGCGACGGGTTGAGCACGCGCTGGCTCACCCTGTTCCGCGCCGATGGCATCAACCGGGCCAAGGGCGCCGACCTCGAGCGGCTCCGCGCCCTCGGCCTGCGCACGGTGCTCGACCTGCGCACGCCCGGTGAGCTGGAGGACCGGGGACGCTTCCCGGCCGAGTCGGCGGAGATGGCCTACCACCACCTGCCCGTCATCCGCGAGACCTGGGAGGCGTGGGAGACCGATCGTGAGGTCGACCCGGTCACCTTCCTCGTGAGCCGGTACACCGAGATGCTGGACGAGGGGGCCGCGGCGCTGCGTGCCGCCCTCGAGGTCATGGCTGATCCGGCCAGCTACCCCGTCGTGTTCCACTGCGCCGCGGGCAAGGATCGCACCGGCGTGCTGGCGGCGGTGGTCCTGAGCCTGCTCGGGGTGGCCGACGGCGACATCGCCCAGGACTACGGGCTGAGCGCGCCGGCCATGGTCGCCCTGGTGGACTGGGTGCGGGCCAACGTTCCCGATGCGCTCGACACCATGACCGACCAGCCCGCGGCCTTCCTGGCCGCCCCGCCCGCGGCCATGCGGGAGCTGCTGATCTCGGTTCGCCACACCCACGGCTCCATGGCCGGCTACGTGGCCGCCATCGGGGTCAGCCCCGACGTGGTCGAGGCCCTGCGGGCCAACCTCCTGCACCGGGTCTGACCGGCGGTGGACCCGGGCTGAGGCCGGGGGCAGACTCTGCCCATGACGACTCCCGTGACCGTGTCCCGAACGATCGCCGCGCCGCCCGAGCGGGTCTGGGAGCTGGTGTCCGACCTCCCCCGCATGGGGGACTGGTCACCGGAGAACACCGGGGGCTCCTGGGTCAAGGGGGCGACCGGTCCCGCCGTGGGCGCCCGGTTCAAGGGCTCGAACGCCAACGGCAAGAAGCATTGGAGCACCGACGTCAAGGTCACCCGGTGCGAGCCGGGCCAGGCCTTCGTCTTCGACGTGACGGCGGTCGGGTTCGCGGTGGCCACCTGGGGCTACACCATCGAAGCGGCGCCCGAGGGCTGCGTGGTGACCGAATCGTGGACGGACAACCGCGGCCTCATCGCCCGCAAGCTCGGGGGCGTGGCCAGCGGGGTCACCGATCGGGCCGACTTCAACCGGACCAGCATGGAGGCCACGCTCACCGCCCTGGCCGAGGCGGCCGAGGGAGCCTGAGCGCTCCGCTCAGATGCCGGACCAGTTGATGCCGGAGCCCTCGGTGGCCGGCGTCACCGTGCCCTTGACCAACATGGCCTCGATGGCGCTGACCGGCTGGGGCGGGCTGAAGTAGTAGCCCTGGGCGAAGTCGCAGCCCATGCCGTGCAACGTCGTGGCCTGCTCGATGGAGTCCACGCCCTCGGCCACCGGAGCGATGTCGAGTGAGTGGGCCAGGGCGATGAGTTGCTGGGTGATGGCGGCGTCCTCGCGGCTCTCGGCGATGCCGGACACGAAGGCCCGGTCGATCTTCAACACGTCGAGGTCGAAGCGGCGCAGGTAGCTGAGGGAGGAGTAACCGGTCCCGAAGTCGTCGAGGGCGAGCTTGATCCCGGCGTCCTTGGCGTCGCGCAGCATCCGCCACGACGCCTCCACGTCGCGCATGACCATGCCTTCGGTGAGCTCCAGGCAGATCCGGTCGGGGGCGCAACCGGTGTCGTTCACGGTGGCCAGCAGCCGGTCCATGAAGTCGCTGCGGGCCAGCTGCTTGGGCGAGATGTTGACGGTGGTGAGCAGCTCGCGCTCGGGGTAGGCCTTCTGCCAGGTCAGGTTCTGCCGGCACGCCTGCTCGATGACCCAGTCGCCCACCGGTGTGATCAGCCCCGAGTCCTCCAGCAGCGGCAGGAAGTCGTTGGGGCTGACGAGCCCCCGCTCGGGGTCGGCCCAGCGCAGGAGGGCCTCCACCCCGACGATCTGCTGGTCGCCCAGGGTGACCACCGGGAGATAGAGGATCCAGAACTCGTCGTTCTCGAGTGCCACCTGCAGCCGCCGGGCCGTGCCGGTGGCGCTGCGGGCCGGGCGCATGGACAAGTCGAAGACGACCGTGGTCTCCGGTCCGGCGTGATGGGCCTGCTGCAGGGCGGTGGTGGCTTCGGCCAGGACGTCGCGGGGGGTCGCCTGGCGAGGGTCGAGCAGGGTCACGCCGGCGTTGGTGGCCACCTGGACGAGGTCCGAGCCGACCCGGAACGGGCGCTTCAACACCTCCTGGAACTCCCCGGCCCGCCGCTCGGCGACCCGGGTGTCGGCCATCGTCGGGGCCAGCACCACGAACTCCGGCCCGATGAAGCGGAAGAGTCGTTCGTCCCCGGTCAGCGTGGCCTCGAGCTGGTCGGCCACCGCCACCAGCAGACCGTCGCCCACTTCGTGGCCGTGGGTGTCGTTGACCACCTCGAAGCGGGCCAACTGGATGAGGATCACCGCCCCCGGCGGTCGCTCCCCGGCGTCCTTCTTGCCGCTCAGCAGCAGCGCCAGGGCGCCGTCGAGCTGCTCGCGGTTGGGGAGGCCGGTGAGCACGTCGAAATGCGTGACCCGATCGAGGTCGCGATGGGCCCTGGTGGCGGCGCGCTGGCCGGTGACGGCGACGCCGATCATCACCAGTGAGAGGACCAGGAGGCCTACCAGCACGAAGACCAAGGTGCTTTGCTCACTCCTGTCGATTTCGGCGCACCCTGCGGGGGCCGGGACGGCGCAAGTCTAGGCCCGGCACCCCCGACATCGGTGGGTGGCCGGCCTGGTGCAGGGGGTCGTCCCCATCAGCCATGATGGGCCGGTGTTCCAAAATGTGATCGTCCCCAACGACGGATCGGCGGACGCGAGGCTGGCCACCGCACCGGCTTCCGACCTTGCGTGGCGCTGCGGGGCCAAGGTGGTCGTGGTCAGCAACACGTCGGCCAGCGACAAGAACTCCAAGGCGGCGGTGAAGCTCCAGGCCATGGCCAAGAGCGAATCGAACGTGGAGCTCTGGGTCGACCTGGAGCACCGGCTGCCCGAAGCCACCCTCCAGGCCGCCGGCCACCGCCCGGACTCGATGTTCTGCCTGGCCACGCCCCGCACCCCGGTCGGCCTGCCGGGTCGGAGGCGGCTCACCGTCGGCCCGGTCCTGCCCGAGCTGGTGGCCCGGGCCACCGAACCGATCGTGGTCATCGGGCCCCACGTCTCGACCGCGCAGGGGCTGCCGATGACCTCGGTGCTCCTGGTGCTGGACGGCACCGGGGAGTCCGATGCGCTGCTCGACGTGGCGGCCGCCTGGGCCTCCACCTTCGGGGTCCAGCTCATCTTGACGGTCGTCCCCTCGGGCGGGTCGACGCTGTCGCGTCCGGAGATCCAGCAGTACCTGGACCTGCGGGCCGAGCTGGCCGAGACCCGGGTGGGCGTGAGTGTCGAGCTGGTCGGCGACGACGGCGGCGTGGACGGCCTCCTGGCGCTGCTCGACGCGCACGACTCGACGGTGGTGATGATGTCGCCCGGACCGGTGGACGTCGGCCTGTCCCGCATGGCCGAGTCGGTGATCCTGGAGTCCCCTCGGGTGGTGGTCCTCGCCCGCCGCCCGTGAGCGGGCGGGCTGACGAGGCGTCTGCGTAGGACGAGGTCCCTGGATCAGAGGTCAGCCCGGGTCAGATCGGTGCCGGTCGGCCGCTGGGACGCCCCGCCCGGCGGCGGCGGTCGGCGTCGATCCGTCGGGCCCGCTTGATCAGCTCGGGCAGGCGGGGCGCGATGACCTGGGTCTCGACCGGGCTCTGGAGGTCGACGCCGAGTGCCTCGATCAGGCCGGACACGCTGACGCCGTACTCGGTGGCGACCTCCTGCCAGGTCCCGTGGGCCTCGTCCGACAGGTAGGCGTGCACCGCCCGATAACGGGGATCCTCGTCCTCGGTCACGAATCGAGGGTAGCCCCGTGGCGACCCTGCGCCCAGGGCGGCGGGCCCGGGATCAGATCATGAAGTTCATGGCGTGCACGACCGCTCGGCCCAGCTCCTGGTCGCCGGTGATGGTGATCCGGCCCTGGCCGAGCGCCGAGTCGGGGTCCCAGCGCCCGAACGCGACCGCCGCGTAGGTCTCGACGTCCATGCTGAGGGTGACCGTGGGGTCATCGGGCACCGCCTCGGCGATGGACGCCCGCCCCGCCACCACGACCGGTACCACCTGGCCGGCGGCGCCGTCGACGGCGAACACCACGCACGACCCGTCCGGGGCCGCGGCCCGCTTCCCCACCACCAGGGGCATGGTCCGGTTGATGCGGCCCAGGGCCAGTTCGGCGGCCGGACCGTCGAGGTCGCCGGGGCGGGCGACCGCCCGACGGATGTCCTGTTCGTGGGCCCAGCTGTCCATCACCCGCACGGCGATGAACTCCCGGAACGGGGCCATGCCCACCGGGGTCGGGCCCGACCTCGTCGAGCTGGGCGTCGGTCAGGGCCCGGTACTCGGCCAGCCGCTCGGCGGCCCGCCGCTCGAAGTCGGCCAGCACCTCGGCGCCGCTCATGGCCCGGTAGGACTCGACCCACTGCTCGTTCATCTCGCCGATGGGGTTGCGCAGATGGGCGGTCTCGAGCGGTGTCACGTCCGGCGCCGGGTCGCCCTGCATCATGCGCTCGGTGCTGATGATGTGGGCCAGGTTGTCCTTCACGGTCCAGCCCGGCAGGTCGGTGGGTCGGCCCCAGTCGGCTTCGTCGAGCTCGTGGCCCACGGCGATGGTGGACGCCCACACGCTGTCGAGCAGGTCGATCGCTGGCTCGCTCATGATGTCCTCGTCTGTCCCCCGGGGACGGCGCCGGGACCCCGTTCGGCGCCGACCGCCGATTCGACCGGTACGGTACCGCGCATGGTCGAACGCCCGGATTGCATCGAGTTCTTCTTCGACCCGATGTGCCCGTACGCCTACCAGACGTCGATCTGGATCCGCGACGTCCGCGCCCAGACGGGCCTCGAGCTGCGCTGGCGCTTCTTCTCGCTCGAGGAGATCAACCGTCGGGCCGACGCCAAGCATCCCTGGGAGCGCGAGTGGTCCTTCGGCTTCAGCCAGATGCGGGTGGGGGCGTTGCTGCGGCGCCGGGGCCAGGACGAGCTCGATCGCTGGTACGCCGAGGTGGGCCGGGCCTTCCACGAGGGGGGCGTCAAGACCCAGGATCGCGAGGTCCACCGGGTGCTGATGGATCGGCTCGGCTTCGGTGCGGACGTGGTGGACGAGGCCCTGAGCGACCCCACCACGGCCGACGAGGTGCGGGCCGATCACGACTTCGTGGTGGAGGAGAAGGCGGCGTGGGGGGTGCCCACCCTGGTCTTCCCCGACGGCCAGGCCCTGTTCGGCCCCGTGATCTGCCCGGCGGTGACCGGTCCCGACGCCGTCGAGCTGTGGGACGTCGTCCTGGGCTGGACCCGCTTCGAGCAGCTCTACGAGATCCAGCGCCCGAAGCGGTCGGCGGACCTACGCCAGATCGTCACGACGTTCGCTCCGTACCTCGAGGCGCGGTCGTGGCAGACGGTGGCCAACCCGACCCCTTGATCCGGCGCCGATCCGCGTGATCTGGCGTCGATCCTGTCGGTCATGGCCGTCCTGATGGACGCCGGAACGGGGGGTGATCAGGTTTCGACTTCGAAGGCGGCCATGTCGGCGTCCAACCCGGCCTGGACGATCCGGGCCGTCGGCACCCGGGTGGTCTCGCGGGTGAGGACGAACGCCCGGGACCGGAGCCGGTCGGCGAGCTCGTGGGCGGCGGCCAGCGTGGCGGCCTCGACCTCGTCGGGCGGCACCACCCGGTCGAGGAAGTTGACGTCCACGGCCTCGGCCGGGGTGGTGACCACGGCGTGCTGGACGGCGGGGAGGAAGTGCCGCTTGGACAGGCGATCGCGGGCCAGCTCCACGGCGAAGCTCGGCAACGGCATCCCGATCTCGACTTCGGGCAGGCCCACCTTGAATGCCCCGTCGGCGCCGATGCGCACGTCGGCGGCCATCAACAAGATGGCGCCCATGGCCAGGGCGTGGCCGGTGGCACCCAGCAGCACCGGCATGGGGAAGGTGTAGATGCGCAGGGCCAGGTCGGCCCCGGCCCGCAGCAGGTCCCGGGCCTGGTCCGGCCCGGCGCCCATCACCGACAGATCGAAGCCGGCGGAGAACCGGCCCGGCCGTCCCATGATGACGACGGCCTTGGCTTCGTCGGCCTCGGCCCGGGTGAGCAGCGAGTGGATCGCCTCGATGGCCCCGTGGGTCAACACGTTGGCCTTGCCGTCGTCGAATCGGATGACGGCCACGTTGCCGTCGAGCTGGTAGGTGACGGAGTCGGGGGTGTCGCTCATGGCCGCACCCTAGCGGCGGGGCCCGACAGGGTCAGGCGGCGGTGGAGGGCGTGGACCGGCTCGGTCGCGAGCTGGCGCCGGCCGTCGTGCGCAGCCGCGAGCCGCTCGCCGTCTTGACCACCTCGAGTTGGCTGGCGATGCGGGTGCGGAGATCGCCCACGTGGCTCACGATGCCGATGGCCCGGCCGCCGGCCCGCAGGCCGTCGAGCACGTCCATCACGTCCTGGAGGGTGTCGTCGTCGAGGCTGCCGAAGCCCTCGTCGATGAACATCGTCTCCATGGTGACGCCGCCGTGCTCGGCGCTGACCACGTCGGCCACGCCGAGGGCCAGGGCCAGCGACGTGAAGAAGCTCTCGCCTCCCGACAGGGTGGAGGTCTCTCGCTCGGTCGAGGTCCAGGCGTCGACGATGCGCAGGCCCAGCCCGCCCTTGCGCCGCCCGTCCGGAGCCTCGTCGGTGTGCACGATGGTGTACCGGCCGTTCGACATCCGTTGCAGCCGTTCGCTGGCCGCCTGGGCCACCTGCTCGAGTCGAGCGGCGAGCACGTAGGTGGACAGGCGCATGCGGTGCGCCACCTGGCGGTCGTCCCCGGTGGCCAGGTCGGCCAGGCGGCGGCTGCGCTCGTAGGTCTCGAGCTTGGGGCCGAGGTCGCCGAGCTGGCGGTCGAGCTCGTGGCTGAGGGCGTCGAGCCGCTCGGTCGCCTTGCGGGCGGCATCGGTGGCGATCGAGGCCAGCTCCAGGTCACGGTCGGCCCCGGCCGCCGCCTCCTGCACGCGGTCGAGCTCGACGGGGGGGAGTGACCCGGCGGCCAGCAGGTCGGGATGGCGAAGCTCGGCGCTGGTCTCGGCCAGCACCCGCTCATGGGCGGCGATGGCGGCCGTGAGCTCGTCGAGCGCCGTGGGGCTGAGCGCAGCGGCGCCGGCCTCGGTCACGTCGGCGAAGCCGTGGCGCTGCCCTTCGGCCTCGGCCCGCTCGAGCGCGGTCAGCACCGCGGCGTCGGCCTGGGTCTGCTCGGCGAGGGCGGTGGCCAGGGCGCCGATGAGCCGGCGTTGCTCGTCGAGGTGGGCGCGGCGCTCGGCCAGGTGAGCGAAGCCGGCCCGGGCTCGCGTCGATGCGCTCACGGTCCTTGTCGAGGCCGCCTTCGAGCTTGCTCCGGGCCTTGTCGATCGCCCGACGTTCGCGGTGGGCGGCCTTCATCGCCTCGTCGACGACCAGCGCCCGCTCGTCGAGATCGGCGGCCTCGACCTCCAACATGGGCACCCGATCGGCGGCCGCCTCGGCATCGAGAAGGGCCTGGCGGTGCTCGGCCAGGGCCTCGTCCAGTGAGGCGATGGTGTCGGGCCCGGCCGTGGCCTGGGCCGCGGCCAGTAGCTGCTCCAGCGAACGCACGGCTCGCTGGGCCTGTCGGCTCGCCGCCGCCAGTCGGTCGAAGCGCTCCTTGGCCGCCGCCACGTCGTGCTCGCCCACCGGGGGATCGGTGGACGAGGCCGGCTCGGGATGCTCGGGACTCCCGCACACGGGGCAGGGCCGGCCGTCCTCGAGGGCGGCGGCCAGCGCCGCCGCCTGACCCTCCAACTGGGACTGGAAGCGTTCGAGCCACGCCTGCTGAGCCGCCGCGCTCGGCCGCGGCGGCGTCGTCGAGGGCGCCGGTGGCGGCCGCCAGCTCCTGGGCGAGACGGTCGCGGTCGCCCGCCGCCGCTCGGCGCTGCTCCTCCTGCTGGACGGCGGCGCCGAGGGCATCGCGGCGGGCGGCGCCGGCGCGGGCGTCGTCGAGCTGGTCGCTCACGGCCTGGCGCCGGGCCGGGATGGCGCCCCGCTCCGCCTCCAGCTCCTCGAGCTCGGCGTCGAGCGTGACCATGGCCTCGGTGAGCGAGCTGAGCTCGGCCTCGCGGCCCTCGAGCTGGGCTTCGTCGGCCAGGAGGTCGTTGATCTGGCCGAGATCACGCACGAGGGACTCGTCGTGGCCGATGAGCGCAGGGCGATCGGCGTCGGCCAGCCCACGCACCCCGTCGGGCCCGTCGGCCAGCGCCGAGCGGCCCGTCGCCACCGCGGTCGAAGCGGCGGCGAGCCCGGCGCCGGCGTCGGCCAGCTGCTCCAGGAGCGGGAGCACCGGAGCGGCCCGGAGGGCGGCGTCGCGCCGGGCCCGGTCATGGTCGTGGTCGTCGGCCCGCTCGTCGAGCCGGGCCCGGGCCGCCCGGGCCTCGGCCAGGCGATGCTGCCGTTCGGCCAGCACGCGGGCGGCGTCCAACGCCACCCGGGCCTCGCCGTGGGCGGTCCGCGCCGCCGACTCGATGCTGGTGGCCGCCTCGCGGCGATCGCTCACCGACGTGCGCACCTCCGCCAGCCAGCCGGTGGCGCCGGCCAGGGGAGCGTCCTTGGGGTATGGCACCGACGTCGGCGATGGTTGCCGCCGCCACCAGCAGGTCGCGAACGCCGTCGTCGGCGGCACTCACCGCCACCCGGTCGGCCTCGGCCCGGGCCCGCAGCCAGCGCTCGACCTCGGCGAAGCGGTGGGTGGCGAACAGCTCCTCGAGCACGACCGCGCCGGTCGTCGGCGTTGGCCCGGAGGAACCGGGCGAAATCGCCCTGGGGCAGCATGACGATCTGGTGGAACTGGTCGACCCCCATGTGGAGGTGCTCGGCCAGGAAGGGGTCGGCCTCGTTGGGCTTGGCCGCCCGGGCCACCCATGAGCCGCCGACGAGCTCCTGCACGGTGGCCGTGGGCGGATCCTCGATGAACCCCTCGCCCTCGCCGTTTGGGCCGGAGCTGGCGGGGCCGACGGACGATGCGGAAGCGTCGCCCGTCGAGCGTGACCTCGAGGCGCACCTCGGTGGGAGTCGTGGGCTCGGCGTGGTCGGAGCGCAGCCCGTGACCGGCCGGACGCACGCCGGCCACCGTGCCGAAGAGCGCGAAGGACACCGCGTCGAGGATCGTCGTCTTGCCGGCGCCGGTGGGCCCGTGCAGCAGGAACAGGCCGGTGTCGGCGAGCTGATCGAAGTCGATCGTCTCGCTCCCGGCGAAGGAGCCGAAGGCGGAGAGGGACAGGGTGTGGAGGCGCATCAGGCCGACAGCTCCCGGATGCGCTCGGCCTCGAGCCCGGTGCGGATCAGGTCGAGCTCGGCGGCCGTCGGCGGGCGCTGCCACATGTCCTCGACGAAGGCGGTGACGAGGGCCGAGGTCGTCGAGGCCCGAGAGTCGCTCGACGTAGCTGCCCGGCGCCGCGTGGCGGCGCGAGGCCAGGGTCAGCTGCAGCACGCCGGGGAAGCGCTGGCGCAGCCGGTCCATCGGGTCGCGTGGGGTGTCGGCGTCGGTCAGGGTCACCGCCAACCAGTGGCCCTCGTAGGTCGCCCAGGCGGGGTCGGCGAGGAGCTCGCCCAGCGTGCCCTCGATGCGGGCCAGCGGACGCAGCACCGGGGCGGGGATCGAGCTCGACGGCCCGCACGCCGTCGGCACCGAGATCGACGATCGAGACCGACTTGGTCTGGTGCTCCTCGGAGAAGGAGTAGGCCAGGGGCGAGCCGCTGTAGGCCACCCGCCCGGGCACCGGCTGCTGGGCCTGGTGGAGGTGGCCGAGGGCGGCGTAGTGGACCCCGTCGAAGAGCTCGACCGAGGCCAGGGCGGAGCCGCCCACGCTGATGTCGCGCTCGCTGTCGGACACCTCGGCCGGCGCGGCGCCGGCCACGAAGGCATGGGCCAGGGTCACCGACGCGGGTACCCGGCGGGGCGGCGGACGGCGTCGGGCGGATCTGGGCCATGGCCGCCGCCAGCACCGCTTCGTGGCGGGGGGCGTCGGCGCCGAGGGCCGACCCAGGTGAGCTCGGGCTCGAGGTAGGGGATGGGGTAGATGGCCACCGTCGCCGTGCTCGTCGGCCAGCAGCACCGGGCGCCCGGCGGCGGTCGGGTCGGTGCGCAGGTGCACGCCCGACGGTGGCGATCAGGTCGGCCCCGAACCCGAGCCGACTGGGCGAATCGTGGTTGCCGCTGATGAGCACGGTGGGCACGCCGAGCTCGGCCAGGCGGGCCAGCGCCTCGCCGAACAGCTCGACGGCCTCGACCGGGCGGGATGGCCCGGTCGTAGACGTCACCGCACACCACCAGGGCGTCGACGCCCTCGTCGCGCACCACCTCGACCAGGAACTCGACGAACGCGGCCTGGGCGTCGAGCTGGGACTGCCCGTGGAGGGACCGGCCGAGATGCCAGTCGCTGGTGTGGAGGAGCCGCATGCCCCCACGTTAGAGACGGGGTGTGACAGCCACGGCGATGCCAACGCCCACTAGGGATCGCGCCGCGACAGGCCGGGCGGGCCCTATCCGGCCCCGATCCGGCCCTATCCGGCCCGATCCGGCGCCCGATGGGCCGGGTGGCACGGCGCGGAGCACCGCCTCGACCTCGGCCTTGGCCGCCGTCGAGGTCGGCGACCTCGCGCTCGACGCCGCCACCGGCCCGCAGGAACAGGAACACGGCCCGGGTCACCGGCCGACCCAGCACTCCCTCGACGGCCACCGCGTAGGCCGCGGCCTGGAGGCGGTAGCGGGCCACGGCGGCGTCGATGTCGTTCGTCGTCGGGGCGGCGTCGGTCTTGTAGTCGACGACCGATCAGCCCGTCGGGGGTCTCGACCAGCAGGTCGATGAAGCCCTCGAGCGTGCGGTCGCCGACCGGCGTGCCCACGTAGAGCTCCCGCCAGTAGCGCCCGGAGGCCACGGCCGCGCGCACGATGGGCGACGTCGAGGGCCACCCGGGCCAGCCGCTCGATCTCCTCGGCGTGGCCGCGACACGCCCTCGGCCACCGCCTGCACCCGGGCCAGCTCGACCGAGCGCCGTCGGCGGTGGCCAGGTCGACGAGCTGCAGCACGGCGTGCACGGCCCGACCGATGGCCGTCCCGGCCCGGCCCCGACGCCACGGGGAGAGGTCCAGGTCGGCCTCGATCTTGTCGGTGGGCTCACGCCCCGTCGTCGCCCGCCTCCCCGGCTCGGGCCAGCTTGGCCACCGCGGTGGCGGCCAGCGTGCGGGGCCGGGCGTCCGGCCCCGACCAGCTCGGCCCGCTCGGGCGATCCAGCGTCGCGGGCCTCGAGCGTCGTCGGCGTCGTCGGCGGAGCGAGATCGGCGTCGGCGAACACGAGATCGCACGGCGTCGGGGACCAGGCCGGGACGGCGGCTGTCCGGCGGGCGCCGAGCGGCTCGTCGAGGCGCCGCCACCGCTCGGGCGCCGCCGTCGCACTCGACGGCCAGCCGGGCCGCGTGGCAGTTGGTGCCCCGCCTTGTGGTGGAGGCTCACGATCAGGTGGTCGCGGGCTCGGGTGGCCGCCACGTACAGCAGGCGGAGCTGCTCGTAGCTCTCCATCGTGTCCTCCACCGCGGCCAGCTGCTCGTAGCCGGGGGTGGCGGCCTGCTTGGACAGGCGCACCTCGGGCGTGGAGCCTCGGACCACAACACGTCGACCCCGGCGCGACGGGACCGGTCGGCCGACGTTGAGCCCGCTCAGCACCACGATGGGGAACTCGAGCCCCTTGGAGGCGTGCACGGTCATGATGCGGACGGCGTCGTCGTCGCTCTCGGGGAGGATCGCCTCGACCACGCGGGCGTCCTCGGCGCACTGCACCTCGGCCCAGGCCAGGTAGCGCCGCAGGTCGGTGCCGTAGGCGTCGGTGAAGACCCGGGCCTGGTCGGTCGACGAAGTGGAGCCGCCGCCACACGTCGCGGGGCCGGCGATCGTCGAGCGCCAGCTCCAGGAGCGCGTCGCTCGGCCAGGACCCGCTGGATGAGGCCGCTCACGTCGTGCCACCAGCGCTCGTCGTGGAGGTGCCGCAGACGACCGCAGGCCGGCCGCCACCGGCCGGTCGGGGTCGGCGTCCTCGGGCGGCGGCTTGCGGTAGTCCCACGAGCCGTTGGCCCCGTGGTGGCGCACGAGGTCGTCGTCGCCGCACCCGAACATGGGCGAGCGCAGGGCGGCCACGATGGCCACCTCGTCGGTGGGGTCGTCGATGGCCCGCAGCACGGTGAGCAGGTCGCGCACCTCGGGGCTGGCGTAGACCAGCGAGCTCGACTCGACCCGGTAGGGCAGCCCGGCCGACTCGAGCGCGTCCTCGAGGGCGGGCAGCGAGGTGCGGGTCGGGATCAGGACGCAGATGTCGGCCAGCCGGGCCGCGCTGCCCGTCGTCGCCGACCGGCCAGTCCTCGTCGCGGACGCGGGCGATGGTGCGGGCGATCTCGGCGGCCTCGGTGGCCCGGATCTCGGGGATGTTCTGGTCGTCGACGGCGTCGCCGAGCAGCACCACCGGCGCCAGCCCGGGCGGGTCGCCGGGGGCGGGGCGCAGGGGTTGGCGATGGGCCACCAGCGGTTCGTAGGCCGGCTGCACCCCGGCCACCCCGTCGCCGATGAGGCCGCCGAACATGGCGTTGACCCAGTCGATGATGCCGGGCACGCTGCGGCGGTTGCGGGTCAGGGCCAGCGGCTCGTCGACGGCCGTGGCCGCGCACCTCGCAGGAAGAGCCCGATGTCGGCTCGCCGGAAGCGGTAGATGGCCTGCTTGGCGTCGCCCACGAAGAACAGCGACCCTGGCGGGATCGCGCAGCTCGGTCCACGGCTTCGAGGCCGCGTCGGGGTCGTCGGTGGCGATGCGCACGGCGAGCTCGGCCTGGATGGGGTCGGTGTCCTGGAACTCGTCGATGAGCAGGTGGCTGTAGGTCTCGTGCAACGTGCGGGCGACCGCGGGGTGGTGGCGGAGCAGGTCGCGGGCCTGGACGAGCAGGTCGTGGAACTCGAGGGTGCCGTCACGGCGGCGCTGTTCGGCGGCGGCCAGGGTCAGGTCACGCACCGCCAGCAGCAGGTGGGCGAGCGCCTCCTGGGACACGGCGGCGACGAGCGCCTGGCGGGCCTGCTCGGCGTCGGCCAGGCGGTCCCGGACGTCGTCGACGTGGCCCTGCCACGAGTCCTTCCGGCCCACGGTGGACGTCAGCCGCGGGGCCTGGGCCAGGAGCTGGAGGGTCTCCAGGTCGCCGCACGGCGTCGGCCAGGCGGGAACGGAACCCGGCCAGGCCGTCGATGTGGGCGAGGAGCTTGTCGGTGGGGTCGATGCACCAGTCGCAGGCCTGCGCCGCCTCATCGAGGGCGAGCAGCACCGGCGCCGCCTCGACCGCCGACACGCGCCGGCGGGTCGAGGTCGGCGTCGGCCACGAGGTCCCAGTTGCGGTTGAACTCGAGGGCCACCGAGCGGAGGTGGTCGAGCGTGATGCCCGACACGAGGGCGCGTTGCAGCGCGTGCGGTGTGGGCGCGGGTCGTCGAGGAGGCGGTCGAGGAAGTCGCTCCATCGCTCGTCGAAGGCGACCGACGAGCGGATCTCGTCGTACACGTCGAACGTGGGCGGCAGGCCCGGCCTCGAACGGGTGCTCGGCCAGGATGCGCTGGGCGAAGCCGTGCAGGGTGGTGATGGCGGCGGCGTCCACCTCGGCCAGGGCGTCGGCCGCTCGGGCCTGGCGCCGGGCCCGACCGGCGTCGTCCAGGTCGGCCGGCGTGTACTCCTCGTCGTGCTCGCCCCCGGCCAGGCGCTCGAGCGCCTCGCGGACCCGGTCACGCAGCTCGCCGGCGGCCGCCTCGGTGAACGTGATGGCGGCGATCGACCGCAGCCGGGCGCGGTCCTCGGCCACCAGCTCGACGATGCGACCGACGAGGGCGGTGGTCTTGCCCGTGCCCGCCCCGGCCTCGACGAAGAGCGTGGCGTCGAGGTGGTGGCGGATCTCCCGCCGGGCGGGGGTGTCGTCGGCCGGGCCCGTCACGGCTCCTCCCCCTCGCTCAGGGCCACGTAGGCGCCCAGTTCCGGCGCCGAGCGGACCCGGTCCCACTCGCGATCTCGCTGGCGGGGGCACACGGCGTCGAAGTCGCAGTAGCGGCAGTTCTCGAACGAATCGCGGTCGGCCTTGCCCGGCCGGCCGGGGAAGATCCCGTTCTCGATGCCGTCGACCATGACCTCGAGCGTGTCGTGGACGATGGCCAGCACCTCGTCGGTCAGGTCGTAGCCCGACGGTGCGGAAGCCGCCCTTCTCGGAGGTGAACCAGTACTGGCTGCGGACCGGCACCTCGCCGTAGCGGCTGCGGGCGGCCAGGCCGTAGATGGGGAGCTGGAGCTTCGTGCCCCGGCTCACCGGAGCGGCCTCGGTGAGGTCCTCGTAGGGGCGGCTCGCCGCCGGTCTTGTAGTCGAGCACCACCGCCGAGCCGTCGTCGGCCAGGTCGACCCGGTCGGCGAAGCCCTTGAACGTGAGGCGGCGATCGTCGGCGCGAGGTCGATGGTCACGGGTTGACCGTCGCCGGGGCCGAACCCCAGCTCGACCTGCTCGGGCACCACCCCCGCCCCGGCCCGGTAGCAGGTCGTCGGCCACGAGGAAGGCGTGCAGGTCGCGTCGGATGGCGGCGCGGTCGAGCTCCCACAGCAGCGTGCGGCCGGTGAGGCCTCGTTGCTCGTAGTCGGCGAAGACCTCGTCGGCGATGGCTGATCGAGGGTGGCGGCGTCGGCGATGCTCCAGCGTCGATCGGGCTGGATGCGCTCGGCCCGGGGCCGCTCCACCTGCAGGCCGATGAACTTCTCGAGCACCTCGTGCACCAGGCTGCCCCGGTCCGGGCGCTGATGCGCTGGATGTCCTCGGGCCGTTCGGGGGCGCTGACCCGGAGCACCTTGCCCAGCAGGTAGCGCCGGGGGCAGGTGCCGTAGTCCTGCAGGCTGGTGGCCGACAGCGCGTCGGCGTCGGCGTCGGCGGGGGACGGGACCGAGGCCCCGGTCGACCCGGCCGTCGAAGCGGGTGAAGCCCCGGCTCGCCCGTTGGCGGCGGGCGGTGAGACCCAGCCGGAGCACCGGGTCGAGGTCGACGAGGATGTGGCCGTCGAGCCGCCGGTGGCGCTCGCCCCACGCCAGCAGGCTGCGCAGGTCGCGGTCGGCGAGCGACGCCGGTTCGCCGCCGGCGCGGATGGCGGCGGTCAGCGAGGGCACCAGGCGGTAGCCGGGCACCGGGCCCAGGCCGGGCAGGTCACGGCTGAAGAGGCGCCGGTGGCCACCGTCGATGTCGCTGAGCGAGCGGAGCAGCCATGGCGATGGTCGCTGGTCCCGGCCGCGGCGCTGGTCGCCGCGGGCGAACGACAGCACCCGCTGGGGGGCCGAGGCCAGTGCGGCCAGGTAGATGCGCTGGGCGTCGGTGGCCCGGGCGCCCCGCAGCGGCAGCTCGTCGCCGGCGGCGAGCGCGCTCGGCGTCGGGCAGCAGCGCGTCGTCGCGGGGTCGCGCCGGGAAGACTCCCTCGATCATGCCCAGCACGATAGACCACGTCGAGGTCGAGGCCGACCAGGGCGTCGATGCGGCCCGACCAGCACGCCCTCGCCGAAGCGTGAGGTGCGGGGCGCCGGTGTGTCGAGCTCGGCCACCAGGGCGCGGCGGAACGTCGCCGAGTCCGGGTCGGGGTCGAGGTCGTCGAGGGCGGCCAGGCCGCTCAGCACGTTCTGGACCTCGATGAGGGCCTGCTCTTCGTCGGCCCGCCAGTCGTGGTGGCCGCCGAGGTGGTCGCGCAGGAAGCGGTCGGCCCAGCGGGCCCAGCCAGCCCAGGTGGTGGGGGCGGCGTCGGGGGAGAGGGCGGTCGGCGAGCCGGGTCACGAACTCGGCCAGGGCGAGGGTGCGCTCGAGGTCGCGGCTCGGTGCGCTGGCGGCGCCACTCGGGCACCTCGTCGCCGTCGGTGGTCGTCGTAGGCGGCGAGCTTCGTCTCGAGGCCGGTGGCGTGGGCGGCCAGGTGCGACACCCACGTGTCGAGGCCGGAGGTGACCCCGGCCTCGGCGCGAGATGACGATCCCAGGCGGTGGCCGGGCACGGCGACGCCGCCGGAGCGGATCGGGGCGCCGGAGATCCAGGCCAGCACGTCCTCGCGGCGCCAGCCGTGGTCGGGCAGGGCCAGCGCCCCGAGCAGGGTGCGGCCGACCATGGTGGCCGACAGCGGTCGCACCCCGGCACCGTTGTTGGGGATGGCCGGCCTGCTCGAGCGCCTCGTGCACGAGCCGGGGGTAGGGGTCGGCGCCGCCGTGGACGATGGCCATGCGCTCGAGCGGGACGCCCGCGCGGTGGCGCTCCATCAGGTCGCGCACGGTCACCAGCACCTCGGCGTCGGCGCTGGGGGCGTTGACCACCTCGGTGCCGGCAGGCGACGCCGCCGACCGGGAACGCCGCCGACGAGCCCGGGGCCAGGCGTTCGGCCAGCAGGCGGGTCGGCTCGTCGGCGGTCGGCTCGCCGGTGGCGCCGAGGAGGACCACGACCGGGGTGGCCCGGCCCAGCGGCCTCGACGAAGCGCTGCTCGATGGCGCTGAGCTGGGCCGGGAGGTGGACGATGACCGTGCCCGAGCTCGCCGACCGAGTTCGGGATCGGTCGGCGATGACGTCGAGGGCGGCCTCGATGAGGTCGTGCTCGTCGTACCAGCCGGCCAGGCGCCGCCGGACGTCGGCGCGCCAGCCGCGGTGACCTCGGCGGCGCGTTCGCTCCCGGCGGCCAGTCGGGCGCGGGTGCCGGAGCTCACGTCGCGCAGGTCGCTGGACCAGGGCGGCCACGGCCCGCTCGGTGGCGGGGTGGGTCCGCACGGGGCGAGGAGCCCGGCGCGCGGCGTCGGCCAGGCGCGGCCCGTATGGCGGCGTGGACGACGGCGTTGGTGGCGGGGAGCCGGCCGGCCCGGGCCAGGCTCGGCCCGCCGAGCTGATCGGCCAGGCGGGCGATGGTGTGGAAGCGGACGTTGGCCACGCCCGCCCGGCCGCCCGGCCCCGGGCCGAGATCGCCGGAGGCCAGCAGGCGTCGGGTGGCGAGACCGATGCTGCTGCGGGCCACCACCACGGTGACCGGGAGCCAGCGGATCGTCGGCCTGGGCCCGGGCGATCTCGTCGCGCAGGGCCACCGCCGCCTCCCGCCCGAACCGAACCACCCGCACCGACAGAGCCACGGCCGCATCGTAGGTGGGGGGTGTGACACTCAGGGCCCGCACTCCTGCCGGTGGATGCGCGTGGATGCACCCCTGCCGGTGGCAGCATCAGGCTCGCAGGGCGACCAGTCCCGGCTCGATGCGGGGCCACAGTCCGGCGGCCCAGGCCCGTCGGCGGCCCGGGTCGGCGCTCGGCCAGGGCGTCGGCCTCGTCCCACAGCTCGGCCTCGACCGGGCCCAGCACGGCCCGGACCTCGGCGCAGCGCTCCCGGCCCGCCGTCGCCCGGTCGTGCGCACGGGCCTGCTCGACCCGGCCGCGCAGCGCCGTCGAAGCGGTGCCAGGTGGCCGGCGTCGGCCAGCTCGGGGGCGACGCCGTCGACCCCGAAGGTGGGCACGAACACGCGTGACGCACGGGTTGCCCGGCGCGACCCAGCGCCCGGAGCGGCTCGTCCGGGTCGCGGGGGAGCGAGGCGATCATCGACGACGTCGTGGCCTGCACGCCGGTGCAGGTGCATGCACAGCGACACGCCGGTGCCGAGCCGGTCGATCGACGGCCGGCGGCAGGCCGTCGACGTCGGTGCCGGCCGCCGCCCGGCCGTCCCCACGGCTCGGCTGCCGTGGTGGCGCAGCACGGCCGCCAGCTCCCGGGCGCCGGCCGTCGGGCGTCGGTGCCGCGTCGGCCGACGGCCTGCGCCACCGGGCGCGGTGACGGCCAGCCGCTTGTCGGCGTGGGCGGTCGGGCTCGACGCCCGGCGCCACCGGTCGAAGTCGCCGGCCTCGGCCACGTCGGCCGAGGCCCGCGTCCAGTCGGTCGACAGCGAGATGCGGTTCGACAGCGCCACGCCGCCCTCGTCGGCCGCCGACCGCGCCGGGCGGCCCACGAGCGGGCGCTCGTCTCGAGCACCCACGCCTCGGCGGGGTCGGCGACCAGGAACGACGAGAAGTAGGCCTTGCCCGTCGTCGCCGGTCGCCGATGCCGCCCTGGCCGAGCTCGGTCGATGCAGCTCGGTGACGACGTCGAGCGCCTCCTCGGCCGTGCGGCCCCGCTCGAGGCCGAGGCGCACCAGGTCCATGCCGGTGAGGGCCTCGGGCTGGCGGGACGGGTCGTCCACGGTCCACAGCTGCTCGTTGCCGATGGCCACCCGGTGCTCGTTGACCCCGTGCTCGAAGCCCCCACAGCCACGTCGGGCGCGAGCCCCGATCAGCGCGCGGCGCACCCGCGTCGGCGAGCGTCGAGGTACTGGGTGCGCAGCGACGGCCGCCCGGCGGCGCGGGCGGCGAGCGCCTCGATGACCTGCGGCTCGCCGGGGGGACGGTCGGAGCTCTTGGCGAACAGCGTGCCGTCCGGGCTGGACGGCGCAGAGCGAGTCGCACATCGGCCCGCACGCTACCGGGAGGCCGGGGCTCGCTCCGGACGGGCTCGCCTAGGCTCGGACCCTGGTACGGAGGTGCGCCCATGCTGCTCGACGGCTTCAACCACGTCGCCACGCTCACCAACGACACCGACCGGCTGCACGCGTTCTACATCGAGGTGTTCGAGGCCGCAGGTCGTGCCCGAGCTGCCCGGGCCGCCCGACGGCGGTCCGGCGTGCGCCTGTCGGTCATCGATGATCGGCCCGCACTCCGAGCTCAACGTGTTCTAGGTCGACGGCAACACCGAGGCCGACCGCCAGATGCCGATGTTCGGTCGGGGCCGGCTCGACCACCTCGCCGTGCAGGCCGCGTCGCTCGAGGCGTTCGAGACGATCCGCGAGCGGCTGCATGGCCCGGGGCGCGGCCGACGACTTCGTCACCGACTTCGGCCCGATCCTCAGCGTCTTCTTCCGGGACCCGGACGGCCTCGAGTGCGAGGTGTGCGTGGCCAACCCCGACGCGGAGCCCGGCGTGTTCCACCCGCCCGGCACCCGGGCGGCCCGCTACCCGGCGCCTGACGGTCAGGTCGGTTCGGTGACGAAGTCGATGAGCTGCTCGACCGCGCCGACCAGCGGCGGTTCGAGGTCGGCGTAGCTGTCGACCGAGCCGAGCAGCTGCTTCCAGAACGCCCGGGGGTCGCGACGCCGATGCGCCGGCAGACCCCGTCCTTCCAGTTCTCGCCCTTGGGCACCTCGGGCCAGGCCCGCAGCCCGACCACCGGCCGGCTTCACCGCGGCCCAGATGTCGACGTAGGGATGGCCGGTGACCAGCACGTCGGGGTGGTCGATCTGCGGCGGCCAGCCGGGACTCCTTCGAGTGGTCGACCAGGTGGTCGAGCAGCACGCCCGAGGCGCCGGCCCGGGCGGGGCCCGAAGCGCCCGCACGATCTCGCCCAGGTGGTCGGCTCCGTCGAGCATCTCGACCACCACGCCCTCGATGCGCAGGTCGTCGCCCCACACCTTCTCGACCAGCTCGGCGTCGTGGAGTCCCTCGACGAGGATGCGGCTGGCCCGGGCGACGCGGGCCGGGGCGTCGGCGACGGCCACCGATCCCGAGGCGGTGCGGCCGGCCGCGGCGGTGCCGCTGGCCGTGGGCGGCACCAGGGTGACCTGGCGTGCGGTCGACCATGAAGCCGCCGTCGAGCAGGCGCACCTGACGGTCGCGGCCGTGGGCGTCGCGCAGGGTCACGATGCCCTTGCCCAGCGACACCACCACGCCCGCGCAGGCCGCTGCCGCGCTGCTCGACGGCCAGGCCGGGGACGGCGTCGACCTTGGGGTACACCGGGCGGCGAGCGGCCGCCGTCGAGGTCGATGGGGCCCGACAGGATGCCCTTGCCGTAGAAGCCGGGGTCGGGGTCTTCGGCGGTCATGGGGCCGCGATCGTACCGACCACCTCGGACCCGCCCGGGGATAGGGTCTGGCCATGCGCGTGCTGGTCCTGGGGGCAGGCTTCGGTGGTCTGGAGGTGACGACCCGGCTGTCCGACGAGTTCGGCGACGAGGTCGACGTCGTGCTCGTCGACCAGAGCGACGGGTTCGTGTTCGGGTTCTCGAAGCTCGATGTGATGTTCGGGCGAACCCTGCCGGCCGCGGTCCGTCATGCGTACGCGGACATGGCCAAGCCGGGCGTCCGGTTCGTGCAGGCCACGGTGCGGGCCATCGACCCGGTGGCCAAGCGGGTCGAGACGGATGCCGGGACCTTCGACGCCGACCTCATGGTGGTGGCCCTCGGCGCCGACCTGGATCCGGCCGCCACCCCGGGGCTGCTCGACGGCGGCCACGAGTTCTACACGGTGCCCGGCGCCTTCGCCCTGCGCGAGGTGCTCGCCGCGTTCACGGGTGGGCGGGTGGTGGTGGGGGTCACGTCGACGCCGTTCAAGTGCCCGCCGGCCCCCAGCGAGACGGCGTTGCTGATGCACGACTTCCTCACCGACCGCGGCCTGCGCGACGGCTCCGAGATCGACCTGGTGATGCCGTTCGGCGTGCCCATCCCGCCGTCGCCGGCGGCGTCGGAGGCCCTGCTCCTGGCCTTCGCCGAACGGGGGATCGGCTGGCATCCCGAGCGGGCCGTGCAGGGCCTCGACCCGGCCGGCCGCGTGGCCCTGCTCAGCGACGGGACCGAGCTCGCCTACGACCTGTTCCTCGGGGTGCCGGTCCATCACGCGCCGACGGTCGTGGTCGAGGCGGGCATGACGGTCGACGGTTGGATCGCGGTCGACCCGCTCACCCTCGAGACCTCGTTCCCGGGTGTGTTCGCGGTGGGTGACGTCACCAGCGTGGGCACCCCCAAGGCCGGCGTGTTCGCCGAGGGCCAGGCCTCGGTGGTGGCCGACGGGATCATCGCCCGCATCCGGGGGACCGCCCCGGCCAGCACCTATGACGGTCGCGGCCTGTGCTACCTGGAGTTCGGCCGGGACCAGGTGGCGCGCGTCGACGTGACCTTCCTGAGCGGGGAGCGCCCCCGGGGTGAGCTCGACGGGCCGTCGCAGGAGTTGGCCCTCGACAAGGTCGATTTCGGTGCGAGCCGGATCCAGCGCTGGTTCGGGCAGGAGTGGGCCCCGTTCGGTCCGACCCCCTGAACCCCCGGGGCGCCTGAACCCCGGGGACCGCTCAGCCCCGGGTCAACGACTGGCCGCCCGGCGACGGCGGCCGACGGGGGGATGACCCCGGGGGACGAACGGGATCGGTCGCGTCTTCGAGCTCCGCAGGTCGATGACCGCGGTCGGATCGAGGTGGAGCCGGGCCAGCTCGTAGGCCTCGGCGATGAGGCGCCCGGCCGAGCGGAAGCTGTAGGGGTTGCCGGTGAAGGTGGGTGCCGGCATCCAGTGGACCTCGACATCGGGGTGGACCGTGACGGGGTCGTCGTTGGCGGGGTTGCCGAGCAGGAGGTCGAGCCACGGCCACGGCCGGAACCGGCTGGCCTGGTCGGCCGAGGCCGAGGGCAGCACGTAGATCGTCTCCGCCCCGAGCGCCACGGCCTGCGGCACCGGGACGTCGGCGGCCACGCCGCCGTCGCACAGGCGTCGCCCGTCGATGGTGACGGCGGGGAAGACCCCCGGGATGGCGGTGCTGGCCAGCAGGGCGGTCACCGCGTCGCCCTCCGAGAGCACGACGGGCTCGCCCGTGTCCACGTCGGCGGCGACGGCGTGCACCGGGATGGGGAACTCCTCCAGCCGCCCGTGCCCGACGTGCGCCCCGATCCAGTCCCGCAGCCCGTGGTTGGGGAGCAGGTGGCCGGGCCGCTCGCGGAGGCTCTCGGCCACCGCCCGAGGTGCGAAGGGGAAGATCTGCGAGCGCCGGGCGACGGTCCACAGCTCGGCCAGGTGAGCGAGGCCGGCCCCGCTGGCGTCGGCGGCGAAGCTGGCGGCGTTCATGGCGCCGACCGACGTCCCCACCACCAGGTCGGGTCGGATGCCGCTCTCGGTCAACGCCTGCAACATGCCGACCTGCCCGGCGCCGCGGGTGGCCCCACCGGGCAGCACGAAGGCGACCTTGCCCGCCCCACTCCCGACCGACCTGGGCCCGTCAGACATGGGGATGACGCTACGCCGGTCGCCGCCGCCGCCCAACCTCTTTGTGTGGCCCGTTGTGTGGCCCGTTGTGCTGCCCCGTGCGGGTCAGCCGCCGACGAGCGAGCGGATCTTCTCGGGGGTGGCCGGGCCCGTCGTAGGACTTCTCGCCGTCGCGCAGGCCGACGCAGCGGGTGGCGCTCGGGGTGAGGTCCATCTGGTGGGTCGAGCAGACGACGGCGGCGCCCTGCTCGGCCACGTCGGCCAGCACCTCGACCAGCGTCTCCTGGCCCGGGCGTGTCGAGGCCGACGAACGGCTCGTCGATCAGCAGCAGGCTGAAGGGCCGGATGAGCCCGAGGATCAGCGCCGTCTTCTGCTTGAGGCCGCGGCTGAAGCGCGACGGCAGGTCGTCGGCCCGGTCGGTCAGGTTGAACATGTCGAGGAGGTCGTCGGCGTACTCCTCCCAGTCCTGGGTGTTGTGCATGCGGGCGATGTACTCGATGTGCTCCCACAGGCTGAGGTCGTCGTAGAGCACGGGCGCGTCGGGCAGGTAGGAGGTGGCGGCCCGGGCCGGCAGCGATGCCGATCTTCTGGCCCAGCACCCAGGCGGCGCCGTTGGTGGGCTCGATCAGCCCGGCGGCCAGGCCGAGGAAGGTCGACTTCCCGGCACCGTTGGGGCCGACCAGCATCACCAGCTCGCCCGGATGCACCTCGAGGTCGAGCGCGCGCAGGCCCATGCCGTCGCCGTAGTCCTTGCCCAGCTTCGACGTGACCAGGGCGGCGGCCCGCGGGCACCTCGGCGTCGGCGATCGGCGGCTCGAGCTCCTCGTCCTCCTCGACCTCGTCGTCTTCGGATCGTCGGTCTCGTCGCTCGTCGGGTTCGTCGTGGTCGTCGGCGTCGTCGGTCACAGGTGACTCGGCTTCCGGTAGCGGAGGTACATGCCGGCTCCGAAGATCAGGATGAAGGGGTAGAAGACCGGCGTTGCTGACCTTGGCCTGAGTTGATGAGGTCGGGGTTGCGGCCGGCGGCCAGCAGCGGCAGCAGGGCTGACGACGGCGATGGCCGGCGGGAGCCACCAGTCGGCCGCCAGCACGAAGCCGAGCAGGTCGGGGCCGAGGCCCATGATGTTGGCCACGTTGGGCGCGCCCATCGAGGTGCTGACGGCGGCGGCCATGGCGGCTGCCGCAGGCGACGGTCAGGATCATGGGCACGGCCAGCTGGCCGACCACGTCGGCCGGCACCAGGATCAGCGGCGGAGGCGGCGGCGATGGCGCAGACGAACACCATGGTGACGATGGCGGCGGGCAGGTGCAGGATCAGCAGCCGGCCGCTGTCGTCGGGGTAGCTCTCCCACCGGGTCGGGTGGTCGACCTCCTGGGCGATGGGCTCGACCGCGTCGTAGCCGGCCAGGTAGAGGGCCAGGCCGGCCACGATGAACATGGCGGTGGCGCCGCGCCACATGGCCCCGAGCGACAGGCCGGCGACGACGGCCAGGGCCAGCCATGCGCAGCAGCCGGGGCAGCGGGAAGCGCAGGTAGCTCTGCCAGTCGCGGCGCCAGATCGGCGGCAGTCCGGCCGCGGCGCCCGATGCGGATCCAGGGCCGGTTGCGGGGCTTCTCCTGGGAGAGCTGGCGGCGCAGCAGCACGACGGTGCGGATGTCCTGCAGGGTCACGGCGAAGCGCAGCTGGGCGACCAGGCCGGCTCGGCGCCGGGCCGCTTCGATCGACAGGTTGCCGACGCCGAGCACGCCCGACCACGGCCACCGACGATCGCCAGGACCACGGCCGACCAGGGCGATGGGGGTGACCTCGATGCTCCAGAAGGCCAGGCCGCCGAGCCAGGTCAGCGGCGAGGTCGGACCTTGGCCAGCGACGTCGACGACCGACCAGGCCAGCACGCACGACGGCGATGCACGTTGGCCAGCCACCAGGCGATGCGGCGGCCCGAGACGATCATGGCGACGCCGACGGCGAGGCCATGGCGGTCAGCGCGCCGGTCAGGGCGGCGAAGACGATGGGGCCCGCCGATGTTGCCGGGCAGCGTGGCGCCCGGCCAGCACGCCGACCAGGCCGCCGACGACCGAGCCCGGAGAAGGCCATGAACCGCAGCTGCTTGATGGCCGGGCCCCGCACGACCGCCTCGCGGGGGACCGGGGCCAGCAGCTCGTGCTGCACGACCGGGCGCCTCGAGGGTGAGCGGGCCGCCCCGGCCGCCCGAGCGCAGCCCGAAGGCCACGGCCGACGGCGATGAGCAGGCCCAGCGCGGCCGGGCCCTGGTCGGCCAGCTTGTCGAGGCTGGCCTGGCGAGAGCTTCTCGTCGGGCAGCTTGCCGGCCAGCGAAGATGACGACGATCGCCGCCGACGCAGGGCGGTGATGTAGACGCGGTAGAGGGCGTCGATCCAGTGGATGTTCTGCATCCGGTTGCTGACGCCGGGCCCGGCGCAGGTCCTGCAGCGCGCCGGTCGTGGCCTCGGTGTCGATCGATCATCGTCCGGGGAATCTACCGGTCCGACCCTTCCGGCCTGGAATCGGCGGCGTCGACGGCGGAGCCGCGTACCCTGCCGGCGCGTGATCCTCGTCGACCTCGACCGCGTGGCGGTCAGCCGCCCCGGCAAGCCGCTGTTCGACGACCTCTCGATCACGGTCTCGTCGGGCGATCGGCTCGGGATCGTCGGCCTCAACGGCATGCGGCAAGTCGACGCTGCTGCGGGTGCTCACCGGCGCCGCCGAGCCCGAGGCGGGCACGGTCCGGCGGGGTCGGGGCGTGCGCGATCGCCGCCCTCGACCAGACGCCCGGCGCTGCCGCCGGGCCGGGTGCTGCGACGCGGTCGGGCGACGGGCTGGGAGGCGGCCGCCGTGCTCGACCGGCTGGGCATGGGCGGCGCTGCCCGACGCCGACGTCGCCGACCCTGTCGGGCGGCCAGGCCAAGCGGGTGGCGCTGGCCCGGACCCTGGTCAGCCGAGAGCGACCTGCTGGTGCTCGACGAGCCCACCAACCACCTCGACATCGACGGCATCGCCTGGCTGGAGGATCGCCTGGCCGACGTTCCGCGGCGGGCTCGTGCTCGTCACCCACGACCGCCACGTGCTCGACCGGGTCACCACCCGGATCCTCGAGCTCGACCGGGGCACGGGCTACGTCCACGAGGGCGGCTACGCGCTCCTACCTCGAGGGCCGGGCCCGGCGCGACGAGCAGGCGGCCGAGGCCGAGTCGACCCGCCGCAACCTGGCCCGCAAGGAGCTGGCCTGGCTGCGCCGGGGCGCGCCGGCCCGCACCCGCAAGCCCAAGGCCCGCATCGAGTCGGCCACCGCCCTCGTCGAGGGCCGGGCCGAGGCCGCCGGCCCGCGCCGGCATCCCCGACCTGCACCTCGGCACGCCCCGGCTCGGCGACCAGGTGATCGAGCTCGCACGGCGTCGGCCACTCGCTTCGCCGCGGACGGCCCGCCGCTGTTCGACCGGCGTCGAGCTGCTCCTCGACAACCGCGAGCGCCTCGGCATCGTCGGGCGCCAACGGCACCGGCAAGTCGACGCTGCTCGACATCATGGCCGGCCGGCTGCCCGCCGTCGGAGGGCCGGGTCGTGACCGGCTCGACGGTGCGGCTCGGCTACTACGACCAGCTCGGCGTCGAGCTCGACCTCGACCCAGCGGGTGCGCGACGCGGTCACCGGCGGCAGTCCGGGATGCCCGACTGGCGCGACGCCGCGCTGCTCGAGCAGTTCTGGTTCGACGACGACGCCCAGTGGGCGCCGATCGGGCTGCTGTCGGGCGGCGAGCGCCGCCGCCTGCAGCTGCTGCTGACCCTGGCCGCCCAGCCCAACGTGCTGCTGCTCGACGAGCCGACCAACGACCTCGACATCGACACGCTGCGGGTGCTCGAGGAGTTCCTCGACGACTGGCCCGGCGCGCTCGTGGTGGTCAGCCACGACCGGGCGTTCCTCGAGCGCACGGTGACCGACGTGGTCGTCTTCGACGGCACCGGTCGGGTCGGGCCGCCGGCCCGGGGGCTACGCCGCGTGGGAGGCCGAGCGCCGGGCCGCCCGCGGCGGTCCCCGGGCCCGGGCCGCGGCGGTGGGCGGCGACCGCCGGGGACCCGCTGGCGGTTCGTCGAGCCGTCGGCTGACTCGGGTGGTGCTTCGAGCGGTCTTCGAGCGGTCTTTCGGGCGGCCCGGCCGTCGGCCGCCGACGGCTCCGTCCCGGACCGGTGCGCTCGGCCAGCACGCTGCGCCACCTGATCAAGCAGGTCGACAAGGAGCTGGCCGCCCTGAACCGACGCCACGACGCGCTCGAGGCCGAGCTCGGCGGCGGCCGGCACCGACCACGCGCGAGCTGGCCCGGATCGGCGCCGAGCTGGCCGAGGTCGCGGCCGCGGTGGCCGAGGCCGAGGAGCGGTGGCTGGCCCTGTCCGAGGAAGCCGAGGCGCCCGGGGGCCGCGAGCGCTGATCGCTCCGGTACGCATCCGGCGTCGTTCATGGGGCATCCGTGGAAGACCGCCCGTGGGGTGGCGGTGGAGGGATCCGTTGGCCAACGTGACGGTGGGTGAGCCCGCGGCCGAGCTCGAGGCGCCGGTCGACGACGCCCCGCGCACGGTCCGTGGTGGCAGCCGGCGGCGATCTTCCTGGCCATCGGCCGCCGTGGTGTGGTTCATCGTCTTCGTCGCCGCGCAGATCCTGCCCCGCGACTACCTCTTCCCCGGCGCCGCTACTACCCGGGCGGGCCCGCTCGTCGAGATGTGGATGCGCTGGGACGCCAACTGGTACCGCGAGATCGTCCGCCACGGCTACCGCTACTACCCCGGGGTGCAGTCGTCGGTGGCCTACTTCCCGGCCTACCCGCTGGCCGTCGCCGCGGTGGCCTGGGCCTTCCCCGGCATCGCCGGCCGCCGGCCGTGTTCGTCACCGTCGCCTCGCGGGCTCGGGCGCCGCCGTGCTGTTCCACCGCTGGTGCTGCGACCGCATGGCGCCGGCCGCGCGCCACGACCGCGCTGCGTCGTGCTGCTCGTCTACCCCTACGCCTGGTACCTGTACGGCGCGGTCTACTCCGACGCCTTCTTCCTGCTGGTGGTGCTCACCGCGTTCCTGCTGGTCGAGCGCGAGCAGCTACTGGCTGGCCGGGCTGGCCGGCTTCGTGGCCACCGCCTCGCGCCCGACCGGCATCGCGGTGGCCATCGGCCTGGTGCTGGTCGTGCTCGAGCGGGCGAACCAGGCGCCGGAGCCCGACGGTCGCGGAGCCGGCCGGTCGCCGGCGGGCGTGCGCCGGATTCGTGGCCGAGCGTGCGGCCGGCCGCTTCGACCCCGCGCGGCCTTCTCCTGGTCGGCGGCCCCGGTGCTGTTGAGCTTCGGCGGGCTGGCGGCCTGGAGCGGCTACCTCTGGGCACCGCTTCGACGACCCGCTGCTGTTCGTCGCACATCGAGAGCTACTGGGGCCAGGGCGCCGGGCCCCGCACCTGGTTCAAGTTCGAGTTCTTCCACCAGATGCACCTGGTCCCCCACTCGATCTTCTCGGCCGGCCTGATGCTGCACGCCCTGGCCGGGCTGGCGGCGCTGCTGCTGGTGCCGCGCATCGCCCGGCGGTTCGGCTGGGCGCTACGCCGCCTACGTCCTGATCGTGATGGGCATCCCGGTGCTCGGCACCAAGGACTTCATGAGCTGCGGCCGCTACCTGCTGGCCGCCTTCCCGGTGTTCGCCGTGGTGGGGGACTGGCTGGCCGAGCGCGACTCGCCTGGGTCCGCAACGCCTGGGTCGGGGTCTCGTCGTTGATGCTGCTGGGCTTCGCCGCGCTGTGGGCCATGGGGAAGTACCTGTCCTGATGCAGGTCCAGGCGCCGCTACGCGCCGCGCTCATCGCGGCGGGCTCGGTGACCCTCACCTTCCGACGGTGGAGGCGGCGCCAGGTCGTGGCCGGGCACCGCTACCGGACCGCGGCGGGCCGCCTCGAGGTCGAGGCGGTCGACGTGGTCGATGTCGCCACCGTGACCGACGCCGAGGCCGCGGGCCGCCGGCGCCCCGTCGGCGGCGGCGCTCGGGCCGACCTGCGCGGCTCCCCCGACCTCCCGCTCTACCGGGTGCGCTTCCACCTGGCGGAGGGGCCCGACCCGCGCGACGAGCTGGCGCGATCGACGGTGCTGTCCGACGAGGACCGGGCCGACCTCGACCGGCGCCTCGACCGCCTCGACCGCGCCGCCGCCCACGGGCCGTGGACGGACGCCACGCTGGCGGTCATCGCGTCGCACCCCGGCGTCGTGGGCACGCGATCTGGCCACCTCGCTGGGCCGCCCCCGCGACGAGTTCAAGCTCGACGTGCGCAAGCTCAAGAACCTGGGTCTCACCATCAGCCTCGGGTCGGCTACCGGTTGTCGCCCCGGGGCGAGGCGTACCGGGCTGGGCCGGGCCGTCCCTGATGGCGGGGTCGGAGGAGCAGTCGAGGCCCGGCGTCCGTCGCCGCCCGGCCGATGCCCCGGGTCCGGGGCCCGAGCCCGTCTACGTCTGGTACTTCGTGGCCCAGGCCGCGGTCGGCGTGGCGTTGTGGGTCGCGTTGGCCGTCTCACCCACCGTGCGGTCCTGGTTCGAGCTGCGGCCCGACACCCATGCGGTCATGGACGCGTTCGTGTTCGCCGACGTGCTCGTCGTCGTGGTCGGCTCGCTGCTGAGCGCCTGGGCGCTGCGGACCCGGGCGCCGTGGACGGTCCCCATGGTGGCCTTCACCGCCGGTGGGGTGGTGTACCCCACCCTCTACCTGGTGGGGTGGGTGTCGTTCACCGGCTCCGGGGCGCTGTGCCTGGCCATCATGGTTCCGCCCGCCACCCTGACCACCTGGATCGCCTACCAGACCTACCGCACCACCCGGCGCCGCTGAGCTCAGCCCCGATGCTGCCGACGCCCGATTTCGACCCCCCGAAACGGTCGCTGAGCGAAAGAAACTGACGCCGAAACGCGAAGGGCACGCGCTAGTGGGGCATCAGGATCGGCGGGGTGTTGTTGAAGTCGCGGTAGGTCACGGCCGTGGCCGGCGCTCCCGGTTCCTGAGCGGTGGTGATGTAGCCGTCGGCCACGGTGACGGGCCACACGGCCCCGGCGGCGTCGTTCCACTGGTACTGATCCCCGTCCTTCGTGGCCGACACGGCGTTGTCGATGCCGTCGATGAGCCCGAACAGGCCCTGGCGCTCCTGTTCGGCCGAACCCGACGTCGCGCTCTGGAACTTGAGCGGCCCCCCGGCCACCGACAACCACACCCCGCCGCCGATCTGCACCTGGACGATCTTCACGCCGTTGGGGTCGACGGCGGTGATCTGGAACCGGTCGGGCGAGTTGTACTGCTCGACGTAGCTGGTGCACGCCGGGCAGGCGGCGATCGGGGGCGTGTTGGGCCGGGTGGCGGTGAGGCTCTGCACGGCCCGCGTCTTGATGGCGGCCGCCTGCACCTCGGCCAGGGCCTCGGGGGTCGAACCGGCGAGGGGCGTGGCCGTGCTCGGCGCCGGCGTGGTCGCCGGGGGCGCGGGTTTGGCGGTCGAGCCGCACCCGGCGAGCAGGGCCGACACGACGACGGCGACGGCCAGGCCCCGCACCGCCGGGCGAGGGGAGGAGCGGACGGTCATCCGCCGGCCCCCGGGGTGATGAGCGGCGCGCCGTCGATCAGGTGGTGCAGCGGGTTGGAGGGCTCGTTCCCGGCGGTCACGGCGTCCGATGGTAGGCGGCGCGGGGTGAGCGCCCGTGCCGCCGAGCCGGGTTCGCAACCGCCCGGGGTTCGTGCCGGGGGGCCCGGCCGGTATCCTGGCGGCCATGTCCCTCGGCACCGACACCCCCTCACCGAGCCCGACCGACTCGGCGACCGAGCCGGCGTTCACCGTCACCGACGCGGCGCTGGCCAAGGTGCTGGAGATCCGCGGCGCCGAGGACGATCCCGCGTCGCTGTGCCTGTGGATCGAGGTGACCGGCACCCACGGGGCCGGACTACACCTACGACCTCTCGTTCGAGACCATCGCCGACCTCGAGCCGACCGATCACCGCGTGCCGGTGGGCGGCGATCTGTTCGTGGCCATCCCCGTGGGCAGCATCGACCAGCTGCGGGGGTCCACGCTCGACCTCCCGGCCAACGCCGCTCAGGGCGGCCTCGTGTTGCGCAACCCCAACCGCCCCAACCCGCTGGCCGGGGCCGACCTGGAGCTCACCGGCGACATCGCCGAGAAGGTCACCCAGCTGCTCGATCAGTCGATCAACCCGTCGCTGGCCTCCCACGGCGGGTACGCCACGCTGGTGGGGGTGGACGACACCAGGGTCTTCCTGACCATGGGCGGTGGCTGCCAGGGGTGCTCGATGAGCGCGGCGACGCTGGTCGAGGGCATCCAGGTGGCCATCAGGGAGGCGATCCCCGAGGTCACGGAGATCATCGACGCCACCGACCACACCGCCGGGGAGAACCCCTTCTACACCTGAGCCACGCTGGGAGGTTCCGCCTCGGACCCTGGCGCAAATCTGCACGCTCAGCCACCCGGGCGGTGGTTGCGCTTGCCGATCTCGGGGATGGGCCGCCGTCCGGCGGGGGGCGTCAGCCGCGGGGGACGTGGTCGCCGGCCAGCAGGCTGGCGGCCGAGGCCGTGATGCCGTCGCGGTCGAGGCCCAGCTCGGCCAGGATGGCCTCGGCCCGACCGTGGGCCAGGTAGTTGACCGGGGTGCCCAGGACCCGGACCCGGGGCTCGTGCTCACCGAGGGTGTGCTCGGCCAGCTGGTCGGCGATGGCGCTGCCCACCCCGCCCTCGCGGATGCCGTCCTCGACGGTGAGCACGCAGGGGTGGCGGGCGGCGTCGGCCAGCATCTCGGGGTCGAGGGGCTTGACCACCCGGGCGTCCCACAACGTGACCGACACGCCGTCGCTGATGAGTCGATCGGCGGCCTGCTCGGCGGCGTCGAGCATCTTGCCCACCGAGATGATGCACAGATCGGAGCCCTGGCGCAGCCGCCGCCCCCGGAGGCCGGAGCCGATGGCTTCCGGCGATTCCTGGCGGGCGATGGTCCCGGGCCAACGCAGGGCGACCGGCCCGTCGGTGAGGTCCATGGCGTCGTGGAGCATCTGCTGGAGCTCCTGGTACGACGAGGGCGCGAACATCGTCATGCCGGGCACCTTGGTCAGCAGCATCATGTCGAGCACGCCGTGGTGCGACGGCCCGTCCACGCCGGTCACGCCGGCGCGATCCAGGCAGAAGATGACGGGCTGGCGATGGAGCCCGACGTCGAGGTTGGCCTGGTCGAAGGCCCGGGTGAGGAAGGTCGAGTAGACGGCGACGACGGGACGCAGCCCGCCCATGGCCATGCCCGCGGCCGCGGTGACGGCGTGCTGCTCGGCGATGCCCACGTCGAAGCAGCGGTCGGGGAAGCGGTCGGCGAAGGGCAACAGGCCGGTCGAGTCGGGCATGGCCGCGGTGATGGCCACCAGCTCGGGGTGGGCTTCGGCCTCCTTGATGAGGGCCTCGGTGAAGGCCGCGGTGTAGCTGCCCGGCTTGAGGTGGGGGCCCATGTCGTGCAGGCGCTTGATGGGGTCGTTCTCGGCCGGCCCGTAGCCCCGGCCCTTCTGGGTGAGGACGTGCACGACCTGCGGGCCCGGCGATCTGGGCGGCGTTGCGCAACGCCTCTTCCAGCGCGGGGATGTCGTGACCGTCGAACGGGCCCGGTGTAGCGCACGCCCAGGGCCTCGAAGAACGCGGTCGGCTCCCACATCTCGCGGATGGCGGCCTTGGTGGCGTCGAGGCCGCGCTCGAGGCGGTCGCCCACCATGGGGATCTCCTGCAGCAGCCGCTCCAGGCGGGCCTGGCGGCGCATGTAGACGGGGTTGTTGCCGGATGCGGGCCAGGCTCTCGCCCAGCCGGCTGACCGTCGGCGCGTACGAGCGGCCGTTGTCGTTGAGCACGATGATGCAGTCACGGCCGCTGTGGCCCAGGTTGTTGAGCCCCTCGAAGGCCATGCCCCCGGTCATCGAGCCGTCGCCGATGACGGCGATGACCCGGCGATGGTGGCCGAGCTCGCTGGCCTCGGCGGTGGCCAGGCCGTAGGCGTAGCTGAGGATGGTGGAGGCGTGGCTGTTCTCGACCCAGTCGTGCTCGCTCTCGGCCCGGCTCGGGTAGCCCGACAGGCCCGCCGGCCTCGCGCAGGGTGGAGAAGTCGTCGCGGCGGCCGGTGACGATCTTGTGCACGTAGGCCTGGTGGCCGGTGTCCCACAGCACGATGTCCTCGGGTGAGTCGAAGACCCGGTGCAGGGCCAGGGTCAGCTCGACGACGCCGAGGTTGGAGCCGAGGTGCCCGGAGCCGGCCTTGTCCACCGAGTCGACGATGAACTGGCGGATCTCGATGGCCAGGGTCTCCAGCTCGTCGTTGGTGAGCAGCTTGAGGTCGGTGGGCGAGTTGATTCTCTCGAGGATCACTGCCGGCCACCGTAGCCCGTGGCCTCCTGGCGGGCAAGGCGCGGGCGGGCTCGCTGGCCGGGGCGGGCGAATCGGGGCCAGACGTGCTCGGTCAGGCGGGCCAGCCCGTAGCCGGCGGCGAGGGTCAGAGCGCCCCGCCAACGCGTCGAGGAAGTAGTGGTTGGCGGTGACGGTGACGGCGAAGACGGTGACCACCGGGTAGGCGATGGCCAGGGCCTTCGACCAGCGATGGCGCAGGTGCGGGACGAGCACCAGCGCGCACCACAGCGCCCAGGCCACGTGCAGGCTGGGCATGGCCGCGTACTGGTTGGAGATGGACTTCATGGTTCCCGAGTCGAACGACCACAGCCCGCCGAAGCGCTGGAGGGTGTCGACGAAGCCGTAGTTGACGCCGGGCCCGGCGCCGTAGGCGCAGTCGCACAGCAGGCGCGGGGGCATGAGGGGGAACAGGCTGAACCCGATCAGGGCCAGGGCGGTGGTGAAGGCCAGCGTGTTGCGCCAGAAGCGGTAGACCCGGGGCCACCAGCGGAAGGCCACCACCAGGACGGCCAGGGTGACCACGAAGTGGAACGTCCCGTAGAAGTCGTCGAGCAGCCGCACGAACCACGGCGCTCCCAGGAACCACCCCTGCACGGTCGCCTCGTGGAAGAGCCCGAGGGCGTCTTCGACCCGGATCACCCGTTGGGCGTTGTGGAACGCATGGGCCGAGCCGCCGGAGGCCGAGCCGAAGAGGTTCCGGGTGGCGGAGTAGAGCAGGTAGAACCCGCCCACGTAGGCCAACTCGTGCCACCACACCAGGCCCGCGACCGCGCCCGACCCGGGTTCACGGTCGGCGTCAGCTCGGGGTGGGGGAGCGCCGTCGGTGGCCGGTTCGGGCCCCGACGGGTCAGCGCGGGCGGGCACGAGAGGGAGTGTATGAGCGCGTCGACAGCGTGGCGCACCGGGGGTAACCTGCCCCCAGGTCACTCTCGGAGGTTGAAATGCGACGGAAAGTAGTGGCGTGGGGGTTGGCGGGGGCGATCGCGCTCGTCGCCGCCGGGTGCGGTCAGACCCGGGACTCGAACGGCACGGTGGATGCCGGCGGCCGCCAGGCACCCACGGCCGCGTTCCTCTCGGCGGCCGTCGACAAGACGACCGAGGCCACCACCGCCAAGATCGCCATGACGCTCACCTTCACCGGGATGACGGCGACATCGGGCACGACGTCGGTCACCGCCACCGGGGCCTACGACACCGCGGCCCGTCAGGCCGAGCTGTCCGTCGACCTGGGGTCGCTCGCCGGGGCGCTCGGCGCCGGTCACACCCCGTCGGGCCAGGGCCTCGACCAGCCCCTCGAGGAGGTCGTCAGCGACGGTCATCTCTACGTCAACGTCGGGGCCCTGGGCTCGATGTTGGGCGTGACCACCCCGTGGATGGAGATCACCGGGATGGACGCGTTGGCCAAGCAGCTCGGCGGTTCGTCGGGCCTGGGCCTCGACCCCGGTGACCCGGCCGGCGCCGGTTCCGACGTGCTGGCCTACCTCCGGGGCGTGGCCGGGACGGTGACCGAGGTCGGCACCGAGACGCTCGACGGGGTGGACACCACCCACTACACCGCGCCGGTCGACCTGCAGCAGGCCCTGGCCAAGGCCGGCGACAAGCTCAGCGCCGAGGCCCGCCAGCGGCTCCAGGACCAGGCCGCCAAGGTGTCGGGCACCGTGCCGGTCGAGGTGTGGATCGGTCCGGACGGCCTCCTGCGCCGGGTCACCGTCACCGTCGACGCCTCGTCGCTGAGCGGGGGCAAGGCCAAGGGCTCGGCGGCGATGACCATGGACCTCACCGACGTGGGCAAGCCCGTGTCGATCACCGTGCCCCCGGCCGACCAGGTGAGCCCGCTCGACCTCGGCGCCCGCTGAAGGGCCTGATGAAGCTCGGCGGCCTGTTCGGCGGTTCGGGCGGCAACTGATCCGGGCTACCGTCACCCCTGTCCCGGGCCGCTCCGGGCCATCGACTCCGGGGGTATCCATGACCGTGACCGACCGCGTCGTCCGTGTGGGCGCCGTCGACCTGACCATCAGTGAGGCGGGGGGTGGCGGGCGCCCGCTCCTGTTGGTGCACGGCTTCACCGGCGCCCGCAGCGACTTCGAGGACTTCCTCGACCCCCTGGCCGAGCGCGGCTGGCATGTGGTGGCCCCCGACCTCCGGGGCCACGGGCAGAGCAGCAAGCCCACGGCCGAGTCCGACTACTCGCTCGCCATCTTCGCCGACCGACGTGCTGGACCTGGCCGACGCCCTCGGGTTCCCGCACTTCGCCGTGCTCGGCCACTCCATGGGCGGGATGCTCGTCCAGGATCTGGCCCTGCGCGCCCCCGAACGGGTCGACGCCCTCATCTTGATGGACACCGGGCACGGGCCGTTGGCCGTCGATCCCGAGCTCGTCGCCCTGGGCGTGGCCGTGGCCCGCACCGAGGGCATCGACGTGGTGGCCGATGTCATGGGCGCCAGCGACGACGGACCGCTCACCAACGACGCCTACCGGCGCAAGATCGCCGAGGACCCGAGCTACGCGGAGCGCGGCGACCGCAACCTGCGGGCATCGTCGCCGGCCATGTTCGCGGCCATGCTGCAGCAGATCACCACGCAGGACGAGCGCCTCGATCGACTGGGTGCGCTGACCATGCCCACGCTGGTCGTGGTGGGCGAGTTGGATGAGCCCTTCCGCGAGCCGAGCCGGCGGATGGCCGAGACCATCCCGGGGGCCAGGTTGGCGGTGATCCCCGACGGGGGGCACAGCCCGCAGTTCGAAGCACCCGCCGAGTGGTGGCTGGCCGTCTCCGGGTTCCTCGACGAGGTGGCCGCGGCCGAGCCGTCGGTCAGCCGGTAGCGCTCGGCCGTCAGCGCTCGGCCGTCAGCGCTCAGGCCGGAAGAGCCCCGAGGAACTCGACGATGGCGGCGTTGACCGCGCCGGGATGGGTCAGGTTGGCCGCGTGGGTGCCGCCCTCGATGGCGACCACGCCGGTCGAGCCCGACAGCCCCTTCGACATGGCCTCGGCGTCGTCCATCGTGATGGCGGCGTCGGCGGTGCCGTGCACCACCAGCGCCGGCGCGGTGATCTCGCTCAGGCGGTCCGAGACATCGTCGCGGGTGAGCAGCGTGACTCCGGGCTGGGCCAGCGTCTCCTGGGGGCGGGCCTGCCAGCGGGCGATCCACGCCGCGTTCAGCTCCGGTTCGCCGAGGATGATGCCGGCGGTGGTCTCGGCCAGCTCGTCGGAGGGCCCGTTGGCCACCCAGTCGTCGATCATGCCCTGGTAGAGCGGGACCACCTCCGGGTCCTCCGGGCCGGCCTGGGTGTCGAGCAGGATGAGGGCGCGCACCCGCTCAGGGGCGCTGAGGGCGACGCGCAGCGAGATGAAGCCGCCCTGCGACATGCCGCCGACGACGGCCCGGTCGATGCCGAGGTGGTCGAGCAGCGCGACGCAGTCGGCGGCGGAGTCCCAGTAGGTGAACGGCTCGCCGTCGTAGACGGTGTCGCCGAACCCGCGCTCGTCCCAGGTGATGACCCGGTGCGTCCCGCGCAGCGCGGCCACCTGAGGCTCGAACATGGTGCGGTCCATCAAGAAGCCGTGGGCGAGCACGACGACGGGGCCGTCGCCTCCGGTGTCGTCGTAGGCGATCTGCTGACCGTTCACCGGTGCCACCTCATGAGGTGCTCCCCTGCTCGGGGTCGGTCTGGCCCCCTGCCATCCGTGCCGAGCCCGACGAGCGTAGGCCCATCAGTGCCGCCGGCGACGGGCCGGCCGGCGTCGGAGCTCGTCGAGGGCGCGGGCGGCCACCGCGGGAGGCACCTCGAAGTGATCGGCCACCTCGGTGGGATCGACGGCGACGCCGGCGCGCGCGCGAGGCCCGGATGAACCGGTCGAGCACGTCGAGCGGGACGAGGCGCAGGGCCACCTCCCGCTCGACGCACCGCTCGTCGTCGTCGACGAACGAGCTGGCTTCGCCCCCGGTGCCTCCGGGCGCCCCGCCCCGCTCGTGGTGGATGAGCTCGTGGGTGAGCACGGCCCGCCGCTGGTCGCCGGGGAGATCGGGGTCGACCACGATCACGCCGAGCTCACCGGCGCGGGCGTAGAAGCCGCCGCCCATGAGCCGGGCGATCGGATGCATCGAGACCACCACGTCGTCGCGTTCGGCGACGGCGCGCCACGGGTCGAACGGCTCGTCGATCACCGCACCACGCTAGAAGCGGGCTGTGACACTCATGACCAGCCGGTCCGGTCAGCGTCGTTCTGGCGGGTCAGCCTCGTTCTGGCTGCACCATTCGACCGCCGAGGTCACCTCACGCGACCAGAACGGGTACGGAGGGGTCCGGGCTCACCGCTCGTGACGGGCGGCGAGACCCTCCACGTAGCCCTGGACCATGGCCTGCTCTTCGGGGGTCAGCTCGAGGTATTTCCGAGCGAAGCCGGACGGGATGGTGCCCTCGACGCGCGGGGGAGGGGTCGCCACCGACCGCTCGGGCGGGGTGTCCGCCTCTTCGTTGGTGGGCGCGTCCCCGCCCGCCACGATGATGTCGAACGTGTTGGCCGACCATCCCAGCGCCCGGGAGACACCACGAACGGTCAGGTCCTGGTAGCGGTCGCGGCCCGCGGATTCGATGAGGCGCCAGGTGGCCAGGGACACGCCGGCTCGGTCAGAGGCTTCCTGTTGCGTCCACCCGAGGTGAAGGCGACGGTCCTTGACCGCCTGTGCGACCCGCTTCCATGGCTCCATTCAGCCAGTCTCGCGGAAATACCGAGCTATGGCTAGCTGCGTGGCTACAGGAACACGTTTCACTGAGAGGGGTGTAGCACAGAGAGCACGAGGGAGAAAGAGGAGAAGCTATTCTTGACGAGGTTTTGATAGTCATGGTTATCTCTGCATCATGCCCCTCAACCGCCACGCCCTGCGAGTCATCCGAGAGCGATCGGGGCTGTCGCTCTCGGCCTTGGCGGTGCTGGCGGACGTGAGCCAACCACACCTCTCCAACATCGAGCGCGGCCGGCGCCAGGCCTCGCCGGCGCTCATCAACCGGCTGGCGGCGGCGTTGAAGGTCCCGGTGGTGGCGCTGCTGGTCGACGACGGGCCGGCGGGGGGCGGCGACGCGGTCGCGGAGCCGCGTACCCGGCCACCGGTCCCGCGTGGCGAGCCCGCGCCCCCCGGCAACGGGCGGGTCGGCGTGACCCTTGCCGGGCTCACCGGGCTGGGTCGCCTCCGCGGCGCCGCGGCACCGAGGTGGTGAGCGGCCTCAGCGGGTCTTGTCGAGGAAGCGCTCGACGTCGACCACGACCCGGGTGACCCGACCGACCACCACCAGCCCGCGCTCGTCGTGGACCGACACGGTGAAGGTGATGCGCCGGCCGTTGATCTTCTCGACGGACGCCTCGGCCCGCACGGTGTGGCCGATCGCGGTGGGGGCCAGGTGGTCGATCTGCGACCTTGGTGCCGACCGTCGTCTCGCCGGGCCGAGCTCGCCCTCGACGGCCGCGAACGACGCCTCCTCGCACGCGGGCGATCAGCCGCGGGGTGGCCAGCACCGGCACCGAGCCCGACCGCATGGCGATGGCCGTGTCGGCCTCGACGACGACGAGCTCGACGCTGGCGCTCAGTCCGAGTGTCACGGGCACCGGGTTACGATAAGCACCTCCCCGCCCGTCCGGCCAATGCGCCTCTGCGCCCGCGCCCTGGCCGAGCCCGTCCGTCGCCCACCCAGGAAGGCCACCGCGTGATCGAAGAGTCCGTCATCAGCCGAATGCTCGGCACCGCGCTCCGCACCGGCGGCGACTTCGCCGAGGTCTTCGTCGAGGACAAGCGCTCGTCGTCCGCGGTGCTCGACGACGGCAAGGTCGAGGAGCTCACCTCGGGGCGCGACCGCGGCGCCGGCATCCGGGTCGTCGTCGGCGACACCACCGGCTTCGCCCACACCGCCGATCTCACCGAGGCCGGCCTGTCCGCCGCGGCCGAGGCCGCCGCCGCGGCCGCCCGCGGCGGCGGGGGCGGCACCCGCACCGTCGCCCTCACCCGCCAGACGCGCCCGCGCCCAACGTGGTCGAGATCTCCCCGGCGACGTCCCCAAGGCCCGCAAGGTCGAGCTGCTGACCCGGGCCGACGAGGTCGCCCGGCCGCAGGGCGGGGCCATCAGCCAGGTGTCGGCCAGCTACGGCGACAGCCGGCGCCGCATCCTGGTCGCCAACAGCGACGGTCTGCTGGCCGGCGACGATCAGGTCAAGACGTTCTTCGCGGTGTCGTGCGTGGCCACCGGCGACACCGGCATGCAGACCGGTCGCGAGAGCGTCGGCCACACCGTCGGCTTCGAGCTGTTCGACCTCTACGACGTCGACGAGCTGGCCCGCACGGCGGCCGACCGGGCCCTCACCAAGCTGAGCGCCCGTCCGGCGCCCAGCGGCCAGATGCCGGTGGTCATCGGCTCCGGCGGCGGCGGCGTGCTGTTCCACGAGGCCTGCGGCCACGGGCTCGAGGCCGACCTGGTGGGCAAGAGCGCGTCGGTGTTCAAGGGCCGGGTGGGCGAGCTGGTGGCCAGCCCGACGGTGACCATCGTCGACGACGGCACCATGGGCGGCGAGTGGGGCTGCTTCGCCATCGACGACGAGGGCCACGCCGCCCAGCGCAACGTGCTCATCGAGGACGGCGTGCTCACCGACTACATGTGGGACCTGCTCCGGGCCCGCAAGGAGGGTCGCCAGAGCTCGGGCAACGGTCGGCGCCAGAGCTACCAGCACCTCCCGATGGTGCGCATGACCAACACCTACCTGCTCGACGGCCCCGACGATCCCGACGAGATCGTCGCCTCGACCGACCAGGGCGTCTACGTGAAGCACCTCGGCGGCGGCCAGGTCAACACCGCCACCGGCGACTTCGTGTTCGGCATGACCGAGGCCTACCTCATCGAGAACGGCGAGATCACCGAGCCGCTGCGCGAGGGCAACCTCATCGGCAACGGGCCCGAGGTGCTCACCCGCATCGACGCCCTCGGCAACGACTTCGCCATGGGCCCCCCCGGCACCTGCGGCAAGGACGGCCAGGGCGTCCCGGTCGGCGACGGCGTCCCCACCCTGCGGGTGTCGAGCCTCACCATCGGCGGCACCGCCGCATGAGCGCCGACCTCCTCGACATCGGCGACCGGGTCGTCGCCATGGCCGGCCCCGGCGAGCAGGTCGAGGCCGTCGTGTCCCGCGGGCGCGACACCGAGATCAAGGCCTACGAGGGCGAGATCGAGTCGCTGTCGTCGGCCCAGTCCCAGGGCGTCGGCATCCGGGTGATCGCCGACGGTCGCCAGGGCTTCGCCTACGCCGCCACCTTCGACGACGACGTGCTGGCCGAGACCCTGGCCGAGGCCCGCGACAACGCCGGGTTCGCCACCCCCGACGAGTTCCTCGGCCTGGCCGAGCCCGACGGCGTGGCGGTGGCCGAGCTCGACCTGTTCAGCGAGGCGCTCGAGGCGCTTCCCCACCGACGCGCAAGGTCGAGCTGGCCGTCGAGCTCGAGCGGGCGGTGCGCGCCGCCGACCCCCGCATCTCGGGCATCGAGTCGGCCGAGTACGTCGACGTCATGGCCGAGGGCGCCATCGTGTCGCACCACCGGCATCCGCACGCTCGGGCGCGAGACCGCCTGCTACGTCATGACCTACGCCATGGCCGTCGAGGGCGACGAGACCCAGACCGGCTTCGGCTTCTCGGTCGGCCGCGACCCCGACGAGCTCGACGTGGCCCACGCCGCGGCGCCGACGCCGCCGAGCGGGCCACCCGCATGCTCGGCGCGGTCAAGCCCGCCGAGCGAGCGGCTCACGGTCGTGCTCGACCCGTGGGTCACCGCCCAGTTCCTCGGCATCCTGGCCTTCACGCTCAACGGCGAGGCGGTGCTCAAGGGCCGGTCGCTGTTCGCCGACCGCCTGGGCGACGAGGTGGCGTCGCCGCTCGTCACCCTGGTCGACGACCCCACCAACCCCGAGGCCTTCACCGCCACCGAGACCGACGGCGAGGGCCTGGCCACCCGGCGCAACGTGCTCATCGAGGGCGGCGTGCTGAAGCTGTTCGTGCAGAACGCCTACACGCGCCCGCCGGGCCGGCACCCGCGTCCACCGGCTCGGCCGTGCGCGGCGGGTTCAAGAGCACGCCCGGCGTCGGGTGCATGGCCACGTCGCTGGCGCCCGGCACCGCCACCCAGGCCGAGCTGGTGGCCGGCGTCGGCGACGGGCCTGCTGGTCCAGGACGTGGCCGGGCTGCACTCGGGCGTCAACCCGATCAGCGGCGACTTCTCCACCGGGGCCGAGGGCCTGCGCATCCGGGGCGGCGAGCTGGCCGAGCCGGTGCGCGAGTTCACCATCGCCTCGACCCTGCAGAAGATGCTCAAGGACGTGCACGCGGTCGGCAACGACCTCGCAGTGGCTGCCCATGAGCGCGTCGGGCGTGAGCCTGGTCATCGACGAGGTCACCATCTCCGGTGTCTGACGGACCGCTCGTGGACCTGCTCGACCTGGCCCGAGCGGGTCGCCCAGCAGGCCGGACCCGGCGAGCAGGTCGAGGCCTACGTGGCCCGCGGCGTGTCCACCCAGGTCAAGGCCTACGGCGGTGAGGTCGAGTCGCTGACCTCGGCCGAGTCGTTCGGCGTCGGCATCCGGGTGATCGCGCGACCATCGCCAGGGCTTCGCCCACGCCGGCACGTTCGACGAGTCGGTGGTGCTCGAGACGCTGGCCGAGGCCCGCGACAACGCGTCGTTCGGCGAGCAGGACGAGTGGTTCGGCCTGGCCGAGCCCGACGGCGTCGAGCCGGTCGACCAGGACCTGTGGCGCGACGGGCTGGCGACGTTCGCCCCCGCAGGCCAAGGTCGACCTGGCCCTCGCCCTCGAGCGGGCCGTGCTCGGGCCGCGACCCCCGGGTGACGGGCGTGCGCACCGCCATCTACGCCGACTCGGCCGGCGAGGGCGCGGTGGCGTCGAGCACCGGGGTGACGGCCTACGGTCGGGGCACGTCGTGCTGGCTGTCGGTGAGCGCCCTGGCCGACGACGGCACCGAGACCAAGATCGGCGGCGGCATCGACGTGGGCCGCGAGCCCGGCGAGCTCGACGTCGAGGTGGCCGCCGAGGACGCGGTCGACCAAGGCCGTGCGCCTGTTCGGGGCCCAGGCCGGTGCCGTCGCAGCGCCTGTCCATCGTGCTCGAGCCCCGGGTGGCCGCCGCCATCGTCGGTCTGGCCGGCGGCACCCTCACCGGCGAGCGCGTGCTCAAGGGCCGCTCGCCGTTCGCCGACCGCCTGGGCGAGGCCATCGCCTCGCCGCTGCTCACCCTGCTCGACGACCCCACCAACCCGGCGTCGCTGGCCGCCGAGAGCCACGACGGCGAGGGCCTGGCCTGTCGCCCCAACGAGCTGATCGTCGACGGCGAGCTGCGCCAGTTCCTGCACAACGCCTACACGGCCCGCCGGGCCGGCGTCGACTCGACCGGCTCGGCGGTGCGGGGCTACCGCTCGACGCCCGGCGTCGGGTGCCAGGCGCTGTCGGTGCGGCCCGGGGTCGGGCACCCACGACGAGCTCGTGGCCGGGGTCGAGCTCGGCCTGCTGGTCGACTCGATGAGCGGCTTCCACTCGGGCGTCAACGCGGTCAGCGGCGACTTCTCGGTCGGGCGCCGAGGGCATCATGATCCGCGACGGCGCAGCTGGCCGAGCCGGTGCGCGAGGTCACCATCGCCTCGACCCTGCAGCGGCTGCTGCTCGGCATCGAGGCGGTCGGCGCCGACCTCGAGTGGCTGCCCAGCGGCACGGGCTCGGTCACCCTCGTCATCGGCGACGTCTCCCTCAGCGGCACCTGAACCGCGCCGGCACCCCCGCCCTTGCGTGCGCACCGCGGGCCGATCCGCGTCCGTGCGACGCAAGGTCGCGCCGACCGGTGGCGTCGTGGTCACGGCCCGGCCGGGCCGACCAGGGCCAGCACGGGGACGCCCCGGCCGACGGCGGCGGCCACCGCCGCGGCCTCGCCCCGTCGCACGGCGAGCGTCACGGCGCCGTCGCTCACGGCGATCACCGTGGCCCCTTCGGCCGCGGTGCGTGGGCCGGCCGTCGCGGCCCGTGTCGTCCGAGCTGAGGACGTCGACCACGTCGCCCACGCTCCACGGCCAGCCCGGAGCCGTCGGCCGGCCGGGGGACCGACAGGCCCCGCTCGCCCGGCCGGGACCAGCGCGGCCAGGCCCGAGTCCGCCGCCGGGCGCCAGCCGGGCCTGGTTCACCACCTCGCCGGCCATCGACGGTGGCCGTGACCATCCGCCCGACCGCGTCGCCGCCCATGGCTCCCGGGGGGATGGCCGCGACGGGCAGTCGCGCCGACGGTCACGTCGCCGGCGCTCGATGACGTGACCCGGTTCGAGGTCGTGGCGGGCGACGGCCACCGGTCGCCGCCGGCCGAGCCCCGCCACCGTGTCGGCCGCCCGGCGACCCTGGCCGGCCACGACCGCGGCGGCGGCGACGGCCAGCAGCACGGCCACCAGCCAGCGGGCCTGGCGGGCCCGCGATCGTCGCCACCAGCCGGGCCGCCGCCCGAGCGGCAGCGCGCCCGGCTGACCGCCCGATCGAGCCTGCCGAGATCTCCCATCGCTCGACACTCCTGCACGCCACGCGGGTCGGCGGGGGAAGTGAGGCCCGTGGGCGAGGCGGAGCAGAGGACGGCCGAGGACGGCGGCCGCGACCGGGGCCGACGACGGGCGACGAAGACTACGGCAGCGGCGGCGGCGGGGTCATCCCGTTGGGCCCGGCGGCGCAGGAGCACGCCCGCTCGGCCGGCACCGCGTCGATGGCCCGGAAGAGCAGGCCGCGCACCTGGTCGACGTTGTGCTCGAAGAAGGCGAAGACCTCCTCCTGGGTGACGGCCTCGATGCCGTCGACGCCCTCGACGCCGACGTCGTAGTCGGTGATCAGGGCGATCGGCGGCGTAGCAGATGCCCAGCTCGCGGGCGAGGTAGGCCTCGGGGTACTGGGTCATGTTGATGACCTCCCAGCCCGGCGTCGCGGTACCAGCTCGACTCGGCCCGGGTCGAGAAGCGCGGGCCCTGGACCACGACCACCGTGCCCGCCGTCGTGCACGGTGATGCCCTCGGCCCGCCCGGCCGCCACCGCGACGGCCCGCAGCTCGGCGCAGTAGGGGTCGGCGAACGAGACGTGGTTGGCGCCGGGCCCGTCGAAGTACGTCTGGTCCCGGTCGTAGGTGCGGTCGACCAGCTGGTCGCACACCACGAAGTCGCCCGGGCGTCACGTCGGGCTGCAGCGAGCCGGAGGCGCACGGGGCCAGGATGCGGGTCACGCCGAGCTCCCGCATGGCCCAGAGGTTGGCCCGGTAGTTGATGCGGTGAGGCGGGAAGGCGTGGTCGGCGCCGTGGCGGGGGAGGAAGGCCACCCGCCGACCGTCGGCGCGTGCCGAGGTGCACCGAGCCGCTGCGGCGCGCCGTAGGGGGTGTCGACGTCGACCTCGGTGACGTCGTCGAGCAGGGCGTAGAGGCCCGAACCGCCGAAGACGCCGATCTCGGCTGCGTCGGTCATGGGGGCAACGCCGGGCCGGCGCCGGGCGATCAGGCCGGCGTTGCTTCCTTCTTGGCCGACGTGCCGTGGGCCGCCGGCGCTGTTCGGCGTCGTCGGACGACGACGATCCGGAGGCGGACGTCGAGGACTCCGACGAGCGTCGACGATCTCGAGCTCGCGACGAGCCGGTCGACGACGTCGCGTCTTGGCCGCGGTCTTGGTGGTGCCGCGGCTGTCGGTCTTGTAGAAGCCCGAGCCCTTGAAGCTGATGCCGACGGAGCCGAACACCTTCTTCAGGCTGCCCGCCGCAGCTGGGGCAGGTGTCGAGCGGGTCGTCGGTGAACGACTGGACCACTTCGAGCTCCTCGCCGCAGTCCTTGCAGCGGTACTCGTAGGTGGGCATCTCGGATCCTCCAGCGGGGTGGTGAGCAACTGATGGGGCGAGGCGGCGGCACATCTCTGGCACTCGCGCCATGAGAGTGCCAAGCATACCGGCTCCGGCCTGGTCGGCGCCCCCAGGGCGGAAGCCCGCCACCTGCGCCCGGGCCCCGGGCAGGGCCGGATGACCCAGGCCCGCAGAGCCCAGGCCGCCTACAGTGGACGCCATGTCCAGCACGGCACCGGTCAAGCCGGCGGTGACCAAGGCGGTCATCCCGGCGGCCGGCCTCGGCACCCGCTTCCTGCCCGCCACCAAGGCCCAGCCCAAGGAGATGCTGCCGATCGTCGACAAGCCGGCCATCCAGTACGTGGTCGAGGAGGCCGTGCGGGCCGGCATCGACGACATCCTGATCATCACCGGCCGGGGCAAGCGCTCGCTCGAGGACCACTTCGACCGCAACTTCGAGCTCGAGTACTACCTCGAGGCCCGGGGCAAGACCGCACGAGCTGGGCGAGATCCAGGCCCTGGCCGAGATGGCCGACATCCACTACGTGCGCCAGGGCGAGCCGCTCGGCCTGGGCCACGCCGTGTCGGTGGCCCGCAAGCACGTGGGCGACAACCCGTTCGTGGTGCTGCTGGGCGACGACATCATGGATCGTCGCTCCACCGTGCTGCCCGGCATGATCGAGACCTACGAGCAGTACGGGCGCTCGGTGGTGGCCCTGCAGGAGTTCCCGCTGAGGAGATCTCCAGCTACGGCTGCGTCAAGCCCGAGCGGGTGACCGACCAGCTGGTGCGGGTGCTCGACATCGTGGAGAAGCCGTCGCCCAGCGAGGCGCCGTCGAACCTGGCCGTCATGGGTCGCTACGTGTTCACCCCCGAGATCTTCGACGGCCCTCGAGCAGGTGCGCCCGGGCGTCGGCGGCGAGATCCAGCTGACCGACGCCATCGGGCTGCTGCTCGGCGAGCAGACCGTGTACGGCTACACGTTCTCCGAGGGCCGCTACGACATCGGCAACAAGCTCGACTACCTGCGGGCCACCGTCGAGATCGCCATCGACCGCGACGACCTGGGTCCCGAGTTCCGGGCCTTCCTCGTCCAGCTGCTGAAGGACCGGGACCTGGCGTGATCCCCCTGGGCGAGGCCCGGGCCTTCGTGCTCGGGGCCTGCGCGCCGCTCGCCCCGGTCCGCATCCCCCTCGCCGACGCGCTCGGCTGCGTCGCCACCGAGGCGCTGGTGGCCACCGAGCTGGTGCCGCCGTTCGCCAACACCGCGGTGGACGGCTTCGCGGTGCGCGTCGGCCGACACCGCGGGAGCCGGCCCCGACGCGCCGGTGCGCTTCACCGTCATCGGCACCATCGCCGCCGGCGCGGCGCCGACCCTGGAGCCGGGGCCGGGCCAGGCGGTGCGCATCATGACCGGGGCGCCGCTGCCGGCCGGCGGCCGACGCGGTGGTCATGGTGGAGGACAGCCGCCCGGTCGACGGCGCCGGGGGCGACCCGGTCGAGGTCGACCTCCTGGCCGAGGTGGCACCGGGCGCTGCACGTGCGCCCGGCGGGCGACGACCTGCGCCCGGGCGACACGGTGTTCCCGGCCGGCGACGTGCTCAGCGCCGGCCACCTCGGCGTGCTGGCCACGCTGGGGCGTGACCGAGGTGACGGTCGTGCCCCGGGCCCGGGTCGGCGTGCTGTCCACCGGCGACGAGCTGGTGGACGACGGCTCGCCCGCTGCAGCCGGGCCAGATCCGCGACTCCAACCGGCGCACGCTGCTGGCCCTGGTGGCGCAGGCCGGGTGCGTGCCGGTCGACCTCGGCCGCATCGCCGACGACGAGGCCGCCATCACCGCCGCCATCGAGCGGGGCGCGGCCGACGTGCGACGCGCTGGTCACCAGCGGCGGGGTGAGCATGGGCGACTTCGACTTCGTGAAGGTGGTGCTCGACCGCATCGGCGACATGCGCTGGATGCAGGTGGCCATCAAGCCGGCCAAGCCGCTGGCCTTCGGCACCGTGCCCGGGCCGGCGGGTCGCCCGGTGCCGGTGTTCGGCCTGCCCGGCAACCCGGTGTCGTCGGTGGTGTCGTTCGAGCTGTTCGCCCGCCCGGGGCTGCGCCGGATGATGGGCCACGGCGACGCCGACCTCGACCGTCCCCGGGTGCGGGCCGTGGCCGACGACGGCCTGCGCCGCCATCCCGACGGCAAGATCCACTTCGCCCGGGTGGTCTGCCACTACGGCGACGACGGCCGCTACCACGTCCGGCTCACCGGGGGTCAGGGCTCGCACCACCTGAGCGCGCTGGTGGGGGCCAACGCGCTGGCCGAGCTGCCCGACGGCACCGGCGTCGACCCCGGCGGCCTCGTCGACGTGCTGCTGACCGAGTGATGCCGCCCGCCGAGCCGACGCCCGACCCGACGCCCGACCCGCTCCCCGCCGACGCGGGGCCCGACGACATCACGACGCTCGTCTTCCACCTCACCGCCGGTCAGCGCCGCCGCTACCGGGTCGGCCTGGCCGGCGTGGCCGCCATCGTGTGGTTCCTCGGGCTGGTGCGCCTCGTCGTCGTCCGGCCGGGTGACGGCCTCGTCGGGCTGGTCCGGGCTGGTGGTGCTGGCCGCTGGCCCTGGGGGCCACGGCGGTGGCCGTGGGCCGGGTGCTGCCGGTGGTGGTGCTCGACGCCGGCGGTGTCCGGGCCCGCTGGGGCTTCCGGCGGGCCGCGCTGAGCCTGGGCCGACGTGTCGGCCATCACCGTGCGCGAGCGGGGCACGGCCCGCCGGGTGGTGGTCGACCCACGACGGGCGCCACACGGTGCTGCCCGTGCCCCTCACCGGGGGCTCGATCCTGAGCGCCGGGAGCCGATCCGGGCCTCGATCACAAGGTCGAGCTCCTGCGCCAGTGGTGGCAGGGGCGCCGGTCGCCCTAGCCTGGGGGCGTGGGGGACAGGTCCGCGATCACATTCACCGTCGGCCGACGACCGCCCTGGTCGACTCGTTCGGGCGCGTCCACCGCGACCTGCGCATCTCGGTCACCGACCGCTGCAACTTCCGCTGCACCTACTGCATGCCGGCCGAGGGCATGCCGTGGCTGCCCCGCGAGGACCTGCTCACCTACGAGGAGCTGACCCGGGTGGCCGAGCTCATGGTCACCCGCTACGGCTTCGACGGCATCCGCATCACCGGCGGCGAGCCGACGGTGCGCGTCGCACCTGCCGGTGCTGATCGAGAAGCTCGCCGCGCTGCGGACCCCGGCGGGCGAACCGGTCGACGTGGCCCTCACCACCAACGGGGCCACGCTCGGGCTCATCGCCCACGACCTGGCGGCCGCCGGCCTGAGCCGCATCAACATCTCGTGCGACTCGCTGCGCCCCGAGCGCTTCCTGGCCCTGACCAAGCGCGACCGCCTGGCCGAGGTGCTCGACGGCATCGACGCCGCGGTGGTCGCCGGGCTGGCCCCGGTCAAGATCAACGTGGTCGTCATGCGGGGCGTCAACGACGACGAGATCGTCGACTTCGCCACGTTCGGGCGCGACGCACGGCGTGTCGGTGCGCTTCATCGAGTTCATGCCGCTCGACGCCCAGGGCGAGTGGACGCAACGACCAGGTCATGACCCAGGCCGAGATCCTGGCGGCCATCGCCGCGCCGGTACCCGCTCGAGCCGGTCGGCGGCCCGGGGGTCGGCCCCGGCCGAGCAGTTCCGCTACCTCGACGGCGGCGGCGAGGTCGGCGTGATCGCCAGCGTGACCCATTCGTTCTGCGATTCGTGCGACCGGCTGCGCCTCACCGCCGAGGGCCAGCTGCGCAACTGTCTGTTCTCCGACGACGAGTTCGATCTGCGCGGGCCGCTGCGCGCCGGGCGCGTCCGACGACGAGCTGGCCGCGATCGTCGAGCGGGCGGTGGCAGCCAAGTGGGCCGGTCACTCGATCAACCAGGTCCACTTCATCAAGCCGCGCCGGGGGATGAGCCAGATCGGCGGTTGAGCCGGTCGATCTAGACTCGCCGACCATGTCCGATCGCGGCCTCACTCCCGGCCTCACCCACCTCGACCCGCTGGGGCGCGCCCGCATGGTCGATGTCACGCCGAAGGACCCGACCCACCGCCGGGCCATCGCCCGGGCGCCGGATCCACATGCAGCCCGAGACGGCGTCGCTGGTGGCGCGAGGCGCGGTGTCGAAGGGCGACGTGCTGGCGGTGGCCCGGGTGGCCGGCATCCAGGCGGCCAAGCGGGCGTCGGACCTGATCCCGTTGTGCCACCCGTTGCTGGTGGGCTCGGTGTTCGTGAACTTCCGCATCGAGGACGCCTTCATCGAGGTGGAGGCCCAGGTCGAGACGGTGGACCGCACCGGGGTCGAGATGGAGGCGCTCACCGCGTGCTCGGTGGCGGCGCTGACCATCTACGACATGTGCAAGTCGGCCGACCGCTCCATGGTCATCAGCGACCTGGCCCTGTGGGAGAAGACCGGGGGCCGGTCGGGCACCTACCGCCGCCCGGTGGACCCCGACGACCCCGACGGGCTCGACGTCCTCGACGGCCTCAACCGCTGAGCGTCGGCCGCCGCTCGCGAAGAGCGGCGAAATGCGTCGAAACGATGACGACGGGGCCAAAAGCACCCCTTGGCCCACCAGGGCCGGGTAGCAACCACGCATCGTTCGTAGTAGAAATGTAACAACCGTCCACCAGACCGTAACCTCCGCGACAGGTGCTCTCCTCCGGAGCACGAAGTGCGACATCCACCAGCTGCAACACGGTGGTGACTACGGTCACGAACAACAAAGGCAGGCGCGGAGCGTGCAGTTCGTGGTGCTTTTCATCATTGCGGTGTTGTGGGCGTTGTACCTGGTCTCGTGGGCCAAGAGCCGTACCGAGCACCGCAGCGTGAACTCGATCTCGACGTTCAACAAGCACCTCTCCGTGCTCGAGCGCACCGCGCCGGGACGGTCGGTCGGCGCCGACCCGCATCGCCGGTTCACCGGTGCCGCGGTCCAGCGCCTCGCTGGCCCGGCCGGCCTTCGCCCCGGTGAGCTACCGCGGCACCGGGCTCGGCCATGTCGCGCCACCAGGCCCGCGAGCGCCGCAAGAACATCCTGTGCACGCTGGCCGGTGCCGCCGTCGTGACGTTGACCCTGACCGTGTTCGTGGGCGGGCCGATGGTCTACCTGCAGCTGCTCACCGACCTGATGCTGGCCGCCTACGTGGTGGCGCTGGTGCAGATGCGCCGCCTGGCCGAGGAGCGCCAGCACAAGGTCCGCTACCTGCCGGCGCCGATCGAGCGCCAGGTCCCGGCCACGCTCACCTTGCAGCAGTCGGTCAACTAACCGGCCGTTCGGGGGCTCGTCGAGCCTCGGCTATCCTGAGCGATTCCTTCGGGGGTGTAGCTCAGTTGGCTAGAGCGCTTCGGTCGCATCGAAGAGGCCGTGGGTTCGAATCCCATCACCTCCACTGACAGCCGATCGGAGAAGTCCCTGTCTCCGGTTGGTGAAAGTCGGCGAGTCGTGCTGTCACGCCCATGTGCCACAGGTGATCACGCCCGGCGTGAACCTTGCCCTCGGCGGCGAGAACAACGAAGGGGGCGAGTCGAAGGTCGTCGGGGGTCTCGACCGGCCAGCAATAGCGTCGGTACGCGTCGACGAAGCTCTCGAGCTGCTCGCCACGGACGGCGACTCGGTCGGCCATGGAGGCGACGTCAACCCCTCGGGCGAGTGCATTCGAGAGGACCGCGGACACGCTCGCAGTTGCGGCTCGTCCTGCTGCTCCGACGGGCGCGGTATTGAGCGCGCAGGAGATCGCCGGCTTTGGCGCTCCACGGAAGCAGCTCGCAGTCGAGGGCGATCCAGTCGGTGTCGAGCTCGTCCCACAGCTCTGCGTCGGTGGTGGCGGTTCGCAGGCGCTCGACGAGATTGTGCCTCCCAGGCCGCGTCGGTGAAGAACGGGCGTCCGGTGCGGGTGTAGATGACTCCGCCGCTCTCGGACTCGATTCGGAAGCGTCGGGGGGCGACGGTCTCGTCGCGGCACACGATCGCGACGGCGCGCGAACCCATGTGCTTCTCCTCGCAGATGACCTGGTCGATCCCGTCGTGGAGGAACGCGGAGAACGCATCCTCGGGATGTTCGAGGAGATCCGGTCGCCTGCTCGTCGCGGTTGGAGCCATCGTGGGCGGGAGGTAGATGAGCCACCGGGGGTCGATCGCGAAGCGGCTCATCACCTCGAGTGCGGCGGTGGCGTTCTCTTCGTTGATCGTGATCCTGCGTTGCAGGGGCGTGTCGATGATCCGCTTGCCGAGCACGTCGGACACATCGAGGAGGTCGGCCGGCCGGTCATCGGCACGGGTCGCCTGCTCGCCGGCGGCGTGAAGTGGTCGCAGCGGCTCGTAGTAGGCGCGAGCGGCCGGCACTGATCGGAGCTCTCGCTCCGGATAGCGCAGCACGGTGAGGCTGCCACCAAAGACGCAGCCGGTGTCGATGCAGATGGTGTTGTTCACCCATTCGGGTTCGGGGACCGGTGTGTGGCCGTAGACGACCATGGCCTTGCCGCGGTAGTCGTCGGCCCACGGGTAGCGGATGGGCAGCCCGAACTCGTCGGTTTCGCCCGTTGTCTCCCCGTAGAGGGCGAAGCTGCGCACCCGCCCCGAGGCGCGACCCTGCAGCTTCTCGGGAAGTCCCGCATGGGCGACGACGAGCTTGCCGTCGTCGAGCACAGCGTGGCTGACCAGGCCATCGAGGAACGACACCAACTCCGCCCGGAAGGCGTCGTCGCACGAGTCGAGCTGGGCGAGGGTCTCCGCCAGGCCGTGGGTGATCTGCACGTTGCGCCCGCTGAGGGCACGACCGAGCTTGTTCTCGTGGTTGCCCGGGACGCAGCGGGCGGTTCCGTCGTGGACCATTCCCATGGCGAGACGCAGGACCCGGTGATGTCGGGGCCACGGTCGACGAGGTCGCCGACGAAGAACGCCTTGCGGCCCTCGGGATGGGTGGCAGTGCTGCGGTCGGGGCGATCTCGTAGCGAGCGTTCGAACCGCGGTCCGGCCCCGCTTCGGCGGGGCCACCGGCGTTTCCGGGCTCGCGGGCGAGCGCGAAGCGGTCCGTCAGGGCCGCTCGCGCCGGGCTCAAGCGGTGGCTCTCAGCACCCCGGCGAGGTACCGGGCCGTCACACGGCGCTGGATCTCACGGCTGACGGGACCGGCGAGCCGTGTCGTGAGGGCGGCCGGTTGAGAGAACGCAACGATGACGAACCGGATGACCCCCTCTGGCCCTCTCTCGACCATGAAGGACTCCTCGCCGCGCTCGGGATGTCCGGGCAGTGTGCCGTAGGCGAACCCGACGCGATCGGGTTCATCCACGACCAGGACGATTCGGCAGGGGGCGATCACCTGGGCGGGGCCGACTCGAAACGCGAGCATGACCACTGCCCCCTCGGCTGGTGTCGACCTCGGCACCACGCGAACACCGGCGTTGGTGTGGGCGCTCCAGTCCATGACGGCGATCTTCGCGGCGGCCCAGACATCCTCGCCGCTGCCGAGGATCTGCTCGTAACGGTCATGTCGGTACCGGGCGGGTAGGTCGTGCTCGGTGGCACCGACCTCTGGATAGGTCAGGGGGCTTCCGTCGACCGCACGCGCCCGCTCGGCGAGTTCGTCGTCGGAAGGTCGTCGCCAGGTGATCACTCGGGCATCGTCTCACTGAAGGTCACGCCGTCGCGCAGCCAACCCGGCACGTACGTGCACGCTCGCGTCGCTTGGTGGGCCGCTTCCATGTCCGCCAGGGTGCTGCGTCGACGGCAGAGCGCAGACCCGGGTCGCTGCCGACGCCCGAGCAGCCGACGTGGCCCGCGACGGGCCGGCGTGGAACGCGACCCTCGCGCCACCGCGGTTTCGCTCCTCCGACTCTCAAGGGTTCGAGCGGGCTGACCCCCTACGTCTCGGCTTCGGCAGAGGAGGTTCATGCTCTGCCAGCTCGACGACCGCGTGGCGGATGCTGGCCAGCGACTGTATGAGCTGCTCGCGCTCGGCCTCGCTGAGCTCCTTGACTGCATCGGTGGCGGCCGCGTGGACCTGTGGGAGCATCCGATCGACGAGGTCACGCGCTTCGTCGCTGAGATGGACCAGGGTCTTGCGGCGGTCACTGGGATGCGGGGTCCGTTCGATCAGTCCGCGCTTCTCGAGCGTGTCGAGCAAGGAGGTGGTGCTGGCACTGCTGACGAGGAGGCGTTCGGCGATCGTGTGGGCAGCCAGCGGCTCGCCGGCCCCGTCGAGGATGGCGAGGCATTGGAACGCGCTCGGTGAGAGATCGGCGATGCTCCGGCGGCGGCGGTTGATCTCGGCGAGCAGCGCGTCGGCCGTACGGATCAGGTTGGCCGCCACCTCCGCACCAGACCGGCTGGCGCCGGGAAACTCTCGTTCGAAGTCGCTGGGCACCCGGATCGGGGTCACGTTCTCCATGCGCCGCAGTGTACCTCGAACTCTAATAGCTAGACTTCTAGCGATTTGAGGGGTATGGTCGCTCGTGTCGACCGCCACCGGAGCGGCCACCGACCCAGGGGGGTTGCGGATGCGAGTCCTGTTCACTTCCACGTCCGGCTGGGGCCACGTGCACCCGATGGTGCCGCTGGCAAAGGCCTTCCTCGACCTCGGCGACGAGGTGCTCTGGGCGACCGGCGCCGAGGTCTGTGGCCGACTCGAGCACGAAGGGATCCTGACCTCGGTCGCCGGGCTCGACGATGGCGTCGCCATGGCGAGGTTCCACGACCGGTACCCGGAGGTGAGTGAGGTCCCCCCGCCCGAGCGCTCGGACTTCATGTTCCCGCGCCTGTTCGGTCCCGTGCGCGCCGAGCAGATGCTGGATGACCTCCTGCCGGTCGCCCGTGCCTACTCGCCCGATCTGCTCGTGTGCGACGCCGCTGAGTTCGCCGGTCCGATCGTCGCGGCCCTGGTCGGCGCGCCGAACCTCACGCTCTCGTTCGGAGCCACCCTGCCACCGCCCCGGGTCGCCGCCACCGGACGTGCGGTCGAGCCGTTCTGGGCCGCCCATGGCCTCGAAGCCCCACCCTACGGTGGCACCTACGACCACATGTACCTGGACATCTACCCACCGAGCATGCAGCCGGCCGACCGACCGCACATCCCGGCCATCCAACCGTTGCGGCCCGGCTCGTTCGCCACCGGCGAGAACGAACCACTACCCACCTGGGTCACGGAGCCCTCGTCAGACCCTCTCGTGTACGCCACCCTCGGCACCGTCTTCAACAACGACGCCGTGCTCTCCGCCGTCATCGAAGGTCTTCGTGAACTCGCCGTGCGCGCCGTCGTGACGGTGGGACCCCGCGGCGAGCCCGAGGCGATGGGGCCACGACCCGACAATGTGCACGTGGCCCGGTACATCCCTCAGGCCCAACTGCTCGAGCACTGCTCGCTGGTCGTCTCCCACGCCGGGTCGGGAACGTTCCTCGCCGCGCTCGGCGCTGAGCTCCCTCAGGTGTGCCTTCCCCAGGCTGCCGACCAGTTCTTCAACGCCGCCGCCTGCGCGAAAGCCGGCGCCGGTATCGCGCTCCCTCCCGACGCCCATACCGCCGAGGCGGTGAGCGACGCCGTCGGAAAGCTCCTCACCGAAGACACCTACCGCGAGGCCGCCCGCCGGGTGAGCGGCGAGATCGCGGCCATGCCATCCCCAACGGAGGTCGCGGACAAGTTGCACGCAGCCTTCGGCTGAGTACGGCGGACATCAGGTCCATTCAGAGCCGTCCGGGAAGCACACGTGCCTGGGTGGTGCACGAATCGAGTGGTCGTGCCCGGATCGAAGTAGTTGACTCGCGGGGATGGCCGTGGAGAAGCGCGACCTTCCGACGAGAGCGTTTCGGTCCGCAACGGCGTTCCGGGCGTGGCTCGACCGCGAGCACGACCGCTCCGACGGGTTGTGGTTGAAGATCGCCAAGAGGGGCACGGGCGTGAAGTCGGTCACCTATGCCGAGGCGCTCGATGTCGCGCTCTGCTTCGGCTGGATCGACGGTCAGAAGGCTCGGTTCGACGACACCTGGTTTCTCCAGCGGTTCACCCCGCGCCGTGCCCGCAGTCCCTGGTCCCAGATCAACTGCGACAAGGTGGCGCAACTCCAGGAGGCGGGGCTCATGGAGCCTGCAGGGCTCGAACAGGTCGAGCGGGCCAAGGCCGACGGCCGATGGGATGGCGCCTACCGGGGTTCGCGCTCGATCACCTTGCCTGATGATTTCCGGGCCGCGCTCGACGCGAACCCAGCGGCCCGCGACGCGTTCGCCACGATCAGTCGCACCAACCGCTTCGCGTTCCTGTACCGCATCCAGGATGCGAAGAGGCCCGAGACCCGCGCGGCACGGATCGAGAAGTTCGTCTCGATGCTCGCGGCGGGCGAGACCCTGCACTGACGTCGACGAAGTTGTCCGCCGGCTGAAGGGACATCCGATCCTCAGGGCTTGCCGGCGCAGATGATCCAGGTCGCGGACTGGTAGGTGACACCGTCGGCGTCGGCGTGCTCCTCGATCGTCCGACGCAGCGCCTCCGAGCGCGGCCGCCTGGCCGGCGTCGTCGAGCCCCTGGAGCATCCAGCCGGTGAGCTCGCTCACGAAGGCGAACGTGTCCGCGGCATCCGGACCGAAGCTCAGGGGCTCGCGCAAGTCCTGGAACGAGACGTCGACGAAACCCGCATCAGCCAGGATGGTGCGAACCCGTTCGGGGTCCGCCAACGAGAACGGGCTCGGCACGTCGGGGGGTGGCAGCGGCAGATCGCGTCCCACCGCCATCGCCGAGCGGAACTCGACCAGCCACTCGTTGTCCGGCACGCCCTGCCAGGTGAGCAGCGTGAGACGACCGCCGGGACGAAGGGCCCGGTGGAGGTTGGTGAACGCCGCGACGGGATCACCGAAGAACATCGAACCCATGCGGGACATCACCACGTCGAACCCTTCGGTCTCGAAGGGGTGGATCTGCGCATCCGCGTGCGCGAACTCGACGTTGTCGAGGCCCTCGGCCTCGGCCGTCGCCCGGGCCGTCGCCAACATCCGCGACGACAGGTCGACCCCGAGCGCGGAGCCCTCCGTCGCGATCCGCGCGACGTCGCGGGTGGTCTGCCCGTTGCCGCACCCGATGTCGAGGATGCGGTCGCCCCTGCGAACAGCCGCCGCGGCCAGGAAGGGCCCGTGACAGTTCGCCAGCGACTCGTCGAATCGGCGAGCCTGTGCCGCCCAGAAGGCGCCCTCGCGGCCGTCCCACGACTGGACCTGGCCCGCGTTCGCCGGGTCCGCCACCAGCTCCGACGGCACGGTGGGCGACGAGGCGGTCTCGGCGGCGGTGGCGGTGTTGCTCGGCTTCATCGCGCGCCGGCCGGTGCGGTGAGGTGCTGGGCGAGCTCGGCCCAGTCGTCGCCGATCGCCTGCTCGATGAGCGTCGTGGCCATGGCGAACGCGTCGGGCGGCATGCCCATCTGCCACGACCGCGTCATCAGCACGCGGTCGTCGAGATCCATGAGCGGGTACATCCACGCCACGACCTCGGGGAAGCGGTCCTGCGGCGTGCCCGACGCCATCTCACCGATCGCCCGACCCTGATCCTCGAACGAGATCCGCTCGGCGATGATCCGGTACATGAACGTGTCCTCCTTCTCGAGGTGCAGATCGAGGTGGAACTTGAACGCCTTCGTCGCCCGAGCGGTCTCCAGCGGATCCCGTGCCGAGACGGCGTTGGCCAGACCGGCGAACGCGGCGTCGAGCGCTCGATGGTCCATCTCGAAGGTCGTGTACACCGACGGCGCGACCGACTCGAGGAGCGGCAGGATGACCGAGTCCTCGCCCTCGGCGTGCCACTCGAGCACCTCGTTGAGGAACCGGAAGCGCTCGACCGTCGCTTCCAGCCCGGACTCTCCTCGTGCCGCACCGAGCGCCGCCGCGTCGATGAGCTCGATGTCGCGCCGGAAGGCGTTGTGGATCGCCCGCACTGCTCCGATCGGACCGTTCATGATCGTTCCCCCTGTATAGACTCCCATTGGGAGTAAGATATACACCCAAAGGGAGCATGTCAATGGCACCGACCCTCACGTCCACCTCGTACGCGATCCTCGGGCTCCTGGCGATCAAGCCGTGGACGACCTACGAGCTCGCGCAGCAGATGGACCGGGCGCTCGGTCGCTTCTGGCCGCGTGCTGAGAGCAAGCTCTACGAGGAGCCCAAGAAGCTGGTGGCCCACGGACTGGCGTCGGCGTCGTCCCAGATGGTGGGCAAGCGCCGCCGCACCGTGTACACGATCACCGGCGAGGGTCGGCGCGCCCTGGCGGACTGGGTGCCGACGGAGGGCGAAGGGCCCGTCGTCGAGTTCGAGCAGTTGATCAAGGTCTTCTTCGCCGAGCACGGCTCGAAGGCTGACCTCCTCGCCACGATCGACGGCGTCCGGGACGCCAACTCGGCGCGGCTCGGTGCGGGCGCGGCGGCCCCCCAGGCCTACCTCGACGGAACCGGACCGTTTCCCGAGCGCCTCCCCTGGCTCCTGCTCGTCGGCCAGTTCATGATCGACTTCCACCTCATGGTGGAGCGTTGGGCCGAGTGGGCCCACGACATCGTTGAGGACTGGCCCGACGATGTCACCGCCGCCACGCCCGACCGCAACGCACTCGAGACGCAGGCGGCCGTCGCCCGCGCCCACGCGCCCCACCCGCGGTAGTCGCTCTTGATCGCCGTGGGCGGATCACGCCTGGCACAGCCACGGCGCGAGAGGCGGCGCGAACGCGGCCGGCCGAGCCCCCGCCGACGACGACGTCATAGCCCATCGGCCGACAGCAACGGCATGGCCCGCACCACGGTCACGTCCTCGGTCGGTTGACCATCCAGGTCGACGAGGAGCTCGGCCATCGGCGCCTCCTCGTCGCCCGAACGGCGGGTGGTGGCCACCACCAGGACGGGCATGGCGACCAGGCGCGGCGCCAGGAAGCGCAGCAGGAGCAATGAGCCCGGATCGGCCCAGTGGATGTCCTCGAGCACGATGAGCCTCGGCCGCTGCCGCCCCAGGACGTAGAGCAGCACTTCGACCGACTCGAACAAGCGAGCCCGCGTCGCCGGGTCGCCCACGACCAGTGGAGCCGGCTCGGGCAGCATCCAGCGGATCTCGGGGATGATGGCCGCCACGTGGGCCAGCGGCCCGGTCACGGTCGCGGCGAGGTCGGGCTCCGACCGGTGTCTCGACGCCAACGCGGTGACCCCCGGACGCAACGCTCGGCTCCAGGGCCAGTAGGCCGGGGCCCGGTCGTCCTCGTAGCTGCGACCCCACGAGACCTCGGCCCCCAGCGCCGCGGCCTGATCGACCAGGTCCCTCACCGGGCCGGTGGTGCCGACCCCGGGCCCGCCCCAGACGAGCACCAGGCCCCCGTGCCCCCCGATGGCCCGGGTCATCCGGTCCATCAACACGTCGAGCGGGCTTTCGCCCCCGACCGATGCCGGGTCGCGGCGCATGGGGGGTTGAGGTCCGGGCGCCGCCGCGCCGGCCGAGGCGGCCGGCCAGTCGAGCGCCGGATCCTGACGGAGGATGGCCGACTCCAGATCGCGCAGCTGCGGGCCGGGTTCGAGGCCGAGCTCCTCGATGAGGTGGCGCCGGATCGAGCCGAACACGCGCAAGGACTCCGCCTGACGCCCTGACCGGTAGAGCGCCAACATGAGCTGGGCCCGGAAGTGCTCGTGCAGCGGATGTCGGATCACCAGCGCCTGGAGGTCGCCGATCACCTGCTCGTGACGACCGAGGGCCAGCAGGACCTCGCCCCGTTGAGCCAGCGCGGCGAGGCGGGCCGCGTCGAGACGGGCCACGTCGGCCCGCACGAACAGCTCATCGCGCAGATCGGCCAGCGCCTCACCTCGCCACAACCCGAGGGCCCGATCGAGCAGGTCGAGGGCCCGGTCGGGGTCGTCGGCCCGCGCCCGAGCGGCGGAGCGAAGCAGCGATTCGAACGTGAGGGCGTCGATCTGGTCCGGCCTGGCGTCGATCTGGTAGCCACCCGGCAACGTGCGCAGCGGCGCGTCGATCCCACCGGCGGCGACGAAGGACTTGCGGAGGCTGGAGACCGTCGTGCGCAGGATGCCCACGGCGCTCGGGGGCGGAGCACCGCCCCACAGCTCGTCGGCCATCCGCTCGACCGAGACCGCCCGGTTGTGGTTGAGCAGCAGGAGGGCCAGGACGGCCCGTTGCCGGGCCCCGCCGAGGTGCACCCGGCGCCCGCCGACACTCGCCTCGACCGGGCCGAGCAGCCGATACTCCAGTTTCGCCCTCGCCATGCCCACGCGCCCTCCGGCCGTCGCCCGATTCGCCCACGACGTCCCGCCACGCCGCTCGGGGTTCCAGGAAGCTACCCCGCACTCTGAATGGTTGTCCCCCCGGCGCGTCTCCGGCGCCGGACCACCGTGAGGGCGGGGCCCGGCGCCGGAGGATCGTGCGCCCGCCTGGTACCCGGCGCTCGTGATCCCGCGTTGTCCCCGGTTTCCTCGGCGCGTCGTTTCGGACGAGCCGAGCTGAGGGGGCACGGGGAAGCCTGCGCCCTCCGCATCACGGGAACATCTGTCCTGGATCCGTTACGAAGAGTGGTGGGTCAGCCCATCCAGAGATCGGCGATCCAGGGCTTCGCCCCCAGGGTCTGCACCGATCCGTTGCCCCCCGCCTCGTAGCCGTGGACCTGCGGGGTCGAGGCCAGGACCCAGTCGGCTCGCGCCAGCCAGATGTAGGGCACGGCCGCGTTCCAGGCCCGCTCGAAGGCCTGGTAGTCCTGGTCGCGGGTGGCGGGATCGGTGCTGGCCCGGGCGGCATCGAGCGCCCGGTCGGTCTCGGCGCCGGCGAAGCGGGTCATGTTGATGGACACCTGCCCCGGCGGGGCCACGGCGGTCGAGGACCACCAGTGGTAGTCGGCGTCGGGGTCGGGGGAGCCGAACAGGCGGAAGTCGGCGGCCTGGTACTGACCCAGCACCACCGTGATCACCTCATCGGCCTGAGGCTTGCTGGCCAGGGTGACCTGCATGCCGGCTGCCTCCCACATCGTCTTGAGGAGCTGGTCCTGCTTGGTGTATTCGATGTCGCCCGTGGCCAGCAGCGTGAAGGCAAGCGGCTTGCCCGTCTGTTGGGTGTACTCGGCCACCAGCTCCTTGGCCTTGTCCAGGTCGAAGGTCGGATAGCCCGAGTCGTCGGTGTAGCCGAGCTGGCCGGGTGCGAACATGCCGTTGGCCGGGGTGTACACGTCCTTGCCGATCTGGTCGATGTAGGTGGCCTGATCGGTGGCGGTGGCCACGGCCTGACGGGCGGTGAGGTTGTCGAACGGGGGCGCCATCGTGTTGAGGGCGATGTGGAGCTCCTCACCTTGCGCGTACTCCAGGTAGCGCAGGTCGGGGTCGTCGCGGATGGTCCGGATCGAGTCCGGGAAGAACGTGTCGATGGCGTTGAGGGTGCCGTCCTGGAGTGCCGACACCCGGTCGGCGGCGTTCTCGATGGGCTTGAAGGTGATCTGATCGAGGTGGGGCAGGCCGGCCTTCCAGTAGTGCGGGTTCTTCACCACGGTCACGTGGTCGTTCTTGACCCACTCGTGGAACATGAACGGCCCGGTGCCGATGGGGTGCTCGCCCCCGTGCGGGTCGTCGAGCATGGCCGGCGCCGGCATGTAGCCGGCCTGGCCCACGAACAGGTTGGCGATGTTGCCGACCGGCTGCTTCGTCGTGATCGTGACCGTCATGGGACCGGTCTCGGTGATGGTGTCGACCACCGCGAACACGGCGCCGGTGATGAGCGCCGTCTTGTAGATCCTGAGCGCCTTGGCCACCGCGGCCGCGTTGAACGGCTCGCCGTCGTGGAACGTGATGCCCTCCTTGAGGGTCACCGTCCACTCGGTGTTGTCGGCGTTGGGGGTGAACGAGCTGGCCAGCTCGGGGACGGCGTTGCCCTGGTCGTCCAGGACCGCCAGCGAGTCGAAGATGGCCGAGCCGACCATGTGACCCGACAGCGCCCAGCGGCCGGTGACCGGGCTGAGGCTGTCGGTCTCACCTTCGAGTCCGAAGGCGAGGGAGCCACCATCCTTGGGCGTTCCGGCATCGGGCAACCGATCGGTGGCGACGCCCGGCGCGCCCGGAGCAGGGTCGGCGGACTTCGCCGGCGAGGCCGCCGACCGGCCGCAGGCGTTGGCCAGACAGGCGAGCACGAGGACCACGGCCAGGAGGCCGAGGGGCGCGCGCGTTGAAGGAGCTGAGGGGGACTTCTTCATGGGTTGTCTTCCATTCCGTCGTCGGCCGGCGACTGATTTGAGGGGTTGTCCGCGGTTGCGCCGGCCGTGGTGACATCTACGTCGCCCATCGCGGAATTCGGGTTGACCGGAAATTGCTCCACCGCCCCGAATTGAGTCCCGCGGCCCAGCGGTCGAGGCCGCGATGGTGGGTCGTTCGCGCTACGACCCGCGGCGGACGTAGGCCCCGCGGCCCCCGGGCCCCCGCCGCCGCGGCGGGCGGCCCTCAGAGGTCGGAGCTCAGCGCCACCGAGGCGCGGATCAGATCGCTCGCCTGGTCGAGGCGGGTGGCGACCAGGTGGTCGATCACGGCGCGCATGCCCGCCACCGCGTCGGCCCCCAGGGCGGCCTGCAGCTCGGCCTCGATCTCGTCGGCGAAACCGATGGCGGCGGCGCGGGCCCCCCGCCCGCGCTCGGTCAGGCGGATCAGCTTCTCCCGCCCGTCGTCGGGCGACGCCGCCCGCATGCCGTAGCCGCGCTGGACGAAGGACGCGACCTGCTGGCTGACGGCCTGTTTGGAGATGTCGAGCAGCCCGGTCAGCTCGGTGACGGTGGCGCCGTCGCGGTCGTGCAGGTAGCGCAGCAACGAGGCGTCGGCGGCGCGCAGGTCCGGGTAGCCGGCTGCCTCCAGGCCACGGCCCAGCTCGAGCTGATAGGTCTGGTAGGCGAGCCAGAAGGCGAGCCCGAGGTCTCGGGTCCCGGGCTCGCGCCGGACCGGCTCTCCCGGTTGGTGGTCAAGTGAGGTTGACAAGTTTCCCTCCTGGCGCGATGGTGCAACTAGTCAATCATACTTGACGATAGGAGCAAGCCATGATCACCGCCGAGGGCCTCGAGACCGTCGTCGAACGCCAGCGTCGCCAGGGTCGGGTGCCCGGCCTGGCCGTGGCGGTGGCCGACGGGACCGGGGTGCGGTGGTCGCACGGCTGGGGGTCGGCCGACCTGGCCGGCGACCGGCCGTACCGGCCCGACTCCGTGGGCCACTGGTTCTCGATGACCAAGGTCGTGACCGTCACCGCCGCCCTGCAACTCGTCGACGAGGGCCGGCTCGATCTCGACGCCCCGGTCGGGGAGTACCTGGGGGAGCTGTGGCCGGCCTCGTTCGCCGCCGCCCGGGTCGAGCACCTGGCCAGCCACAGCGCCGGGCTGCCCAACCCCTTGCCGCTGCGGTGGACCCATCCCGTCGGGGCGCCGCTTCCCGACCAGCGCCGGTTCCTGGCCGACCAGCTCCGCCGGGCTCGCCGCCCGCGCTTCGAGCCGGGCACCCGGGCGGCGTACAGCAACCTGTCCACCGTGGCCCTGGGCGAGGTGGTGGCGGCGGTCACCGGCTCGACCATCACCGACCACATCGACGCCGCGGTGCTGGAGCCCCTGGGCTTGTCCGCCACCGGGTTCACCTACACCCCCGAGGGCACGGCCCGCGCCGCCGTGGGCTACCAGCGCCTGTCCCGCGCGCTGACTCCACCCCTCCGTCGCTACCTGGGCGACGAGGTCGTGGGCGAGCGGGTCGGTCACTACCTGGCCCTGCGCCCGTTCGAGATGGACGCGCCGGCCTGCAGCGGGCTGATCGGGCCCGTCACCGACGCCGGCCGCTTCGTCGCCCTGCACCTCAACGACGGCATGCTCGACGGCACCCGGATCCTGAGCCCGGCGTCGTGCCGGGCCATGCGCGACATCCGCGTCCTGGGCAAGCCCTACGACCTCGGTCTGGGGTGGTTCCGGCCCCGGGCGGACCGGTCCCGCTCGAGCGGGCCGGACGCCTACGTCGAGCACTTCGGCGGTGGCGGCGGGTTCTGGAACGTGCTGCGGCTCTACCCCGAGCGGGGCCTGGGCGTCGCCGTGATGGGCAACACCACCCATCGCTACGACGTGGGAGCCATCGCGGATGCCGCGGTCAGCGCGTCCGGGCGGGCCGAGGGTGTGGGCGGGGCCTGACCGCGACCCCGCGAGCGAGTCCGGGCGGGGCGGATAGCGTCCCGAGTCATGAAGTTCCGCGCCACGCTCGAGCTCAACGGGAAGACCGCCACTGGGGTGGAGGTGCCCCCCGCGGTCGTCGAGGCGCTCGGGAGCACCAAGCGCCCCCCGGTGCGCGTCACCATCGGCGGCCACACCTATCGCTCGACGGTGGCGTCCATGGGCGGGAGGTTCATGCTCCCCGTCAGTGCCGAGGTCCGGTCGGCGGCGGGGGTGACGGCCGGCGATGTGGTCGACGTCAAGGTCGAGCTCGATGCCGAACCGCGGGAGGTCGAGGTCCCCGCCGACCTGGCCGCCGCCCTCGATGCCCACCCCGCGGCGCGGAAGGCGTTCGACGCGCTCTCGTACAGTCGGAAGCGCCAGCACACGCTGTCGGTCGAAGGGGCCAAGACGGCTGAGACGCGTCAGCGTCGCATCGACAAGGCCATCAGCGAGCTCACCGGCTAGCGCGGACGGTCCGCCGCGGCCGTTCCTGCTTCCGGTCACCCGGGAGCGCTGTTCTGCAGAACGACCCTCTGGGCGAGGCAGATTGTCGCATCGGAGGCCTGGTTGGTGACCGTAAGACGGGCTCAACCGGAGGCCGCGCCGACGGGCGGGGCCGTCGAGGCGATGCTAGAACGTGTTCTAGACTCGCTCTCGATCAGGTCGAGCGAACCGGTGCCGCAGGGGCCAGTGCCGGACACCAACCAGGGGGAATGCTGAGTGGGACGCACACGTAGTCGGTTCATCGCCGTGGCGGTGGCCGGGGTCATGATCACCGTCGCCGCGGCCTGCAGCCGTGGCTCGGTGGACGACCTCCGGCGACCGGGAACGCGACGAACACCTCGGCGCCGGCCAGCGGAGCCCCGGTCAACGGCCAGTTCGGGACCATCACCGACCCGGTGTGCGGACCGGCCCCGTCCGGCGCGACGACATCGGGCCAGGGCACCGTCGGCCTCACGGCCGACACCATCCGCCTCGGCACCGTGTCCGACGTCGGCTACAGCGGAGCCCCGGGCCTCAACCAGGAGCTCTTCGACGCCAGCGACGTGTTCGCCCAGTGGTGCAACTCCTTCGGCGGCATCAACGGCCACAAGATCCAGCTCGACAAGCTCGACGCCAAGGTCACCGAGTACAAGCAGCGCATCCAGGAGGCCTGCACCCAGGACTTCGCCCTCGTGGGCGGCGGCGGCGTGTTCGACGACGCCGGCCAGACCGACCGGCTGAGCTGCCTGCTGCCCGACTTCCCCGGCTACGTGGTCACGCAACAAGGCCCGCGGCGCCGACCTGCAGGTCCAGGCCACCCCCGGCTCCAACACCGAGGTCAGCGGCCGGCATCTTCCGCTACCTCAAGGACACCTTCCCCGACTCGCTGGCCGCCACCGGCTACCTCACCGGCAGCATCGCCACCACCATCAACAACAAGCTCCAGTACCAGGAGGCGGCCACCTCCTTCGGGTTCCAGACCGTCTACGACGGCCAGTACAACCCGGTGGGCGAGCCCACCTGGGTCCCCTACGCCCAGGCCATCAAGGACAAGGGCGTCAAGGGCCTCTACTACGTGGGCGAGCCGGCCAACCTGGGCAAGCTCATCGATGCCCTGTCCCAGATCGACTACAAGCTCGACTGGATCGCCGGCGCCGGCAACCTGTACGACCCCAAGCTGATCGACAACGCCGGCTCCGGGCTCGACACGCAACACGGTGTACATCCAGGACGGCACGACGCCGTTCCTGGCCACCCAGCGTCCCGGCCATCCCCCAGTACCAGCAGCTGTTCGACCAGTACCTGCCCAACGGCAAGAGCCAGGCCTCGCTCGGCCTCAACTCCTTCAGCGCCTGGCTGCTGTTCGCCACCGCCGGCCAAGCAGTGCGGGGCCGACATGACCCGCAAGTGCGTCTACGACGCCGGGCATCAAGACCACGTCGTGGAACGGGGGTGGGCTCTCGGCCCAGGCCAACCCGTCGAGCAAGCAGCCCAGCCCGTGCCTCGCCATCCTCAAGGCCAGCGGCAAGGAGTTCACGATGATCGACTGGCAGACACAGGACGGCGTCTGGAACTGCGACCCGGCCAACGTCGTGCCCACCACCGGCGACTACGGGCAACCGGCGACGCTCGCCGACGTGGGCAAGATCGCTGGCCGACCTCAAGTAGCGACGCCCGGGTCACTCCGTTGGACAAGTTCCTGATCTTCACCATCGTCGGGCTGTCCACCGCCGCGATCTACGCGGTGATCGCCAGCGGGCTGGTGCTCACCTACACCACCACGGGCGTGTTCAACTTCGCCCAGGGCGCCACCGGCATGCTGGCCGCGTTCGCCTACTGGCAGCTGCGGGTGGGGTGGGGCTGGCCGGCGCCGCTGGCCTTGCTGATGGTGCTGGGCGTGCTGGCCCCGGCCTTCGGGATCCTGCTCGAGCGGGTCATCATGCGCGGGCTGGAAGGGACGAGCGAGGCCACCAAGCTGGTGGTGTCCATCTCGTTGCTGGTGGCCATGATCGGCCTGGCCCAGTGGCTCTGGGCCCCGGCCGAGAGCCGGACGGTGAAGCCGTTCTTCGGCCCCAACAAGATCAGCCTCGGGCCCACCACCGTGACCTACCACCAGCTGGTGACCATCGCCGTGGCCGTGGGGGTGGCCGTCGGGCTGCGCGCTGCTGCTGTACGGCACCCGCATCGGCGTGGCCATGCGGGCCGTGGTCGACGACCGCTCGCTGGCCCGCCTCAACGGCGCCCGCACGGCGCTGGTGGCCCGCTCGAGCTGGGCCACCGGCACCGCGCTGGCCGCCCTCGGCGGCATCCTCATCGCCTCGTCGGCCGGGCTGAGCGCCACCACCCTCTCGCTGCTCATCGTGAACGCCTACGCCGCCGCCGTGTTCGGGCGGCTGCGGTCGCTCCCGCTGACCTTCCTCGGCGCCATCGTGGTGGGCTGCACCGACGGCTACCTGTCGGGCTACCTCCCCACCAGTGGGCGGCTGGGCCAGTACCTGCCCGGGTCTGCGCCTGGCCGCCCCGGTGATCCTGTTGTTCATCATCCTGCTGGCGCTGCCCAACCCCCGTCTGCGCAGCCACGTGCGCACCCGCGAGTTCTTCCCCGCCCCGACGCCGGCGGGGCGCCCTGATGTTCGCCGGGCTCACCCTGGCCTTCGGCCTCGTGCTGGCCACCACGCTCAGCCGCCCCGACCTCACCGGCTACGCCAAGATCTTCTCGATCGGCATCGTGGCCCTGTCCCTGGTGCCGCTGGTGGGCTTCGCCGGGCAGATCTCGCTGTGCCAGCTCAGCTTCGCCGGCATCGGGGCGGTGGTGATGGCCCACCTGGGCGCCGGCGGGAACCCGGTGGGGCTGGTGGCCGCCGTGGTGGTGTGCGCGCTGGTGGGCGGGTTGGTGGCGCTACCCGCGCTTCGCCTGTCGGGCATCTACATGGCGCTGGCCACGGCGGCCTTCGCCGTCTTCCTCGATCGATGGATCTTCAACCTGCCCGACTTCTCGTGGGGCCCGGTCCACATCGGCCTGTTCGGCTCGGGCTCGGTCGACGTCGCCCCGCTGCGGTTCTTCGGGCATTCGCTGGACAGCGCCCGCTCGCAGATGGTGGTGTCCGTGGTGGTCTTCGTGGCCGTCGCCGTCGCTGGTCATGGCCATCCGCTCGCAGCGTCCTCGGGCCGGCGCCTGCTGGCCGTGCGCGACAGCGAGGCGGCCTGCGCCACGTTCGGGCTCAACCTGCTGGGCACCCGCCTGGCGGTGTTCATGCTGTCGGCCGGCATCGCCGGGCTGGGCGGCGCCATCTACGCCACCCAGCTCTCGTCCATCACCCCCAACAACTTCGACTTCTTCAGCGGCCTCCCCGTGTTCATGATGGTGGTGGTGGGCGGCGCCGGCTTCGTGGGGGGCGCCCTGTTCGCCGGCATCGGCCTCTACGGCATCCTGCCCGCGCCTGGCCGCCATCTGGCCTCCGCTGGCCAAGGTCCAGACCCTCACCCCCGGCCTCATCGGCATCAGCCTGGGCAAGCAGCCGAGCGGGGCAGCGCCGCAGTTCAGCGCCGGCTTCGCCGACCTGCGCGACGACATCCCGGTGCTGGCCGCCACCCTCGGGGGGCTGGCGGTGGCCTGGCTGCTGCGTCTCGTCGACGTGTACCAGGGCTGGGGCATGGTGGTGGCCATGACCGTGGTCGGCGTGCTCGGCCTCGCCGCGGCCCGCACCCGGGGCGACCGTCGCCGGGGGGCCGAGGTCCAGGCCGGCGAGCTCCCGATCGGCCGAGGTGCCGCTCGAGTGGGTGGGCCTGACCGTGCCGTGGACGGCCGAGCGGCTGGCGGAGATCGACCGCCGTCTCAACCTCGACGAGTTCCTGTCCGTCGGCGCCGTCGCCCGGATGGATCGGGCTCGTTCGGGTTCGTTCTCCGGTGCCGGCCCCGTGCCCCACTACGTCCCTCGCCACGCGCTGCCGGCCGACGGCGACGAACCCCGGGAGGTGGTCGATGCCGCTCCTTGACGTGAGGGAGATCACCGTGCGGTTCGGGGGCAGTGTGGCGCTCAACGCCGTGTCGCTGACGGCCGAGCCGGGCCAGGTCACCGGGCTCATCGGCCCCAACGGCGCGGGCAAGACGACCATGTTCAACGTCATCAGCGGCCTCCAGCCGCCCGATGAGGGGTCGGTCGTGCTCGACGGCGCCGACATCACGAAGCTCAGCCCGACCAAGCGGGCCCGCCTGGGGCTGGCCCGCACCTTCCAGCGCCTCGAGCTGTTCACCATGCTCACGGTGCGCGAGAACATCCGGGTGGCGGCCGACATCCACCGGGGCTGGGCCAAGACGAAGGTCGATGCCGGCGGACCAGGTCGACGAGATCATCGAGCGGGTCGGTCTCGGCGAGGTGGCCGACCAGCTGGTGACCGCGGTGCCCACCGGTCAGGCCCGCCTGGTCGAGCTGGGTCGGGCCCTGGCCTGCGAGCCCCAGGTGCTCCTGCTCGACGAGCCGGCGGCCGGGCAGAACGCGGCCGAGACCGAGCGCTTCGCCGCGCTGCTGCGCGAGCTGGCCGCCGAGGGGATGGCGGTGGTGCTGGTCGAGCACGACGTGAAGCTGGTGGTCGGCGTGTGCGACGTGATCCACGTGCTCGACTTCGGTCGGATGCTGGCCGTGGGCACCCCGGCCGAGATCCAGGCCGACCGAGCGGTCCGCGAGGCCTATCTCGGTGTGATGGCGGAGCCGGCGTGAGCACCACCGACGCGCCGGCGAGCCCGGCTGACTCGGCGCCCCCCGGCGCGCCGTTGCTGGAGGTGCGTGACCTCCGTGCCGGCTACGGGGGCATCGACGTGTTGCGAGGCGTGAACCTCGAGGTCCACCCGGGTGAGGTGGTGGCGTTGCTCGGGCCCAACGGCGCGGGCAAGACCACCACCCTGATGGTCATCGCCGGGCTGCTCGAGGCCACCTCGGGCGACGTGCTCGTGGCCGGTCGCCGCATCAACGGGGCCGGCCCGGCCGAGCTGGCCCGCTGCGGGCTGTGCCTGGTGCCGGAGGGCCGAGGCGTGTTCCCCAACCTCACGGTCCGGGAGAACCTCAAGATGATGACCTACGGCGGTCGCTCGCTGCGGGAGATCGAGGCGGTGGCTTATGACCGCTTCCCCCGCCTGGCCGACCGCCGGACCCAGACCGCGGGGACGCTGTCGGGGGGCGAGCAGCAGATGCTGGCGCTGGCCCGAGGTCTGGCCTGCGATCCGGCGCTGCTCATCCTCGATGAGCTCTCGATCGGCCTGGCCCCGTTGATCGTCGAGGAGCTGTACGCCCGGGTCGCGGAGGTGGCCGCCGACGGTGTGGCCATCCTCGTCGTGGAGCAGTTCGCCGAAGTTGCCCTCGGCGTGGCCGGCAAGGCTGCCATCATGACCCACGGCGAGATCACCCACTCCGGCTCGCCCGACGAGATCCGGGCCGTCCTGCCCGAGACCTACCTGGGTGGCTGAGGCGGCGACGTGCACGAGGATGTGTTGATCCAGATGTCGAACGAGACGGGAACACCGATGAGTGAAGACCAGGACCGGGTCGAGCAGTTCCGGACGGAGATCTCCGAGATGGGTCTCCGCGACCCGGCCACCCGCCGGGACCGCTCGCTGCTGCGGGTGGGCGCCGCTGCTGCTGGCCGTCGGCCCGGTCCTGACCGATCGTGGCCTACTCCACGAGCCACAGCACCAGCAACCCGCTGGACCAGAACGACGCCCAGGTGCATGGCCATCGCCGGCCTGGCCGTCACCGTCGTCGGCGCCGCGCTCTTCGTGCGCTACTCGATGGCCCACTTCCTGCGGTTCTGGCTGGCTCGCCTGTCGTTCGAACAGGCGAACCACACCGACCGCGTGGTCGAGGCCCTTCGCGACCAGGCCTGAGCCTAGAGGCCGAGGGCGGCGACCTGGGCCCGGACCAGGTCGATGAGGTTGCCCTGGGCGAGGTTCACGTCGGAGGTGTGCAGGCCCCAGCCGGGCTCGTTGGTCACGGCCTTGGTCACGTTGCGCACGTCGCCCGGCTGGGTGGCGGCGGTGATGCCGAGGAAGGTCATGCCGTCCTCGGTCGTGCACTCGGCGGAGATGGCGTCGGGCAGCGACACCAGCCTCGTGGTGATGTCGGCCGTCGACCCCCGTGACCCGGTCCTTGCCCAGGTAGGGCTCGAGGGTGCCCGACCCTCCACCCAGGGCGGCTGGGTTCACGCAGGCGGCGACGAGCCCGTCGCGGCTGTGGCCGAACAGGGTCCCGGTCCCGGGCGGCGGGGTGGTGCCGTAGCTGTTGTAGGTCACGATGCACCCGGTCTGATCGGTGCTGCGGCAGAGCGGGAGGTTCTGGAACGTGCCACCGACGTCCTGGCCCTCGGGGACCTTCACGTCGCCCCCCATGAGCAGGGCCGACACGAGCCGGGCCCGCATGTCGGCGTCGTTGTCGAACTCGTCGGTCAGGAGCTTGGTGAGCATGTGGGTGCCCTGGGAGTGGCCGATGAGCACGATGGGCCGGCCGTCGTTGAAGTGGGCCATGTAGTAGGCGAACGCGTCGCTCACGTCGGCATAGGCCACCGCCGACGCGGCGGCCTGGCCGGCGGGCGGCCCGAAGTAGGCCGACAGGTTCTCCTGGCGGTACACGGGGGCGTAGACGTTGCACACCGACGAGAAGCGGGCGGCCTGGGCCATGGTGGCGACCAGTTCGGGGCCGGTGTCGGTCAGGTCCATGTCGTTGCCCCCGCCGGGCTTGTTGTTCACGGTGGGGTAGATGTAGAAGCAGTCGACCGGCGCGTCGGTGGCGACCTGGCGGTGCTCGACGCTCGTCGAGCCGTCGGCCTGGATCACGGTGGCGTCGATGTCGCCGGTCGTGCAGTGGTCAGTGGCCAGATCCGGACGGCACAGCCAGTTGGCGTCCTGGCCGTAGATGGCGCTGGTGTGGCCGGCGAAGCGGGCCGGCACCGAGCGCCGCCACGGTGGTGGCCGGCCCGCCGGCGGTCCCGTTCGGGCCGGTGGCCGTTCCCGAGCCCGAGCCGGCGCAGCCCGCCACGGTGGCGGCGGCCAGGCACAGGCCGGCCGTGAACAACAGGGGTGATCGGAACCGGGCCATCTGCGTAGCCTGCCCCACATGACCCCCGACCGTCCCGTCACCCAGGTCCTCGCCGATGTCGCCGCCGCCCAGCAGCGGGTCGAGGCCGTGGTCGCCGTGATGCACGACACCGAGGTGCGCCGAAGCCTTCGGCCCTGCCCGGTTGGACCCGCGGCCACGTGCTCACCCACCTGGCCCGCAACGCCGACAGCCAGACGGCGATGCTGGAAGGCGCCGCGCGCGGTGAGATCGTCGACCAGTACCCCGGCGGGGACGCCCAGCGCAGCGGCGACATCGAAGCGGGGGCGGGCCGCCCGTTGGCCGAGATCGCCTCCGACCTGCGGCGAGGGCCACGAGCGGTTCCTGGCCGCGGCCGACGCCATGACGGTGGACGCGTGGGCCCGCACCACCCGCCCCCGGGCCGGGGAGCGTCCGGCCTGGGCGACCGTGTGGGCCCGTTGGCGCGAGGTCGAGGTCCACCTCCTCGACCTCGGGTTGGAGCCGGAGTCGCCGGCCAGCCAGCTCGTCCCCGTCCTTCGTGGCCGCGTTCCTGCCCGGCGAGACGGCCCAGCTGCCGGCCCGGCTGCCCGACGTCGCTCGTGGGTGGCCGGATCGACCTGGCGGGCGAGGACACCGATCGGCTGCGGTGGCTCATGGGCCGTCGCGCCGGCCCCGTCTCGCTCACCGTCGGCGCGGTGGCGGTGTCCTACGACGAGCTGGCGCCTTGGCAACGGTCGATGTGGTACCCGGCCTGACTCAGCGCCGCACCCCTCACACTCCGAGATCTGCAGGCCAACCCACCTCAGCGGTGGTTCTCCTTGCCGATCTCACCGGCCGGAGCCCTGGAGGGAGGCCCGTTCGGGTCGGCCTCAGGGGGTGACGATGGGGAAGTTGGCGTCGACCGTGTCGAGCAGGCCGAACAGCTCGAGCACCACGGCCACGTCGCCCTCGGCGGTGATGCGCCCGTCGCCGAAGGCCTCGGCCGGGTCGATGGTGCGCAGCACGAGCCCGTCGAACACGGGCCGGTCCATGGTGAGGTGCACGCCGGCGTCGTCGTCGTGGCGCCCGCGCCACCGCGCCGAACGCGCCGTTCTCGACCCGGGTGAACCATCGCTCGCGCGACATCGGGGAACGTCCAGTTGACGCCGAGGCGCGCGCCGGCGGCCCGGGGCCCGTCCAGCGCGCCCACCGATGGCGTCGAAGACCTGCTCGACGGTCAGCGCGCCGAACAGCTCGGGGCTGGCCACCGTGGCCGGGAGGGGTCGGATCCCGCCCCGCAGCTCCTGGGCGCCCATCAGGTAGAAGTTGCGCCACGTCGAGTTCTCGCACTGGTAGCCGAGCTGCTCGAACACGTCGGCCTGCAGGTCGGTGGCGTCGGCGTGGTCGGGCTCGGCGAACACGACGTGGGTCAACAGCTCGGCCGCCCAGCGGTAGTCGCCGGCGTCGGCCGCGGCGCGCGCCTGGGCCACCACCGCGTCGGCCCCGCCCATGGCCTCGACGTAGCGCGGGGCGCGCTGCTCGGGCGGCAACGGCCACAGGTTGGCCGGGTGTCCGTCGAACCACCCCAGGTAGCGCTGGTAGATGGCCTTCACGTTGTGGCTGACGCTGCCGTAGTAGCCCCGGCACGACCAGGTGTCGGCCAGCTCCGGCGGGAGCTCGATCATCTCGGCGATCTCGACGCCGGTGTGGCCCTGGTTCATGAGCCGCAGGGTCTGGTCGTGCAGGTAGCGGTACAGGTCGCGCTGGCGGGTCAGGAAGGCGACGATGCGCTCACGGCCCCAACAGGGCCAGTGGTGCTGGGCGAACAGCACGTCGGTGTCGGCGGCGTAGAGCTCGATCATCTCGTCCAGGTACTTCGACCACACCAGGGCGTCGCGGACGAGGGCGCCCCGCAGGGTCACCACGTTGTGCAGGTTGTGGGTGGCGTTCTCCGCCGCGCACGTCGCCCGGTGGTCGGGGAGGTGGATGTTCATCTCGGCCGGTGCCTCGGTGCCGGGGGTGAGCTGGAACACCATGCGCACCCCGTCGATCACGTGCTCCTCGCCGGTGCGGGTGATCGACAGCGTCGGGGCGATGAGCGAGATGCGACCCAGCGAGGTGGTCTTGCCCAGCCCGGCGTCGACCTGGCCCCGCGGCCCCTTGTCGAGCAGGGCGCCGTACATGTACTGGGCCCGCCGCGACATGGCGGTGCCGGCGTAGACGTTCTCGGCCACGGCGTGCTCGAGGAAGCCTTCGGGGGCGATCACCGGGACCCGGCCGGCGATCACGTCGGCCTCGTCGACGATGCCGCGCACGCCCCCGAAGTGGTCGACGTGGCTGTGGGTGTACAGCACGGCGGTGACCGGCCGCTCACCCCGGTGGGCCCGGTAGAGGGCGAGGGCGGCCGCCGCCGTCTCACACGAGATCAGCGGGTCGAACACGATGATCCCGCGTGTCGCCCTCGATGATGGTCATGTTCGAGAGGTCGAGGCCCCGGACCTGGTAGATGCCGGGGGCCACCTCGAACAGGCCGTGGATGGAGTTGAGCTGGGCCTGGCGCCACAGGCTCGGGTTGACCGTGGCGGGGCAGTCGGCGTCGATCGTCTGGTAGGCGTACGGCGTGAGGTCCCACACCACCCGGCCGGCAGGTGTTGCGGACCACCGGCTCGTCGAGGGTGGCCACCAGCCCCCGCTGGGCATCGTCGAAGTCGTCGCGGTCGTGGAAGGGCAGCGTGAGGCGCATGGCCTCGTTGGCCGCCCGCGTGGCGTCGCTCGCGTCCCGGAGCTCGGATTCCATGGTTCCCCCTCGGTCGGCGGGAGCGTACCCGTGCCGCCCGTGCCCCATGCCGGCACCACCCGGCAGCGGCGGTTCGGGGGAGGGGCGGGATAGGTTCGGGCCTTCGACGACACCTCGGGGGAGTGCTGCACCATGGCCCATGATCCAGTAGTGGCGGAGACCGTCCGCTCGCGGACAACCTCGAGCCGCGCTTCGTGCTCGACGGCGCAGGAGCAGCGGGCCCGGGCGGCGCTCGACGCCTACCGGGCCGGCGGCGGCCGCACGGACCGGCGGCCCAACGTGCTGGTCATCCTGTTCGACGACGTCGGCTGGGGCGACTTCGGCTGCTACGGCGGCGGGGTGGCCGTCGGCGCCGCCGACCCCCAACATCGACCAGCTGGCCCGCCGGGGCACGCTGCTCACCTCGTGCTACTCCGAGCCGTCGTGCACGCCGTCGCGGGCCTCGCTCATGACCGGCCGGCTGCCCATGCGCCACGGCCTGCTGCGCCCGCCGATGTACGGCCAGCCCGGCGGCCTCGACGGCGAGGTGACCCTGCCCGAGCTGCTGTCGGACGCCGGCTACGTCACCCAGGCCGTCGGCAAGTGGCACATGGGCGAGAACGTCGAGAGCCAGCCGCAGAACGTCGGCTTCGACGACTTCTACGGCTTCCTGTCGGTGTCGGACATGTACACCGAGTGGCGCGACCCCAACTTCTTCCCCGAGATCGTCTACAGCGAGGAGCGCACCGCGCTGGGTCGAGAACCTGCCGTTCAACAAGTGCTTCGTGCACGCCACCCGGGGCGGCGAGACCGAGAACGTGGAGGAGGTCACCATCCCGGTGCTCTCGCTGCTCGACGACAAGTGGGCCGACTACTCGCTCGACTTCATCCGCCGCATGGCCGAGCCCGACGCCGGCCGAGCGCCGCAGCCCTGGCTGCTCTACCACTGCACCCGCGGCGCCCACTTCGACAACTACCCCCACGAGCGCTTCCTCGGCTCGTCGCCGGCCAAGCACCCGTACAAGGACACCATCGTCGAGCTCGACGACATCGTGGGCCGGCTGGTGGCCGAGCTCGAGGCGACCGGCCAGATGGACGACACCCTCATCTTCATCTCGTCCGACAACGGTCCCGAGATGGAGACGTGGCCCGACGCCGCCTACTCGCCGTTCCGCAGCGCCAAGGGCTCGACCTGGGAGGGCGGCCAGCGGGTGCCGGCCATCGTCACCTGGCCGGGCATGATCCCCGCCGACCGGGCGACCGACGGCCTGTTCTCGCAGATGGACCTGTTCAACACCATCCTCAACCTGGCCGGCGCGGCCGACGCCATGCCCGACCGACCGCTACATCGACGGGGTCGACCAGACCTCGTTCCTGCTCGACGCCGACGGCGAGTCCAACCGCAAGTACCTCTACTACTGGCTGACCAACGTGTTCTCGGCGCTGCGGGTGGGGGAGTGGAAGTTCATGGTGGCCTCGACCTCCGACGACGACCGCGACTGCCTCAACCTCGGCGGCTTCACCGGCGTCACCCAGAAGTACACCCACGGGCGGCTGTACAACCTCTACCTCGACCCCAAGGAGAGCCGCAGCTACATGATCCGCAAGCTCGCCTACATCGACAGCTTCACCAGCGGCATCGCCAACCACTTCCGCACCTTCGGCAAGTACCCACCACGCCAGCCCATCGCCGCCATGAGCTGATCGTCGTCGCCGCCCGCGGGTGTTCATCCGTAATCTGGACGCATCCGCACCCTGGAGGTGCGTCTTCGTCCAGATTCCGTCGAGCGAGGGCCGTGAGGGAGGTGTGGTCGGTGCCCGATCAGGAAGGTCCGGCCGAGACGGGCGAGGCGTCGATGCCCGCCAACGTCGTGGTGGTCCTGCTCGACAGCCTCAACCGCCACCTGCTCGGCGCCTACGGCGGCGGCGAGTTCGACACGCCCCAACCTCGACGCCTTCGCCCGGCGCGGCGGTGCGCTTCACCGACCACCAGACCGGTTCGCTGCCGTGCATGCCGGCCCGCCACGACATCTTGTGCGGCGCGCTCGACTTCCTGTGGAAGCCGTGGGGCTCGATCGAGCTGTGGGAGGACGCCATCACCCGCCCGCTGCGCGGCGCCGGGGTGACCACCCAGCTGATCAGCGACCATCCGCACCTGTTCGAGACCGGCGGCGAGAACTACCACACCGACTTCTCGGCCTGGGACTACGAGCGGGGCCACGAGAACGACCCGTGGAAGACCGTTCCCGACCCCAGCTGGGTGGGCGCGCCCTCGGCTCACCACATCCCCATGAACTACGACAACTCGCGCGGCTGGTTCCGCGGCGAGGCGGACTTCCCCGGCCCCCGCACCATGGCCGCGGCCGCCCGCTGGCTCGACGACAACGCCGGCCACCACGACCGGTTCCTGCTGTTCGTCGACGAGTTCGACCCGCACGAGCCGTTCGACACGCCCGAGCCGTGGGCATCGCGCTACGACCCCGACTGGGAGGGTCCACACCTGATCTGGCCGCCGTACGTCCGCGGCGCGCTGCGCAAGGGCGTGCTCGACGAGCGCCAGGCCCACCAGATCCGGGCCCAGTACGGCGCCAAGCTCTCGATGATCGACCACTGGTTCGGCCGGGTGCTCGACGCCCTCGACCGCCACGACCTGTGGGACGACGACCGCGGTGGTCGTGTGCACCGACCACGGCCACTACCTCGGCGAGACGGGACATCTGGGGCAAGCCGCCGGTGCCCGTCGTACGCCGACCCTGGGCCACATCCCGCTGATGGTGGCGTGGCCGGGTCGCCGCGCCCGGCGAGTGCGACGCGCTGACCACCAGCGTCGACCTGTTCGCCACCCTGGCCGACGTGTTCGGCGTCGAGGTCCGCCAGCGCACGCACGGCCGCTCGCTCGTGCCCGCTGCTCGACGGGACGCGCCACGTCGGTCCGCGACTGGGCTCCTGACCGGGGTGTGGGGCCGCGAGGTGCACCTGGTCGACGGCGAGCGCCGCTACGCCCGGGCCCCGGCCGGCGACAACGCGCCCCTCTCGATGTGGTCCAACCGCTGGTCGACCATGCCGGTGCGGGTGCTCGAGCCCGAGGTCGCCCTGCCCCTGCCCGACCAGCGGGCCGTGCTCGACCGCATGCCCGGCGCGGCCGTCCCGGTCATCCGCCAGCCGTGGGACGCCGGCGACCCCCTGCCCTTCTGGGCGTGGTCCGGCTTCGGCGGGAACCACCTGTGGGATCGGCGGGAGGACCCGACCGAGAGCCGGGACCAGATCGCCGACGGTGGGGGCGGTGCGCCCGCGGCCCGGGCCGAGGCCGAAGCGGCTGAGAAGCTCCGCGCCGCGCTGGTGGCGCTGGAGGCCCCTGCCGATCAGTTCGTCCGTCTCGGGCTGGCCTGATCTCGCCGGGTCTCCCGACCGCCTTCATCGGGCGATGGTGAGAATACGGTGAGAGCGGCCCGTGCGCGGGCTGACGGGTTGCTACCGTCCCTCGATGCCCGTCGAGCCGTCCGCCCGCACTGCCCGCCGCCGCTCGGTCGTGGTGGCCCTCCTGCTGGGGATCGCGGTGGTGGCCGGTTGGGTGGGCTCGGCCCACGCCGCCAGCGCGGCGGTGTCCCGCGTGCGGTCCTCGTCGTCGTCGGACACCCCCAACGAGTTGAACGTCCCCAAGGCCATCGTGCTGGGGCTGGTGGAGGGGGTCACGGAGTTCCTCCCGGTGAGCTCGACCGGCCACCTCCTCGTCGTCGAGCGGGCCATGGGCATCGGCCAGACCCCGGAGACCAAGGATGCGGCGGACACCTACGCCGTCACCATCCAGGCCGGCGCCATCCTGGCCGTGGTGCTGCTGTACCACCGCCGCATCCGCTCCATGATCGAAGGCGTGCTGGGCCGCGACCCCCAGGGCCGGACGGTGGCGGTGGCGGTCATCATCGCCTTCATCCCGGCGGCGCTCGTCGGTGTCGTCTTCGAACGCCCCATCCGCGACCACCTCCTCGGGGTGTGGCCGGTGATCATCGCCTGGACGGTGGGCGGGATCCTGTTGCTGGTGTTCGGTGATCGCCGCCACGACCAGGAGGAGCGGCACCGCCCCGGCCTGGAGTCGATCACGGTGCGCCAGGCCGTCATCGTCGGCGCCGCCCAGGTGCTCGCCCTGTGGCCCGGGACCAGTCGTTCGCTGGTCACCATCATCGCCGCGTTGGCGGTGGGGCTGAGCCTGTCGGCGGCCATCGAGTTCTCGTTCCTGCTCGGCCTCGTCACCCTGGGAGCGGCCACCGTCTACGAGGGCCTGAAGAGCGGGGGAGAGGTCGTGTCCACCTTCGGGGTGGTGCCCCCGCTGGTGGGGATGGTGGTGGCCTTCCTCGCCGCGGTGGTGGCCATCCGCTGGATGGTCAGCTACCTGCAGCACCACAGCCTGTCGATCTTCGGCTGGTACCGGATCGGCATCGCCGCGCTGACTGCCGGCCTGGTGCTGACCAGCCTCATCTGAGGCGCGGCGACCTTCACGAAGCTGGTGCCGCTGGGCGCGGCGCGGTCGTCGAGCGGGACGCCACCATCTTCGTCCGCTAGGCCTCGGCGAGGTCGCGGCGGTCGAACACGAGGAGCCCGGCGAGGCCGGTGATCACGCCGAGCGCGACGAGCCAGGCGACCGCGCCCCAGTCGGGGCGGGTGGCCGGCACCGGTCCGAGGTGGGACAGCACGGAGGTGTCGAGGAGCCAATGGTTGGTGGTGATGCTCGACCCGACGATCTGGACGACGAACGACCACAGCACCAGGGCGTAGAGGATCGGCACGGCCAGGCGGGCCGAGAGCCCGTACAGGAGCGTGCCCACGCCGAGCACGAGCAGGGCCGGCGCCACCAGGTTCACGCCCGCCTGGACCATGGTGGCGAACCCGAGGTCGCTGTGCGGGGACGTCACACCGACCCAGCCACCGATGCCGCAGGCCAGGCCGGCCAGGGCCACGAGGGCGACGGCGAAGCCGAGCCGGCCGGCGAGCCAGCGCCGGCGGCTGACGGGGCGGGCCACCAGGTTGTCGAGGTGCCCGTCGGCCTCCTCGTTGCGCAGTGCTGAGATCTGGCCGGCGGCGGCGAAGGCGACGAGGGCGGCCAGGTAGAGGAACTCGTAGCCGATCCACGCCGCCGCGCCGATGGCCTGGCCCCCGAGGCGACCGACGGCCTCCTCGATCGAGGTGTCGCCCAGGTTCGCCTCGGCGGCCGAGCGGGCGACCACCCCGAAGATCAGGGCGAGGGTGGCGAGGCCGCCGATCCAGGCGAGGGCCACCCACCGCTCGAGCCGGGTCACGAGGGCGGTCGGGCCGCTCAGCAAGCGGGTCCTCGTCGTCGCCGCCTCGCGCCGCGTGAGGATGGCCGCGCCGACGTCGCGGCGACCGGCGAGGATCACCGCCGCCCCGGCGGCCACCGCGACGAGCAGGACGACGGGCACGAGGGCGAGCGGGCGGGAGCCGGTCAGCGGCTGGAGGTTCTCGACCCAGCCGAGCGGGCTCGCCCAGCGCATCCAGGCCCGCCCGGCACCGGAGTCGGCGACGACCCGGATCAGGTAGGCGACGGCGAAGGCGGCACCGGCGATGCCGTTGGCCTGGCGCCGCGTGCGGCCGAGTTGGCTGGTCACCGCGCCGACGGCCAGGAACATCGCCGCGCTGGCGGTTCCCGCCGTGGCGTAGAACAGGGAGGCCGAGGCGGAGAAGCCGACGCTGGGGCGCGACCCGGCGGCGACCGTCAACGCCGCGGTCAATGCCCACAGCACGACGAAACCGCCCGCCAGCCCGGCGAGCGCCTGCCCCGCGGCCCGGCGGCGCGTCGTCCTTCCGGCGAGGAGCAGCTCCCAGCGCCCGGCGTCCTCCTCGCCGCGCAGCAGCGCGGGTGGCGGTGAGCAGGCCCCAGATGGCGCCGACCACGATCAGCAGCCCGAACATCCGCCACGCCACGAAGCCCTGGATCGTGCCGAGTTGCCGAGCGGGCCCGGTGACCGACGCCAGCCCGGCGTTGGTGCCGAACGTGGCGGCGAACTCCTCCCGCGAGGCGGTGGTCGGGAAGTTCCGGTGGTAGCTGAGCGCCTCGTTGGCGATCAGCACGCCGAACAGGGCCCCCCACACCGCGGCCGATCGCACCGCCCGCGTGGCCGTCGTTCGGGCGACGACGGTCGCCGCCCGCCGGCCACCGGCGGCGTCATGAGCCTCCATGCGGCCCCTCGGGACCACCGACCGACTCCCGGCCGTAGTGGGCGAGGAACAGCTCCTCCAGCGACGGTTCGCGGCTGAGCAGCTGGTGCACCCCGGCGGCGGCGAGCGCGCCGAGCAGCGGCTCGACCGAACCGATCACCTGGCAGCGGACCCGGTTGCCCTCCACCTCGACCGCGGTGACCCCCGGGATCGTCGACAGGTCCGGTGGTGTGGTGTCGAACGTGGCGTCGACCGACAGCGCGGACAGGTGACGCATTTCGGACAGGGTGCCCACCTCGACGAGCTCGCCGGCCCGGAGGATCGCCACCCGGTCGCTGAGCGCCTCGACCTCACTGAGGATGTGCGACGAGAGGAAGACCGCCTGACCCCGGCGGCGGGCCTCCCCGACGCACTCGCGGAACGTCTGCTCCATGAGCGGGTCCAGGCCACTGGTGGGCTCGTCGAGGATCAGCAGGTCCGCCCGGGAGCTGAGCGCGGCGATGAGGAGCACCTTCTGGCGGTTCCCCTTCGAGTACGCCCGGACCCGCTTCGACGTGTCGAGTTGGAACCGCCCGATCAGCTCGTCCTGGTAGGCGAGGTCGACGCGGCCCTGGACGCGGCCGAGGAGGTGGAGCGTCTCGGCGCCGGTGAGCCCCGGCCACAGGTTCGCCTCCCCGGGCACGTAGGCGACGCGCCGGTGGGCCTGGGCGGGACGGGCCTGGGCGTCGACGCCGAAGACCTCGGCTCGCCCGGCACTGGCCCGGGCCATCCCCAGCAGGCACCGGATCGTCGTGGTCTTGCCGGCGCCGTTGGGCCCGAGGTAGCCCAGGACCTCTCCCTCCGGCACCTCGAGGTCGAGGGGTTGGAGCGCCGTCGTGCGGCCGAACGACTTGGCCAACCCCTCGGTGCGGATCGCTGCCACCATCGCTGCCTCCCGGATGGAGGATCGCGGAACCGGCGGCGGCGCCGGTAGGGCCGAACGACCCGCCCTGCGTCCTGAGCAACGCGTCAGAGAGACGACGAGACGGATGTCACGTTACGAAACGGGTGCGTTTCGGAATGCCGGTGGATAGGTTCCGGTTCACCCGTAACGAGACACATCCGTATCGAAAAGGTGACCGGAAGATGACCGACGCCACGCTGGCCCCGCTGCCCCCCACGACCGCCACCCCGGCCACCGACGAACCGGTGGACGACCACGTGTACCGCCGCCGCTGGTGGACCCTCGCCGTGCTCTGCCTGAGCCTGGTCGTCATCGGCGTCGACAACACCATCCTCAACGTGGCGCTGCCCACCCTGGTCACCGACCTCGACGCCACCACCAGCCAGCTGCAGTGGATCGTCGACGGCTACACGCTCGTGTTCGCCGGCCTGCTGCTCACCGCCGGCAGCCTCGGCGACCGCTTCGGGCGCCGGGGCGCCCTGACCATCGGCCTCGTCATCTTCGGCCTCGGCTCGGTGCTGTCGGCCATCGCCGGCTCGGCCGGCCAGCTCATCGCCACCCGCTGCGTCATGGGCATCGGCGGCGCCCTGATCATGCCGGCCACCCTGTCGATCGTCACCAACGTGTTCACCGTCCCCGCCGAACGGGCCCGGGCCATCGCCATCTGGGCCGGCTTCTCGGCCATCGGCATCGCCATCGGCCCGCTGGCCGGCGGCTACCTGCTCGAGCACTTCTACTGGGGCTCGGTCTTCCTGGTGAACGTGCCCGATCGTCATCGTCGCCCTCATCGGTGGCCGCTTCTTCGTGCCCGACCTCGAAGGACCCGCTCCGCCCCCAAGCTCGACCCGCTCGGCGCGGTGCTGTCGATCGCCGGGCTCACCGCCCTGCTGTGGACGATCATCGAGGCGCCCGGCAAGGGCTGGACCTCGCCGGCCACCCTCGTCGGCTTCGCCGTCGCCGTCGTCGTGCTCGGGGCGTTCGTCGCCTGGGAGCTGCACAGCGACCACCCGATGCTGAACGTCGTCGTTCTTCTCGAACCCCCGCTTCACCGCCGCCAGCCTGGCCGTCACGCTCACCTTCTTCGCCCTGTTCGGCTCGCTGTTCCTGCTGACCCAGTACCTGCAGTCGTGCTCGGCTACTCGGCCCTGGCCGCCGGCGTGCGGATCATCCCGTTCGCCGTCGTGATGATGGCGCTCGCCCCGCAGAGCGCCAAGCTGGCCGAGCGCTTCGGCACCAAGATCGTCGTCACCGTCGGGCTCGTGACCGTGGCCACCGGGCTGGCCGTCATCACCCAGGTCGAGCCGTCGGCGGGCTACACGCCGGTGTTCTTCGCCTTCGTCGATCATGGCCACCGGCATGGCCCTCACCATGGCCCCGGCCACCGAGTCGATCATGGGCTCGCTGCCCCGGGACAAGGCCGGCGTCGGCTCGGCCGTCAACGACACCACCCGCCAGGTCGGCGGCGCCCTCGGCGTGGCCATCATCGGCAGCGTCTACTCGTCGGTCTTCGCCGGCTCGATGCGTCGCGCCATCGCCGGCCGGGGCCTGCCGGCCGCGGCCGAGGCCACCGGTCACCGACTCGATCGGCGGCGCCATGGGCGTGGCCAAGTCGATCGGCGGCGCGGCCGGCCAGGCCCTGGCCGATGCCGCCCGCACGCGCCTTCGTCGACGGCATGCACCGCGGCGTGCTCGTCGGGGCGGCCATCGCCCTGCTCGGTGCGCTGGTGGCCCTGCTGTTCCTGCCGGCCCGGGCCCCCGAGACGGCCGACGAGGGCATCGACCCCACCCACCCCAACGTCTTCGACGAGACCGATCCGACGGTCACCGACCACGCATCGCCGACGCCCGACGCCGGCGCCGACGACGTGACGGTCGGCCCCGGCGACGGCGAGGAGGTCGGGCCCGGCGCCGCCGCCCTCGTTCCGTCATGATGGCGGGCGTGTCCGCGTCGCCGCGCCCTCCTCCCACCGCCACCGAGGGCGCCGGCGACGCCGCCTGTGCCGACCGGCGACCGGGTCGGCCCCGCAGCGTCGAGGCCGACCGCGCCATCCTCGACGCCACCTGGACCTGCTGGCCGAGGTACGGCTACGCCCGGCTGACCATGGAGGGCGTCGCCACCGACGCCGGCGTGGGCAAGGCCACCCTCTACCGACGGTGGTCGTCGAAGACCGAGCTCATCCTCGACGCCATCCGCTCCATGAAGGCCTCGGTGCCCCACCCCGACACCGGCGACACCCGCTCCGACCTGGTGACGCTCATGAAGCGGGGTGGTGAACCGGAGCGCCGAGCCCCGCAGCGCCCGGATCTCGGCGGCCCTGCTGGCCGAGGTGCAACGCGACGGCGAGCTGGCCGAGCTGTTCCGTCAGCAGTTCCTCGCTGCCCCGCCGCCTCGAGACCGAGGAGGTGCTGCGCCGGGCGATCGCTCCGCGGCGACCTGCGGCCCGACACCGACTTCTCGCTGGTGCTCGACCAGCTCATGGGCTCGGTCTTCTACCGCCAGCTCATCGTGGGCCAGCCCCTGCGCAACGCCGACGTCGAGGCCCTGGTCGACCAGGTCCTGGCCGGCGTCACTCGCCCGGCCCTGACCCGCCCGCCCCCGGCCTCCGCCGATCCCTGCCGCTGATCGCCGGCCGTTTTCGGGGGCGAGAAACGCCGTGGTCGTCGGGTCGGCGTCAGGATCGCGTCAAGATCGGGCCGATGGCCTACCGGCCGGGACGTCCGGGCGGTACACCTCGGGGTATGCATGACCGACTCGATCGCTGGGCCATCGTCGCCGCCCTCATCGGCGTGCCCCTGGTGGCCGCGGCCCTGATCCCGTTGCGGGGCCACATCGAGAACACCAACATCGCCCTGATCATGGTGGTGGCCGTGGTGGCGGTGTCGCTGTTCGGGCAGCCGCCTGGCCGCCGTGCTGGCCGCGCTGTCGGCCGCCTTCTGGTTCGACTTCTTCTTCACCGTGCCGTTCAACTCGCCACCATCACCAGCGCGCGAGGACGCGCTGTCGGCCGCTGCTCCTCCTGGTCGTCGGGCCTCATCGTCGGGGCAGCTGTCGGTGTGGGCCCGGCGCCAGGCCGACGCCGCCCGGCAGGGCCGCGCCGACATCGGTCGCATCCACCGCGCCGCCGACCTGGCCTCGCGGGGCGAGTCGGCCGACCGGGTGGTCGCCGCGGTGGCCGCCCAGCTGCGCGAGGTGCTGGACCTGCGCGACTGCCGCTTCGATCCCGGCCCGGCCGACCCGCTGCTGGCCCGCATCGACCCCAACGGCGAGGTGTGGTGGGGCGAACTCGCCTGGGGCACCGACTCCCTCGGCCTCCCGGCCAAGGGCGTGACCCTGGAGGTCTCCGGCGGGGGCCGGGTGCTCGGCGCCTACACGCTCATCCCCACACCGGGTGAGCTCGATCGAGCCCGACCGGCTGGTGGTGGCGGTGGCCCTGGCCCACCAGGCCGGTGCCGCGCTGAGCGGCTTCCAGACCGCCTGACCCCCGTCAGTGGGCACCGCGACCGTCCTCGCGACGATAAGGCGGCAACAAGAGGCCAAGGGCACTCGCTAAGCCCCCGCTAAGGCCCTTCCGTCCTCGAGGGATCGTCGCTAGAAACGCCTCCATGGCAGATGCACTGTTCCTCATCGTGGTCGTCGGCTTCTTCGGGCTGATGGTCCTGCTGGTGAAGGCCTGCGACCACATCATCGGACCTGACGAGCCGGCCGAGTCGTCATCGACCTCCGGCCCGGCCGAGTCGCAACCCGCCGAGGCTCAATCGGTCGGCGCGCCCGTCCGTGGGGCCTCGGCTCCCGAGGGGGGCGAGGCGCCGTGACCACCGACAACGTCATCGCCCTCGTGCTCGCCGTGCTGCTGGCCGCCTACCTGGTGGCCGCCCTCGTCTTCCCGGAGAAGTTCTGATGACCGCTGCCGGCTGGCTCCAACTCGCCGCCCTCATCCTCTTCATCGTGGTCGGCACCCGGCTGCTCGGCCCCTACCTGGCCGGGATCTACTCGACCGGGGTCGACGCCCCCGAGAAGCGCCCGCTCGGCGACCGCGTCTTCCGCCCGATCGAGCGGCTCATCTACCGGCTGTGCGGCGTCGACGAGAAGCGCGAGCAGCGCTGGAGCATCTACGCCCTGTCGCTGCTGGCCTTCAGCCTGGTGTCGGTGCTGCACGGTCTACGCGTTCCAGCGGCTCCAGGGTGCGCTGCCGGCCAACCCCAACGGCGTCGAGAACGTGGCCGGCGCCGCTGTCGTTCAACACCGCGGTCAGCTTCGTGACCAACACCAACTGGCAGAACTACAGCGGCGAGTCGACGATGAGCCACCTCACCCAGATGGCGGCGCTGGCCGTGCAGAACTTCGTGTCGGCCGCCGTCGGCCTCTGCGTGGCCGTCGCCCTCATCCGGGGCCTCATCCGCCGCCGCAGCGCCACCATCGGCAACTTCTGGGTCGACCTGGTCCGCGGCATCGTCCGCCTGCTGCTGCCCGCTCGCCTTCGTCTTCGCCATCGTCTTCGCCAGCCAGGGCGTGGTGCAGAACCTGCACGGCAACACCGACGGCCACCACCGTCGAAGGCTCGACCCAGGTCGATCCCCGGCGGCCCGATGGCCAGCCAGGAGGCGATCAAGGAGCTGGGCACCAACGGCGGCGGCTTCTTCAACGCCAACTCGGCCCATCCCTTCGAGAACCCCAACGGCTTCACCAACTGGCTGCAGATGGCCTCGCATCCTGCTCATCCCGTTCGCCCTCACCTACGCCTTCGGGCGCATGGCCAAGGACCAGAAGCAGGGCTGGGTCGTCTTCGCCGCCATGTTCACGCTGTGGATCGCTGGTGGCCGCGCTGGCCATGGGCATGGAGATCCACGGCAACCCCGAGCTCACCGGCCGGGGCGCCGACCAGTCGGTGACCTCCACCCAGACCGGCGGCAACATGGAGGGCAAGGAGACCCGCTTCGGCCCCGCCGCCTGCGGCCTCTACGCCGGCGTCGACCACCGGCACCTCCACCGGCGCGGTCAACTGCATGCACGACAGCTATCACCCCGCTCGGCGGCATGGCCCCGCTGACCAACATGATGCTCGGCGAGGTCAGCCCCGGCGGCGTCGGCGCCGGCCTCTACGGCATGTTGATCTTCGTCCTGCTCGGCGTGTTCATCGCCGGGCTCATGGTCGGGCGCACGCCCGGAGTACCTCGGCAAGAAGATCCAGGCGGCCGAGATGAAGCTGGTCGTGATCTACATCCTGGCCGTGCCGCTCGCCGTGCTCGGCTTCGCCGGCCGCCTCGGTGCTGCTGCAGGGCTCGGCCGGCCTCGATCCTCAACCCCGGGCCCCACGGCCTGACCGAGATGGTCTACGCCTTCACCTCGGCCGGCAACAACAACGGCTCGGCCTTCGCCGGCCTCAGCGGCAACACCGACTGGTACAACACCACGCTCGGCCTCTCGATGCTGATCGGCCGCTTCGTGCTGATGGTCGCCGCCCTGGCCATCGCCGGCTCGCTGGCCCGCAAGCAGCCGGTGCCCGCGTCGGCCGGCACCTTCCCGCACCGGCACGCCGCTGTTCGCCGGCCTGCTCGTCGGCGTCGTCGTCATCGTCGTCGGCCTGACCTACTTCCCCGTCCTCGCGCTCGGCCCCATCGTCGAGCACCTGAGCATCTAGGAGACGACGTGACCGCCGTCCAACACGTCGAGCAGCCCGAGCACCCGGACCAGCCGGGCGAGCCGTCGCTGAAGAAGGAGAAGAAGGGCCTGTTCGACCCGGCCATCCTCAAGGTGGCCATCGTCGACAGCTTCAAGAAGCTCGACCCCCGGCTCATGGCCAAGAACCCGGTCATGTTCGTGGTCGAGGTCGGCTCGGTGCTCACCACCATCCTGTTCATCCGCGACTTCGGCAAGTCGACGCGGCCAGCCGAGAACCTGTTCGCCGGCCTGGTCGCCGTCTGGCTGTGGTTCACGGTGCTGTTCGCCAACTTCGCCGAGGCCATGGCCGAGGGCCGGGGCAAGGCCCAGGCCGACTCGCTGCGCAAGGCCCGGGCCGACACCGTGGCCAACGTCCAGCGGGCCGACGGCACCGATCGAGCAGGTGCCCAGCCCGCAGCTGCAGGTCGGCGACGAGTGCATCGTCGTGGCCGGCGAGCTCATCCCCGGCGACGGCGAGATCATCGACGGCATCGCCTCGGTCGACGAGTCGGCCATCACCGGCGAGTCGGCCCCGGTCATCCGCGAGTCGGGCGGCGACCGCTCGGCCGTCACCGGCGGCACCCGCGTGCTGTCGGACCGGATCGTCGTGCGCATCACGGCCAAGCCGGGCGAGACCTTCCTCGACCGCATGATCGCCCTGGTCGAAGGGGCCAGCCGGCAGAAGACCCCGAACGAGATCGCCCTCAACATCCTGCTGTCGGGCCTGACCATCATCTTCCTGCTGGCCACCGTCACCCTGCAGCCCTTCGCCATCTACTCGGGCGGCCGAGCAGCCGATCATCGTCGCTGGTCGCGCTGCTGGTCTGCCTCATCCCCACCACCATCGGGGCGCTGCTCTCGGCCATCGGCATCGCCGGCATGGACCGGCTGGTGCAGCGCAACGTGCTGGCCATGTCGGGCCGGGCCGTCGAGGCGGCGGGCGACTGCTCGACGCTGCTGCTCGACAAGACCGGCACCATCACCCTCGGCAACCGCCAGGCCGCCGCCTTCGTGCCGCTGCCCGGGCGTGAGCGAGGCCGAGCTGGCCGACGCCGCCCAGCTCTCGTCGCTGGCCGACGAGACGCCCGAGGGCCGCTCGATCGTGGTGCTGGCCAAGGAGCGCTACGGCCTGCGCGAGCGCGAGCTGGTCGGCGCCGAGCTGATCCCGTTCACCGCCCAGACCCGCATGAGCGGCGTCGTCATCGAGGGCCGCGACGTCCGCAAGGGCGCGGCCGACTCGGTCAAGCGCTACGTCGAGGAGCAGGGCGGCACCGTCCCGCCCGAGCTCGACGTCGAGGTCGAGGCCATCGCCACCCAGGGCGGCACGCCGCTGACCGTGGTCGAGAACGGCCGGGTCCTCGGCGTGATCCAGCTCAAGGACGTCGTGAAGTCGGGCATGCGCGAGCGCTTCGACGAGCTGCGGGCCATGGGCATCCGCACGGTGATGATCACCGGCGACAACCCCCTGACCGCCGCGGCCATCGCCGAGGAGGCCGGCGTCGACGACTTCCTGGCCGAGGCCACCCCCGAGGACAAGATGGCCCTCATCAAGAAGGAGCAGGCCGGCGGCTTCCTGGTGGCCATGACCGGCGACGGCACCAACGACGCCCCGGCCCTGGCCCAGGCCGACGTCGGGCGTGGCCATGAACACCGGCACCCAGGCGGCCAAGGAAGCCGGGAACATGGTCGACCTCGACTCGAACCCGACCAAGCTCATCGAGATCGTCGAGATCGGCAAGCAGCTGCTCATCACCCGGGGCTCGCTGACCACGTTCTCGATCGCCAACGACGTGGCCAAGTACTTCGCCATCATCCCGGCCATGTTCGTCGGGGTGTTCCCCGCGCTCGAGACGCTCAACATCATGAAGCTGTCGTCGCCCGAGCTCGGCGATCCTCTCGGCCGTCATCTTCAACGCCCTCATCATCGTGGCGCTGATCCCGCTGGCCCTGCGCGGCGTGAAGTTCCGGGCCGCCGGCGCGGCCGCCGTGCTGCGCCGCAACATCCTCATCTACGGCGTCGGCGGCCTGATCGCCCCCTTCATCGGCATCAAGCTCATCGACCTCGTCATCACCGCCACTGGGAGTCAAGTGATGCGTCGCCAACTGCTTCCCGCCCTCCGCATGATGGTGGTCTTCACCGTCGTCCTCGGCCTCGCCTACCCGCTGGTCGACGCTGGGCGTCGGCCCAGGTGGCGTTCAAGCGACAAGGCCAACGGCTCGCTGGTCAAGCAGGACGGCCAGGTCGTCGGCTCGTCGCTGCTCGGCCAGACCTTCACCGGCGACACGCTACTTCCAGGGCCGGCCGTCGGCCGCCGGCATCACCGCCAGCGGGTCGACCGACGCCGACGGCCAGCCCGGCGACCCGAGCCGACCTGTCGCTGTCGAACTCGCGGCGGCTCGAACCTCGGCCCGACCAACCCGACGCTGCTCGACGGCGCGACCGACGACCCGTCGACCCCCGACGTCGACGAGTCGCGCCGACGGCGTGACCCAGCGGGTGCAGGCCTACCGCGCAGGCTCAACGGCCTGGCCGCCGACGCGCCGGTGCCGGTCGACGCGGTGACGTCGTCGGGCTCGGGCGTCGACCCGCAGATCTCGGTGGCCAACGCCCGGCTCCAGGCCAACCGGGTGGCCCAGGCCCGGGGCCTCGACGTCTCGGTCGTCAACCAGCTGATCGACCAGCACACGCACGGCCGGTCGCCTCGGCTTCCTGGGCGAGCCGGGCGTCAACGTGCTCGCGCTCAACCTGGCCCTGGACGCCCAGGGATGAGTCGCTCCACCGTGCTCCCCGACCCGGGGTCACCTCCTCCGACCCGTCGGGGGGCACGGTGGGCGAGCACCGAGTTCGTAGACTCCGGCCATGAGCCGCGGCCACCTGCGCATCTACCTGGGTGCGGCGCCCGGCGTGGGCAAGACCTTCGCCATGCTCGACGAGGGCTACCGCCGCCACGAGCGCGGCACCGACGTGGTGGTCGGCTTCGTCGAGACCCACGGCCGGCCCAAGACGGCGGCCCAGCTGCGCGACCTCGAGATCGTCCCCCGCCGGGTGCATGACCCACCGCGGCGCCACGTTCGAGGAGATGGACGTCGACGCCGTGCTCGCCCGCCGGCCCCAGGTGGTGCTGGTCGACGAGCTGGCCCACACCAACGTGCCCGGCTCGCGCAACGCCAAGCGCTACCAGGACGTCGAGGAGCTGCTCGACGCCGGCATCGACGTCATCTCCACGGTCAACGTCCAGCACCTCGAGTCGGTCAACGACGTGGTCGAGCAGATCACCGGGGTGAAGCAGCGCGAGACGGTGCCCGACGCCGTGGTGCGGGCCGCCGACCAGGTCGAGCTGGTCGACATGACCCCCGAGGCGCTGCGGCGGCGCATGGCCCACGGCAACATCTACCGGGCCGAGAAGGTCGACGCCGCCCTCGGCAACTACTTCCGGGTCGGCAACCTCAGCGCCCTGCGCGAGCTGGCCCTGCTGTGGGTGGCCGACAAGGTCGACGCCGGCCTGCAGGACTACATGGAGGCCCAGGGCATCGCCAGCACCTGGGAGACCCGCGAGCGGGTGGTGGTGGCGGTCACCGGCGCGCCCAGCGGCGAGCACCTGATCCGCCGGGCCGCCCGCATCGCCCAGCGGACGAAGGCCGACCTGCTCGGGGTCCACGTGCAGGCCACCGACGGGCTGGCCGACGCCCCGCCGCGAGCTGCTCGAGCGCCACCGCCAGCTGCTGGCCGACCTCGGCGGCGACCTACCACGAGGTCGTCGGCAGCGACGTGGCCAAGGCCCTCACCCAGTTCGCCCGCGGCGAGCACGCCACCCAGCTGGTGCTCGGCGCCACCCGCCGCAGCCGCTGGTCCGAGCTCACCCGCGGGCTCGATCATCAACGCCGTGCTGCGCGAGGCGGGCGACATCGACGTCCACGTCATCAGCGACGAGGAGCAGCCGAAGGCGCCAGGGCGAGGGAGTCGGACCCGTCCTGCGCCGCCGTCGCCTGCCCCACCTCTCCGCCCGGCGCCAGGCCGCCGGCTGGCTGCTGACCGTCATCGGCATCCCCCTGCTGACGCTGCTGCTGTCGCAGTTCGACGGGCGCGCTCAACCTGCCCACCGAGATGCTGCTGTTCCTCGTGCTGGTGGTGGTGGTGGCCATGGTCGGCGGGCTTCTGGCCGGCCCTCGTCGCCGCGGTGGTGGCCTCGCTCGCGGTCAACTGGTTCTTCACCGAGCCCATCCACACGTTCACCATCGCCGAGGGCGAGAACCTCGTCGCCCTGGTCACGTTCCTGGTGGTCGCCGGCCCTGGTGAGCGCGCTGGTGACCCAGGTGTCGCGGCGCTCGGCCGACGCCAGCCGGGCCCGGGCCGAGGCCGAGGCCCTGGCCCGCGTGGCCGGCGGCCTGGTCGGCGACGACGACGCGGTGGCCGAGATGGTCGCCCACCTGCGCGTCGACCTTCGACCGCGACGCCGTGGCCCTGCTGGTGCCCGACGACGGCGGCTGGCTGGTCGAGGCGTCGCCGGGCGAGGATCCTCCGCTCACCCCCGACGGGCCACGCCTCGGTGCCGCTCGACGGCGGTGCCGTGCTCGTGCACGTCGGGCCCGCCGCTCAACGCCGACGACCAGCAGGTGCTGCAGGTGTTCGCCGCCCAGCTCGCCTCCGCCCTCGAGCGGCGCCGGCTCAAGGCCGAGGCGGCCGAGGCCGAGGCGCTGGCCGAGGCCGACCAGCTGCGCACCGCCATCCTGCGGGCGGTGTCGCACGACCTGCGCACGCCGCTGGCCTCGATCAAGGCGTCGGCCACCAGCCTGCTGCAGGAGGACGTCGACTGGACCCCGACGGCCCGCCACGAGTTCCTGGCCACCATCGACGAGGAGGCCGACCGGCTCAACGACCTGGTCGGCAACCTGCTCGACATGAGCCGGCTCGAGACCGGGGCCCTCGTCGGTGGCCCTGCGCCCGGTGGCGCTCGAGGAGATCGTGGCCCTGGCCCTGGCCAGCCTGAGCGAGCCGACCGATCAGGTCGAGGTCGACGTCTCCGAGCAGCTGCCCGCCGGTGCTCGCCGACCCGGTCCTGCTCGAGCGGGTGGTGGCCAACCTGGTCTCCAACGCGCTGCGCTACGCCCCGCCCGACGAGCCGGTGCGCATCGAGGCCGGCGAGGTCGGCCGGTCGCATCGACCTGCGGGTCATCGACCGCGGCCCGGGCGTGCCGCCCGCCGACCGCGAGCGGATCTTCGAGCCGTTCCAGCGGCTGGGCGACCGGCGCCCGGGGCACCGGCGTCGGGCTCGGGCCTGGCCGTGGCCCGGGGCTTCACGCTGGCCATGGGCGGCGAGCTCGTCCTCGAGGACACGCCCGGCGGCGGGCTCACCGCGGTGATCTCGCTCGACCCCGCCGGCCCGGCCGACCGCCCACGACGCCGACGCCGACGCCGACGCGTTGGCCGCTCGCCGTCGGCCCTCGGATCACCAGCCGACCGTGGACCGAGCCGTATCGGAGCCCCGCCCGTGACCCGGGTCCTGGTCGTCGACGACGAGCCCCAGATCCGGCGGGCCCTGGCCACCAACCTGCGCGCCCGCGACTACGAGGTCGACCTGGCCGCCACCGGCGAGGACGCCCTGCGCCTGGCGGCCGAGCGCCACCCCGACGTCGTGATCCTCGACATCGGGCTGCCCGGCATCGACGGCATCGAGGTGGTCCGCGGCCTGCGGGGCTGGACGCAAGGTGCCGATCGTCATGCTGTCGGTGCGCGAGGACGAGGCCGACAAGGTCGACGCCCTCGACGCCGGTGCCGACGACTACCTCACCAAGCCGTTCGGCATGAACGAGCTGCTGGCCCGGCTGCGGGCCGCGCTGCGCCGGGCCGCCCCGGTCGAGGAGCTGCCGGTGATCGAGACCGACCGACTTCTCCATCGACCTGGCCGCCAAGCGGGTCACCCGCGACGGCGCCGAGGTCCACCTCACGCCGACCGAGTGGGGGCTGGTCGAACAGCTCGTGCGCAACCGGGGCAAGCTCGTCACCCAGCGCCAGCTGCTGCAGGAGGTGTGGGGCCCGGAGTACGCGACCGAGGCCAACTACCTGCGGGTCTACATGGCCGGCCTGCGCCGCAAGCTCGAGCCCAACCCCAGCCAGCCCCGCTACTTCATCACCGAGCCGGGCATGGGCTACCGCTTCGAGATCGACTGACCTCCGTCCCGGCCGCCGGCGGGGTTGGGGGCAGCGGGGGTGGCACCATTCCGGCGTGACGGCGAGCGACGACGACATCGAGCGGGCCGCCGCGGTGTTGGACTCGGGTGGCCTGGTGGCCTTCCCCACCGAGACGGTCTACGGCCTGGGGGCCGACGCCGGTGACGGCGCGGCCGTGGCCCGGATCTTCGCGGTGAAGGGCCGGCCCGCCGATCACCCGCTGATCGTGCACGTGGCCGACGCCACCGCCCTCGACCAGTGGGCGTCATCGGTGCCCGACCGCGGCCCGGCTGCTGGCCGACGCGTTCTGGCCCGGCCCGCTGACCCTGGTGCTCGAGCGGGGACCGGCCGTGCTCGACGCCGTCACCGGGGGCCGTCACACGGTCGGCGCTGCGGGTGCCCGACCATCCCGTGGCCCGCCGCCCTGCTGCGCGCGCTTCGCCCAGCGCCGGGCCGGTCGGGCCGCCGGGGTGGCGGCGCCGTCGGCCAACCGGTTCGGCCGGGTCAGCCCCACCACGGGCCGCCCACGTCGTCGCCGACCTGGGCGACGACGTCGACGTCGTGCTCGACGGCGGACCGAGCCCGGTGGGCGTCGAGTCCACCATCGTGGACTGCACCGGCCCGACGCCGGTGGTGCTGCGCCTCGGCGGGGTCAGCGTCGACCGCCTGGCCGAGCGTGCTGGGGGCGCGGCCGCGGGTGGCCGTGGACGAGCCGCCGTCGTCGGGCGGTGCCCGGGCCCCCGGGATGCTGGAGGCGCACTACGCGCCCCGGGCCCGCGTCGAGGTCGTCGAGCCCGCCGACGCGGCGGCGCGGCGGGTCAGCGAGCTGCTGGCCGCCGGTCAACGGGTCGCCGTCCTGGCCCCGGGCTGGTCGACGAGCTCGACCCCGACGCCATCGAGCTCGAGCCGGCGGGCCCGCCGACGACTACGCCCACGTGCTCTACGACCGGCTCCGCCAGGTGGACCGGCTCGGGGCCGACGTGGTGGTGGTGGTCCCGCCGCCGCCCGGGGGGCTGGGCGACGCCGTGCGCGACCGACTCCGCCGCGCCGCCGCCGCTCACCAGCCCCGGTAGACGGGGTCCCGTCGCTCGACGAAGCTGGCCACGCCCTCCTGGGCGTCGGCGGTCGTCATGTTGAGGTCCTGGGCCAGGGCCTCGTCGTGGAAGGCGGTGGCCCGGTCGCTGTCGAGCGAGCGGTTCACCAGCCACTTGGTCAGCACCAGCGAGCGGGGTCCGGCGGCCAGGCGGGCCGGCCCACTCCCCGGCCGTCGCCAGCAGCTCGTCGTCGGGGACGACCCGGTTGACCAGGCCCAGGGCGGCGGCGTCGGCGGCCGGGAGCTTGTCGCCGAAGAACAGCAGCTCCTTGGCCTTGTGCAGCCCGATCAGGCGGGGCAGCAGGTAGGCGCCGCCACCGTCGGGCACGAGGCCTCGGCGCACGAACACCTCGATGAAGCTGGCGCTCTCGGCGGCCAGCACCAGGTCGGCAGGCGAGGGCCAGGTGGGCGCCGATGCCGGCGGCCGTGCCGTTGACGGCGGCGATGACCGGCTTCTCGCAGTCGAGCACGGCGGCGATGAGGCGCTGGGCCCCGTCGCGGATCATGCGGGCCACCTCGCCGGCGGTGCGTTCCGGGGCGCCGTCGGGTCGGGCGGGGCGTCGGACGGCTGGCCCGCAGGTCGGCCCCGGTGCAGAAGCCCTTGCCGTTGGCCGTCAGCACCACGCAGCGCACCGCCAGGTCGTCGCTGGCGGCGGCCAGCAGGTCGATGACCCGGTCGCGCTGGTCGGGCGTGATGGCGTTGTGGGCCTCGGGCCGGTTGAGGGTGATCCAGGCCACGCCGTCGGCGACGCGGTGCAGGACCTGGTCCTCGAGTGGTCGTTCCGCTGCCTCGTCGCTCATGGGTCCCCCGGGGTCGTCTCGTGCGTCGGCCGGGCGAGTGTACGGCACCTCTACCTGACGCCCCGTCAGCTGACCTTGACCCGGTGGGAGTCCCACCCGGTGGCGCCGTCGGGCTCCGGTGGGGCCTGGTCGCTGGTCTGGGTCTCGCCCGGTGCCGTCGGTGGCCCGCACCTGCAGCGTGTGGGTCGCCCGGGGTGGCGTCCCACGCGAGCAGCCACTGGCGCCAGGTGTTGCCCGACAGCACCGGGCCGAGGGTGGCCTCCCGCCACGGTTCGTCGTCGACCTGCACCTCGACCTTCGTGATGCCCCGGCCCGGCCCGGGCGCCCACGCCACCCCGGCGATCGGGATGGTCCCGGCGCTCAGCAGGGCCCCCGACCGGGGAACGTCGATGCGCGACTGCGGTCTTGATCGGCCCCTCCTTCGACCAGCCCCGGGGGATCCAGTAGCCGTCGAAGTCCTCCAGGGTGGTGAGGTGGATCTCGCTGAGCCACTTGGTGGCCGAGACGTAGCCGTAGAGGCCGGCCACGACGAGGCGGGCGGGGAAGCCGTGCAGCACCGGCAGCGGCTCGCCGTTCATGCCCACCGCCACCATGGCGGTGCGTTCGGCGGTCGAGCGCGGCGGTGGGGAACCCGGCGGTGAAGCCGTCGACCGACCGGCCCACGACCTGGCTGGCCCCGGCCTGCACGCCGGCCCGGTCCAGCAGGGTGCGCAGCGGCACGCCCTGCCACAGGGCGTTGCCCACGAGGTTGCCGCCCACCTCGTTGGAGACGCACGACAGGGTCACCGCCTCCTCCACCTGGGGCATGGCCAGGAGCTCGTCGAAGCCGATCTGGAAGGGGTGGTCGACCATGCCCGACACCTTCAGGTTCCACGAGTCGGGGTTGACGTTCGGGACGACCAGAGCGGTGTCGATCCGGTAGAAGTCGTGGTTGGCCACCAGGTAGGGGGTCAGCCCGTCGACCGGGAACGGGGCCACGCCCGGGCCCTGGAGGGCGGCGGGGGCACCGAGCGGCACGGCCCGGTTGGTGGGCGCCGGCAGCTGGATGGCGGCCCGCGCCGCGTTGGCCGTGCCCTTCATGGCCGCCCGCCCGGCCAGTGCTGCGGTGACGGCGAAGGCGCCGGCGGCCGGCGTCCAGCCCAGGAACGCCCGCCGAGACGCATGGGGGCTGGTGGGGGTGTCGCGCACCGGCACCGTGCGACTGGTGCGTCGCTCGCCCCGGCTCGGGGTCGGGCGGGCCGCGTTCGATCGGGGCGCGGCATGCGTGGAGGCGGCCAGCCGCAGCAGCAGCGTCAGGGTGATCAGGCCGGCGGCCACCGCCACGGTGGCGGCGATGGTGGCCCGGCCCACCGAGGCCAGCGGGTCGCGGGCGGCGGCCAGCACCCCGACCACCCCGAAGGCGGCGAAGCCGGCCACGCCCGACCCACGGACGCCGCCGGGAGGCCACGCCCAGCGCGGCGCCGATGAGCAGCGAGATCACCACGATGCCGGTGATGAGGGCGGGCTTGTCGTCGGTCTGGAAGATCCGGATGGCGGTGCGGGCCAGGTCGCCGCCGCTCTGTTGGATGAAGGCGTTGCCGACCGAGCCGATCAGCGACTGGCTGGAGCCGCCCAGCCCGGTGACCAGCTCGCCCACGCCCAGGGCCACGCCCGCGGCCACCGCGCCGGCCAGGCGGGCCTCGCCGACCGAGGCGCGGGGCGCGACGTGCGGGTGGGGTTCGGGCTCGGTGATCAGGTCGGTCACGACAGTTCTCCGGTGCCGGTCGGCTCCGGGGTTTCCGGGGGAGCCCTGACGTTCCGGCGTCGATGCTGTCGGCCCCGGCGATGCTGAGCGACGCCAGAACGGGCGCCCGGCGGATCAGGGCCGACGACCGAGCGTAGCGAGCAGGCGCTCCTCCGCCGTCGCGCCCTCGCCGGGCTCGACGCGGTGGCCGAACATGCCGCTGGCCTCGAGCAGCGACGAGCTGGGGCTCGACGATGCCCCAGCACTGCTCGACCAGGTCAGGGTCGAGCGAGGCGTCCTGGCCGGTGGCCGTGGCGATGTCCCAGCCGTGGATGACCACGTCGATGATGCGATGGCCCGAGGTAGATCTCGCCGGGCACCGGCCCGTAGGAGACGGCACACGGCGCGCTCATGGCGCCGGGCACCTCGGCGGCCGCCCGGGCCTCGTCGGCCGATCGGTCGTAGGCGGCCAGCGGGTCGGCACCGAGCACGTCGCCGTCGTAGCGGTCGCCGACCTCGGCGATGGTGCGGCCCCCGAGCAGGGGAGCGACCCAGAAGTTGCCCGGCCACCACGTGGTTGACCAGGGCCCGCAGGTCCCAGTCGGCGCACGGGGTGGTGGCGTCCCACTGGTCGGCTCCGACGCCGGCCACGAAGCGCCGGGTCTCGGCCAGCGCCCGGGCGTGGACCTCGGGTAGCTCGGTGGTCATGGCATCCCCCTCGACCTCTCGACATGGTGGCCCCGTCCCGCGAGTGCAGCCCGACGGGCGGGGTCTGTCAACCAGCAGCTCCCCGTTCCCGCAGGCGTCCCGGGGGCGGGATGAGCTCCCTACCTACTGGTCGGTAGGCTACGCGTTCGTCTCTCGTCGTCCTCCCCGCTCCCAGAAGGCACGTTGATGTCCGCTCCCGCACCCGCTGCTCGACCATCCCGGATTCGCCCGATACGGCCGTGCCGGCCGGCGGCCGGAGCCCCGACGAGCGGGTAACCAAGCTGACCTCGATCCCGTTCCTGCTGCTGCACCTGCTGCCCGCTGCTGGCCATCTTCACGGGGGTCAGCGTGACCGGCCGTGGTGCTGTGCGTGGTGCTCTACTTCGGCCGGATGTTCTTCATCACCGCCGGCTACCACCGCTACTTCGCCCACCGCAGCTACCGGCTCAACCGGTTCTGGCAGTTCCTGCTGGCCTTCGGCGGCACGACGGCGGCGCAGAAGGGCCCGCTGTGGTGGGCCGCCCACCACCGCGACCACCATCGCTACAGCGACACGCCCGACGACATCCACTCACCGACCCAGAAGGGGTTCTGGTGGAGCCACGTCGGCTGGATCCTGTGCGACAAGTACGCGGCGACCGACTACGACCGCATCCGCGACTTCGCCAAGTACCCCGAGCTGGTCTTCCTGAACAAGAAGGACTGGATCGGCCCGTGGGCGCTCGGCCTCGCCTGCTTCCTCATCGCCGGGTGGAGCGGGCTGCTGATCGGCTTCTTCCTGTCCACCGTGCTGCTCTGGCACGCCACGTTCACGGTGAACTCGCTGGCCCACGTGTTCGGCCGGCGCCGCTACGCCACCACCGACACCAGCCGGAACTCGGCGGTCATCGCGGTGATGACCATGGGCGAGGGCTGGCACAACAACCACCACTACTACCAGGCGTCGGCCCGCCAGGGGTTCTTCTGGTGGGAGTTCGACCCGACCTACTACGTGCTCAAGGTGGGGAGCTGGTTGGGCATCGTGAAGGGGCTGCGCACGCCCCCGGCCCGGGTGCGGGGCGCCAACCGCGTCTCGCCGGGCACGTTCGACGTCGGCATGTTCAAGGCCTACTGGGGCAAGGCCAGCCGGCGGGCCCGCTCCCACGTGTCCAGGTCGTGCCGACGGCGGTCGCGCCCGACGCCCTGGCCTCGACCGGACGCCGCGCCCAGAGCCTGGTCGAGCGCAAGCAGGCGCTCGAGGGTTCGTGCACTCGTCGCTGGAGTCGGCCGAGGACCTGGCCCGCCTCGCCCGGCTCGGCCAGCGCGAGCTGGGCTCGAGGGCTAGGTTCGGCGTCGTGGTGAGCGACGCCTCCCCGACCACCGGTCTGTTCGGCGGCTCCGACGAGTTCGGGCCCTACGACTGGACCGATCCCTGGCCCACCTATGACCGCATGCGGACCGAGGCCCCGGTGTGGCGCAACCCCGAGGGCGACTGGGTGCTCACCCGCCACGCCGACTGCGAGGCGGTGCTGCGCGACCACGCGCTTCTCGTCCAACAACAAGCACGCCGACCCGCCCCGCGCAGTACGCCGAGGGCGACCTGCGCGCCCTGCTGGAGGAAGAGGACCAGCGGACCATGCTGTTCATGGATCCGCCCGACCACACCCGGCTGCGCAAGCTGGTGTCCAAGGGCTTCACCCCTCGCACCGTCGAGCGGCTGCGACCCCGCATCCAGGAGCTGGTGGACGGCATCCTCGACGAGGCCGCCGATGCCGGGGGCCTCGACGTCGTGACCGACCTCGGCTTCGAGCTGCCGGTCACCGTGATCTGCGAGATGCTCGGCGTGCCGCTGGACGACCGCGACCACTTCGCCGGCTGGTCGTCGGACGCCTCCCGCCTCCTCGACAACGACATCGACGCCGAGCTGCTGCAGCGGGGGCTGGAGGCGGCCTTCAACTTCGTGGCCTACTTCCAGGAGCTGTTCGCCGAGCGCCGGGCCCGTCCGGCCGACGACCTGGTCGAGCGCCCTGCTCGCCGTCGAGGAGCAGGGCGACCGCCTGTCCGAGGACGAGCTCACCAGCACGGTCATGCTGCTGTTCGTCGCCGGGCACGAGACGACCATGAACCTCATCGGCAACGGCACCTACGCCCTGCTGCGCGACCGGGACCAGCTGCGCCGCTGGCGCGACGACCCGGCGCTCGACGTGCCCGGCGTCGAGGAGCTGCTGCGCTTCGAGGGCCCGGTCCACGTCACGGGTCGCGTCGCCACCGAGGACCTGGAGGTGGGCGGCCAGCCGATCGCCAAGGGCACGTCGGTGATCACCCTGCTGGCGGCGGCCAACCGGGACCCGGCCCGCTTCGCCGATCCGGCCCGCCTCGACGTCGGGCCGGGCGGACAACCACCACCTGGCCTTCTCCCAGGGCCTCCACTACTGCCTGGGGGCGGCCCTGGCCCGCCTCGAGGGCCAGATCGCGGTGGGGACCCTCGTCCGGCGGTTCCCCGACCTCGAGCTGGCCCAGGAGCCCGTCTACCGGGACCACTTCGTGCTGCGGGGGCTCACCGCGCTCCACGTCACCGTCTGAGCGACGCATGATCGACCCGGATGCGGGGCACACTGGGCGGATGGGACAACCCATGGGGTATGCCATCCAGGGCGGCCGCTCGGTCATCGCGGTGCTGCAGCGCCTCGTGCCGCTGGCCCGTGGCCTGGTCGGCGCGGTGAAGGTGCTGGCCATCTCGGCCGCCGTCTCCATCGCCGTCGTCGCCGCCGTCGTCCTGAGCCACGGCGTGCCCTCGCTGCTGACCGTCGGGCTCCTCGTGGTGGTGGTGGCTCTGCTCGTCCCGGCGCCCGTCGTGTTGTGGATGTTCCACGGCGCGCTGGAAGAGGTGCTGGCCCTGCCGGAGTGGCTGCGCCGCTCGCCCGAGGTGGCCAAGGGCCACGCCTCCGAGCTGGCCGACCTGGTGGCCGAGTCGCGGCGCACGGGTCCGACCCCGGGGCGGCGAGGCTTCGTCCGCGACACCGGCAAGGCGGGCCGGCTCCTGCTGGAGACCCACCGCGACCTCCCCGGCTACGGCTCGCTGCTGCGGCTGGTCAGCGTGCCCTTCCTCATCGCCGTGGCCATCGCCGTGGTCGCCGCCGTCTTCGAGATCGGCCTGGCAGTGTCGCTGGTGGCGATCGACCTGGCCCTGCGCATCCTGTTCTGACCGACTCCGCCGTTCTTCCCGTTCTGGTCGCGCCAGGTGACCTCCGCGGTCGAACGGCGCAGCCAGAACGAGGCGTGCCCGGGTCGGGCCGGGGTCAGTCGAACTCGATGGCGCTGAAGGAGCCCAGCTTCGACAGGTTGTGGCGGGCGTTGATCATGCGCACCGTGCCCGAGCGGGACCGCATGACCAGCGACTGGGTGGTGGCCCCGTGCCGGTCGTAGTGGACGCCCTTGAGCAGCTCGCCGTCGGTGATGCCGGTGCCGGCGAAGAAGCAGTTGTCGCCGCCGACCAGGTCGTCGGTGGTCGAGCACCCGGTCGAGGTCGTAGCCGGCGGCCACGGCCGCGGCCCGCTCGGCGTCGTCGCGGGGCCACAGCCGGCCGAGGATCTCGCCGCCCATGCACTTGAGGGCGGCGGCGCTGATGACGCCCTCGGGGGTGCCGCCGATGCCGAAGAGGATGTCGGCGCCCGAGTCGGACCAGGCGGTGGAGATGGCGCCGGCCACGTCGCCGTCGGGGATGAGGCGGATGCGGGCCCCGGCCTCGCGCACCTCGGCGATGAGGTCGTCGTGGCGGTCGCGGTCGAGGATCACCGCGGTCACGTTGCGCACCGACTCGCCCTTGGCCTCGGCCACGGCCAGCAGGTTCTCGGTGGGGGACCGGTTCAGGTCGATCACCCCGGCGCACTCCGGGCCCGACGGCGATCTTCTCCATGTAGACGCACGGGCCCGGGTCGAACATGGTGCCCCGGTCGCTCACGGCGATCACGGCCAGTGGCGTTGCCCCGGCCCTTGGCCGTGAGGGTGGTGCCGTCGATCGGGTCGACGGCGATGTCGGTGGCCGGGTCCGGTGCCGTCGCCGACGAACTCGCCGTTGAACAGCATGGGCGCCTCGTCCTTCTCGCCCTCGCCGATCACCACGATGCCGTCCATCGGGACGCTCTGGAGGGTGATGCGCATGGCGTCGACGGCGGCGCCGTCGGCGCCCTCCTTGTCGCCCCGGCCCATCCAGCGGGAGGCGGCCATGGCGGCGGCCTCGGTCACCCGCACGATGTCGAGGGCGAGGTTGCGGTCGGGCTCGGAGGTGCTCATGGGCGCCCAAGCTACTAGCGGCCGTGGCCACCCTTCGAACCGACCCCGCCATCCGCCGGACCGCGCCCGGTGGGCCCGGGGTCGAGATGCACCGGCCGGCCCGGCGGGACGATACTGGCGGGCCATGGGTGCACAGGAGTGGCAGGAGGCCTTCGCCGCGGCGCAGCGCCGCGACGATCGCCTTCGAGACGATGTCAGGCGTGCCGCTCGAGCCCCTCTACGGCCCCCCGGAAGCCGGGACGGGCCGCGCCTGACGGCGGCCCTTCGCCGAGCGCATCGGCTGGCCCGGCCAGTACCCCTACACCCGGGGCCCCTACGCCTCGATGTACCGCTCGAAGCTGTGGACCATGCGCATGTTCGCCGGGTTCGGCACCGCCACCGACACGAACCAGCGCTTCCGCGAGTTGCTGGCCGCCGGCGGCGACGGCCTGTCCACCGCCTTCGACCTGCCCACCCTGATGGGCCGCGACAGCGACGACCCCCTGGCCGAGGGCGAGGTCGGCAAGTGCGGCGTGGCCGTCGACACCCTGGCCGACATGGAGGACCTCTACGCCGGCATCGACCTCGGCTCGGTCACCACGTCGATGACCATCAACTCGCCGGCCGCGGTCATCTTCGCCATGTACGTCGCCGTGGCCGAGAAGAGCGGCGTCGCCCCGGGCCCGGCTCGGCGGCACGCTGCAGAACGACATCCTGAAGGAGTACCAGGCCCAGAAGGAGTTCGTCTTCCCGCCCCGCCCGTCGATGCGCCTGGTGGCCGACACCATCCGCTTCTGCGCGGCGGAGATGCCTCGCTGGCACCCGGTCTCGATCTCCGGCTACCACATCCGCGAGGCCGGCTCGACGGCCGCCCAGGAGCTGGCCTTCACCCTGGCCAACGGGTTCGCCTACGTGGAGCTGGCCCAGGCGGCCGGGCTGGCGGTCGACGACTTCGCCCCCCGGCTGAGCTTCTTCTTCAACGCCCACATCGACTTCTTCGAGGAGATCGCCAAGTACCGCGCCGCCCGCCGCATCTGGGCCCGCTGGATGCGGGACCACTACGGGGCGCGCCGACGAGCGCTCGCTGACCCTGCGCTTCCACACCCAGACCGCCGGGGTGTCGCTCACGGCCCAGCAGCCCGAGGTGAACATCGCCCGCACCGCCATCGAGGCCCTGGCCGGCGTGCTCGGGGGCACCCAGAGCCTGCACACCAACTCGATGGACGAGGCCCTGGCCCTGCCCACCGAGAAGGCGGCCCGCATCGCGCTGCGCACCCAGCAGGTCATCGCCCACGAGACCGGGCGTGGCCAACGTGGCCGACCCGCTCGGCGGCTCGTGGTTCGTCGAGGCGCTCACCGACGAGCTGGAGGCGCAGGCCGAGTCGGTCTTCGCCCACCTGCTGGAGCTCGGCGACGGCTCGGTGCTCGAGGGCGTCTACGCCGGCATCGACAACGGCTGGTTCCAGGGCGAGATCGCCGACTCGGCCTACCAGTTCGAGCGCCAGCTCAACCGGGGCGAGCGGGTGCAGGTGGGCGCCAACGCCTTCACCGAGGGAAGCGACGACGCCTCGCTCGAGATCCTGCAGATCACCGCCGAGCAGGAGCAGCAGCAGGTCAAGCGGCTCGGTGCGGTCAAGGCCGACCGTGACGCCGCGGCGGTGCGCGCCGCGCTGGCCCGGGTGCGCGCCGACGCCGCGGAGCCCGACGTGAACCTCATGCCGGCCCTCATCGACGCGGTGCGCACCTACGCCACCGAGGGCGAGATCATGGCGACGCTGGCCGAGGTCTTCGGCCGCTACGTCGAGAGCCCCGTCATCTGACGCCGCCGGCCGGGCGTGCAAGGATGCCGCGTCATGTCGACGCGCGCGGTGCCCCTCGTGTGGAAGTGAGTACGTCTCGAGCAGTCGAGCACTGCCTCGACTGCGGGGTCGAGCTGGTCGCGCGACTCCGACGACGGGCGACCCGACGGTGAGCGACGGCCGCCGAGGGCGGGGCACGGCGTCGGCGGCGAGGTCACCTACGAGCTGCACGACTGGTCACACGAGGGTCGCGCCATGCTCGAACAGCTGCTGGCCGGCTCCGACATCGCCCGGGCCTGGTCGGGCACGACGCTGGTCGTCGACGGCACCGACGAGGCCAAGGTGGACGAGCTCATCGACGAGGTGGACGCGACCCTGGGCGCCGCGCTCGATCCGGACGCGGAGCGGGTGGTGTACGAGGTCAACGAGTGGACGATGGATCAGCTCGGGCGTGCTCACCGACGCGCTGGGCGAGGCGGCCATCCCCTACGAGTTCGACGTCGAGGGCGACCTGTCGGTGCTGGCCGAGGACGAGGACCGGGTCGAGGAGCTGCTCGACACGCTCGACTTCGGAGCCGTCGACCGCGCCGATGGAGGACGGCGACGCCGACGACGGGCTGGAGACCGCCGAGATCCTGTCCGACCTGTTCGTGGCCTGCGACCGCCTGCACAACAACCCGCGCGACGCCGACGGCATCCTCGGGGCGGTGGCGGCGGCCGATCGCATCGAGGGCCGATCCCTGCCGTTCGGCTACGAGCCGTCGGTGTGGAACGGCTTCATCGAGCGCTCGCTCCGCCTGCAAGTCCATGCTCGAGGACGACGACGTCTCCGACGACCTCATCACTGAGGACGCCACCGAGCTGCGGTCCCTGCTGCGCCAGTACGTCTGAGCCTCCGGTCGCCCGAACGCGGCGTCGGGGACGGGCCGACTGAAGGGTTCGGCGGGACGCCGGTTACCGTGACGATCATGGTCGTGGCCGAGCTCGAGATCTACCACTCGCGCCCGATCGCGCCCACCCGGCGGGTGTCGCTGGGCAAGATGAACCTGCCCGACCGACCCGCCTCCCGGCTTCGGCGGGCATCCTGCTGGGCGGCATCGTGGCCAACAACATCGCCGAGATCGACCCCGACCTGGTGCCCGACCTGATGCGGCTCACGACCGAGCTGGAGGAAGGGCGCCGGGTGCCCCAGCCCCGCCTCCGCTACCGCTTCCAGGAGGACAAGATCGGCCTCCAGCCCAGCCGTCACCGACTCGTCGGCCACGGCGAGGAGCTCTCGTTCGACTTCGACGACGACAACGGACTCCCGGCCCAGCAGGTGCTCGGCGCCGTGTACGCCGCCGGTCGGCTGGACCGATCGGTGCGCTCCGCGGTGATGCAGTCGGTGCGCCGGGCGGTCCGCTGGCAGGGGGGTGTCGACGGCGACCTCATCGCCACCCTGGCCGGCGTCGGGCGGGGTCGCCCGCTGAACGCCTTCGCCTTCGAGAACCCGGTCTCGTGGGCCATCGGCGTCCTGGGCCTGGACCCGACCGGGCGGGCGACCGGCACCGTCGGAGGCGTGCCGCGCAGCGAGGTGCAACGCAAGTTCCGCGAGGAGCTCATGGCCGCCCACCCCGATCACGGAGGCTCCTCGGACGCGGCGGCCCAACGCATCGCCGAGCTGACCGAGGCCCGCCGCATCCTGCTGGGCTCATGACCCCGCCCGCGTCTTCGCGACCAACGAGGCGCCGAGCCCGGCCCGGCGCCTTGTTGCTGGCGCCCGGAGCCGGCGCCGACCGCACCCACCACACCCTGGCGGCCGTGGCCGCGGCGGTGGCCCCGCTCCCGGCCGCCTGCTTCGACTTCCCCTACCGCAAGGCGGGCAAGCGAGCGCCGGACAAGGCCCCGGTGGCGGTGGCGGCGGTGCGCGAGGAGGCGGCCGCCCTGGTGGCCGAGGCCCACATCGCCGCGCGCCGGCTGGTGCTGGGCGGGCGGTCCTTCGGTGGCCGCATGTGCTCCCTGGCCGTGGCCGAGGGGCTGCCGGCGGCCGGGCTCGTGCTGCTCAGCTATCCGCTGCACCCGCCGGGCCGGGCCGACCGCCTCCGCACCGAGCATTTCGGCGCGCTCGACCTGCCCTGCCTGTTCGTCTCGGGTCGCAAGGATCCCGTTCGGCTCGCCGGCGGAGTTCGAGCACGAGACCGCCGCCATCCCCGGGCCGGTGACCACCGTGTGGCTCGACGGCGGCCACGATCCCCGCAACGCCGATGACGCCATCGCCGCCGCCGTGGTCGACTGGCTGGCCGACCTGCGACGCCCGGCGGGCAGCCGAATCTCGTGACCCGCCGTGCCCTTTCGGCGCCGAACGGGCAAACTGTTCGGCTGTGACTCCCTCGCGCCTGCCCCGCCTCGTGTGGCCTGCCCTCCTGGTGGTGGGGGTCCTCGTGGTGTCGGCCTGCGGGGGCCTGGGCATCGACGGCGGCAAGACGGCGGCCACCACGACCACGGTCCTGCCCGTCGGGTTGACCGCGGTTCCCGCTCCGGGGGCCACCGATGCGCCCCTGGACAAGCCGGTCACGGTCACGGTGACCCAGGGGACGCTCTCGGCGGTGACGGTGACCGCGGCGGACCAGGTGCTGAGCCGGCAAGCTGAGCGGGGACGCCACCTCCTGGGTCAGCACCGGCACCCTGGTCCCGTCGACCACCTACCAGGTGTCGGCCACGCTGGTCGACCAGGCCGGCGGCACGACGCCCAAGCAGTGGCAGTTCACCAGTGCCGGCCCGGCGGTGGTGTTCAAGGCCACCCTCTCGCCCGGTGACAACGCCACCGTCGGGGTGGGGATGCCGGTCGTGGTCAAGCTGAGCGCGCCGGTGGCGGCGGCTGATCGGGCCGCGTTCGTGAAGCGCCTGACGGTGACGTCCACCCCGGCCCAGAAGGGGGCGTGGCGCTGGTTCTCGGACAAGGAGCTGCATTGGCGCCCGGCGGTGTACTGGAGCGCGGGTACGAAGGTCACGGTCAAGGCCGCCATCGCCGGGTACAACGCGGGCGGCGGAGCCTGGGGGGTCAAGGACGTCTCGACCAGCTACGCCATCGGCGACGCCCACGTGAGCAAGGTCGACACCCAGACCCACCAGATGGCGGTGATGAACAACGGGGTCGTCGTGCGCATGTTCCCGGTGTCCACCGGTCGCGACAAGTACCCGACCAAGAGCGGCATCCACGTCACCAGCGAGAAGCTGCAGACCACCACGATGGACTCGGCCACGGTCGGCATCCCCCGCAACTCGCCCGACGGCTACTACGAGACGGTGCAGTGGAACGTGCGCATCTCCAACAGCGGCGAGTTCGTGCACGCCGCGCCGTGGTCGGTCGATTCCCAGGGCCGGGCCAACGTCTCGCACGGTTGCGTCAACGCGTCCACCGAGGACGCCCAGTGGTTCTACAACTTCTCCCAGACCGGCGACGTGGTCGAGGTCGTCGGCTCGCAGGAGCAGCTGCAGCCCACCAACGGCATCGGGGACTGGCAGATCCCCTGGGCCACCTGGGCCAACTGAACCGGCCAACTGAACCGGCCGACTGAACCGGGGCGAGGGGTGGTCCCCTCAGGCGCTGACCTGGACCGGCGTCCCCAACGGGAGCATCTGAGCCAGGGCGGTGATGTTGTCGTTGCTCATCCGGATGCAGCCGTGGCTGACCTTGGTGCCGATGGCCGCCGGCTGATTGGTGCCGTGGATGCCGAGCTGACCCGGGCCGCCGTTGAAGCTGGTCAGGGTGTCGGAGAAGCCTGACAGGCCGAAGGCGTAGGGACCGTAGGCCCCCGACGGGTCGGGCGTCCTGATGAGCTCGGTCGTGTAGTACAGCCCGCCGGGGGTGGGGGTGTTGTCCTTGGCCACCCCGACCGGGATCTCCTTGATCTGCTGGTCGTCCTTGAACACCCGCAGCTTGAACTCGCCGAGCGCCACCTCGATCCGGTAGGGGTTGCGGGCCAGGGTCACGTCGGCGGCCTTCACCCAGCCGGTGCTGCCGTTGGGCCGCACGGGCAGGTAGACCTCGACCCAGGCGCACTGCTGGGCGTCGGGGATGTCCTTGACCAGGAACGTCAGCGGGACCTTGGCGTTCGGGTCGTTGTTGATGCAGCCGCGGGTTCGTCATCGTGGTGACGGGGGTGGCCGCGCCCGGCTGGTCGTAGATGGCGAGCTGACCCGCCTGGGCCGCGGTGGCCGCCGTGCTCTCACCGGCCGGCAGCTGATTGCAGGCGGCGGTTGTCGGACCGGCCGCGGGGTCGGTCCGGGTGATGGCACCGTCCGGGTCGGTGACGGCCGACGCGCCCAGCGACGGCCGGTCGCTGGTGCCGCACGCCACGGTCAGCAAGGCGGCGGCGATGACCACGACGGACAGAAGGCGGCTACGGCGATGCACGCCGGGATGCTACCGGTGCCCGCCCGACGCCCCGGGTCGGGCCCGATCGGATCGGTCCCTACCGGGTCACTCCCTGGTGGCCCGGCCGCTCGGCACTCGCCGGTCACTCGTCGGTGTGGGGCGGGTAGCGCTGGGGCAACAGATCCATGCCGTCGAGGGCCAGCAGCTCGCGCGACAGCGGCGCGTCGTCGGGGTTGAGCTGCTCGAGCTCCAGCGACGCCGTCTCGGGGTAGCGCAACAGGACCAGGGCGATGACCACCACCGGCCCCAGCGCCAGCACGGCCATGGCCGGGCCCAGCGACGACAGCTGGTCCGACAGCCGGCCCGGCCAGGAACAGCCCGGCGGCGCTGCCGACCACGCTGGCCAGGTTGATGATGCCGTTGGCCGAGCCCCGCAGGTGGGTGGGGAACAGCTCGGGGCCGTACACGGCCAAGGCGGGGATGGCCATGGCCCCGATGAGCGACGCCAGGAGCGAGAACAGCCAGATCGACCAGCCCGCCACCAGGTAGGTGGCCAGGGAGAAGCCCACGCCGGCGGTCAGGCCGATGGCCCCCACGATGCGCCGGCCGCGGCGGTCGGCCAGCTTGCCGCCGACCACGATGCCCAGGCCGCCGGGGGTGTTGGTGGCCAGTTGGAACACGATGATGGCCCCGGTCGAGAAGTGTCGCTCCGTGCGCAGGTACTCGTTCAGGAACGCCGAGGCGGGCACGGCGAACACGGCCAGGGCGAGGCCCGACACCGACAACAGGACGAGCCGGCCCCGGTCGAGACCCGGGGGGATGCGCCACCAGGCCCGGCGGGGTGCCGGTGCGGCCTCCGGCCGCGGCACGGCGGCCCGGGCGTCGGCGGCGATGAAGCGCTGGGTCTCGGGGATGCGGCGGCCGAGGCGCACGGCGACGGGGATGGCCGCCAGGGGGACCACGAACAAGATGCGCCACGCCGCCTCGCCCAGCCCGGCCACCCCCAGCAGCATCACGCACATCCCCCCGCCCAGCGCGGCGCTGGCGGTCAGCAGCGACACGGCGAAGGCCCGGGACCCCGACGGCATCTCCTCCACGGCGATGATGCTGATCACCAGGATCAGCGCGGTGGCGAAGGCCCGGGCGATGGTCTGGCTCACCCCGAGCCAGGCCAGGTTGGGGGCCAGCGCACCGGTGGCGGTGATGACGCAGCCGGCCACCGCCGACCACAGCAGCACCCAGCGTCGTCCCCGCCGGTCGGCCAGGGCCACCACGGCCAGGGCCAGCAGCGCCCCGACGCGCACGACCGCCAGCATCGTGCCGATCTGACCGTCGGTGCTGCCGAACTCCTCCTTGAAGAACGTGTTGGTCTGCGACAGCAGGGTGCCCAGGTAGCCGCCGAGCACGGAGAACACGCACAGCAGCGACAAGCCGCTCGCGGCCCGGGCGTCGAGGTGGTCGGGTGGCATCCACCAGGCCCGGCCAGGATGGCGGCCGGGGTCGCGCAGCGCCCGGCGCACCGGACGGGCGAACAGGAACCCCCAGATCGGCACGGCCAGGCGGTAGACGATGGTCTCGGTGACCGTCGCCTCGCCGGCCTGGCCACCGACGGTGTCGCCCCGCTCGACCGTGACCACCCGCTCGTAGTCGAGGAACGGACCGCTCTCCAGGGCGAAGCGACCCTCGCCCTCGGCCACCTCGACGACCAGGCCGTCACGGGGCTCCAGGTAGTCGGCCACCGCCTCCGGGGGCACCAGGTGGGTGGTCACGACCTTGGGCACGAGCGTGGGTTCCCCATCCGATCGACCAGGGCCCGATCGACTTCGCCGGGCTGACCAGGCGGAGCATACTGAGCGCCATGGACAGGCCCGGGTCGGCGGATCGCATCGTGGTGCGCCCCGGCGGCCCGCTGTCGGGCCACGGTGACGATCGGCGGGGCCAAGAACTCGGTCCTCAAGCTGATGGCCGCCACCTGCCTGGCCGAGGGGACCTACGTCCTGCGCAACGTGCCCGCCATCTCCGACGTGGACCACATGGGCGACCTGCTGGCGTCGATGGGCATGACGGTGACGCGCTCCGAGCCCCACGAGCTGACCATCGTCCACCCGCCCGGCATCGTGCCCGAGGCGCCCTACGAGCTGGTCGAGCGGATGCGGGCCTCGATCGTGGTGCTCGGCCCGCTGCTGGCCCGCTTCGGCCGGGCCCGCGTGGCCCTGCCCGGCGGCGACGACTTCGGGCCCCGACCCATCGACATGCACCTGCGCGGCCTCGAGCAGCTGGGCGCCGCGTTCGAGTCGGCCCACGGCTACATCGAGGCCACCACCGACGGGCTCGTCGGCACCCGGATCCTGCTCGAGTTCCCGAGCGTGGGCGCCACCGAGAACGCGCTGATGGCGGCCGTGCTGGCCAAGGGGCACGACCGTGATCGACAACGCCGCCCGCGAACCCGAGATCGCCGACCTGGCTGCGTTCTTGAACCGGATGGGCGGCCACGTGCTGGGCGCCGGCAGCTCGACCATCACCATCGAGGGGGTCGACCACCTGGTCCCGGCCGAGCACACGGTGGTGCCCGATCGCATCGAGGCGGCCACGTTCCTGGCCGCCGTGGGGGTGGCCGGCGGGGAGATCACCCTGGCCGGGGCCCGGGCCGACCACATGGACATGCTCGTGCAGAAGCTGGGCGAGATGGGCATGCGCATCTCCCCCCAGACCGACGGGGTGTGGGCCATGGCACCCGAGCGGCTGCGCTCGGTCGACGTCTCGACGCTGCCCTATCCCGGGTCTGGCCACCGACTACAAGCCGTTCCTGGTGGCGCTGCTGACCACGGCGGACGGCGTGGGCATCGTCACCGAGAACATCTTCTCGGGCCGCTTCCGCTACATCGACGAGCTGGTCCGCATGGGCGCCGACATCCGCACCGAGGGCCACCACGCCGTGGTGCGGGGCCGGGAGCGGCTGTCCGGCGCCCCGGTGCGGGCCCACGACATCCGCGCCGGTGCCGCCCTGGTGGTGGCGGCCCTGGGGGCCGACGGCGAGACGGTGGTGTCCGACGCCGCACCACCTCGATCGGGGCTACGAGGGGTTCGTCGAGAAGCTGGCCGGCCTCGGGGCCGACGTCACTCAGCCCTAGGCTCGCCCGTCGCCGCCTCGTCGGGCCGGCCGGCCGGCTCGTCCTGCCGGGCGGTGGTCTCGGCTTCGGGTCGGCGGTCGGCGTGGGGCTCCGGCGGCTGGGTCGCCTGCGCCGCTTTGGCCCGGGAGTTGGCCAGCTTCAGCAGCAGGGCGAACACCGCGATCGGGGTGAGGACCATCAGCATCTCGTCCCAGCCCCCCTGATGGGCGAGCACCGCGACCCCGACGATCACCACCGGATCAGTGTCGCACGACCGGAGACCGGGACGCAGGGCGGGAACATGCACGAGGCGGCCGGGGTTGAGCACCGGTGCCGGGAGACCGGCGTGCTTTCCCCCCGCCCGGGGTTGCGCGACCATTCGACGTCCCGGGCGACCACCATCAGGCACAGGAGACCCACCTTGCGGGCTCAGGTAGAGCAGACCATCGAGGCGATCCGACCGGCCATCCAGGCCGACAACGGCGACATCATGCTCGTCGACGTGGACGAGGCATCGGGCGTCGTGACCGTCGAGCTCATCGGTGCCTGCGTGTCGTGCCCGGCCTCGACGGTGACGCTGAAGGCCGGGATCGAGCGGATCCTCAAGGATCGCGTCCCGGGCGTCACCGAGGTGGTGAACGCCGGCGAGACCGCCGGTCAGATCGGCGAGACCGCCGTCTCCCTCTGACGTTCAGCCGCCGTCCTCGGTCTGGCCGCTCGAGGAACGCCAGGCGACGGCGGTTGGCCTCGGCCACCCACGGCTCGAAGTCGAGCGCCGGCAGGATCTCCTGCCCCAGCTCCTCGAGCGCCGTCCGGCGGTCGAGGACCGCTTCGGGGTCCGCCGACCCGGCGGGCTGGGCATCGCCGGCTGGGGCAGTCGTTGGCCGCGCCCGGCGCATGGCGTCGTCGAGATCGACGAACGCTCCGTCGAGGTCGAGCCACAGCTGCGAGCCGGAGCGGTGGAGCCGCCACGCCTCGGAGCCCGAGCGCCTGGCGGGCGTCGTAGGTGGCGGTCGACAGGTTGCTGGCCACCTTGGAGCCCGCGCTGTCGGGCCACAGGGCGACGGCCACCTGGCCGGCGTCGATGCCCCGCCCGCCCGCCAGCGTCAACATGAGCACCAGCAGCTCGGCCCGCGTCGTGCGGAACCGCACCGGGGCGTCGGACCCACGCTCACCATGGCCCGGCCCAGGACCCGGACCGCGCAGGTTGGGTCGGGCCGCCCACAGCCGGCTGAAGGCGGCGTCGCCGGTGCTGAGCTGGCGGGCCCGCTCGATGGCGGCGGGCGCGCCGCAGCGGGTCGCAGTCGGCCAGCACGAGCAGCGCCTCGCACAACAAGAAGGCGGCCCCGGTCGGCTCGAGCGTGCGCACCGCCTCGTCGGCCCGTTCGGCGCCGGCCTGCTGATCGCCGTGGGCCAGCAGCGCCCGACTCAGCGAGACCAGGCACCGGCCCCGCTCGACCGGGTTCTCCAGCCGGTCGAGGGCGCCGAGGGCCAACTTGAGGCTGGCCTCGACCTCCCCGGACACGAGAGCGACATCGGCCCGTACCCGCAACACGATGGTGCCCCACCAGGTGTCGCTCACGTTCTCGAACTCGTGCTGGGCCCAGCGGCAGTCGGCGTGGGCGCGGCGGGTGTCGTGGTGCATGGTGTGGTCGGCGCGCAGGGTGCGCACGATGGCCTCGTACCACGGGTTCTCCAGCTGGCGGGCGAGCAGGATGCCGCGCAGGAACGAGATGTCGGCCGGCCCGGCCTGGCCCCGCAGGCCCGCCAGCGCACCGATGCCGGCGTGGGCCAGGGGCCACTCGTACGGTGGGCCGCCGCTCTGGCCGGCCCGGGTGAAGGCCTCGTCGGCCCCCGCCAGGGCATCGTCGGCCTCTGCGAAGCGGCCCGCCATGATCTGCAGGTAGGCGGCGTACACCAGGGCGAGGCCCTCGCCCCGCCCGTGGTTGCGCTCCCGGGCCGAGTTCACGGCGGCCAGGGCCAGGTGGAGCGCCTCGTCGACGTCCCCGGTCGTGCCGTAGGAGGCGTAGGCCAGGTTGGCCAGGGACATGTCCTCGACCAGATCGGTGGTGGGGTCGAGGTCGGCAGCCCGCTTCCAGGCCCGGGCGGCGCCGGCCACGTCGCCCAGCCCGAGCAGGACGTTGCCGCGCACCCAGGCGGCGATGGCCTCGCCGTCGGCGTCGCGGCGCGTCCGCCAGGGTGGCGGTGGCCTCGTCGAGCAGGGCGAAGGTCAGCTCGGTGCGCTTGGGCACGTCGGCGTTGGCCACCAGCGCCACCAGCAGCTGGGCGAAGGGCCGGTCGTGGAGGTCGAGCGTGGACAGGTGGTGCAGCAGGGGGAGGAGCGCCTCGGCCCGGCTGTCGACCACCATCGTCCGCGCCTCGCGATCGAGCGCCTCTTCGAAGGTCTCGCCCTCCCGGACGATCTCGGCGGTCAGCTCGCCCAGCCGCATGAGGCGCCTTTCGGGCTCGGCCGGCGGCGGGGACGGCGATCAGCGTGGAGCACCGGCCCTCGGTGACCCTCGAAGGTGGGGTCGTGCCCGTGCGGTGCGGTCGCGTTCACGGCTTGGTGATGACCTGGGCCCCGAAGGCGATGAACAGGAACAGCGGACCTTCTCGGCGCAGCCGCCAACCTTCGGGCCCGAGCCGGCCCCGGACGAGGCTGGTGAGGCTCGTCAGGCGGCTCTTGATGCGCTCGTGGTTGGTGTCGTCGGGCCACAGCGCGGTCGCCGCCTGTTCCCAGTGCAGGCCCGCTTCACCGCTGCGAACGGCCTCGACCACCAGTTCCTCGCCCTTGTCCCCGAGGCGCAGGTCCTGGCCGTCGAGCGTGAAGCGGCACTCGGCTCCGGGGCCGAGGGTGATGACGAACGGGGGGCGGCGGGTCCACAGCAGTTGGAAGGCCCGGTCCGGTCCGGTGCGGTCGTAGGCCAGACCCAGGTACTCCGGGGCCCGGTCGGGGTCGGCCGCGGCCAGGATCAGCAACGCCTCGACCCCCCACAGGTAGGTGCCCCGGGACAGGAAGGTCGTGGCCGCTTCGTTCAGCGCCGAGACCGCGGGGGCGTTGTCGCCGCGGGCCAGGTCGACCCGCGCCCTGAGCATCAGGCACTTGGCCCGAAGCAGGGGATTGGTGGCCCGCTCGACGCACCCGTCGGCCTGGACGGCCGCCTCGTCGAGCAGCCCGTTGGCCAGATAGGCCTCGGCCAGGGACCGCTCGGCCAGTTGGCGGGCGAAGAAGTGAGTCTGGCCCGCCGAGGCCAGGGCCACCGCCTCGGTCGCCTGGGCCAGCGCCGCCACCGGCTCCTCCGCGCTGAAGTGGAGGGGGACCATGGCCCGGGCCGCCAGGGCGAGGGCGGGGCGTCCCATGCTGGTCGCCATCTGCAGGCCCTGCTCGAACAGCGCGCGGGCGCTCGACGTTGTCGCCGCGGCGCGCGGCCACCTCGCCCAGCCCGAGGCTGACCAGCGGCCACATGGCCGCGTCGGCCTCGACGGGGATCTCGGCGAACAGGTCGTCGGCCCGGTGCAGGGCGTCGCTGGCCCGGTCGAGGTCCCCGGTGTCCATGACCACGAGGCCGCCGAGCAGCGTGGCCATGGCCTCGTCCACCTCGGTGCCGTCGATCACGGTGGCCGCGTAGGCCTCGTGCAACCGGGGCATGGACCGGTCCACATCACCCATGGTCAGGAAGTCGGCCGCCGCCCGCAGCGTCAGCAGCCCCGCGGCCGAGGGCCCGGCGGCCTGATGGTCCATGGCCGCGGACCAGTGGGCATCGGCGGCGGACACGTCGCCGCGTTGCCAGGCGAGGTCGCCCAGCACCATCTCCGCCGCGCCCAGACCCTCGACGTCGCCGGTGGTGGCGAACGACGTGTGGGCCCCGTTGGCCAGGGCCCAGGCGTGGTCGAGGGATTGGAGGCTCCGCTGCAGGACCCGGGCCACGAGGAGGGCGGCGTCGGGATAGTCGGACAGGTCCAACGACACCAGCTCGTCGACGCAGGCCGATGAGCTCGTCGACGTCACCGGTCAGCACACGACCTCGGCCCTGGGCTTCGAGGACCTCCTCCACCGAGCCGTCGTCACCCTCTAGTCCGAGCGTCAGCCAGAGCCGCCCTCGAGCCATCGAGCCTCCTTGTCGGTGCTGCTGACCGTCGCCCTCACGCCGTTCACACCGATCGCAGGGGTGACGGTAGTTCCCGCGACCGGCCCGTGCCGAGTATCTGCCGCCCCCCTTTTCGGACGCTGCCGTCCTGCCCGCCTCGGGTGACGGTCGCCCGGTGGAACCAGCCACGCTGGGTAGTGTCTCCGAGCGTGCCCCGGCTCCGCTCGACCGATCCCGCTGAGCTCCTGGACCTCGCCCGCACGGGCGACCGGGCCGCCCTGGCCCGACTGCTCACCGTGGTCGAGAAGGGGGGCGACGAGGCCGCCGCGGTCGACCGGGTCGTGTTCCCGGCCGGCTGGAGCGAGACCACGATCGGCTTGACCGGATCGCCTGGCGCCGGCAAGTCGACGCTGACCAACGCGCTCATCGGCCACGCCCGGGCCGACGGCCTCCGCGTCGGCGTGCTGGCCATCGACCCCTCGTCGCCGTTCACCGGCGGGGCCATCCTGGGCGACCGGGTCCGCATGGGGGACCACGCCCTGGACCCCGACGTCTTCATCCGATCCATGGCCACCCGCGGTCATCTCGGCGGCCTGGCCGTGGCCACGCCGCAGGCGGCCCGGGTGCTCGGCCGCCGCCGGCTGCGACGTCGTGCTGATCGAGACGGTCGGCGTGGGCCAGGTCGAGGTCGAGATCGCCGGCGAGGCCGACACCACCGTCGTCGTGGTGAACCCGGGCTGGGGCGACGCCGTCCAGGCCAACAAGGCCGGCCTCATGGAGATCGCCGACCTGTTCGTGATCAACAAGGCCGACCGTCCCGGGGTGAGCGAGACCCGGCGCGACCTGGACCAGATGCTGGAGCTGTCGGCCGCCCGGCCGGGGCCGGACCCGTGGCGGCCGCCCATCATGGCCACGGTGGCCTCGACGGGCGAAGGCACGGCCGAGCTGTGGGCCGAGCTCACCCGCCACGCCGCCCACCTCGAGGCCTCCGGCGAAGCGGCCGCCCGTCGGGCGCGCCGCCTCGGCGCCGAACTGGAACGCGTGGTGGCCGCCCGCCTGGCCGAACGGGTGGCCGGCTTGTCGTCGACGGCACGCTACGGCGAGGTCCGCGACCAGGTCATCGACCGACGGCTCGACCCCTGGTCGGCCGCCGATCAGATCCTGGCCGCCTCCGCCGAGCGCTGAGCAGGCGGGACCGGGCCGTCGTCAGGTCCGGTTCTGCTGGGCGGCGAGCAGGTCGCGGATCTCGGAGAGGAGCTGGGCCTCGTCGCTGAGGCTGGCCTCGTCCACCTCGCCACCCTTGCGCCGGCGCTCGATGAGGAAGTTCATCGGCTTGACCACGAAGAAGAAGACGGCGGCGGCGATCGACACGAACGCGATCACGGCGTTGAGGAACTCGCCGTAGAGGAACACGCTGTTGTTGATGGTGAAGTGCAGCGCCGAGAAGTCGGGCTTGCCGATGACGGCGGCCACGATCGGCGTCAGGAGGTCCTTCACCATGGCGTTCACCAGGGCACCGAACGCGGCACCGATGACGACGGCGACGGCGAGGTCGACGACGTTGCCGCGGAGGAGGAACTCCTTGAACTCCGTCACGATGCCCTTCTTGGTCTCAGCCATGTCCCGTCTCCCTTTGGTTGCGTACCGACCTGATGATGGCGGGCCGCAGCCTATGGCCGTGCCGTCGGGCCGGCGCCGACCGGACCGGGGACCGGGCGCAGTAGCTTTCTGGCCATGACGACGGCCTCAGACGAGACGCCCAGCGAACTGGTCCACCTCGAGCGACGAGACGACGGCGTCGCCGTGATCACGCTCGACCATCCGAAGGTGAACGCGCTCAACATGCAGCTGCTGGCCGAGCTGCGGGCCGTGGCCGAGGGCCTCCACGCCTCCCCTCCGGGGGCGGTGGTGGTGACGGGGGGCGATCGGCTGTTCGCCGCCGGCGCCGAGATCGCCGAGTTCGGCGGGCCGGTCGAGGCTGCCCGCATCGGGGGGATGTTCCTCGAGGCCCTCGATGCCGTGGCCTCCATCCCCCGCATGGTGGTGGCGGCCATCAGCGGCTACGCGCTCGGCGGGGGGTGCGAGCTGGCGCTCGCCTGCGACGTCCGCTTCGCCTCGACCAGGGCCAAGCTGGGCCAGCCCGAGATCCTGCTGGGCATCATCCCCGGTGGGGGCGGCACCCAGCGCCTGGCCCGGCTCATCGGGCCGTCACGGGCGAAGGACCTCATCCTCACCGGGCGGCAGGTGGATGCCGCAGGAGGCCCTGGCCATGGGCCTCGTCGACCGGGTGGTCGAGCCGGCCGAGCTCACCGACGCCGCCGTGGGCTACGCCGCCGGGCTGGCCGCCGGGGCGCTGGTCGCCCAGGGCCTGGCCAAGCAGGCCATCGACCGCGGCCTGGTGACCGACCTGGCCACCGGTCTGCAGATCGAGCAGGAGGCCTTCGTGGAGGTGTTCCGCAGCGACGACGCCGCCATCGGGGTGTCGTCGTTCCTCGAGAGCGGTCCCGGCAAGGCCGTGTTCACCGGGCGGTAGCCCGCCACCGATCCCGTCCGGGTCGCCGGTAGGGTCAGCGGCCGATGGTCGAACCCGCGGTGACCCCCGTGACCCCCGTCTGCTACCGCCATCCCGACCGACGGGCCGGGGTGCGCTGCCAGCGTTGCGACCGGCCCATCTGCCCCGACTGCATGGTCCAGGCGTCGGTGGGCTTCCACTGCCCCGAGTGCACCAAGCAGGGGGCGCGCAACAGCCCGGTCATCACCCCTCGGTCGCTGCACTTCCGACCCATCGTGACGCAGCTCCTGATCGCGGCGAACGCCCTCGTGTTCGTCCTCGTCGTGGCCGGGGCGGCACGCTCATGGGTGGCGGCGGGCCAGTTCGCGCGTCGACTGCGCGCTGATCGACGCCTACCGTGACGCCACGGCGGTGCGGCCATCGGGGTCGCCTTCGGCGAGTGGTACCGGTTCGTCACCGGCGGGCTTCGTGCACGCCGGGCTGGTCCACCTCGGCATGAACATGCTGGTGCTGTGGCTCCTCGGCTCCCAGGTCGAGCGCCTCCTGGGTCACGCCCGCTTCGCCGCCCTCTACCTGGCCGCGCTCTGGCCGGCGCCTTCGCGGTCATGCTGCGCCAACCCCGCCGAGCTCACCGTCGGTGCCTCGGGCGCCATCTTCGGGATCATGGGCGCGGCGCTCGCCTACCAGCGATCCGCAGCGCATCAACATCTGGCAGTCGGGCCTCGGCGGGCTCCTCATCTTGAACCTCGTCATCACGTTCGGCATCCCGGGCATCTCGATCGCCGGCCACATCGGTGGGCTGATCGGCGGGTTCGTCACCGGCTGGGTGCTGTTCCAGCTCGAGCGGCGGGTGCGCCAACGAGTGGGTGGGGGTGGCGGTCGCCCTCGGGCTGGCCTGGGTCTTCGCCCTCGGCGCCATCTGGGCCGCCGGGCAGTAGGCCCACCCGATCCTCCAGATCACCGGCTTCGCTGACGCGCCTGGACCGGTCCTCGGCGCGGCGGTCAGGCCGAGGCGTCGAGCACGGGGACGCCGTCGGCGTTGCCGCCCGTGGCGTGGGCGCGGATCTCGAGGCGCCACCCGGGGTACCGGGTCGCCGCCGTGGTCAGCTCCACGTGGACGTTGCCGTCGGAGTCGGGCCGGAAGGTGCCGGCCGACTGCGCACCCTGCCCGGAGATCCAGAGGCACTCGTAGTAGGTGCCGTCACCGGGCATCCCGCTCAGGTCGAGGCGTACCTGGGTGCCGGAGTCGACCGTCCGCCACGACGCCGATCCGGCCGGGGCGGGGCTGGCCTGGGCGGCGTCGCCCACCGGCTCGAGGGCCACCGGTGTCGAGAAGCGGGGCCCCTCGGTGCGGGTCGCCGCCGCGCCGATGGCCGCGCCGACGAGCAGGGTGACGGCCACCAGCGCCGCCACCAGCACCCGCCGGCGACCGCGAGCCGACGTCGAACGCGAGCCGGTCTCGACCGATTCTGGCGGCGCGGTCGGGCGGTCGGCCCGGTCGGCGGGGTCGGCTCGGGCGGCGGGGAGGCGACAGCCACGGCGGCGGGCGAGTCGGACCGTCCGCGGTCGGGTCGGGCCAGATCGAGCAGCACCGGCAACGGGTCCAGCTCCGCCAGTTCGGCCTGGCACGTGGGGCACACCGCCAGATGGGCCTCGAACGCCTGCTGCTCGTCGGGGGTCAGGCCCCCGAGCACGTAGCCGGCCACGTCAGGGCCGAGGCGCTCGTGGTCGTCGCCGGGGATGATGGCGTCGCCGCCTACGCCCGTCATGCCACCACGCCCTTGTCGACCAGACCCGAGCGCAGCGCCTTCAGCGCGGCGAAGGTCCGGGTCTTCACCGTCCCGATCGGGATGGACAGGTGCTCGGCGATCTCGGACTGCGTGAGCTGCCCGTAGTACGCCAGGTGGATGACCTCACGTTGGTTGGGGGTGAGCGCGTCGAGGGCCTCGCTCACCACCCAGCCGGTCAGCACCGCGTCCACGTGATCTTCTCCCTGGTCGCGGAACCGGGCGGCGCCGTCATCGGCCAGGTCCCGGTCGTCGAGCGACTGGTCGCCCGCCGAGCGCCGGCCCCGCCGCCACTGGTCCACCGCGGCGCGCCGGGCCACCGTGAACACGAACGTGGCCTCGGTGCCCTTGGCGGCGTCGAAGCGCCCTGCTCCCTTCCACAACTTGGCGAAGGTCTCCTGCACCAGGTCGTCGGCGAAGCGGGGGTCGTAGCCCGACAGCCGCAGCCCGAGGTGGCGCACCCGGTCCGCATAGCGGTCCCAGAGCTCGGAGGTGGCACCGTCGACCCCGGCGGCGACCGACGGCAGGAGCGGCGGCTCGGGCTGCGGGGTCACGATGGTGACGGTACCCCCGCAGCCCGGAGCCTGAACAGGGGTGCTCACGCTGCTTGCTGGCCATTCGCCTGGACCGCGTACCACACCCCACCGACGCCCTGGCCGTTCACGTCACCGGCGGCCTTGTCCGCGGCGTAGGTGTAGACGGGGTGTCCGCCCACCAGGAGCTGGCCCGAGTCGCTGACCGTGATCTTGGCCGTGACGTCGGTGCTCGAGGTCGGGGTTCCGCTGGCCATGGCCGCCGGCCACGCCTTGGCGCAGGCGCCGGTGCAGGTGGCGGTGGTGCCGGTGTCCTTGGCGTAGGTGTACAGGGTGAGGCCGGCCGAGTCGACCAGGACCGGGCCGAGGCTGGTGGTGGCCACGCTGACGTCGGTCTTGGCTCCGGACGCGGGCGTCGTGGTGGTCGAGGCCGCCGCGCCGTAGGCCGAGGCGGCGCCGTCCCCGGACGTCGTGGTCGTCGAGCTCGCCGAGGTGCCGTATCCCTTGGACGAGCAGGCGGCGAGGAGCAGCGCCAACCCGACGAAAGCCATCACGACGAGCGAGCGCGAACGGTGACGGGCCGGGCCCGGCGCCGCGACGACTCGGGATGCTCGGCCTGTCGCAGGGGAGACTCGGGGGGTGCGGGACATGATGGACTCCTTCGTGACGGTCGTGGTCCGGTGAGGTCGGGCCGACGGTGGTGCAGGGGGATACGGGGCGGTGCCGCCGTTCGGTTCAGCGGGGGAACCAGACCGGGGCCGGGCTCGTCGGAACCACCACCACGGGGCCGGCGACCGGGCCCGTCCGGGGACGAAGGGGGAAGGCGCCGGTGAAGCTACGTCCGATCACCGTGATGGTGGCCCTGCTGGCGGTGGTGGCGATGGCCGCGGTGGCCGTGGCCTGGGGCCGCTCCGACTCGACCCGGCTCGACCAGCCGGCCGTGCTTCCCCTGGCCCTCGGCGCGGTGAGCTCGGCCTCGGGGTACTCCACCACGGTGCTCCCTGATCTGGCCCGCCTCGACCGGGTGACGTACGTCCGCGGCCCCGGGTTGGCCGACCTGGCCGGCTCGGAGCGGGCGTGGTCGCTCCCTCCGGCCGCCCCCGACCGTGACGCCGTGATCCGCCTGGCCCGCTCCTTCGGGATCGACGGTCAGATCGCCGAGGCCGACGGGCAGCTGACGGTCGCCGGCTCCGACGGTCGCACCCTGCAGGTGACGCGGCCCGGTGGCGTCCACTGGTACGTCAACGGTCCGCCGGAGGCCGCCATCACCTCGACGAGCTGCGCGCAGACGAACGGGATCGTCCCCGACACGACGGTGCCCGGGGCCACGACGTCGTCGGGTGCCGCCCGCGGCGCGGGTTCGGCTCCGGTGAGCACCACGACGATGACGGTCGAGCCCGGGACGGCTTCACCCGACCGGCCGACCGCACCGCCGGAGTGCGTCACCACCCCGGCGCCGGTCGACGTGCCCGACGGGCCGACGGCCGAGGCCGACGCCCGTCGGCTGCTGGCCGACGCCGGACTCGACCTGAGCCACGTCCAGGTGAGCTCGGTGGTGAGCTCGTACGGGACGATGGTGCAGGTGCGGACCGAGCTCGACGGCGTGGCCGTCGACGGGCTCGAGACCACGGTGAGCTTCGGCGGTCACGGGGTGGTGGTGTCGGCCGCCGGGTGGCTCGGCCGCCCGGTCCGGGCCGACGCCTACCCGCTGATCGGCGTGGATGCCGCCATCGCCCGGTTGAACCGCGGCGACGGCGAGCTGGGGATCCGCCCCATGGCGGAGGCGACGGGAACGCCGGGGACGACGGGGACGACGCCGGTCCCACCGGCCACCGGCGTCCCGGCGGAACCCCCCACCACGATGTCTTCCATCACGACCACGACGGCGACCGGGCCGACGGTCACGGCGCCCATGACGCCGACCACGCCGACGGTTCCGATGCCTACCGTCGTCCCCGACCCGCCGGTGGTGCCCGAGCCCCACGACACCACGGTGACCATCACCCGGGCCACCGTGGTGCTGAGTGCGGTGCCCGGCACGGACGGGTCGCTCTGGCTGGTGCCGGCCTATCGCCTGGAGTCGGCCGACGGCGGCAGTTGGACGGTGCTGGCCATCGACTCGTCCTACGTCGCGCCCGCCGCCCCGCCGCCCACGGTGGTCAGCCCTCCTGGGTCCGCCGTCGATGAGCCGGGCTCAACGGTCAGCGCTCCGGGCAGCACCGTTGGCGACCCGGGCGGCCCGGTGACGACGTGCGGGCTGTGCCACAGCGCGTTGGACGGCGTGAACGCCTGCTGCACGTCAGCCGGCACGTCGGTGCCCGTCGGCGGCTGAGCCCACCGGCGCCGCGATGGGTGCACCAAGATGGCGGGATGTCCCCTGACGTGGACGCCGTCGTCGTCGGCTCCGGGCCCAACGGCCTGGCCGCAGCCGCGGTGCTGGCCCGGACGGGCCGGCGCGTGGTGGTGGTCGAGGCCGAAGACACCGTCGGCGGGGGCACCCGCTCGGCGGAGTTGACGCTGCCCGGCTTCGTCCACGACGTGTGTTCGGCCGTCCACCCGCTCGCCGCCGCGTCACCCGTGCTGCGCTCGCTGGACCTCGGGCGCCACGGCCTCGAGTGGGTCCACCCCGTCGTCCCCGTGGCCCACCCCCTGGACGGGGGCCGGGCCGCGGTGCTGCACCGCTCGGTGGAGGAGACCGCGGCGGGCTTCGGGGCCGACGCCGGGGCCTACCGGCGGCTCGTGGATCCGCTGGTGGCGGACAACGCCGCCCTGGTTGCCGCGGTGCTCTCGCCGCTGCGAGTCCCGCCGCCGGGCGCGTTGCCCGCGCTGGCCCGCTTCGGCTGGTCGGGGCTGCGCCCGGCCACCGCGCTGGCCCACCGCTTCGGCACCGACGAGCCCCGGGCGCTGCTGGCCGGGATGGCGGCCCACTCCGTCCGTTCGCTGCGGGCCCCGGCCACCGGCGGCATGGGCCTGCTCCTCGCCGTGCTCGGCCATGCCGTGGGCTGGCCGGTGGCCCGAGGGGGATCTCAGGCGGTGGCCGACGCCCTCGTCTCGGTGCTCACCGCCGCGGGGGGCTCGGTCGTGACCGGGACGCGGGTGCGGGCGCTGTCCGACGTGCCCCGAGCCCCGATCACGGTGCTCGACCTCGGCCCCCGGCAGGTGCTGGCCCTGACCGACGTCGACCTCCCGGACCGGTACCGCCGGGCGCTGGGCCGGTATCGATACGGGGCGGCGGTGTGGAAGGTGGACTGGGCCCTCGACGGGCCGATCCCGTGGGCGGCCCCCGAGTGCGCGGGAGCCGGAACGGTGCACGTGGGCGGGACGCTGGCGGAGGTGGCGGCCGCCGAGCACGACGTCGCTCGGGGTCGCCGGCCCGAGCGCCCGTTCGTGCTGGTGGCCCAGCAGTCTCGGTTCGACCGGTCCCGGGTGCCCGGCGACGGCGACATCGCCTGGGGGTACTGCCATGTGCCGCACGGCTCCACGGTCGACATGACGGAGCGGATCGAGGCTCAGATCGAGCGCTTCGCCCCGGGGTTCCGCGACCGGATCCTGGCCCGCCACGTGATGGGGGCGACGCAACTCGAAGCCCACGACGCGAACTACGTGGGCGGTGACATCAGCACGGGCCAGGTCGATCTCCGCCAACTCGTGACGCGCCCGGTGGCGTCCCGGGCGCCGTGGCGGACGCCGGTGCCGGGCCTCTACCTGTGTTCGGCGGCGACGCCGCCGGGCCCCGGGGTGCACGGCATGGGGGGTTGGCACGCGGCGCGCACGGCGCTGGCCGACGCCGGTGAGCCCGTTTCCCCTCTGTCCGCGTGACGGGTTCCTCGAACCGGCGTCGATCAGCAGCGCCGGGGCGATGCGCACGGACGCCAGAACGGAGGAGGCCTGGCCTGATGGTCCGATTTCCGCCAGACGACGGGTCGGGCGCGGCGTAGCGTGACGGTCATGACCGTGCACTTCACCACCATGCCCAGCCCGATCGACGACCTGATGTTGGCAGCCGAAGGCGACCACCTCGTCGGGCTCGCCATGCTCCCCCATCCGGAGCCGGGGCCCGACTGGGAGCGGGTGGACGACGATCCCGTCCTCGTCGAGGCCCGCCGTCAGCTCGAGAGCTACTTCGCCGGCGAGCGAACCGACTTCGACCTCGCCCTGCAGCCGGAAGGCACGGCGTTCCAACGCCAGGTGTGGGCCGCGCTCGTCGAGATCCCCTACGGGCAGACCATCAGCTACGGCGAGCTGGCCCGCCGCATCGGCAACCCCCAGGCGTCGCGGGCCGTCGGCCTGGCCAACGGGCGCAACCCGATCGCCGTGATCGTTCCCTGTCATCGCGTCATCGGCGCCAACGGCTCGCTCACCGGCTACGGGGGAGGGCTCGGCCGCAAGCAGGTGCTGCTCTCGCTCGAACAGGGGGTCACCGCCCTCCCCGTCTGACGCTCCGGCGGACCCGGCGGAGTTGACCCGCAGGCGGCGATGCCAGACTGCCCGACCGTGCCGTCGATCTCGAACCCCTCACGCTGATGGCGGCACTGCTCGCCTTCACCTCGGCGCTGGTGTTCGGGGTGGGCGACTTCATGGGCGGCATGGCGTCGCGCCGGGTCCGGGCCCTCGTCGTGGCCTCGTGGTCCCAACTCGTGGGGCTGGCCGGGATCGTGCTGCTCGTGGCGGTGGTGCTGCCGTCCGCCACGCCGACGGCGGCCGACCTGGCCTGGGGGGTGGCCGCGGGCCTGGTGGGGGCGGTGGGCCTGTTGCTCCTGTACTCGGCGCTGGCGAGCGGGCCGATGAGCGTGGCCGCCCCCATCACCGCCGTGTTCTCGGCGCTCGTGCCCCTGGTGGTGGGCCTGACCCTGGGGGAGCGCCCCGGACCACTCGCCGCGGTCGGTGTGGCCCTGGCCCTCCCCGCCATCGTGTTCATCGCCCAGGGTGAGGAGCCACCGGGCCTGCCTCACCGGACGAAGGCCACGGTGCGTGACCTGGTCCCGGCCTTCGGAGCGGGGCTCGGGTTCGGGCTCTTCTTCGTGTTCCTGCAGCGGACGTCGGCCTCGGCGGGCCTGTGGCCCCTGGTGAGCGCGCGGTCGGTGTCGATGCTGGCGCTGTTCACACTGACCGTGGTCACCCCCGGGCCGGTGGCGCTGGTGCGGGGGACTCACCGCCTGGCGATCGCCTGCGGGGTGTGCGACGCCGGGGCCAACGCCCTCTACCTGGCCGCGGTGAACCGCGGCCTGCTCTCGCTGGTGGCGGTGCTGGCGGCGCTGTATCCGGCCAGCACGGTGGTGCTGGCCCGCGTCGTGCTGAAGGAGCGGATGCGCCGCATCCAGCTCATCGGACTGGGCCTGGCGGCGGTGGCGGCGGCGCTGGTGGCGCTCGCGAGCTGACCCGCTCGTCGGCGATTCTGACGGCTCGTCAAGTTACGGAACCGTTAGTTGATGGGTCAAAGGACCCATACATCTCCATGAGTTCTCATGCTTTCTCCGGTATCTCCATCGGGCTAGTGACCCGTTTCACAACGGAATCATGGCGGAAAAGTTGCGAACAGGTAACGGAATGCCGAAGGTGGAGGGCCGCAACACACCCGAACCCCGACCCTCGGGGTCGAAAGGAATGCGTCCCATGTCCCCCCAATTCCTCCGAGAACGCCGCGCGCGCCGCGTGGTCGAGCTCGGTCTCGCCGCCACCGTCGCGCTGTCGGCTCTCATCGCTCCCAACCTGATCCACGTCGACGGTGCCAAGACCGCCGCCGCGGCCGCGGGAGCCCCCACCACCGAGACCACCGTCTCGACGGCCCCCCTGTCGGACGGCTCGTCCGACAGCTTCACCCACTACGACGAGGCGGCCTTCCGCCGTCGTTGGGCGTCGAGCCCCACGTTCCGCATGAGCGTGGCCTACCTCAACGCCACCCCCGACGAGCGCGCCGCGCTCGATCACTACCTCGTTCCGCAGCCTCCGGCGCCCGCGCCCGTGGCTGCCGCGCCGGTCACGGTCGTCGCCACGGCCGCACCCGTCGCCACCCCGGCCGTGGCCAACGGCTCGGTCTGGGACCGCCTCGCCCACTGCGAGGCCAGCGGCAACTGGGCCACCCACACCGCCAACGGGTTCTCGGGTGGCCTCCAGTTCGCCGACGTCCACCTGGCACCGGCTTCGGCGGCGCGGCCGTACGCCCCGCAGGCCTGGCAGGCCAGCCGTGAGCAGCAGATCGTCGTGGCCGAGCGTGTCCTGGCCTCGTCGGGCTGGGGCGCATGGCCGGCCTGCAGCCGCAAGCTCGGCCTGCGCTGAGCCCGGCCCGACCGGCGCTGACGCCGGTCGGATCCGTGTCGTGACCTCCGGGCGGGACTCCTTCGGGAGTCCCGCCCGGATCGCGTCCGGCCCTGGCATCGAGCGCGCTCGAAGGGGTAGGTGTGGCCGCACGGAACGACAAGCGCCTGGGATAGCCTCGCCCTCGTTCCCGTCACCCCGACCTGCACCATCACGAGAGGACGTCTGGCATGGCCTTCGAACTTCCCCCGCTTCCGTACGCAATGGACGCACTGGCGCCCTACATCAGCCAGGAGACGCTCGAGTACCACTACGGCAAGCACCACCAGACCTACGTGACGAACCTCAACAAGCTGACCGAGGGCACCGACCTGGCCGACAAGTCGCTCGAGGACGTCATCGCCGCCGCCGACGGCGGCGCTGTTCAACAACGCGGCCCAGGTGTGGAACCACTCCTTCTACTGGAACTGCATGACGCCGGGCGGTGGCGGCGAGCCGACCGGCGACCTGGGCGAGAAGATCAACAGCGCCTTCGGCTCCTACGCCGACTTCCGCACGCAGTTCGCCGAGGCGGCCACGACCCAGTTCGGCTCGGGGTGGGCCTGGCTGGCCGACGACGGCAGCGGGCTGCAGATCATGAAGACGGCCAACGCCGACCTGCCGCTCAAGCACGCGGTCAAGGCGCTGCTCACCATCGACGTGTGGGAGCACGCCTACTACATCGACTACCGCAACGCCCGGCCCAAGTACATCGAGACGTTCCTCGACAGCCTCGTCAACTGGGACTTCGTCGCCGCCAACGCGTCCTGATCAACCCAGCCGTCACCCGGAGCCGGGGTTCGCCCCGGCTCCGGCGCGGCACGGCCTAACGTCGGGCGGTGGCCGGATCCAGCTCGACCTCGGTGACCGACGTCTGCGGCGACGCCCCGACCTGGGTCTGCCGCACGACCTACGACTGGACCGGCAGCGACTTCTGGACCCACGTCATCGACTGGATCGTCGCCAAGCCGCTCACGATCGCCGTCATCGTGGTGGCCGCAGTGATGGTCAACCGGCATCGCTCCGTCGGGCCATCCAGCAAGACGGTCGATCGGGTCACGTCGCAGCCCGCCAGTCGACGACGGTGGCCGGGTGTGCCGCCCTCGCGGCTGGTGACGCCGCACGTGGGCCGAGCGCCGCGAGGCCCGGGCCCAGACGTTGGGCAGCGGTGCTGCGCATCGATCGCCTCGATCGTCGGTGTGGACGGCGGCGGTGTTCGCCATCTTCGGCGTGCTCAACATCAACCTGGGCCCGCTCATCGCCGGGGCCGGCATCGTCGGCATCGCCATCGGCTTCGGGGCCCAGAGCTTCGTCAAGGACGTGGTCACCGGCATCTTCATGCTGGCCGAGGACCAGTACGGCGTGGGCGACATCGTCGACCTGGGCGAGGCGTCAAGGGCACGGTCGAGAAGGTGATCATCCGCTCGACCCGACTGCGCGACGTGTTCGGGGTGGTCTGGTACGTGCCCAACGGCCAGATCCTGCGGGTGGCCAACAAGTCGCAGGAGTGGGCCCGGGCCCTGCTCGACGTGACCGTGTCCTACGAGGCCGACATCGCCGAGGCCAGCCAGGTCATCCTGGAGCACCGCCGAGGCGGTGGTGGCCGAGCCGGCCTGGCAGCGACGACGTGCTCGAGCCGCCCGAGGTGTGGGGCGTCGAGGACTTCGGCCCGGCCGGCATCACCATCCGCCTCGTCATCAAGACCCGCCCGTCGGCGCAGTTCGGGCTCATGCGCGAGCTGCGGGGCCGGCTGAAGGCGGCGCTCGACGAGGCCGGCATGCCCATGGCCTTCGAGCAGGCCATGCGCATCCAGGTCCGTGAAGGCTCAGAGGCGCTGCCGCTGCCGGGGAGCCCCGGATCCTCCGAATCCCGCCGAATCCCCCGAGTCCCCGATCCCGAACCGGCGTAGGCAGCGGTCGCTGGGGCGACCAGTTCGGACGCCGGTTCGGGTGGTGCGCGGCGGTGCGGTCAGGCCGGTTCGGCGAGGGTGACCGCGACCGAGGGCTCGTCGGCCTCGACGCAGCTCGATGTCGGCGATGACGCCGGCGTCGCGGACGTCGGCCAGGGCGGGGCGCAGGGCGGCGAGCCGCTCGGCGGTGTCGGCGACGACGACGCGGGTCGACCTCGGTCTTCAGGATGCGCTTGGCCTCGGTCTTGGCCTTGCGGACCTCGCCCAGCACGTCGGCGCCGACGGCGAGCGACCGAGCGGGTCGCCGTCGCCGGCGACGGCCCGCAGCTCGGCGGCGTCGGGCCAGGGCGCCCGGTGGACCGAGCCGTCCTGCCACCACGACCAGACCTCCTCGGTGACGAAGGGCAGGAACGGCGCCAGCAGCCGCAGCTGGGTCGACAGCGCCAGCTGCAGCGCGGCCTGGGCCGAGCGGCCGCGGCCCTCGCCCTGCGCGCCGTAGGCCCGGCCCTTGACCAGCTCGAGGTAGTGGTCGCAGAAGCTCCCAGAAGAACGACTCGGTGCGCTCGAGGGCCCGGGCGTAGTCGTAGCCCTCGAAGGCGGCGGTGGCCTCGTCGACCAGGTCGGCCAGCCGGGCGAGCATGGCCCGGTCGAGCGGCTCGGTGATCGCCGACGGGCGGCGACCGGCGACCGCGCGTCGGCCTCGTCGCCCAGGCCGAGGGCGAACCGCGAGGCGTTGAGCAGCTTGATGGCGAGCCGGCGCCCGACCTTCATCTGGCCCTCGTCGACGGCGGTGTCGGTGCCCGGGCCGGCCGCTGGCGGCCCAGTAGCGGCACGGCGTCGGCGCCGAACTGCTCGATCAGGTGCGGCGGGGGTGACGACGTTGCCCTTCGACTTCGACATCTTCTTGCGGTCGGGGTCGAGGACCCAGCCCGAGATGGCGGCGTCGGTCCACGGCAGCGCGTCGAACTCGAGGTGCGAGCGCAGCACGGTCGAGAACAGCCAGGTGCGGATGATCTCGTGGGCCTGGGGCCGCAGGTCCATCGGGAAGATGCGGGCGAACAGGTCGGGGTCGTCCTCCCAGCCGCCGGCGATCTGCGGGCGTGAGCGACGAGGTGGCCCAGGTGTCCATGACGTCGGGGTCGCCGACGAAGCCGCCGGGCTGGCCCCGCTGGGACTCGTCGAAGCCGGGCGGGGCGTCGCTCGACGGGTCGACCGGCAGGCGTGGCCTCGTCGGCGCAGGATGGCGTGGTCGTGGTCGACCTCGCCGTCGGCGTCGAGCGGGTACCAGACCGGGAAGGGGACGCCGAAGAAGCGCTGGCGGGAGATGAGCCAGTCGCCGTTGAGGCCGTTCGACCCAGTTCTCGAAGCGGACCTGCATGTACGGCGGGTGCCAGTGCAGCTCCTTGCCCCGCACGCAGCAGGGCCTCGCGCAGGTCGTCGTCGCGGCCGCCGTTGCGGATGTACCACTGGCGGCTGGTGACGATCTCGAGCGGGCGGTCGCCCTTCTCGTAGAACTTGACCGGGTGGGTGATGGCGCGTGGGCTCGCCGTCGAGCTCGCCCGGCTCGCGCAGCAGCTCGACGATGCGCGTCTGGGCCTGCTTGGCCGGTCTTGCCGGCCAGCCGCTCGTAGCGCTCGGCGGCGGCCGGCTCGGTGCTGGCGTCGATCCACGTCGGGCGGCGGGCCGATGCGCCCGTTGGTGAGCGACGATGGTGCGCGTCGGGCAGCTGCAGCTCGCGCCACCAGATGACGTCGGTGATGTCGCCGAAGGTGCAGATCATGGCGATGCCCGAGCCCTTGTCGGGGTCGGCCAGCTCGTGGGCCTTGACCTCGACCTCGACGCCGAACAGCGGCGTGCGCACGGTCGTGCCGAACAGCGGCTGGTAGCGCTCGTCGTCGGGGTGGGCGACGAGGGCGACGCAGGCCGGGATCAGCTCGGGGCGGGTGGTCTCGATGAAGACCGGCTCGCCCGTCGCGCCGCGGCGGAACGGGATGCGGTGGTAGGCGCCCGGCATCTCGCGGTCCTCGAGCTCGGCCTGGGCGACCGCGGTGCGGAAGTCGACGTCCCAGAGGACCGGCGCCTCGGCCTGGTAGGCCTCGCCCCGGGCCAGGTTGCGCAGGAAGGCGCGCTGGGCGACCCGGCGCGAGCGGTCCTCGATGGTGGTGTAGGTCAGCGTCCCAGTCGACCGACAGGCCGAGGCGCGCGCCAGAGGTCCTCGAAGGCCTGCTCGTCGACGGCGGTGAGGCGCTCGCACAGCTCGACGAAGTTGCGGCGGGAGATGTGCAGCGGCCTGCTTGCCCGGCTGGTCTCGGGCGGCTCGAAGTCGGGGTCGTAGGGCAGCGACGGGTCGCACTGGACGCCGTAGTAGTTCTGCACCCGGCGCTCGGTGGGCAGGCCGTTGTCGTCCCACCCCATCGGGTAGAAGACCTCGCGGCCCCGCATGCGCTGGTAGCGGGCGACGGTGTCGGTGTGGGTGTAGCAGAAGACGTGGCCGACGTGCAGCGAGCCGCTGACCGTCGGCGGCGGCGTGTCGATGGAGTAGATCTCGTCGCGGGTCTTGGTGCGGTCGAAGCGGTAGGTGCCCTGCTCCTCCCACACCGCGGCCCAGCGGGCCTCGAGGCCGTCGAGGGCGGGCTTGTCGGGGACCGACCAGGTGGAGCGGGGCGTGGGGGAGTGGGGCGCTCCCGAGTCAGCAGTGCTCATCGCCGCCCAAGGTACCTGGGCGCGGCGCGGCGCTCTCGAAGCGATACCGGCTTCTGGCGCGCCTCGGGCCCCCAACTAGCCTGCCGGCCATGCTGCAGCTGTTCGACACCGCCCAGGGACGAGGTCGTCCCCTTCGAGACCCGTGAGCCCGGCAAGGTGTCGATGTACGTGTGCGGGCCCACCGTCTACGGGCCGCCGCACCTCGGCCACGGCCGCTTCTCGCTCGTGTTCGACGTGCTGCGCCGCTACCTCGAGTGGTCGCGGCTACGAGGTCACCTACGTCTCGAACATCACCGACATCGACGACAAGATCATCGAGCGGGCCAACGCCGAGGGCCGCCCGGCCGAGGAGATCGCCCGCAAGTGCGAGAAGGTCTGGTACAAGGCCATGGACGGCATCGGCGTCAAGCGCCCGACCCACGATCCCCACGCCACCGCCTACGTCGACGCAGATGGTGGCGCTCATCGCCGACCTGGTCGGCCGCGGGCGACGCCTACGAGACCAGCGACGGCGTCTACTTCAGCGCCCGAGGTCGGTGGCCGACTACGGCCTGCTGGCCCGCCAGTCCATCGACAGCCTGCAGGCCGGGGCCCGGGTCGAGGCCAACGACGAGAAGCGCTCGCCCGTCGACTTCGTGCTGTGGAAGAAGGCCAAGCCGGGCGAGCCGTCGTGGCCGTCGCCGTGGGGCGACGGGCGGCCGGGCTGGCACACCGAGTGCGTGGTCATGTCGCTCGACCTGCTGGGCGACGGCTTCGACCTCCACGGCGGCGGCCAGGACCTGGCCTTCCCCCACCACGAGAACGAGCGGGCCCAGGCCGTGGCCAGCGGCCACCGCTTCGCCCGCCACTGGGTGCACAACGGCTTCGTCGAGATCGGCGGCGAGAAGATGTCGAAGAGCCTCGGCAACTTCACCAACCTGCTCGACCTGATCGAGTCCACCGACCCGCGGGCCTACCGGCTGCTCGTGCTGCGCAGCCACTACCGCTCGCCGATCGAGGTCAACCAAGGCCAACGACCGACGACGCGTCGGCCGCGCTGCGCACGCTCGACGAGTTCTCCCGCCGGGCCGGCGAGCTGCCGCCGGGCGAGCCCGACGCCGCGGCGCTCGACGAGTTCCGCCGGCTCATGGACGACGACCTCAACACGCCCGGCGCCTTCGCCCTGCTGTTCACCCTGGTGCGCCAGGGCAACCAGGCCCTCGACGCCACCGACGACGACACCGCCGGCCGGCCGTGCTGGCCACGGTGCGCCGAGATCGCCAGCGCCGTCGGGCCTCGAGCTGGCCGAGGCGCCGGCCTGCCGCCTCGATCGCCGACGACGAGGCCGCTGGCGCTGGCCCGCCAGCGCGACGACGCCCGCGACGCCAAGGACTGGGACCGGGCCGATCGCCTGCGGGCCGCAGCTGGAGGCCATGGGCTACGTCGTCGAGGACACCGCCCGGCACCCAGCTCCGCCAGGCCTGACGCCACCGCCCCGTCCGGCCCGGCGGCTCGGGTCGTGCCGTCGACCACCGTTTCGGTGGTCGACGGCACGAGCTGCGGCGCTGATTTGACCGCAGGCGGCCGGTCACGTTCGCTTGCGCGCGTGCGCCGGTCGTCGTCCAAGGAGCGAGAGCCCCTGCCCAAGGGCTTCGGCACCATCTGGACGACCGTCGCCGTCGACCTGATCGGCTTCGGCATCGTGTTGCCGATCCTGCCCCAGTACGCCGAGCGCTTCGGCGCCTCGCCACCACCATCGGCGTGCTGGTGGCGTCGTTCTCGATGGCCCAGCTCGTCTTCGCCCCCCTCTGGGGACGGCTGTCGGACCGCATCGGCCGCAAGCCGGTGCTGCTCATCTCGCTGTTCGGCACCGCCGTCGGCAGCCTGCTCACCGGCGTGGCCGGCGGCCATCGCCCTGCTGTTCCTCGGCCGCATCATCGACGGCGCCTCGGGCGCCAGCGTGTCGGTGGCCCAGGCGTCGGTGGCCGACGTGGCCGCGCCCCGGGACCGGGCCCGGCTCATGGGCCTGCTGGGCGCCGCGTTCGGCGTCGGGTTCGTGGCCGGCCCGGCCATCGGCGCGCTCGGCGCCGCTGGTCGAACCCCCGGGCCCCGTTCTACATCGCCGCGGCCATCTCGTGCGTGAACGCGCTGGTGGCCATCCGCCGCCTGCCGGAGACCTCGCCGGACCACGGCGGCATCGGCCAGCCGGCGCGGGGCGCCGCCGGCGACGTGGCGTCGGAGCGGACGGCCGAGCTCGAGCGGGCCGGCACGCTCGACGGCCCCCAGCCCGGCACGCCCCTCGAGTCCGAGTCCGAGCTCACGTTCGAGCCGGGCCCGGCGCCCGGTCGGCGCACGGCTCGGCGCCGAGCTCGGCGGGGGCCTCGATCGATCGCGCCGGCGATCGTGCGCCTGATCACCGTGTCGTTCGTCGGCATGGTCGCCTTCAGCGGCTTCGAGGCCACCTTCGCCCTGCTCACCGACGCCCGCTTCGGGCTGAAGCTGTCGGGCACCGGCGCGGTGTTCACCGTGATCGGCCTGGCCCTGGTGGTCGTGCAGGTCGGCCATCGTCGGCCGGGTCAACGACCGGCTGGGCGAGTCGGGCACCCTGCGGGCCGGCCTGAGCTGCCAACGCCATCGGCCTGGCGCTGCTGGCCGTCAACGGGGGATGGGCCACGCTCGTGCCGGAGCCTGACGTTCCTGGTGCTCGGCCAGGGCCTGATCACGCCGACGCTGTCGTCGGCGGTGGCCGGTCGGGCCGGCCGCGCGCGGGGCACCTGGCTGGGCTGGCAGCAGTCCGCCGGCGGCCTGGCCCGGGTGCTCGGCCCGATCACGGCCGGCGCCCTGTTCCAGCACATCGGCGTGGGCAGCCCCTACGTGGTCGGCGCGGTGCTGGCGCTGATCGCCCTGTCGCTGGTCCCCGGCGGGGCGCCCGTGGCCGACCCGTCGGCCTCGACCACGCCCCGCCGTCCCGCTGATCCGTCCGCGGAGGTCGTCACGCCGGACCGCCGGGCTACCGTCGAGGTACCGCCTGGTAGATCCGAGCAGCACGTCGACCCAGGGTTCGCACTCCGACCACCGCGGCCACCACCGCGGGCGCTCGCCACGGGAGCCCGCGCGGCGGCCGGACTCCGGCCGGTCGCGCAGTCTCGTCGCCGAGCGTCGAGGTTGTCAGCGATCGGTCGCTCGGCTACCGTCGATGTTACCGACGGGTAACTTTGAACCGGGAGAAGCCCCAATGTCCGACGTCTCGTTCCAGCTCAACGAGGACCAGCTCACGCTCCAGAAGTGGATCCACGACTTCGCCGAGGACACCATCCGTCCGGCCGCCGCGGAGTGGGACGAGCGGGAGGAGTTCCCGTGGCCGATCGTGCAGGAGGCGGCCAAGATCGGGCTCTACGGCCTCGACTTCATGGCCAACGCCATGATGGGCGACCCCACCGGGCTCACCATGCCGGTCGCCATCGAGGAGCTGTTCTGGGGCGACGCCGGCATCGGCCTCGCCATCATGGGCTCCGGCCTGGCCGCCGCCGGCATCATGGGCAACGGCACCGCCCGAGCAGCTCATGGAGTGGGTGCCCCAGTGCTACGGCACCCCCGACGACGTGAAGCTCGGCGCCTTCTGCGTGAGCGAGCCCGACGCCGGCTCCGACGTGTCGTCGCTGCGCACCAAGGCCGTCTACGACGAGGCCAAGGACGAGTGGGTGCTCAACGGCACCAAGGCGTGGATCACCAACGGCGGCATCGCCGACATCCACGTGGTGGTGGCCACCGTCGATCCCGAGCTGCGGGGCCGCGGCCAGGCCAGCTTCATCGTGCCGCCCAACACGCCCGGGCCTGTCGCAGGGCCAGAAGTACAAGAAGATGGGCATCCGGGCGTCGCACACCGCCGAGGTCGTGCTCGACGACGTGCGGGTGCCGGGCAGCTGCCTGCTCGGCGGCAAGGACAAGCTCGACGAGAAGCTGGCCCGGGCCCGCGAGGCGCTGAACAAGCCCGCGGTCCACAGCGGCAAGCAGCCGGCCATGGCCACCTTCGAGGCCACCCGCCCCGCCGTCGCCGCCCAGGCCGTCGGCGTCGCCCGCGCCGCCTACGAGTACGCCCTGCAGTACGCCACCGAGCGGGTCGCCTTCGGCAAGCCGATCGCCATGCACCAGGGCATCGGCTTCATGCTGGCCGACATGGCCACCGAGATCGACGCCGCCCGCCTGCTGGTGTGGCGGGCCGCCTGGCTGTCCAAGAACGGCGCCTACCAGAACGCCGAGGGCTCGATGTCCAAGCTCAAGGCCGGCCGCACCGCGGTGTGGGTCACCGAGCGGGCCATCCAGATCCTCGGCGGCTACGGCTACGTCGCGGAGTACCCGGTCGAGCGCTGGCACCGTGACTCCAAGATCTTCGACATCTTCGAGGGCACCGAGCAGATCCAGCAGCTCGTGATCTCCCGGGCCATCACCGGCCTGCGCGTCGAGTAACGGGTCGGAGCACCGCACCGAGCTCGGTGTTGGATTGGTACCCCTAGGGGTATAGGGTGCACGATACCCCCTTGGGTATGTGTCCCCGACCCCGAAGGCAGAGCCATGTCCCTGAGTCCCTCGCTCGACCGTCCCGATCGTCAGCCGACGCAGGCCGAGCAGCAGCGCCCAGCCGTGGTTCGCCCGGCTCGGGCGGTTCTCCGCCACCCACCGACGTTGGGTGATGATCGTCTGGCTGGTGGCCACGCTGTTGGCCGCTCCGCTGGCGCTCACCCTGACCGGCGCGCTGTCCGGTGCCGGCTGGGAGGCGCAGGGCTCGACGGCGGTGAAGGTCCGCGACGAGCTGCGACGGGACTTCCCGACGCTCGGGGCCGAGGCGGCCGTGGTCGTCTACCGCCAGGCCGACCCGATCGCCCAGGACCCGGCCGGGCTCCAGCAGCTCGTGGCGTCGCTCCACGGCGCGCCCGGGACCGCCGACGTCGTCGATCCGCTGACCCAGCCGCCCGCGGCCGGGCTCGTCTCACCCGACGGGAAGACCGCGCTCATCCCGGTGCGCCTCGCGGCGACGCAGGACTCGGACCTGCCCGATCTCGGCCGGCAAGGTGATCGACCACGTCGCGCAGCAGCCGTTGCCCGACGGCGCCACGGCGAAGGTGACCGGTGAGTGGGCGGTGTGGCACGACTTCAACAAGAGCAACGAGGAGGCGCTGCACCGGGCCGAGCTGCTGTCGGCCATCCCGACCATGATCCTGCTGCTCGTCGCGTTCGGCTCGGCCATCGCCGCCGGCATCCCGCTGCTGCTCGCGCTGGCCGGCATCGCGGTCGGCTTCGCCGCCCTGCACCTGCTGGGGCAACACCACGCCGCTGTCGGTGTGGTCGATGAACTTCTCGATGATGATCGGCCTCGCCGTCGGCATCGACTACAGCCTGTTCATCGTGTCGCGCTACCGGGAGGAGCGCGAGGACGGCCACGACGCGCTCGACGCCATCGCCAACACCCTGTCGACCGCGGGCAAGGCCGTGTTCCTGTCGGCCCTCACCGTCGTGGCGTCGCTCGCCGCGGTGTTCGTGGTGCCGGTCATGGTGTTCCGCTCGATGGCGCTCGGCATGATCCTCGCGGTCATCGCCGTCGCCCTGGCCGCGCTCACCCTGCTGCCGGCCGTGCTGGTCGCCCTCGGCGACCGGGTGCTGGTCACGAAGGGCCACGACGACCCCGACCGCGCCGCCGAAGGCCGCTGGGCCCGCTGGACCGGGCTCGCCCTGCGCCACCCCGGCCGCACGCTCGATCGCCGGTCTCGCCCTGCTGCTGCTGCTCGCCGCCCCGGCGCTCACCATGCAGCCTCGGCATGCCCGGCGCCCGCGTCGTCGACCAGGGCCGCTCGAGCCGCGACGGCTACGACATGGTCGTCGAGTCCTTCGGGCCCGGCGCCGCCGCCCCGCTCTACGTGACCGTCCCGGCCGAGAGCGCCCAACAGGTCGTCGACCTGGCCAAGGCCGACCCCAACGTCGTCGACGCCCAGATCGTGGCCCAGCCCGCCGCCAGCGGGCGCACCGTCGTCCGGGTCATCGGGGCCACCGCCGTCGACGCGTCGGCCACCTCCGACATGGTCGGCCGGCTCCGCTCCACCATCGGCGCCCAGGTGCCCGAGGCCCTCGTCGGCGGCCCCGCCGCCCAGAACCACGACCTGACCGCGGCCCTCACCGGCAAGGCACCGCTGGCCATCGCCATCATCATGGTCGTCGCCTTCCTGCTGCTGCTGGTGGTGTTCCGCAGCCTGGCCATCGCCCTGTCGTCGATCGCGCTGAACCTCATCAGCGTCGGGGCCGCGTTCGGGTTCGCCAGCCTCGTGTTCCAGCACGGCATCGGCGCCGGGCTCATCGGCATCCACCCCCAGGGCTTCGTCGACGCCTGGGCCCCGCTGTTCTTCTTCGCCCTGCTGTTCGGCCTGTCGATGGACTACCAGCTGTTCCTGCTCGCCGCGATCCGCGAGCGCTACGAGGCCACCGGCGACACCAAGCTCGCCATCCGCGAGGGCATCGCCCGCACCGGCCGGCCCATCACCAACGCCGCGCTCATCATGATCGTGGTGTTCATCGCCTTCGGCGTCACCGGCCCCATCCCGCCGACCGAGCTCGGCGTCACCCTCGCCGTCGCCGTCCTGCTCGACGCCACCGTGGTGCGGATGATGCTGGTGCCGTCGGTCATGGGCCTGCTCGGCGAGCGCAACTGGTGGCTCCCGAAGTGGCTCGGCCGGATCCTGCCCAAGATCCACTTCTCCCACTGACCCCGATCACGCCCGCACCCTCCGACGATGGGCATCCTCAGCGCCGACAACCCCCGCGACACCGCCGTCGCCTGGCTGTTCGTGACCGTGCAGTTCGCGCTGCTCATCCTCATCGTCGTCCTGCCCGCGGGCGACGCGTGGACCAACCCGACCTGGTTGGTCCACGCCGCCACCGCGCTCCAGTGGCTCGGCGTGGCCGTGCTCGTCGTCGGACTGATCAACCTGGGGCGGTCCCTCACCCCGCTGCCCAGCCCAGTCCCTCACGGCGAGCTGCGCACCGGCGGGCTCTACCGGCTGGTGCGTCACCCCATCTACAGCGGGATCCTGGCGCTGACCGTCGGCGTCGCCATCCGATCGACCAGCTGGGCCGTGGTCGCCGCCACCGTCGCGCTCACCGGCTGGTTCATGGCCAAAGCCCGCTGGGAGGAACGACGGCTCTCCGCCCGCTACCCGGGCTACGACACCTACGCCGCCCGCACCCCCCGGTTCGTGCCGTTCTGGCCCACAAGGCCTGCCCACTGACCGCTGCCAGATCCGAGCCCCGATGGAGACAGGCGCCCGGTCAGGGACGCACCTCGTAGTAGAGGTTCGCCGGCTCGTCGAAGTCGAGCACCCGGAAGCGGGTGAACCCGGCATCGGCGGCGAACTCGGCGAGCAGGTCGGGCGGCAGCCCGAGCGTCCCGAGCCCGAGCCCGCCGGGTTCGGACATCGCCGAGGACATGCAGCTGGAGATCGAGAAGCCGTACATCATGGCGGCCATCGGGTTCTTCAGGTTGCTCCCGGGCCGTGGCGGCCGAGCGGATGTCCTTCACGAGCCAGGTCCCGTCGGCCTCGATGGCCCGGCGGATCGCCGCGATGGTCGCGGTCGGCTCGGTCATGTCGTGCAGGCAGTCGAAGGTGAGCACGAGGTCGAACGTCGCCTCGGCCGGGAGCGCGTCGGCTCCGGCCAGGTGGAGCTCGACGTTGTCGAGCCCGGCCTCGGCCACCAGCTCGCCGGCCCGCTCGATGGCGTGGCGGGAGATGTCGTAGCCGTGGAACCGACTGCGGGGGAACCGCTCGGCCATGGCCACCAGCGCCACGCCGGCACCGCAGCCGACGTCGGCGCAGGTGCCGCCGGCCTCGAGCTTGTCGACCACCCCGTCGAGGGCCGGGAGGATCGTCCGAACCAGCGCCAGGCGCGACCACGGGCCGAGCATGCGCTCGGTGCGGTGCGCACCGGCCGGTCCCTGGCGGTCGTAGGGAAGGCCGATGCCGGACTCGAAGGCGGCCGGCGAGATCGTCGACGAAGTCGGGGGCCGGCGGCGACCCGAACGCTCCGGCCGCGAAGAAGAGGCTGTTGTCCTCGTCGGCCAGCACCGCCGCCGCCGCGTCGCTCAGCTCGAACCGGTCGTCGTCGTGCCAGACGAGCAGACCGGCGGCGCCCTGTCCCCGCAGCCATTCCCGCACCCACCGCTCGTGCAGCCCGGTGCGGTCGGCCAGCTCCTGTGAGCTCACCGGTCCTGCGCCCCACATCGCCCGGTAGAGGCCCAGGCGGTCGCCGAGGTGGATCAGCAGCGAGACCATCTCGCCCTGCTTGTAGGTCCACACCTGATAGGCGAGAAGCCCGATCTCTTCGTCGGTTGCCGCGCTGGGGTTCGCTCATGGAGCGAGTCTGCCAGCCGCCCGAGACTCTGGTCGGGCAAGCGAGGCAACCAGCCCGATCCAGCCGCTCGCCCTCGATACCCTCGGGGGTATACCGAGCTCGTTCCAGCCAGGAGTGAGCCGTGGTCCTGATCGTCGCCGTCGTGCTCGTCGCGCTGGCCCGCGTGGCGATGGTGCGGGGCTGGCCGGGGACCGCGGCGGTCAGACGATGGTGGAGCCGGGTCCGCCCGTCCGTCGTCGCCTACGTGCGCGGGTCCCCCGCGACGTTCCTGTACCTGTTCGTGTTGAGCATCACGACGTGGGTGTTGCTCGGCCTCACCGGCGATGTCGTGGAGTCCGATCCTGCGCGAGCACAGCACCAACCTCGACCAGCTCCGGACGAACCCGGTGCGGGTGCTCATCCGCTCGGCGTTCTGGGCTCGACGGCTACTTGCTGTTGGTGTGGGTGGTGCTCTTCGCTCTGGTGCTGGCGCCCGCCGAGCGGTGGCTGGGCACCGTGCGCTGGCTGGTGGTCTTCGTGACCGGGCATGTCGGCGCCACCCTCGCAACCGCGGCCGGTCTGTGGCTGGCCATCCGCTGGAGGTTGGCCCCGACGAGCCTCTCCGACGTGATCGATGTCGGGGTGAGCTACGGCTTCGCCGCGCTGGCGGCGGTCTTCACCTACCGGCTGCCCCCGCCGGGCCGCTGGTACTGGGCCGGCGGCCTTCTCGCCGTGGCCGTCGGCGCCGCGATCATCGGTGAGGACCTTCACCGACTTCGGGCATCTCGCGGCCGTGATGATCGGCTTCGCCATGTACCCGATCACTCGTTCGACCAGCGTGGAGCAACGGTCGCACGGCCCGATCTGGCGACCCACCCCACCCCGCGCGCGGCCACCACCGGCCAGTCGCGACTGAGGGGGAGCCGTTCCGCCGTCTGATACCCTATGGGGTATGAACACCTGCGCCCTCACCCGTGTGTTGTGGCCGGCCTTCCTGGTCGGCCTGCTGGTGGGGAGCCTCGCCGGCAACGACACCTGGGGCTGGGTCGCCGCCGCGCGTCACGGCCGGGTCGATCTACACGGTCCAGCGGGCTCGAGGGAGCAACCGGTCCTGTGCCGATCGCCCGGCCCGATGCCGCGAAGCGTTCGTCGTCAGACGGTGAGGGCGGACGAGCACCGAGGCACGCGTCACTCGATGACCTGAACGCCGTTGCTCAGCGGCGGGCCCGCACCAGGCAGTCGAGCGCCGGGCGATCGGCACCGGCGACGGAGCGTTCGACCGTCTCGGCCCGCTCGACGGTGACGTCGATCCCGGCGGCGAGCAGGTCGGCGAGCACGTCATCGGGCGTGTAGAGCACCGCCGGATCCTGGGGCCCGCCCACGCCGTCGGTGAGGTTCGCCGAATCGTGGGCCACGACGAGCAATGTCCCGTTCGGTGCGAGGGCCCGGCCGGCGATGCCCATGGCCCGACGGCGGCTGTCCGCCGGGAGCTGCAGGTAGAACACGGCGACCAGGTCGTAGCCGTCCACCGGCGCGTCCCACGACGTGGCGTCGGCGCACACCCATTCGACCTCGACGCCCCGGTCGGCGGCCAGGCGCCGGCCCTTGTCCAGCCCGGCGTCGGAGAAGTCGACGCCGGTCGCGTCCCAGCCCTGTTCGGCCAGCCAGACTGCGTTGCGGCCCTCACCACAGGCCAGATCGAGCGCCCGCCCCGGGGGCAGACCCTCGGTCTCGGCCACCAGGAAGACGTTGGGGTCGGCCTTCCACACGTACTCAGCGGTGGCGTAGCGCTCGTTCCACTGGCTGGCGTCCATCGGGACTCCTCTGTCACAGGTGGGCTCAGCCGGCGGACTGAACGGCCGGTTGGTGACGTCATCGTCTGCGTGGCGAGTGGTTTCGTCGTAGCCGGCTGGCTCGGGGTAGAGCTCGAAGTCCTCGTCGCCGGCACCCGGTTCGTCCTGGTTGGCCCACATTCGCCACGCCGCGATCAGCATCAGCCCGGCGAAGGCCAACAGCAGCACGTTCGGGTCGACGGAGTGGTTGAGCTTGGTGCCGACGAGAGAGCCGCCGACGCCGGCCAGGCCGAACATGACACCGGGGAGCACTCGGACCCGTCCCGCTCGCAGGTGAGCGAACATGCCGCCGAGGGCGGTGGCGCCTACGACCACCAGCGACGTGGTGGTGGCGGCCTTGGGGCTCTCCCCCGCCGCATAGACGAGGACGGGAACGGCGAGGATCGACCCGCCCCCACCGAGGGCCCCGAGTGAGATCCCGATCAGGAAGCCGAGCGGTGAGACGAGCAGGGCCCGACCGTTCACGCCAGGTCCTCGGTGGTGGAGCTTCCGAACAGCTTCGACAGCACGCCCATGGTCAGCCTCTCGCTGCAGTGGATGCCCTTTCCAAACATACCCATGGGGGTATGCTATTCCGTGAAGGGAACAAACCCCCGGGGGTATCCGTTCCCGGACTGCACAACGAGCCAAGGAGGCCGACGTGGAACTGCCAGAAGAGGTCACCGATGATCTTCGAAAGCGTCTGCGACGCGTCGCCGGCCAGGTGCACGGCATCGAGCGGATGCTGGACGAGGGCCGCGAATGTCGAGACGTCGTCACTCAGATCTCTGCCGCGAACCGCGCCCTCGAACAGGCGGGGTTCCGCCTCGTCAGTGCCGGCCTGACCTACTGCCTTTCGAACCCCGAGCAGGCCGAGGCCGACGGCTACCCGTTCGGCGAGGTCGAGAAGATGTTCATGCGCCTCGCCTGATCCGCCCCCCATACCAACCTCGACCGAAAGTCACCATGCACCCCATCGAAACCACTGTCCCTCTTCCCCTCGACGAAGCCGAAGCTGCCGTGCGGGCCACGCTCGCCGACAACGGCTTCGGTGTCCTCACCGAGATCGACGTGGCGGCGACCCTGAAGGCCAAGCTCGGCGTCGACCGACCCGCCCTCAAGATCCTCGGCGCCTGCAACCCGACGTTCGCCAACCAGGCCCTCGAGCTCGACCCCAGCTCATCCTTGGTCCTGCCCTGCAACGTCGTACTCGAGCCAGGTGCCGAAGGCGGAACCCGCATCAGCGCCGTCGACCCGCGCGAGCTCATGCCCGCCCCCGAGTTCGCCGAGCTCGCCAACCGCGCCGCGGCCAAGCTCACCGCAGCTCTGCAGGCCCTCGGCCCCTGATCTGCGCTGCCTCAGGAGGCGGAGGCCGGAGGTGGGACGTGTCCCGCGTCGGGACCGCCCGACGTGACTCGCTCGTCGAAGCGGGCACGGAACTCGTCGGTGGTGTTCACGTGCGGGAACGGGTCGTCGGGCACGGCCATCCCGAGGGCCGCGCACAAGGGCTCCCAGCCGTCGCCGGTCGTCCATTCGACGAGCCGCTCGGCCGGCACCTCGGCTCGCACGGCCTCGAGGTGTCGTTCGTACCCGACCTTGGCCGAGGCCTCGTCGGTCGGGTCGATGCCGGCGTCGGCCAGCAGCGCACCGAGCGTCTCGAACCACGCGGTCATGGGGGGCGGGGGCGCTGAGGTGCCATTGAACGCCTCGAAGATCGTGCGGTTGGCGCTCGTCCACCAGGCATCGGCGCTCTCGCGCTTCGACAGCAGCACGACGGCGTCGGGGTACTCGACGACGAGCTGGCGCCAGAAGGCGGCGCCGGGCCAGTCGACGGTGGCGGCGTAGCCGTCGAAGATCGCCGGCCAGTCGGGCCGGCCCTCGGCGGCCGAGGTCCACAGCGGGATCTGCTCGGGATGCTGGAACACCTCGAGCATGTGGTGACACGGCGCATCGAGCAACTGCTCCAACGCCAACTTCAGCGAGTTCGTCCCGGTACGACCGAGACCGACTCCGACGACACGTAGCGACATGTTCCCCCCTGATGAACGGTCCCGGGACGCTAGCCCGGCGTACCCGCCGAGGCACCGGATGGCACCCGAGGCCGTCAGCTGGCGGTCACCGCGGTGAGGGCCGCCTCGGCGACGGCGGCGTCGTCGGAGTAGTGGCCGCCGCTCACGCCCACCGCTCCGACCACCTCGCCATCGAGGACGATCGGGAACCCACCGGCGAAGATCACGAGGCGGTCGATGCCGTCGGCGGCGCCGGCGGCCAGAGGCGGGTCGTCCTTGATGAAGTCGTGCCAGGCCCCGCTCGGCATGCCGAAGCCGACGGCGGTGTAGGCCTTGTCCTGAGCGACCTGGATGCTGACGAGCGGTGCGCCGTCCATCCGCTCGAGTGCCTTCAGCACGCCGCTGGCGTCGACGATGGCGATCGTGAACGACCTGCCCTCGGCCTCGGCGTGGGACCGGCCGGCGTCGATCATGCGACGGGCCAGCGCGGCCGAGACGTTGTGCTGGACGGTGGATCGGTCAGTGCTCATGTGGATCTCCCGGTCTGGTGTGCGACGAGCAGGGTGACGAGTAGGTCATCGGACGGCGGTGGCGGTGTCAGGGATGTCGAACAGCTGGCGGGCGGTGCCGCCGAGGAACGCTTGGCGGTCGGCGTCGTCGGCGAAGCCGGCGGCCAGAACGGCCAGGTCGTCCAGGTAGGTGGGCGTGTGATCGGCGTGCGGGAAGTCCGACGCCCACAGGAAGCGGTCGGCACCGAACCGCTCGGCGAGGTGCGGGATGGTCCGCTCGTCGGGGTCACACGAGATCCAGACCCGCTCGCGGAAGTAGTCGCTCGGCTTGTGGGCGAGGGGGACACGGGTACCGATGTAGGTGTGGGAGTAGACCGCGTCGATGCGGTCGAGCCAGTAGCCGATCCAGCCGCCACCGGACTCGAGCACGAGCACCCGGAGACGTGGGAACTTGTCGAACACGCCGTAGTCGAACAGCGTCGTGAACTGGTGGCGGACCCCGTCGGAAGCGGTCACCGACGCCAGCAGGCGGAGCTGGCGCACGTTCTCCCAGGCGCCCATGCGCGTGCCCTTCGTCCACTGCGGCTCGAAGGTGGGGTGGATGGCGAACGGGACGTCGAGGTCCTGCGCCGCGGCGAACAGCGGATCGTTGTCCGGGTGACCGAGCGGTCGCCCGTCGTGGGTGAACGGGCACACGTAGACCCCCTTGGCGCCCTCGCCGACTGCTCGCTCGAGCTCGCGAGCCGCGGCCGCGGGGTCGCCCAGCGACACGTGCGCGGTCGGTACGAGCCGGACGGAGTCGGCGCAGAAGTCGCAGATCCACCGGTTGTAGGCCCGGGTGTAGGCCTGGCTCAGCTCGATGTCCTCGAGCTCGGCCTCCCACAGCAGTCCGATCGTCGTGTAGAGGATCGCCGCATCGATGCCCTCGGCGTCCAGCAGCGCCAGCCGCTCGACGGGGTCCATCGACCCGAACGGCGCCTCGCGCAGGTACGTGCGCTCGGGGTCGAGCTGCATGGCGCGCAGGTCGGGGTCGCCCATGGCCCCGAGGACCGACGGCGAGCCACGACGACTGAGCTTCGACGGGCGGCCGCCGATCTCCAACGCCTCGAGACCGTCGTCACCGGTCACGATCCGCAGCGCCCGATCGCGGTACTTCGGCTCGAGGTAGGTCTCCCACAGATCGGGCGGTTCGAGGATGTGCCCATCGGCATCGACGGCACCCTCGTAGCCGAGCCTCGAGGTCTCGTGCATCGGCTTGCTCATCAGTCCCCCTGCTGTCGAGCGACGCCGCCGATCCTATTGGCGCGCCATCGGTGCCGCCCCTCGTCACCGGCCCGTGGCTCCCCTGACCGGAAAATGGTGGGACCGGCCGGGCCTGGCCTCGGTACCGTCCAAGCGTGGATTTCAAGCAGCTGCCGAGTGGTTCCTCCGGCGCCGTCGCCGTCGGCGTGACGGTGCGCCACGTCCCGACGGGCCGCTTCCTCGGGGTAGCCCTGGTGCTCGTGCGAGCGGGTCGACGCCATCATCTTCGAGAGCGCTGAGGTCGCCGAGCGGTTCCTGCTGCGGCACGCCAGCGAGCCCTGCTACGACGTGACCCCGCTGGCCGCGTCCGTCGCATCCTGATCGCCGCAGTTCGCCGTTCATCGGTACTCGACCGACGCCACCGAGCCCGGCCGACGATTGTGCGCGTCGGTCTGACGGCTACTCCTCAGGGGCCTCGGATTCCCTCGCCGCGATGGCGGCGTCGACGGTCGGGTAGAAGTGCTCGCGGTCGAGGGTCTCGAGCAGGCCGTAGCGCAGCGTCATGGTCTGGAGGCGGGTCCGCATCTCGGCGAACGCCAGGTGGACGCCGGCGTCGTTGAGCTCGTGGTCGAGTTGCTCGAGCATGCCGGCCGCGGTGACGTCGATGTCGGTGATGGCCTCGCACTGCAGCACCACCCACGTCGGGTCGCCGCTCATGGACGAGGTGGCGGATCTGGCGCGCGGAACGCACCGGCGTTGGCGAAGAACAGGGGAGCCTCCCACCGGTACACGACGACCCCGTCGCAGCTGCCGGGCGTCGGGTTGGTCCTCGACGCTGTGCCAGGCGCCGTCGAGGTCGTCGACCCGCCCGAGGACGGCGCCGTGGGGCCACCAGTTGCGCCGGAAGAACAACAGGATCGGCCAACACGATGGCGATGACGATGCCCTGCGAGCACCCCGAACACGACGACGCCCAGCGGTGGCGACGAGGGAGAGGACCAGGGCGCTGCGGCCGCACCTGGGCGTAGCGGCGCGAGCGCCGGGAGGTCCATGAGCGAGACGGCGGCGGCGATGACCACGGCGGCGAGCACCGACTGCGGGAGGTCGGCGAGCAGCGAGTTGAACACGACGAGCAGCGAGCACCACGACGCCGGCGCCGACGATGCCGGTGAGCTGGCTCTTGGCCCCGGACTGCTCGGCCACGGCGGTGCGCGAGCCGCTGGTCGACACGGCGAAGCCCTGGAAGACGCCGGCGGCGAGGTTGGCGGCGCCGATGCCGATCATCTCCTGGTTCGGGTCGACCTCGTCGCCGCGGCGGGCGGCGAAGCTCGACGACGTCGCGATGGTGTCGGTGAGCGAGACGAGGGTGATGCCGACGGCGGCGACCAGCAGCGGACCGACGTCGCAGACCGAGGTCCACGGCAGCGAGGGCCGGGGGAGGCCCGACGGGCAGCGAGCCGACGGTGGTGACGCCCCGGGCGGCCAGGTCGAGCCAGGCCGACACCACGGTGGCGCCGACCACCGCCACCAGCACGGCGGGGACTCGGCGTGGTGAACCGGGGCAGGACGAACAGCACGACCAGGACGGCCACGCCGATGATCAGCGCGCTCCGTCTGCGTCTGGTCGAGGTTCTGGAAGAAGGCCTTCACCTCGGCGCCGAAGGCGTCGGCGTCGGTGGAGAAGCCGAACAGCTTCGGGAGCTGGCCCGACCACGATGGTGATGGCGAGGCCGTTCATGTAGCCGACCTGCACCTCGCTGGACAGCAGGTCGGCGACGAAGCCGAGCTTGCCGACGCCCGAGGCCGATCTCGATGAGGCCCACCAGCATGGCCAGCATGCCGGCGAGGACGACGGCGCGGCCCGGGTCGCCGCCGGCCACGAGCAGCGGCGTGATCGCCGCGAAGATCAGCGGCGAGACCGACGAGTCCGGGCCGAGGACCAGCACCGGCGACGGTCCGAACAAGGCGTAGCCCACCAGGCAGGCGATGGTCGTGTAGAGACCGGTGACCGCCGGCAGGCCGGCCAGCTCGGCATAGGCCATGCCCTGAGGGACGAGGATGGCGGCCAGCACGAGGCCGGCGACCAGGTCGGAGCGCAGCCACGGGCGTTGGTACCGGCGGGCCGCCACCACGCCCGGTACCCACCGCTCGATTCGTGACGTGGAGCCTGCTCACCGAGGTGCGGGTCCGGCGTTCGTCAGTCGGGCCCGCACCGACATGCCGAGGGGGAACACGAGCGCCCAGTACGGCGGGGTGGTAGCGCAGCGGCACTCGCTTGACGATGTGGCGCCAGACGCCGATGGCGATCATGAGCGGGGAACCAGAAGGTGGCGGTGGCCCAGGCCAGGATGACCAGGCCTTCGATGAACGGGGCGAGCCGGTCGATTCGCGGCGAGACGCTGCGGGCGGCGAGCAGGTTCGAGCCGGCGAGCACGGTGATGGCGACGGCTCCGGCGGCGATCCACGCCGGCGGGTCGGCTTCGGTCGGGCTCGAGCGGCTGGAAGGTCCAGCGCAGGAAGACCATCGTCATGACGATCAGGTAGAGGACGAGGCCGAGCGTGAACGCGGCGAGGCACGGCGAAGCGCGAGCAGATCGTTCGGCGTGTTGCGCAGCGAGGAGCAGCGCGCCGAGCACGGCGACGGACTCGGTGGAGACGGTGAGCAGGAACCAGGTGCCGTTGATGCCGTCGCCGAGCCCGGGTTTGGGCTCGCGCGAGGACGACGGCGATGCAGGGGCGGGTAGAGCAGCGACGCGCCAGAAGGCGACGCCGACCACCACAGCGACCCAGGCGCAGGCCCCACCAGCCGGTGGATCACGGCGGCGGCGCTGCCGAGCACGTTGAGTGGCGGCGACGATGGTGAGGAACGCGAAGCCCTTGGCGTGGCTGGGTGAGGTCGCTGATGCAGCGGCCGCGGGTAGACGGACGAGGCGGGCGACGACGAGCACGGCGAGGACGACGAAGGCGACCGGCGGCGACGACGTACAGGCCGTCGGCGAGCCAGGTCGAGCTTCTGTTGCGCGGCACCGATGGCGATGATGCCGGTGGCCATGACCAGCGCGAAGTAGCCGGGGAACAGCGTGCGCGATCGGGCTGAGCGTGCGCGGCTGCGCCGCTCGGGGCGGGGCGTCGGATGTGGCTCGGTCATGGTCGGAGGTAGCGGAGCGAAGAGCGGCGGCGGCGCGCGGCGAGGGCGACCGACACGGCGGCGGTGGACCAGGCGAGCGACTCGGTCGTCGGTCTGGAAGGCCTCGACGGCGACGGTGATGAGGAAGACCTGGAACGCGACGAGGATGATGACGTAGATCGACGACGGCCGTTGGAGGTGCGCCGGCCCGCGTGTCGGAGGTCCTCACGGCTGGCTCCCGAGCGCCCAGATCTGGCCGTCGCCGCGGATCTCGACGTCGATGCGGCCGAGCGGCCGGGTCGGCGGCCCGGAGATGACGGCGCCGGTCGCGGCCTCGAAGTTGCCCTCGTGGCAGGGGCAGTGCCAGCGGTTCTCGTCGGCCTGGAAGAAGACGACGCAGCCGAGGTGGGTGCACTTCTGGCTGAAGGCGACCACCTCGGTCGTCGCTGGTGCGCAGCAGGATGGCCGGGTCGCTGCCGGTCGGGTAGTGGAAGAGGTAGGTGTCGCCGACCGCGACGTGGTCGAGCGCGACGATCGGTCGGGGCTCGCCGGTGTTGATGGTGCGCAGCTGGGTCCAGGCGGCGAGGCCGACGTTGCCGGCGGCCATGGCGCCCGGCGCCGAGCGACGAGGTAGCGGGCGAACTCGCGGCGGGTGACCTCTTCCTCGGCGAGCGGCCTCGTAGGGGAAGTCGCGCTTCCAGATCGGCGTCGGCTCGGCGGGCGCGATCGGTCGGTCGGGTCGGTCGTCAGGTCATCGTCCGTGTCTCCTCGAGGCCGAACGGGTCGTCGAGCCAGGACTGCGCCGTGCGCCGGCGAGCACGTCGAGCGGGCCCGGCGCGAGGTCGTCGACGACGGTGTAGACCTTGGTGCGGACGTCCTGGCGGCCGAACAGGAAGTCGCGGAGCAGCGCGCCGCGGCGGGTGGCGTGCGAACTGCTCGAGGGTGCCGTACCAGAGCGCTTCGCTCGGGCACACCGACGCGCACATCGGGCTTGAGGCCCTCGCGAGGTGCGGTCGGTGCACATGTCGCACTTCATCATCTGGTCGAACTCGGCCATGTACTTGGGGACGCCGAACGGGCAGGCGATCACGCAGTTCGAGCAGCCGATGCAGCGCGGCTTGAGCGCGGACTGCACGATGCCGCTCCTCGGTCTGCTTGATGGCGTCGGCCGGGCACACCTGGGCGCAGGTCGGGTCCTCGCAGTGCATGCACACCATCGGCGCGGTCTGGGTGGTGGCGGCCCGGTCGATGCGTCTCGAGGTGGATGAGCGACTGGCCCCGGTGGGTGCCGCACTCCATGCAGGCCTGCACGCAGGCCTCGCAGCCGATGCAGCGGCTCTGGTCGATGACGAACACCGGGCGAGTCGTCGATGCCGAACCTCACGGCGGCTCCCTCGTGCAGGTCGAGGTCGCGCGTCGTCGGTCGGTGTCGCGCCGCCCGCTCGCCGCGTTCGACGCGGACGGCGGCGACCTTGAACTCGGGCATCTGCGACAGCGGGTCGACGGCGCGGTTGGTGAGCTGGTTGGCGGCCTTGGCGCCGGGCCAGTGGTACGGGATGAACACGGTGTCGGGCCGGATCGTGGTGACGACGTGCGCCGGCAGGGTCATCGTCGCCGCGCCGCGAGGTCACGCGTGACGAGGTCGCCGTCGGCGACGCCGAGGCGCTCGGCCAGGCGGGGGTGCATCTCGCACAGCGGCTCGGGGTACTGGCGCGACGAGCGCGGCGATGCGGCGGGTCTGGGTGCCCGACAGGTACTGGCTGACGACCCGGCCGGTGGTGAGCCAGATCGGGTACTCGTCGTCGACGACCTCGGCCGGACTCGCGGAACGGGCACGGCGTGGAAGCGGGCCTTGCCGTCGGGGTGGAAGAACTGGCCGCCCTCGAACAGGCGCGGCGTGCCGGGATGGCCGACCTCGGGGACCGGCCAGAACAGGCCCATCTCGTCCTCGACCCGCTCCCAGGTGACGCCGCGTGTAGTCGGCGGTGCCGCCGGTGCTGACGCGCGGCAGAGCTCGTCGAAGATCTCCTCGGTCGATCGGTGTACGGGAAGTACTGGCCCTTGCCGAGGCGCTCGGCGAGGTCGAGCAGGATCTGCCAGTCGAGGCGGGCCTCGCCGGGTGGGGTGACGGCGGCCCAGTCGATCGCTCCCGATGACGGTGAGGGCGATGACGATCGCCACCCCGATCGCCCCCCGGACCAGACCCCGACGGTCGAGTGCCGCCGTGCCGGACCGTGTCGTGCTCACGGTCACGACCCTAAGCCGTCAGTCGTCACTTCGCCCGGAGAACCTCGACCCGGCCCGAGCGGGCATAGTGGCCCCAGCGTTCTCATCGGATGATTCAGGTGGCTGGTCAATCCCACGACAGAAGGGGGGCCTGATGTCGGACGCGGTCCACGCGGTGCGCCATGCGCTCGGGCTGGCCGCGGCCATGGGCTGGGAGATCCTGTGGGCGCTCATCCTCGGCTTCGTGCTGTCGGCCATCATCCAGTCGGTCGTGTCGAAGCACCAGATGGTGCGACTCCTGCCCGACGACTCACCCCGGTCGCTGGCCATCGCCTCCGGCCTCGGGGCCGCCTCGTCGTCGTGCTCCTACGCGGCCGTGGCCCTGGCCCGATCGATCTTCCGCAAGGGCGGCAACTTCACCGCGGCCATGGCCTTCGAGTTCGCCTCCACCAACCTCGTCGTCGAGCTCGGTGTCATCCTCGCCGTGCTGATGGGCTGGCAGTTCACGCTGGCCGAGTTCGTCGGCGGACCGTTGATGATCGTGTTCCTCGCCGTGCTGTTCCGCCTGTTCCTGCGGGCCGAGCTCGTCGCCGACGCGCGCGGCCACGCCGATCAGGGGGCGCTGGGTCGCATGGAGGGCCACGCCGCCATGGACATGTCACTCGAGGGCGGCACCGTGTGGAGCCGCATCGTCTCCAGCCGCGGCTTCACCGCCATCAGCCACTTCTACGTCATGGACTGGGCCTCGATCTACACCGACATCATCCTCGGCCTCCTGATCGCCGGGGCGCTCGCCGCCTGGGTGCCCGAGACGTTCTGGCAGGGCTTCTTCCTCGTCGACCACCCGATCCTGTCCAAGATCTGGGGACCCATCGTCGGACCGATCGTCGCCATCGTCAGCTTCGTGTGCTCCATCGGCAACGTGCCGCTCGCCGCCGTGCTGTGGAACGGCGGGATCAGCTTCGGCGGGGTCGTCAGCTTCATCTTCGCCGACCTGATCGTGCTGCCCATCCTCAACATCTACCGCAAGTACTACGGGTGGCGGATGGCCGCGTTCCTGTTCGTGACCTTCTACGTGCGCATGGTCGCCGCCGGCTATGTCGTCGAGATCCTCTTCGGCGCCCTCGGCCTCATCCCCGACGAACGCAACGCCAAGGTCCTCGAAGCGTCCATCACCTGGAACTACACCACCGTCCTCAACCTCATCTTCCTGGCCCTGACCGCCATGCTCGTGTTGCGGTTCCTCACGCACCGGAGGCCCGGCCATGCTGCGCATGATGAAACAGCCGGCGATGGCCGGCCACGACGACGAACTACCGTGACCCGGGTGGAGGCGCTGCTCGATCTGACGGTGGGACTGCCGGAGCAGGTGCTCCAGCCCGGTGACCTGCTGTTGAGCGAGGGCGAGGTGGCGACGCACCTCTACGTGCTGGTCGACGGTCGTCTGGTGGTGCGCCGGGGTGGTGAGGACCTGGCGGTCATCGACGCCCCGGGAGCGTGCGTGGGGGAGTTGGGGGTGCTGCTCGGCCGCGACCACACGGCGACGGTCGTGGCCGTCGAACCGACCCGGGTACGGGTGATCGAGGACGCCGCCGCCCGGCTCGCCGACGATCCCGCCGTCCTGCGCGCCGTCGCCACGGTGCTCGCCGGTCGGCTCGACCTGGTCAACCGCTACCTCACCGACCTGCAGCGGCAGTACCACGACGTCGACGGGGGCCTGGCCATGGTGGGCGACGTCCTGCGGACGCTCACCGCCCACCAGGGCGATGAGATCTCACCCGGCTCCGAGCGCGAGCCGGACCCGTTGTACTGACCCTGCCGCTACGAGCCAGCCGGGGAGCCGAGTGCCTGTTCGGCGGCCCCCTCGAACGACCACCAGCGGGCGGTCCAGGCGTCGAGGTCGACGACGGCGTGGCTCGGGATCGGGCCGATCTGGCGCCCGGCGTTGATGACCCAGGTGGAGCCGCTTGCCGCGATCCACGAGCCGCCAGTCGCCCACGGGGACGGGTGCACGTGGCCGCTGAGGACGAGCGACGGCTGGAACCGCTCGATCCACCCGGCCAGGTCGGCGTCGCCGTAGGACTGCCGTCCGGTCCAGCTCACCGGCAGCTCGGGCGGTGGCCAGTGGTAGACCCAGATCCACCGGTCGTGGGGGACGGCGGCCTGCTCGGCGAGCTGGTGCTCGACCCGTTCCCGCCCGGCCGGCCCGTCCCACCAGGGACAGACGGTGATGAGCGTGCCCCCGACGGACAGCGACGAACGATCGGTGGTCACGCCGAACGCTTCGGCCGCCGGCAACCACAGCGCTGCCTGCTCGCCGTCGGCGTCACGCCCGGTGAGGTCGTGGTTGCCGGAGCACACGACGATCGTGCCCCGGGCGGCAAGGCGCTCGAGATAGCCGAGGACGACGGGCACCTGCACGTCGAGCGGCACGCTCGAGGCGATGTCGAGCAGGTCGCCGGCGAGCACGACCATGTCGTGGTCGGGGGCCTGGCTCAGGACCCAGTCGAACTGGCGTTGGTCGTAGTGCAGGTCGCCGACGAGCAGGAGGTCCACTCAGGGGGACCTGTCGGGACGTCTGGCAGCGTGCACCGCCGCATGGTGGCATGCCGGGAGGGCCACTGTCGTTACCGGGAGTCGCCGGGGAGGTGCGATGCTGACGGGCGTGGACCAGGCGCCATGAACCCCTACCGGACCCTGCGATCGGTCGTCCGCTTCGGTCGCGTCGAGACCGACCCGGTCGAGCGGCGCCTGGCCCGGGCCGCGTCGGTCGCCGACCTCCGCCGCATCGCCAAGCGGCGTCTGCCCGGCGGCGTGTTCGACTACATCGACGGCGGCGCCGAGGACGAGCGCACGCTCGCCGCCAACCAGGCCGCGTTCGCCGCGGTCACCTTCCAGCCCCGGGTCCTGCGCGGGGTGCACCGGGTCGACACCGCGCTCGACGCTGCTCGGCCAGCCGCTCGCCTACCCGCTCGTGCTCGCGCCGACCGGCTTCACCCGCATCGCCGACGCCGACGGCGAGCTCGCCGTGGCCCGCGCCGCCGATCGGGCCGGGCTGCCCTACACGCTGTCGACCCTGAGCACCCGGTCCATCGAGGAGGTCCGGGCGGTCAGCGCCGGGCGTCTCTGGTTCCAGGTCTACGCCTGGCGCGACCGCGGCCTGGTGAAGGAGATGATCGAGCGTGCCGCCGCGGCCCGCTACGAGGCGCTGGTGCTCACCGTCGACACCGCCGTGCTCGGCCGGCGCGAGCGCGACGTGCGCCGTGGCTTCTCGCTGCCGCCGACCATCGGGCCCGCCACCATCGTCGACGGCGCGCTCCACCCCGGCTGGACGTGGCAGTTCGTGCGCAGCGAACCGATCCGCTTCGCCAACGTCGTCGGCCGCGACGTCGGCGACGGGGCGTCGCCCGTGACGCTCTCCGACTACATCAACACCCAGTTCGACCCGTCGCTGTCGTGGGACGACGTCGACTGGCTGCGCTCGGTGTGGGACGGCCCCATCGTGCTCAAGGGCATCCAGACCGTGGCCGACGCCGTGCTCGCCGCCGACGCCGGCGTCGACGGCCATCGCCCTGTCCAACCACGGCGGCCGCCAGCTCGACGGCGCTCCCGCCGCGTTCGACCTCGTCGCCCCCGTGGCCGACGCCGTCGGCGGCCGCATCGAGATCATCTGCGACGGCGGTGTGCGCCGCGGCAGCGACATCGTCAAGGCCGTCGCCGCCGGCGCCACCGCGGCCATGGCCGGGCGGGCCTACCTGTACGGGCTCGGCGCCGCGGGCGAGCGGGGCGTCGACCGCGTCCTCGACTGGTTCCACGCCGACGTCGTCCGCACCATGAGCCTCGTCGGCGCCGGCACCATCGCCGAGCTCGACCGCTCCCTGCTCGACCTCCCCACCTGACCCGACCCGTCCCTCACGGGGCGGCAACCGTCAACTGGTGGCGGAGGTGGACCAGGAGCTCCTCGGCGCCGGCGGTGTCGGACGCGGTGCCGTACAGATGGAAGTCGGGCCGTTGCAGGGCCCAGAGGGCGTCGTGGTCGGCGAACCAGCGGCGGTAGGTGGCGTCGGGCTCGGCGAGGGCGACGACGTCGCCGCCGATGGACTCGAACCACGCCCGCACGGCCGGTCGTCGATGCCGTCGTCGGGCCCGGCGACGGTGACGAGTCGCCAGCCGGCGCCGTGGGCGTCGTCGAAGGGCTGCCCGTCGGTGGTTCCCTGCACGAACAGGCGCCCGGCGTTCGGGGCGTCGGGGTGGACCATGCCGTCGTCGATGCCGGGCAGCTCGGGGACCTCGGTCAGCTCGGCGGTGACGGCGGCGGCCATGAGCCTCGTCGCGGGCGGCGGCCTCGTCGGGGTCGGGGACGCAGATGACCTTGCCGAGCTCCATCGAGAACTCGATGGCCTGGCGGGCGCTGGGCAGTCGCTCCTGCGTCGTAGGGTCGAGCAGCGCCGTGCCGGCGCGGTGGTCGAGGACGAGGTCGAGCTTCCAGGCCAGGTTGGCCGCGTCGCGCACGCCGGCGCACAGGCCCTGCCCGGCGAACGGGGGCATCTGGTGGGCGGCGTCACCGGCGATGAGCACCCGTCCGGCGCGCCACTGCTCGGCGTAGCGGGCCTGGAACGTGTAGACGGCGTGGCGTTCGAGGCGGGCGTTGTCGGGGTGTGACGTCCCAGTCGGCGAGCAGCTCCCAGGCCCGGGCCTCGTCGTTGAGCTCGTCGAGCGACTCGTGCGGGAGGCGCATGAACTCCCAGCGCCGTCGGCCGGGCCCGCCGGAGACGACGGTGGTGGGCCGGGCCGGGTCGCAGATCTGCAGGTTGAGCGGGTCGAACACCCGTGGCTCGTCGAGGACGACGTCGACGATGAGCCAGTCGTAGAAGAACCCGAGGTCGTGCGGGACGACGCCGAGCGAGGCCGCGGACGGTGCTGTTGGCGCCGTCGCAGCCGACGGCGTAGCGGGCCCGGACGCGGCCGCCGCCGGCGTCGCCGACCACGACGTGGTCGTCGTCCTGGTCGAGGCTGGTGACCTCGACCCCACGACGGATCTCGATCGGCGCCGAGCTGCGCCGGCCCGTCGCTCGAGCAGGGCCTCGAGCTCGGGCTGGCAGAACATCGACGACTCGGGCCAGCCCGACAGGCCGGCGCCGATGCGACCGAAGCGCAGCAGGGTGGCGCCCTCGGCGTTGCGCCACTCGTAGATCTCGGCGGGTTCGGTGATGCGCGCGCAGCTCGGCGCCGATGCCGCACGACTGCAGGATGCGGCCGACCTCGTGGTCGAAGTGCACCGCACGCGGGAGCGGGTAGGGCGTCGGCCCACCGCTCGAGCACGATCGACCGAGTGGCCGCGCTGGGCCAGCAGGATGGCGAGGGTCGAGCCCGACGGGCCCGCCGCCGACGATCACGACGTCGCAGTCGATGTCCGGTCGTCCACCGCCGGGGTCGGTCGGCGGCGCTCACGGCTGGCGGAGCGGCTGGTGACCCCAGGCGCTGATGCGGTCGTAGCGGCGGTTGTCGTCCCAGTCGTCGGTGATGACGCCGGGCGCCGTGGCCGACCTCGACCTGGAACCCGGCGGGGCTCTGCACGTAGAAGCTGAACATGCCGTCGTTGTCGTGGCGGCCGAGCCCGTTGGGGATGGCCGAGGTCGGTGGCCCACGCCCGGTCGAAGGCGGCGCCGACGTCGTCGCGCTCGTTGGTCTCGAACATGACGTGGTGCAGCTGTCTGGGGCAGGTCGAACGGCGCCTTGGCCAAGGCGACGGTGTGGTGGCGCTCGTTGCAGTGGTAGAAGCGGACCTCGAGCTCGATGCCCTCCATGATCTCCATCTCGAGCCAGTCGGACTGGTCGAGGCCGAGGCCCTCGACGAGGAACCGGTTCGACTCGTCGAACGCGGTGGTGGCGAACACGACGTGGCCGAACCCGACGCCGTCGGTGAGGAACCCGCCCGGCATCAGCGGCGACGCGAACGGGGCTCGGCGCCTGCTCGAGGCCCTCGACGATCTCGACGGGCACGCCCCACGGCGAGCGTGGTGCGGGCCAGGCGGCCGACCCGCGCGCCGGCGCCGATCGTCGTCGGTGCCGTCCGTGACGTCGAAGCCGGCCGCGGTCGAGGCGGGCGACCGTCGCGTCGAAGGCGGCCGCGTCGACCGCTTCGAACCCGACGAAGGCGGCGTCGTTGGCCGGGCCGGGCTGCACGATCACCCGGTGGGCCTTGTCGTCGTCGCGCCAGGTCGACGGCGCCGCCGTCGGCGGGCTCGCCGGGCACGAGGCCGATGACCTCGCCGAAGAACGGCGTGAGCGTGGACGGGTCGGGGACCTCGATGCCGAGGTAGGCGATCTCGATCTGTCGTTGCATGGCGTCGTCTCCTGAGGGATCGGCGCGCCGGTGGTCAGGCGGGGTGGATGGTGACGGGCAGCGAGGCGAAGGAGCGGATGAGGTTGTTCAGCTTGCGCACCGGTGCGCCCGGTCGAGCTCGAAGCGCTCGACCCGCTCGACGAGCGCGGCGAGCACCGCCGCGCCTTCGAGGCGGGCCAGGCCCATGCCGACGCAGGCGTGCTCGCCGTGGCCGAACGCCGACGTGGCCGGCGCTGTTGCGGGTGATGTCGAACGTCTCGGGTCGCTCCCAGCGGCGTTCGTCGCGGTTGGCCGACGCGAAGCTCACGAGGACACGGGCGCCCGTCGGGAAGCTCGACCCCGCCGACGAGCTCGGTCGGCCGCGGTGGTGACCCGGGTGAAGCCGCTGATCGGGCTCTCGAGGCGGAGCACCTCGTTGAACGCCTGCTTCACGCGCTCCGGATCGCGGCGGAGCAGCGCCCACTGGTCGGGGTGGGTGGCGAACAGCCAGATGGCGTTGCCGAGCGCGGCGATGGTCGTGTCGAGCGACGGACCGAGGTAGTCGATGATCGCCATCGGGCACTGACTCGGGGTCGAGGTCGCCGCGGGCCGCGGCGTCGAGGATGCCGGCCGCCATCGACCCGGCCGGCAGCGTCGACGACGCGACCTGCTGGGCGTACGCCGGTCATCTCCAGCAGGCCGCCGCCGGCCGCGTCGGTTCGGTCGTTCAGCGGGCCGAGGCAGTCGAAGGTGTCCGACGCCCAGCCCAGCAGCCGGTCCCGACCCTCGTCGGGCCACCCCAGCAGGTCCGGCACCCAGCGTGGCGGGGAGCACCTCGGCGAGATCGGTGACGGCGTCGAACGTGGCCTCGGGCGACGAGCCCGTCGGCGAGCTCGGTCGGCGAGGGCCTGCGGCGTCGGGTCGCGAGCTCGGCCAGCGCCTTGGGGGTGAGCGGGCGGCCGATCACCTCGCGCTGGAGCCGGCGTGCTGCTCGCCGTCGCTCATCAGCGTGGTGCCCCGCCCGCCGATGTTGATGAACTCGTTGAGCCCGACGCCCTGGCCGGAGCAGAACACGTCCGGGTCCTCGAGCACGGCGCGCACCTCGGCGTAGCGGGTCACGGCGTGCACGTCGTGGGCCGGGAGCCACACGACCGGGCCGAGATCGCGCAGGGCGCGGTAGTGCCCGTAGGGCTCGGCCAGGGCGTCGTCGTCGTACAGGTCGACGTCGTACGACGGGGTCATGCCGCGTCGCCCCACAGCGCCTTGGCCAGCAGGACGTGCAGCGGTCGACCTCGGCCGGGGAGAGGTTCGACCACTGGCGCCGGTGGAACTCCTGCAGCTTCGGGCGTGACCGCGTCGAACACCCGCCGTCCCGTCGGCAGTCGCCCGCACGAGCACGCTGCGCCGGTCGGTCGGGTTGGGCAATCGCTCCGCGAGCCCGGCCTTCTCCATCCGGTCGATCAGTCGGGTGGTGTCCGACGCCCGGTTCAACAGCCCGTCGGCCACGGCCCCCATCGGGATGCCGGCGTCGGGGTCGTCGCCAGGCACAGCGTCCACAGCGCCACGTACTGCTGGTGGGTGACGCCGTCGGCCTGGCAGATCTCCTCGAGGGCATCGAGGCTCCGGTTGGCCAGCAGCAGCACGTTGATGTGCACGTCCCGTCCCACCCCGACCGCCTTCGGCTCTCTCACGTTCTCCACGCGCGCCATCGGCCAACCCTACGACGCCGCTAAAGTTGTTGCAACAACTTTCGTGTGAACGTAGGATTCGTGGGTATGGGCCCGAGTGGATCGACGTCCACGCCCGGGGGACCCACCGGGCTCCCTGGCCGGCGACCTGACCACCAACACCCGTCGCTTGTTCCCCGCCCTGGCCAGGCCCGACCACTAGTCCGGCAGCATGGGCATCGACTGGCCCTGGTGCCGACCGAGCTGCACGGCCCGGGTGACGGCCGACGAGCCGTAGCGCTCCCGCAGATCGTCCAGCACGGCGTCGAGCGCCCCGGAGGTCCGGCCGTCGAACGGCAGGGTCAGCTGCACGGCGTCGGCGTTGTCGAGGTTGCTCACCGCCAGGCCCACCAGGGTGCAGCCCTGCTGCTCGATGAGGGGTGTGGCCGTGGCCAGCAGGGCGCGGGCGGCGGTGAGGATGGTGTGGGTGTCGGCCGTGGCCCTCGTCAGCGTGTGCGAGCGCGTGACCCGGCTGAAGTCGTCGAAGCGCAGGCGCAGGACCACGGTTCGGCCCACCCGGCCGGCGTCGCGCATGCGCCCCACGACCCGGTCGACCAACTGCAACACGACCACGTCGAGGTCCTCGCCGGTGCGGCGGCGCCGGCCCAGGGCCCGCTGGGAGCCGATCGAGCGCCGTCGCCGGCCCACCTGCACGGGGCGAGGATCGCGGTTGTGGGCCAGCGCGTGGAGGTGGTGGCCCGACCCCTTGCCCAGCATGGCCACCAGGGCGCCCTCGGGCAGGGCCGCCACCTGGCCGACGGTGGTGAGGCCGCGCTCGTTGAGCTTGGCCGTGGTCTTGGGCCCCACGCCCCACAACCGCTGCACGGGGAGCGGGATGGAGGAAGTCGAGCTCGCCGTCGGGTGGCACCACCAACAAGCCGTCGGGCTTGGCCACGCCGCTGGCCACCTTGGCCAGGAACTTGGTGCGGGCCACGCCCACGGTGATGCGCAGGCCCACCCGGTCGAGCACGGCGGCCCGCAGCCGCGCCGCGATCTCGCGGGGGCTGCCCGAGATCCGGCGCAGCCCGCCCACGTCCAGGAAGGCCTCGTCGATGGACAGCCCCTCGACCAGCGGGGTGGTGTCGGCGAACACCTCGAACACGGCCCGGCTGGCCCGGGTGTAGGCCGACATCCGGGGCGGGACCACCACGGCCTGCGGGCAGAGCCGCCGGGCCTGCACGCCGCCCATGGCGCCCCGCACGCCGTAGGCCCGGGCCTCGTAGCTGGCGGCCAGGACCACGCCGCCGCCCACGATCACCGGCCGCCCCCGCAGACGTGGGTCGTCGCGTTGTTCGACCGAGGCGAAGAAGGCGTCCAGGTCGGCATGCAGGATCGTGGCTTCCCGTCGCTCCATCGAACACATGTTCGTCCACGGCCGACCGGGTGGCAACCCGGCTCCCGCGCCGCCACCCGCTCTCCGCGCTGATCGACCAGATGAGGCCGACCAGCGCGGAGTCGGGGAGAAACGTCAGGCCAGGCCGAGGCGGTGGCCGAGGGCGACGTGATCGGCCGGGGTCAGCACCGACCCGGCCAGGCCCCACACGCCGGCGAACACCTCGGGCGGGGCGCCGGCCCGCATCCCGCCCAGCAGCTCCGCCCGCTCGTCGATGTTCATGGCCGGCAGCATGAGGGCCAGCGACATGGCCATGTCCTCGGGGGGGATGCTGGCGATGATGCCCAAATGGATCTCCAGGGCGGCCTCCACCCCGATGATCGCCTCGAGGTCGGGCATGACCGCCCGCTCCTCCACGTCCTGGTGCTCGAGGTAGGCGCCGGTGAACGAGGCCAGCTCGAGGTAGAGGTGGTGGGCGCTGGTGCGCTGGGCGATGGGATCGCCGTCGACTGACACGGCGGCCAGCTCGCGGAGCCCGGCCAGCCGGGTCTCGAGCCGGAGGTGGTCGGTCTCGATGCGCTCGGCCAGGGCGGGCAGGTGCGCCTCGATGGCCGGCTGGACCGAGGTGTCCTCGTGGTGGGCGTGGGTGACGAGCAGGTAGACCAGGTCGTCGACCCGGGTGGCCAGCCGGGCCCGGCCCGCCCGGTCGGCGGGATCGACCCGGCCGGCGTCGAGCGTGGTGCCGAACAGCTCGGCCCGGATGCCCTTGTGGATGTCGCGGTACAGATCGACGGCGACGAGGTGAAAGTCGGTGGTGGTGGTGGCGGGCGAGGTGATGGTCACGAGAAACGCTCCTTCGGCTGCGCTCGGTGCTCGAGCGGCGGTTTGTCGGGTTGGTTCCATCGTGAAGGAGCGCCGGTCGGAGTGTTCGTGAATGGCTCGTAGGCAACTGCTAAGAAATCCCTACTCACCGACGGAAGGGGCGTGCAGTGTTCGATTCGGCGCTGGTCGACTTCCTGGAGTCCGGTTGTTCCACGATCGTGGCCACCGTGGGCCGTGACGGCGAGCCCCATGCGTCGCGCGGGTTGGGGGACGACGGTGGTGCCCGGTGAGGATCTGGCGGTGCGGCTGATCGTGGACCTCAACGACGAGGTAGGCCTGCGCCATCTGTCCGATCGCGGTGCCATCGCCCTCACCGGCGCGGATGTGCGCACGCTGCACGCGGTGCAGCTGAAAGGCCGCTCGCTGGGGATCGAGCCGGCCACCGACGCCGACCGGGCCCGGGCCCTGCGCTTCTGCGACCAGTTCTTCAGCGACGTCGCCCAGATCGACGGCACCGAGCGTGACCTGCTCGAACGGCTCGTCCCCGCCGATTATGCGGTGTGCCTGGTGGCGGTGGACGAGGTGTTCGACCAGACCCCCGGGCCGGGCGCCGGCGCCCCCCTGGCCGCGGGCTCCTCGTGACCACGGTGGGCGGGGACCACGCCGGGCTCACCCTTCAGGACCTGCACCTTTGCTTCGAAGGGGTGGTGCCGGCCGTGATCGCCACCGCCTCGGCCGACGGCACGCCGAACGTCACCTACCTCTCGCGGGTCTGCCTGGTGGACGACGACCACGTCGCCCTGTCGAACCAGTTCTTCTCCAAGACCAGCCGCAACCTGGCCGAGAACCCCCGGGCCAGCCTCCTGCTCATCGACCCGACCACCTATGCCCAGTATCGGCTCAGCGTCGCCTACGAGCGAACCGAGCGACGCGGCCAGGTCTTCGAGCGGCTACGCCACGACGTCGACGTGGTGGCGTCGCTGTCGGGGATGCAGGACGTCTTCAAGCTCCGCGCCGCCGACGTCTACCGGGTGGTGAGGATCGAGCGGGTCCTGACCGTGGCCGACCGGGCGGCGGGCACGGTCAGTGCCGGCCAGCCGCCGTCGAGCTCTGCCGACGGGGGCCGGCTCGACGCCGAGACCCTCGCCGAACTGAACGCCCGGCTGGCCCGGTGCAGCGATCTGGACACGCTGGTGAGCACCGCCCTCGGCGCCCTCGACGAGCTGTTCGGGCCTGACCCACTCGCTGTTCCTCCTGCTCGACGAGCGGGGCACCCACCTGTACACCATCGCCACGCACGGCTACACGGAGGAGGGCGTCGGCTCGGAGGTGAAGCTGGGCAAAGGGATCATCGGGATGGCTGCGGCCCGTTGCACCACCATCCGGGTGGGCAACCTGCGCCAGATGGACAAGTACTCCCGGTCGGTCCGCCAGTCCTACGAGGACCAGGGGGCCGTGGGCCCGGGCCACACCCTGGCCGTGCCCGGCCTGGCCGACGCCGAGAGCCGGGTGGCGGTGCCCGCACTGGCGCTCGGCCAACTGGTGGGGGTACTCAGCGTCGACAGCCGCGACCACGTGGCCTTCGGCCCGACCGACGAGGCCTACCTGGGCGTGGTGGCCTCCGTCCTGGCCAATGCCGTCGAGATCGAGCGGGCCCAGGAGCAAGGCCAGGACGCCGGCGACGACGCCTCACCCCCATCGGCAGGGGCGGCGGGCCGGGCGTCACGCGTCGACGCGCCCGCTCCCGACGCGGCGGTCGACGCGGGTGCGCTTCTTCCCCGTGGACGGCAGCGCCTTCCTCGACGACGCCTACCTGATCAAAGGGGTGGCGGGGAGGATCCTGTGGTCGCTGCTCGGCCAGTACCGCGACGAGGGGCGCGTCGAGTTCACCAACCGGGAAGTGCGGCTCGACCCCTCCCTCGAGCTTCCTGAGTTCCGCGACAACCTGGAGAGCCGGCTGATCCTGCTCAAACGGCGCCTCGATGAGCGTGCTGCTCCGATCCGCATAGAGAAGACGGGTCGGGGGTGCTTCCGCCTCGTGGTCGACACCCCGCTCCGCCTCGAGGCAGCCGGCTGAGGCCGGCGCTGATCGGGGGCGCTCGAGCCGGCGCTGGGCCAGGTCCTTGAGCTTCGGGAGTGGTGGCGGGCCCCGGGGCCGGGCACACTGGGTGGGATGAGACGCCGGACGCGACGCCTGGTCAGCCTGGTCGTCATCGTCGCGCTGGTCGGTCTCGGGCTGAGCCTGACCACCGCCCGGCCCGATCAGGTCCACACCTTGACCCGCCTGGCCGGGGTCAGCGCCACCGAGGGGCACGCCACCTTCGTGGGCATCGACAACAAGCAGAGCGCGCCCCGGCTGAGCCCGCTGGCGGGTTCGCTGCAAGCCGTGCTGCTCCTGGCCGCGGGCTGGATGGTGGCAGCACAGCTGGTGGGCGGGGGCCCGGTCGTCGGCCCTGACGCTCGGCGGCGCTGGCGGGCCCGGCTCCTCGGCGCGCCCGGGCGGCACTAGGTCGATCCGCGCCCGCCGGCCCGAGAGGCCGGTCGGGTGACCCTCGTCCCAGTTTGCCGCCATCGCACCGAGGAGTGCCGCCATGAGCCCATCCGTCGCCACCCGCACCTGGGGTCGACCCCCACCGGTCGACCTCGCCCGCCGCCGGTCCCTGCTGATCTTCCTGGTCGTGGCTGCGCTGGTCGCGCTGGCCGTCCTGCCCCGACTCGCCCTCCCGGCCAAGACGCCGGCCCTCACCATCACCAACGGGACCGAGTACACGGTCATGATCGAAGCGGCGCGCCCCGACGGGGGTGGTTGGACGCCGGTGGCCCTCGTCGATGCCAACCGCACCGTCCAGGCCCAGGAGCTGGTCGACCGGGGCTCCACCTGGAACCTGCGCTTCACCAGCCAGGGCCGCGAGGTCAGCGGGTACCAGGTGGAGCGGGCCGAGCTGGCCGCCAACGGCTGGCAGTACGCGGTGCCGGCCGACGTGGCCCTCCAGCTGCGAACCCAGGGCGCACCGCCCACTCCGTGACCGCGGGTAGCGTGCCGCTCACCACCGGAACCGCTCGAGGAGCAGACATGTCCGACAAGTCCGACTTCAGTGACGACGACTGGAAGGCCATCGTCGAGGCGCCCCTGCTGGTGACGCTCATCATGTTCGCGGTCGGCCAGCACGGCCCCCTCTCCATGGTCAAGGAGTCGACGGCCAGCGCCAAGGTCATCACCAACCCGGGGAACCGCGGCGCCGCCTCCGGGCTCATCGCCGAGATCGCCCCGGAAGCCCAGTCCAAGCAGGCCCGTCACGACGCCGACCATCACCGCGGCGCCAGTCTCGACGAGGTCGTCGACGCCTGCCTGACCGATCTCGCCCTGGCCGCCACCGCCCTCGATTCGCTGCCCGACGACGAGGCCGCCCAGGTGAAGGGCTGGTACTACGACATCGCGGTGGCGGTGGGCGGGGCGGCCAAGGGCACCAGCGAGGCCGAGACCGCGGCGTTGGGTCGCATCGCCACCACCCTGGGCCTTCCCGCCACTGCGGGCTGACCGGCCCGGCCCACCCCCGACGGGCCGGCCGCTCTAGAACGTCAGCACTGCCGCGCCGTTGACCCGGTCATGGGCCAGGTCGGCCAGGGCGGTGGCGGCCTCGTCGACCGGGTAGGCCACCGTGTGGGGCCGGATGGGGATCTCGGCGGCGAGAGCCAGGAACGCCTCGCCGTCGGCGCGGGTGTTGGCCGTCACGCTCCTGACCTGGCGCTCCTGGAACAGATGGGCCTGGTAGTTCAGCACCGGGATGTCGCTCAGATGGATGCCGGCGATGGCCAGCGTGGCGCCCCGGTCGAGGGCGGCCAGCGCCGGAGGCACCAGCTCACCCACCGGGGCGAAGAGGATGGCGGCATCGAGGGGCTCGGGCGGAGCGTCGTAGGCGTCGCCCACCGAGGCGGCGCCCAGTTCGAGGGCCAGCTGCCTGGCCTCGGCTGAGCGGGTCAGGACATGGACGGTGGCCCCGAGGTGGAGGGCCACCTGGGCGGCGAGGTGGGCCGACCCCCCGAAGCCGTAGATGCCCGAGCCGACCCGACGGCGGCAAGGCGGCGCGTCGCAGGGCCCGGTAGCCGATGATGCCGGCGCACAGCAACGGCGCCACCTCGGTGTCGGAGAACACCTCCGGCAGGGCATAGAGGTAGCGCTCGTCCCCGCACACGTACTCGGCGTAGCCACCGTCGATGTCCCACCCGGTGAACGTGGGCTCGAGGCAGAGGTTCTCATCGCCCCGAAGGCAGAATCGGCAGCGCCCGCAGGTCGACGCCAGCCACGCCGCCCCCACCCGCTGACCGACCTCGAAGCGGGTGGCGCCGGGACCCTGCCGGTCGACGACGCCGACCACCTCGTGGCCGGGGACGACGCCGGGGCGGTGCACGGGGAGGTCGCCCTCGCACACGTGCAGGTCGGTGCGGCACACCCCGCAGGTGCTGACCCGCAGGCGGACCTGGCCGGGGCCGGGCTCGGGATCGGGCCGGGTGGTGAGCGCCAGGGGCCCGCTGTCGATCGGCCCCGGCGATGTCACGGTCCACGCACGCATGGTTCGAACCTCCGGATCGAGCGTAGAGCGCGGGACCTAGGACCCTGGCCTTCGGCGTGCGGGGCGCGCATGCTCGAAGTACAGGAGATCGAGTGAAGGAGGCCCGAGATGCGAGCCGTCGTGGTGTACGAGTCGATGTACGGGAACACGGATCAGATCGCTCATGCCATCGGTGAAGGCCTGGCCTCGACCGGTGAGGTCGAGGTGGTGCCGGTGGAGGGGGCGGTCCCCGCGCTGTTGGACGGAGCCGACCTCATCGTGGTGGGAGGGCCGACCCATGCCCACGCCATGACCCGCGAGAGCACCCGCAAGGCGGCGGTCGACGCCGCCCACAAGCCCGACAGCGATGTCGTGCTCGACCCCGACGCCGAGGGCCCGGGGCTGCGCGACTGGTTCGACGGCCTCGGCCCGCTGACGGCCAAGGCGGCGGCGTTCGACACCCGCTTCGACATGGCCGCCGTCATCACGGGTCGGGCGGGCAAGGGCATCACCCGCCGCCTGCGTCACCACGGCCTCGACGTGATCGCCACCCCCGAGAGCTTCTTCGTGACCAAGGACAACCACCTCGAGCCGGGCCAGCAGGCCAAGGCCCGGGACTGGGGCGCCCAGCTCGGCGCTCAGGTGTTGATCGGGGTCGCCTGACGGCGACGCCGTTGTGCGACTGCGTTTCAGCCCACGTCGTAGCGCCACTGCTCCAGGGCGGCACTGAGCTCGGTGTGGAACCGGGTGGCTGACGCCGGGTCGCAGAACTGGGTCCGGGCCCAGCGTTCGTTGGTCTCTCGCTCGGCGTCGATGGTGGGGCCGCCCGCCGTGATCTCGGCCACGTGGGCCACGATGTCGGCGACGCTGGTGTAGCCCCGGAAGCCCGGGCCGGTGGTGGGGCGCAGCTCGGGGCGGTCGGGGTGGATCACACAGGCCCCGGCCCGCATGGCCTCGATGAGCGACATGGGCATGCCCAGCGGTAGCCCCTCGTCGACCGTGTAGATCAGCACCGAGGTCCGTCCGAGCAGCTCGAAGACCTCGAGCGCGGGCAGGTTCACCTTCACGAACGGGGGCACCTCGAGCTTCGAGGCCAGCTCGACCACCTGGTCCGGCACCTCCTCCATCCCGTTGGAGCGGCCGACCACGATGCCGCGGTCGAGGGCGGTGATCCCGTCCATGGCCTCGAGCAGCAACGGCCAGTTCTTCTTGGGCAGCCCCGCCGACACCGACAGGGCCAGGTGGCGCGGGCCGTCGGTCGGGCCCATCTGGTCGTGGGTGGTGAACAGGGGAACGAGGGGGTGGGCGCCGGGGACCTGCTCGGCGTGGTGGGGGTAGGCCCACACGCCGATGCACAACGGGTGGGCCTGGATGCGGGCGATGGCCTCGGGATCGAAGTCGAACGAGTGCACCCGCAGGGCGAAGGGACGCCCGACCCGCTCGAGGTTGGCCAGCTCGCCGAGCCCGTGGGTGGCCCAGTACACGAACACCACGTCGGGATCGAAGTCCTGCACCGCCTGGTACAGGTCCCTCGACACCGGCTGGGTCACGGCCATGGGCGAGACCGGCACCTGCACCGAGTTGAACGCCACCTCGGCACCGTTGGCCTCCAGGGCCAGCATCTCCTCGGCGATGTAGGTCTCCGACAGCAGGGGGAACATGGCGTTGTGGGACAGCACCCGCATGGCCCTCGTGTGATGGACCCGGGCCCGGACCCGGCGGTTGTGCTCCAGGCGCACCGGGAGGTCGCAGATGCGGTTGGGGGCATAGGTGCGGTACACGCAGGCCACCGCCGGCAGTTCGAACGGGGTGTGGCGGGCCGAGAGGTCGAACATCAGTTGCCAGTCGATGCTGGAGCGCAGGGTCTCGTCGAAGCGACAGTCGTCGAGGCCGGCCCGCATGGCGATGGTGTTCATGTCGATGTAGTTGCCCTGTTCGAGGCGCCGTCGATCAAAGGCCTCCCAGTCGAGGTGGGGCAGCGCCCCCGACGGGGTGCTGTCGCGCGCCGGGGCGTCCTCGATGATGCGGGCGCCGTAGAGCGACCTGCGTCTCGGGCCAGCGGTCGAATGCCCACGCCACGGCGTGCAACCAGCCGGGGTCCATCAGGTTGTCATCGTCGAGGAACGTGATGATCGAACCGGTCGCCTCGGCCAGACCCAGGTTGCGGGCGGCGGACTCGCCCAGGCCGGGAGTGCGGATCACCCGGACCCGCGGGTCGTCGACGGCGGCCAGCACATCGGGGGTCTCGTCCTCGCTGCCGTCGTCGACCACGAGCAGCTCGAAGTTGCGGTGGCGTTGCCCCAGCACGGTGGCGATGGCCTGGCGCAGGTAGGAGGCGCGGTTGCGGCTCGGCATGATCACCGTGATGTGCGTGTCGAGCTCGTCGGGCAGGCCCTGAAGGAACGCCTGCACCGCCCACACCTGCAACTGGCGACGCAGGACGGCCAGCTCGTCGGCCCGCACCGCCGGGGGTGCGGCGGCCTGCAGTGCGGGTGAGGTCACCACCGGGGTGGTGCTGAGCGAGCTCAGCGTGAGGATGGCCGAGCCGAGCCACTTGGACACGTCCTCGAGCTGGGCCCCGTGGGCGTCGCGGACGTCACCGATGCCGGCCTCGAGGTCGGTCAGCCACGCCGAATGCGCAGCCAGGTCGCCTCGCAGGCGAGCGACCTCGCCCTCCAGTCGCGCCACCTCGGCCGCCGACGCGGCGGCATCGTCGGCCGCGTGCCCGTCGGCGGTGAGCGAACGCCAGCCCTCCCGACCTCGACGCAGGGCCCGACCGGCGGCGGCACGCGCCCGGGCCAGCTCGCCGCTCATCGGCTCACCACCGGCAACGCCGTGGGATCGGCGGCGAACGCGTCGATGAGCCGGCGGTACACCGTGGCGTAGCCGCCGCGGTCGTGCTCGGCCCGGATGTGCGCCGCCCCCCGCTCGCCCAGCGCCCGGCGCTGCTCTTCGGGCAGGTCCAGCAGGCGCTGCAGGCCCTCTTCCAGGGCGGCCAGGTCACGGGGAGCCACGTGCAGGCCGGTCTCGCCGTCGTCGATGAGCTCACTCAGGCCGAACACCTTGGCGACCATAGCGGGGAGGCCGAAGGCCATCGCCTCGAGGACGCTGCGGGGGAGGGACTCGACGTCGGAAGGGAGGACGAAGGCGTCGGCGGCGGCGTAGAGGTCGTAGAGGTCCGGCGTGACGGGGTCGATCCGCACCCGGTCCCCCAGGCCGAGCCGATCGGCGTAGGCCCGCACCTGCGCTCCGTAGTGGTCGCCCCGATCCCCGACGAGGACGAGCACCGCCTCGGGATGATCGGGCGCCACCCGGGCGAAGGCCCGGAGCAGCGAGCCCTGCCCCTTGCGGGGCTCGAGGGTTCCCACGCACAGCAGCACCACGTCGTCGTCCCGCCACCCGTGCGCCGCCCGGGCGGCGGCGCGGTCCTGGCCGGAGCGGAAGGCGTCGATGGCGGCCAGGTCGATCCCGTAGTCGACCTTCACGAATCGGCGGGGGTCACCGTGCGGGCAGTAGAGCAGACGGGTGGCCTCGGCTTCGAAGATGACCACCGAGGCGGTCGCCAGGGCCTCCGTCGAGCCGCTCCGCCGCGCTCGGATGGGCGCCGCCGGCCCCGTAGGCGGCGAACAGGAAGTGCTCGGGGGCGTAGCTCTCGTGGATGGCCCACAGCGACGGCAGGCCCAGGCGCGAGGCCAGGTCGACCCCGGCGGCGGCCCCGGCGGTGTTGGCCACCACCGCCGTCGCCTCGAACTCGCCGGCGACGTAGGCCAGCTCGCGCATCAGGGACTCGTGCGCCGCCGGCTCGGTCGGGTAGGGCCCGGTGATGTGGACCGGCACCCCCCGCGCCTCCAAGTCGGCCCGGAGGGGCCCGTCGGTGGGGCTCACCACCAGGGCCTGCAGGTCGGGGGCCTCGAGGAGTCGCAGCAGGAGCTCCTGCAGGTAGAGCTGACCCCCACCCAGCCCCAGGTCGTGCGTCACGACCAGCAGCCGCACTCCCTGGGTGGCGCGCCGGTGGCGGCTGGCCACCGAGGTCGTGCGGGCCCGGAGCGCGGTGAGGTAGTCGAGGTCGGTCGGGCGGGGTGCCGTCCCGTCGGGCGTCGCCACCTGGACCACGACCTCGCCCAGGAGGTGCCGTCGCCCCGTCGGGGTCGAGCGCCGGCGACGGCGACGGTGAGCGACGTGCGCCGGGGGGCGACCGGTGACGTCGACGTCGTGCTCGTAGCCGCAGAACCCGGCGTGGGCCGAGTCGATGTGGCTGGCCACGTCGGGGCGGGCCAGGGCCATCTGGCGGGCCGGGGAGGCCTCGCCGTCGACCGACACCTCGACCCGGGCGACGGGGTCGAGGCTGCACCAGCCCCGGACCGTGAACAGCGGGCCCGTCACCACCGCGCCGTCGGCGGGCTCGTCGAGGTCGCCCACGAAGGGCGGGGGATCGGGCAGGTCGGGGCGGCGTGGGGGTCACGCGTGCCTGGCGATCGAGGTGGACGCGCCAGCCCGTTCGTGAGCACCGCCACCGAGCTGACCACGACGGTGCCCTGCGAGCGGGAGCGACAGCTCGGCCCGCCACGGGGTGACCCCGTCGCGGGTGCGATGGTCAGCCAGATGCACGTCTCCCAGCGCGACGGGGACGCCGTCGACCAGCACCACGATGGCGATGAGGTCGCTCAGGCCGGGTACGGGCCCATCCGGTCACGATCACCGTCGCGCCCGGCCAGCCCGGTGGCGTCGATGGGATCGACGCCACCGGTGTAGCGGGTCGGGCGCAGGGCGGCGATCGACGCCAGCAGCCGACGGCCGTGGGCGGCCCCCGGCGCGCCACTCGGTCGAGCCGGCCGCCCGGGCGGCTGCTCGCTCACGCCACGGTGTCGGCGGCCATGGCCGCCCAGGTGAGGCTCGATCCCCTCCCGGAGGGTCATCGGCTCGAAGTCGATGAGGCGTTGGAGCCGGCTGATGTCGAGGGCGACCCGCTGCACGTCGAACGGGCGGGCCGGGCGGGGAGTCACCGCGATGGGCCGGCTGCATGATCTCCGACACCAGGGCGACGACGTCGAGCCACCGAGGTGTCCCGCCCGGAGCCCAGGTTCAACGCCACCGGGAGGTCGGGGTGCCCGCACAGGGCGGTGATCACCCGGGCCACGTCGCTCACGTGGATGAAGTCGCGGCGGACCGAGCCGTCGCCCCAGATCTCCACGGCTCGGCCGGTCCTCGCCGGCGTGGATGAGCTCGCCCACCAGGCCCTGTCCCCGACCCGGCACCTGGCCGGGCCCGTAGGCGTTGGCGCAGCGCAGCGAGGTGGCGTTCACGCCGTAGCGATGGACGTAGGCAGCGCACGAAGGTCTCACAGGCGGCCTTGGCCGCGCCGTAGGCGCTCAGGGGACGGAGTTCGTGGGTCTCGGGGACAGGGACCGTGTCGGGCTCGCCGTACACCGCTCCGCCCGAGGACAGGAAGATGAGCGAGGCGCCGGGCGTGCGCCGGACGGACTCGAGGGCGGAGACGAGGGGGGTGAGCTCGGCCGCGGCCCGGCCCGGATGCTGCTCGTCGGCGGCGGGGACCGAGTTCCCGGCCGCGAACACCACGGTGGACCCGGGCTCGAGGACGGTATCGAGGGCGAGGCCGTGGCCGAGATCGCAGGTGACGGTGTCCGCCCCGGCCACGCCGGGCACGGCCCGGCGGGTGAGCAGGGTGGTCGGCCGGCCGGAGGCCACCAGGGCCTTGGCCGTGGCCCGACCCAGGAAGCCGGCGCCGACGACGACGGCCCGGAGCTCATCGCCGCGCCACCGACTCCCGAACGACCATCGTCGGATTGTCGCACGGTCGCGCCCTCATCACGACCACCGCCTCGCCCGGTACCGTCAGGGGGTCCGGTTGCCCACCTTCGGCCACCTCCCCGCGGCGGTCGGGACAGGAGTTCGTCATGGCCGCCATCGACCGACCGACCGCCCTCGTCACCGGTGCCTCCGGGGGCATCGGCGAGGCACTGGCCCGCGAGCTCGCTCTGCGGGGCCACGACCTCGTCGTGGTGGCTCGCTCGGTCGCCGCGCTCGAGAGCCTCGCCGTCGAGGTGGCCGCGGCCCACGGGATCACCGCCACCGTGATCGGGGCCGACCTGGCCCAAGGTGGCGCGGGGCGGGCCCTGGCCACCGAGCTGCGCGGTCGCGGGCTCGACATCGACGTCCTGGTGAACAACGCCGGCTTCGCCGACTTCGGTCCGTTCGCCGAGGCCGACCTGGACAAGACCACGCAGATGCTGGCCCTCAACGTGGTCACCCTCACCGAGCTGACCCATGAGCTGCTGGCGCCCATGCTGGAGCGCCGCCGGGGCCGGGTCCTGAACGTGGCGTCCACCGCCGCGTTCCTGCCCGGGCCGCTGATGGCCGTGTACTACGCCACCAAGGCTTACGTCCTGAGCTTCAGCGAGGCGGTGGCCGAGGAGCTGAAGGGCTCCGGGGTGACCGTGACCGCCCTGTGCCCCGGTCCGACGGCGTCGGGCTTCCAGGCCCGGGCCGCGATGGAGGACTCCAAGCTGGTGAAGGGCAAGAAGGTCATGGACGCCGCGACGGTGGCCCGGATCGGCGTCGACGCCATGGAGGCGGGCAAGGCGGTGGCGGTGTGCGGGTTCAAGAACAAGATGCAGACCACCATGCCCCGCTTCCTGCCCCGCTCGGTGGTGGCGCCGATGGTGAAGCGGGCCCAGGCCGTCAGCCACTGATCCAGCCCGAAGCACGTCCGGTTCGTTCGGTGGGTCGCGCTCAGGCCTGCGCCAGCTGGGGGGCGACGGGCTCGAGGCCGGCCGCCTCGGCCACCAGCTCGTAGGAGCGGCGCCGGTCGCGGTAGCCGTGGGCCATGGTGGTGATCATGAGCTCGTCGGCCCCGGTCCGTTGCGCCAGCTCGGCCAGGCCCTCGTGCACGGAGGCGGGGTCGCCCACCAGGTGGGACGCCCGCCACGACCGCAGCAGCTCGCGTTCGAGCGGGGTGAACACGTGCTCGGCCGCCTCCTCGGGGGTCGGGTACAGCCCCGGTCGGCCCTGGCGCAGCCGGGCGAAGGCGAGGGAGCTCGGCCCCGCCAACCAGCGGGCCCGCTCGTGGGACTCGGCGCACATGACGGCCACCCCCAACATGACGTAGGGCTCGTCGAGGACCTCCGAGGGACGGAACGACGATCGGTAGACGGCCACGGCCGCCTCGGTGCCGCCGGCGGCGAAGTGGTGGGCGAACGAGAACGGGAGCCCCAGCAGCCCGGCGGCCCGGGCGCTGTAGTCGCTCGAGCCCAGCAACCAGATGTCGGGGCGGTAGCCCCGGGCGGGGGTGGCGGTGATGGCCCGGTAGGGGTGACCTTCCGGGAAGGCGCCGTCGAAGAAGCCGAAGAGCTCGCCCAGCTCGTGGGGGAAGTCGTCGGCGCCGAGGGTCGGGGTCGCCCCGTCGCAGGGCCTGCGCGGTGACCGGGTCGGTGCCCGGGGCCCGACCGATGCCCAGGTCGATCCGGCCGGGGTGGAGCGCCTCGAGCATGCCGAACTGCTCGGCCACGACGAGCGGGGCGTGGTTGGGCAGCATCACGCCGCCCGAGCCGACCCGGATGGTGGACGTGGCCGCGGCGACGTGGGCCAGCAGCACCGCCGGCGAGGAGCTGGCGATGCCGGGCATGTTGTGGTGCTCGGCGACCCAGTAGCGCCGATAGCCGAGGCGCTCCACCGCCACCGCCAGGTCGGCGGCGTGGTGGAGCGCGTCGGCCGGCGTCGAGCCCTCGCCGACGGGGGCCAGGTCGAGCACGGACAGGGTGGGAAAGCGGTCGGGCGAAGGGGGCACGGGCCGTCCAACACCCAGGGAGTCGGCGATCTTCCGCCCTCAGGCCGCCTTGTTGGCCCGGCGTTCGGCGCGGCCCCGCATCTGCTCGGCGCGCTCGGCGTCCTCGCGTTCGAGCCGGGTGAAGCTGCGGGCGGCCACGATCATGGCGACCGCCATGGCCATCCCGCCCAGGAGGATGGCCAGGACGAAGGGGTTGGTCAGCGACGGCTTGACCGCCGTCGCCAGGGCGTGATGAAGCAACTGAAGGAACAGCATGGGTGAGACGTCTCCTCGAGATCGGTCGCGTTCGCGCCGGACGGCGGGAACGGGATGGCGGTCAGGAGGACGACGGGGGAGCGCCCACCATGCGGGCCCGCCAGCGTGTGCGGGCGTCGTGGCGCGAGCGGCGAGATCTGCCGGTGGACATCGCCAGCCACCGCTCTCCCGTCACCGCGACGGCGAAGGCGAGGACGAGGCCGGTCGTGGCGTCAGCGCGGGGACGCACGGGAGCGGCGGCGACGACGGCACCGTGCTCGGTCGGGGTGACGGCCGAGCGCGCACCCCTCGGTGCGGAGCCCGCGGCTGACGGGAGGGTGACGGCCACGGCGGCCACCGCCAGCACGCCGAGCAGGGCCATGACGAGGCCGAGGGTGAGGTCGCGCCGGAGCCGGGCGAGCACGCGGGCCGTTCGGTTCGGGTGGGGGTCGGCCATGTCCGTGTCCTCGTCGGGAAGGATCCAGGTTACGGGGCGGGCGGGCCCGCCGGCGCGTACATCTCCGGATGGACGGGCCAATCCTCCCTGCGGCCGATGCGTGGCGTGGTCGCGATACCTAGGAGGAAATCCAGGAAGTCAGCGGAACTTCAACAAGGCTTCAGACTCGCTCGTTATGTTTCGCCTCGAGGGAGATGAACGCGTGCCGGCGCCGGCGCCCACGCGCCGAAGTCCAGGGGCGAACCGGTGTCGACGTCGCGCTGATCGAGGTGCACCACCCGAGCGTGGGAGACGACCGTGCCAGGTACTCGAGGACGAAGAGCAGTTGGACGTGCACTAGCAGTGGTGCTCCTGGTTGGGGGCGCCGGCCTCATCGTCCCGCAAGGAACGCCGGCGTCAGCCGCCGGCGTGTGCGGGCCGCCGGTGACCAGCGTCATCGCCTGCGAGAACACGTTGCCGGGTGACCCTCGAAGCGATTGGAACGTGAGCGGATCGGGTGACGCGACGTTGCAGGGGTTCTCGACGGCGATGAGCGTCAAGCCGGGTGACACGGTGTCGTTCAAGGTGAGCGCGACCGCGGCCGCGTACCACGTCGACATCCTGCGCTTCGGCTACTACCAGGGGAACGGGGCCCGCAAGGTCGCCACCCTCACCGGGCCGTTCGCCAAGAACAACCAGCCGGCGTGCGCCACCGACTCCTCGACCGGTCTCATCGATTGCGGGAACTGGTCGGTGTCGGTCACCTGGGCCGTGCCCTCGACCGCGGTGTCGGGCATCTACGCCGCCCACCTCGTGCGCAACGACACGGGTGGGGACAGCCTGGTGCCGTTCGTGGTGCGGGACGAGACCAGCCACTCCGACGTCGTGGTGCAGGCCTCGGACACGACCTGGCAGGCATACAACTCCTACGGAGGCAACAGCCTCTACAGCTGCACGGTGGCCTGCCCGCCGGGCAGCCCGAACACGTACAAGGGTGCCTTCAAGGTGTCCTACAACCGGCCGTTCCACCCCGACGACCTCGGCCGCAGCTGGTTGACCTACGCGGAGCTGCCGATGATCAGCTTCCTCGAGGCCAACGGCTACGACCTGAGCTACCTCAGCGGCGGCGATGTGGACAGCCGGGGAGCGCTGCTGTTGAACCACAAGACGTTCCTCTCCAGCGGCCACGACGAGTACTGGTCGGGCAACCAGCGCGCCAACGTCGAGGCGGCGCGCGACCACGGCGTCAACCTGGCCTTCTTCAGCGGCAACGAGGTGTTCTGGAAGACCCGCTGGGAGTCCGACTCGTCGGGCAACGCCGGCCGCATCCTCGTCACCTACAAGGACACCCACTTCGACGCGCCCACCGACCCGGTCACGTGGACGGGCACGTGGCGTGACCCACGGTTCCGGCCGGGCCAGCCCGAGAACGCCCTCACCGGTCAGTACTTCACGGTGAACTCGGGGACCACCGACATCAAGGTGCCCGCCCAGTACGGGGCCCTGCGGCTGTGGCGCAACACCGCGGCGGCCTCTCTGGGGTCGGGCCAGTCCCTGACGCTCGGCGCCGGCCTCGGCACGCTCGGCTACGAATGGGACATCGAGCAGGACAACGGGTTCCGACCCGCCGGGCTGTTCGACCTGTCGTCCACGACTTCGTCGACGGCGGAGATCTTCACCGACTACGGCTCCTCCACCGCGCTCAACCAGACCGCTACCCACCACCTCACGCTCTACCGCGCCGCCAGCGGCGCGCTCGTCTTCGGCGCCGGCACCGTGCAATGGGCCTGGGGCCTCGACAGCAACACCCCCAATGGTGGAGCGGTCGACCGCAACATGCAGCAGGCCACCGTCAACGTCCTCGCCGACATGGGCGCCCAACCAGCAACGATCATCGCCGGCCTCACGCCGGCCTCGGCTTCGACCAACACGACCCCGCCGACCTCGACCGTAACCCTCCCGGCAGCGGGCGCCACCGTGTCCGACGGGGCCAAGGTGGCGGTGAGCGGCACGGCCACCGCGGCACCAGGCTCAGTCGTGGCCGGTGTCGAGGTGTCGACCGACAGCGGCAAGACCTGGCACCCCGCCACCATCGCCAACGCGGCACCCAGCACCACATGGACCTACACCTGGATCGCCCACGGCAACCCGTCGACCGCCCTACGGACCCGGGCCGTGGACGACAGCGCCAACCTCGAGACCCCGTCCGCCGGGTCGGTGATCAACGTCGCCTGTCCGTGCTCGGTCTGGGGCGCCAACGTGACGCCCGGTGACGTCGACCAGGCCGACACCAGCGCGGTCGAGCTCGGCGTGAAGTTCACCTCCGACGCCGCCGGCTCGGTCGCCGGGATCCGCTTCTACAAGGCGGCCGCCAACACCGGCACCCACATCGGCAACCTCTGGACAGCCAGCGGCACGCTGCTCGGCAGTGCCACGTTCACCTCCGAGACGTCGACGGGCTGGCAACAGGTCACGTTCCCGACGCCGGTGAAGATCGCGGCGAACACCACCTACGTCGCCTCCTACTACGCGCCCAACGGTCACTACTCCGGCGACGGCACGTATCTCTACGGCCAGCCGGCACCGGCAGCGACGGGCGACAGCATCACCGACTCCGCGCCGCTGCACGTCACCCGCTCCACGACGACGAGCGGCAACGGCGTCTTCCGGTACGGGGCCTCGAGCGGCTTCCCGACCTCCAGCTTCAACGGTGAGAACTACTGGGTCGACGTGTCGTTCGTTCCGGACGCCCCGCCCACGGCCCCCGCTCAGGTGACCGGCGCGACGGCGGTGGCGCGGGACGCGTCGGCCACCGTGTCGTGGACGGCGCCGTCGAACGGCGGGAGCCCGATCACCTCCTACATCATCACTCCGTACGTCGGGACGGTGGCGCAGACGCCGACGACCATCACCGGCAACCCGCCGGCGACCTCGACCACGATCAGCGGGCTGACCAACGGGACCGCCTACACGTTCACGGTGGCGGCCACCAACAGCGTGGGCACCGGACCCGCCTCGACGAAGTCGTCGCCGGTCGTCCCCGTGCCGGCGACCGCGCCGGGCCAGGTGACGGGTGTCGCCGCGGTGGCCGGGAACGCGTCGGCCAACGTGTCGTGGACCGCCCCGCCCGACGGTGGCGCCACGATCACGTCCTACGCGGTCACCCCGTACGTGGGCACGGTCGCCCAGACGCCGACCCTCGTCAGCGGGTCCCCGCCGCTCACCGCCGCCACGGTCACCGGGCTGACCAACGGCACGGCGTACACGTTCACCGTGGCCGCGGCCAACATCGTGGGCCCGGGTGCCGCCTCGGCACCCTCCGCGGCGGTGGTCCCGTTCGTGCCGACGTCACCGGTGGTGGACGTGCAGGTGTCGGTCAACGCGACCGGTACGACGGCGACGACGGCGGCGTTCAACACGGCCCAGGCCGGTGAGACGTTGGTCGCCCTGGTGGCGTCGGACGGTGTCGGAACCCAGACCCTCACCGTTTCCGGCGCCGGTCTCACCTGGACGCTCGCCGCCCGGGCCAACACCCAGCAGGGATCCTCGGAGGTGTGGACGGCTACCGCGGCGGCGAAGTTGACCGGTGTGACGGTGTCGTCGGCCCAGTCCAAGACGGGGTACCACCAGATGCTCACCGTGATCGCCGTGCAGTCGAGCTCGGGCATCGGCGCCGTCCAGACGGCCGGCGCCTCATCCGGCGCACCGACGGTCGTCGCTCACCACGACGAGGGCCGGCTCGCTGGTGTTCGGGGTCGGCAACGACTGGGACAACTCCGTGGCCCGCACCGTCGGGGCCGGCCAGGCCATCGTCAACCAGTGGGTCGACACCGTGGCGGGTGACACCTTCTGGGCGCAGAGGATCAGCTCACCGGTCACCGCGGCAGGCTCGGTGGTCACCATCAACGACACCGCGCCGACGAGCGACCGCTGGAACCTGTCCGCCGTCGAGCTCAAGGGGCCGGCGGCGGCGTCGGTGCCCGCCGCTCCCACGGGTGTCGTGGCGGTGGCGGGGAACGCTTCGGCCAACGTGTCGTGGACGGCGCCGTCCGACGGCGGGAGCCCGATCACGTCCTACACGATCACCCCGTTCATCGGGGCGGTGGCGCAGACGGCCACGACCATCACGGGGAGTCCCCCGGCGACGGCCGCCACGGTCACCGGCCTGACGAACGGCACGGCGTACACGTTCACCGTGACCGCCACCAACGCCGTCGGGTCCGGTCCGGCCTCGGCCCCGTCCGTCGCGGTCACCCCGACGGCACCGACCGCCCCGGCGGCACCCACGGGTGTCGTGGCCGCCGCCGGGAACGCCTCGGCCAACGTGTCGTGGACGGCGCCGTCCAACGGCGGGAGCCCGATCACGTCCTACACGATCACCCCGTTCATCGGGGCGGTGGCCCAGACGGCCACGACCATCACGGGGAGTCCCCCGGCGACGGCCGCCACGGTCACCGGCCTGACCAACGGCACGGCGTACACGTTCACCGTGACCGCGGCCAACATCGTCGGCCCAGGCCCCGCGTCGACACCGTCAGCGGCCGTGACCCCGACGGGGCCGACCGCCCCGGCGGCACCCACGGGTGTCGTGGCGGTGGCGGGGAACGCCTCGGCCGCCGTGTCGTGGACGGCGCCGTCCAACGGCGGGAGCACGATCACCTCGTACACCATCACTCCGTACATCGGGGCGGTGGCCCAGACCGCCACGACCATCACGGGGAGTCCCCCGACGACGTCGGCGTCGATCACCGGCCTGACGAACGGCACGGCCTACACGTTCACGGTGACCGCCACCAACGCCATGGGGACCGGGCCGGCGTCGGCACCGTCCGCCGCGGTCACCCCGACGGCACCGACCGCCCCGGCGGCACCCACGGGTGTCGTGGCGGTGGCGGGGAACGCCTCGGCCGCCGTGTCGTGGACGGCACCGTCCAACGGCGGGAGCACGATCACGTCCTACACGATCACCCCGTTCATCGGGGCGGTGGCGCAGACGGCCACGACCATCACGGGGAGTCCCCCGGCGACGTCGGCGTCGATCACCGGCCTCACGAACGGCACGGCGTACACGTTCACCGTGACCGCGGCCAACATCGTGGGCCCCGGCCCCGCGTCGGCCCCGTCCGCCGCCGTCACGCCGGCCGCGCCCTCGTCACCGGTGGTCGACGTGCAGGTGTCGGTCAACGCGACCGGTACGACGGCGACGACGCCGGCGTTCAACACGGCCCAGGCCGGTGAGACGTTGGTCGCCCTGGTGGCGTCGGACGGTGTCGGAACCCAGACCCTCACCGTTTCCGGCGCCGGTCTCACCTGGACGCTCGCCGCCCGGGCCAACACCCAGCAGGGATCCTCGGAGGTGTGGACGGCTACCGCGGCGGCGAAGTTGACCGGTGTGACGGTGTCGTCGGCGCAGTCCAAGACGGGGTACCACCAGATGCTCACCGTGATCGCCGTGCAGTCGAGCTCGGGCATCGGCGCCGTCCAGACGGCCGGCGCCTCATCCGGCGCACCGACGGTCTCGCTCACCACGACGAGGGCCGGTTCGCTGGTGTTCGGGGTCGGCAACGACTGGGACAACTCCGTGGCCCGCACCGTCGGGGCCGGCCAGGCCATCGTCAACCAGTGGGTCGACAGCACGGTGGGAGACACCTACTGGGCCCAGCGTCTGTCCGCGCCGACCGGCGCGGCCGGCTCGCTGGTCACCATCAACGACACCGCACCCACCACGGACCGGTGGAACTTCGCCGCGGTCGAGATCAAGAGCCTCTGACCCGCAATCGCGTCGGGAGCGACCGATTCGCGGGGCAGGGTTGCGTGGACACCTCGTAAGCCCTGAGACGTACGGCGCGGCCGGCCTCCGTCGCGGGGATGACCCCGCGAACCCCTCTGGGGCCTGACGACGCCCGAGGCGCATTCCTGGACAGTGACTCCCAAGCACCGGGACCTCCCCGGGGCCCTGTGAACGGAGCCACCGACCATGACCCTCCTACTCGACCAAGCGAACCCGACCGGATCGGAGCGCGTGACCCGCGTCGCGGCGGCCGCCGTCGGGGCGACCAAGACCTATGGGCGGGGCGACAACGTCGTGCGAGCCCTCGATGACGTGTCCGTCGACTTCGAGGCCGGCCGCTTCACCGCCATCATGGGCCCGTCGGGCTCGGGCAAGTCGACGCTGATGCACTGCGTCGCCGGCCTCGACGACCTGACCTCGGGCACGGTGCGCATCGGCGACGCCGATCTCACCGCCATGAACGACAAGCAGCTGACCCGGCTCCGCCGCGATCGGGTGGGCTTCATCTTCCAGGCGTTCAACCTGGTGCCCACCCTCTCGGCCATCGAGAACATCACGCTGCCGGGCGATCTCGCCGGTCGCAAGCCCGACCGGGAGTGGCTCGACCTGGTGATCGCCACCGTCGGACTCGAGAACCGGTTGTCGCACCGGCCCAGCGAGCTCTCCGGTGGCCAGCAGCAGCGGGTCGCGGTGGCCCGGGCGCTGGCCGGCCGCCCCGAGATCATCTTCGGGGACGAGCCCACCGGGAACCTCGACAGCCGCAGCGGAGCCGAGATCCTCGACTTCATGCGGATGGCCGTGCGTGAGCTCGACCAGACCATCGTCATGGTCACCCACGACCCGGTGGCCGCCAGCTACGCCGACCGCGTCGTCTTCCTCGTTGACGGGCACATCGTCGACGAGCTGCACCAGCCCACCACCAACTCGGTCATGGACCGTATGAAGAACCTGGGGAGATCGTGATGTTCCGCCTTACCGTCAAGGGCCTCTGGGCCCACAAGCTGCGCTTCGCGCTGACCAGCCTCGCCGTCGTCCTCGGCGTGGCCTTCATGGCGGGGACCATGGTCCTCACCGACACCATGGGCAAGACGTTCGACGACGTCTTCGCCCAGGCCAACCAGGGCACCGACGTGGTCGTCGAGCAGCTGCCCACTCCCGGCGCCGGCTCGTCCGACGTCCGGGCCCGCATGCCGGCCGACACCGTCGCCACCATCGGCGGGGTCGACGGTGTCGCTGCCGCCGAGGGTTCGATCCAGGGCTTCGCCCAACTGGTGAAGGCCGACGGGACCGTGTCCAAGACCGACGGGCTCGGTGCCACCCTGGGCATCAACTGGCTGCACGACAGCCGGCTCAACCCGTTCCGTCTGGCGTCGGGTCACGAACCCACGACCGACGACGAGGTGGTGCTCGACCAGGCCACCGCGCAACGCGAGGGATGGGTGCCGGGCGACCAGGTCACCGTCCTCACCCACGATGTGCCCCGCACGCTCACGCTGGTGGGAACGGCCACGTTCGGTTCGGTCGGTGGGCTGCCCGGTTCCTCCGTGGTGGCGGTCAACGACCACACCGCGCAGGCGCTGTTCGCCGAGCCCGACCGCTTCGACAACGTCGTGGTGAGCGCCTCGGGCGCCGTCGACCACGCCGAGCTGACGACTCGCATCGACCAGGCCCTGGGCCACGGTCGCTACGACGTGGTCACCGGCGAGGCCGACACCGCCGCCAAGCAGAGCCAGTTCAAGAAGGACTTGAGCTTCTTCAACACCTTCCTGCTGGTCTTCGCCTACGTGGCGCTGTTCGTGGGGACCTTCATCATCTACAACACGTTCTCGATCATCGTCGCCCAGCGCACGAAGGACACCGCGCTGCTGCGGGCCATCGGTGCGGGCCGCCGCCAGGTGCTGGCGTCGGTGATGCTCGAGTCCACGGTCGTCGGCCTCCTGGCCGGTGCGCTGGGCCTCGGGTTGGGGATCGTGGTGTCGTACGGCCTGCGTGCCCTGCTGGGTGGCGTCGGCCTGTCCATCCCGGCCGGCCCCACGGTGGTGGCCATGCACACGGTCGTCACCTCACTGGTCGTCGGCATGGCCATCACGGTGGCCTCCGCGCTGGCTCCGGCCATCAAGGCCAGCCGGGTGGCGCCCATCGCCGCCCTGCGCGACCTCGCCGTCGACCGGTCCGGGTCGTCGGTCGTGCGCACCGTCGTGGGTGTCGTCGTCGCCGGTGCCGGTGCTGCGCTGTTCGTGGCCGGTGTCGTCGGCCACGGCCCGTCGGTCATGAGCTTGTTGGGGCTCGGGGCGCTCACCACCTTCATCGGGGTGTTCATCCTGGGCCCGACACTGGCCCGCCCGTTGGTGCGCCTGCTGGGCTCACCCGTCGCCGCCATCTCCGGGGCGACCGGGCGACTGGCCGGCGAGAACGTGCGCCGCAGCCCGAAGCGAACGTCGGCCACGGCATCGGCCCTGATGATCGGTGTGGCCCTGGTGGGCTTCATCACCATCCTCGCCGCCTCCACCAAGGCGTCGGTGAGCGACGCGGTCGACCGTTCGTTCCGGGCCGACTACGTGGTCGACTCCGGGACCTTCGGGACCGGTGGCCTGCCGACCACCGTCGAGGCCGACCTGGCCGCCCGGCCCGAGGTGGCCGTGGTGTCGCCGCTGCGCACCGCCAAGGTGGGCATCGACGGCCGCTCGGACACGGTGCTGGCGGTGGACACCTCGACCATCGGTCAACTCTTCGACCTGAAGGTGAGCTCGGGATCGCTGGCGGCGACGTCGTCGGGTGTCGCCGTGCAGCGTCCGGAGGCCGACGCCCACCACCTGTCGGTGGGTGACCCGGTGTCCGTGACCTTCCCCGGCTCGGGAGCGGTTCCGCTCACGGTGACGGCCATCTACGACGAGTCGTTGGCCGGCGTGAACGGGAGCTACCTGATCGACGTGTCCACCTATGCGGCGCACGTGGCCGACCAGTTCGACCAGACGGTGTACGTGAAGACGGTCCCCGGTACGAGCGCCACCTCGTCCCGGGCCGCGCTCGAGCAGGTGACCAACTCGTACCCGAACGCCACGCTGAAGGACCAGGCGTCGTTCAAGGAGGGCATAACCAAGCAGATCGACCAGCTGCTGAACCTCATCTACGGGCTGCTGGCCCTGGCGGTGCTGATCGCCCTGATCGGGATCGCCAACACCTTGGCGCTGTCCATCCACGAGCGGGTCCGGGAGATCGGGCTGCTCCGGGCGGTGGGGATGACCCGCCGTCAGGTGCGAACCGCCGTGCGGTGGGAGTCGGTGCTGATCGCGCTGCTGGGCACGACGCTCGGCATGACCCTCGCCGGACTGGGATCGTGGGGCATCGTCCATGCCCTGCGGGACCAGAGCGTCACCACGTTCCGCCTGCCCGTCGTCCAGCTGGGCGTCATCGTCGCCATGGCCGGAGTGGCCGGCCTCGTGGCGGCCATGGGACCCGCCCGGCGGGCCTCGCGGCTCAACGTCCTGGACGCCATCAGCACGGACTAGGGCCTCCGTGGAGCAGGGCCGTGCGCACCGACGAAGCGTCGGTGCGCACGGTCGCGTCCGGGACGGCGTGACGTCAGACACGGGAAAGAATCCCGTCCTTATTCCGTAATCGTCAGCTCATGGTGACGACATGGACCTTTCCTACTGTCCGGGTTGCCGAGGCACCAGAGGTTCGGTCTGCCCGAGGCATCCCGCTCGAAACCGAGCGGTGAACACGCAGGAGGAGGAGCTGATGGTTCATCTGGTCACCGCGGTGATCAAGCCGTTCAAGCTGGAGGAGGTGAAGGACGCGCTCCGAGGCGATCGGGATCCACGGGATCACGGTCGACGAGGTCAAGGGCGTCGGCCGCCAAGGTGGCCACACCGAGACCTATCGGGGCTCGGAGTACACCGTCGACTTCCTCCCGAAGGTCCGCATCGAGGTGGTGTGCGACAGCAGCGACGCCGACAAGGTCGTCGACACGATCGCTGATGCTGCCCGTACCGGAAAGATCGGCGACGGAAAGATCTGGGTCACCGCCGTCGATCGTGTCGTCCGCGTCCGCACTGGCGAACGCGATCTGGAGGCCTTGTAGACCATGCCCACGCTCGCTCTCCCCACCGGGGCCGCTTCCCGAGCGGAAGGCCCCGATCCTCAAACGCCTGATGGCCGGGTTCAAGGACGAAGGACTCTCGCAAGTACTTCGTCGTCTACCTGGCCGGCAAGATGATCGGCCTGATGGCCGTGCTCGCCATCGCCTACTTCTTCATGAAGTTCCTCGGCGACAAGGCCTTCGCCCAGGACGCCGACCACCCCGGCGCCGCTGACGGGCGACGACATCGTCAACCCGCTCAACACGGTGTGGGTGCTGGTCACCGCCTTCCTGGTGTTCTTCATGCAGGCCGGCTTCATGATGCTCGAGGCCGGCTTCGCCCGCTCGCGGGAGACCGTGAACGTGCTGCAGGAGTGCATCGTCGACACCTGTCTGTGCGGCCTGCTGTTCTTCGCCTTCGGCTTCGCCTTCATGTTCGGCGAGGGCAACGGCTGGATCGGCCACAACTACTTCTTCCTGCAGACCGACACCGCCACCTACGGCACGACGGGCGATCGCCTTCCTGGCCTTCTTCCTGTTCCAGTTCGCCTTCGCCGACACCTGCTCGACCATCACCTCCGGGGCCATGGTCGGGCGCACCGGCTTCAAGGGCGACCTGCTCTACAGCATCGGCGTCAGCGGCTTCATCTACCCGATCCTCGGCCACTGGGTCTGGGGTCCGGGCGGCTGGCTGACCGACCCGAACATCATGAGCACCCCGTTCCGGGACTTCGCCGGCTCGACGGTGGTGCACACCATCGGCGGCATGATCGCCCTCACCGGCGCCATCGCCCTCGGCCCCCGCATCGGACGCAAGTTCAAGCGTGACGGGGGCGGCATGTTCCCCGGCCACGACATGACCATCGCCGCCGTCGGTGGCGTGATCCTGTGGTTCGGCTGGTACGGCTTCAACCCCGGCTCCACCCTGTCGGCCATGGACTTCGAGGGCATCGGCCGGGTGGCCACCAACACCACGTTGGCCGCCGCCGCCGGTGGTCTGACCGCCATGTTCTGGATCTACCCCCGCATCAAGAAGTGGGACATGGGCATCACCGTCAACGGGTTCCTGGGAGGGCTCGTCGCCATCACCTGTCCCTGCTACTGGGTCGACCCGCTCGGCGCCATCATCATCGGCGGCATCGCCGGTGTGGTGGTGGTGCTCGGGATCGACTTCATCGAGTGGCTGCGGGTCGACGATCCCATCGGCGCCGTCGCCGTGCACGGCATCGCCGGCATCTGGGGCACCATCAGCCTCGGGTTGTTCGCCGCCGGCAAGTACGGGGTCCCCGGCCCGACCGGGGCGGACACCACCACGACCGTCGGTGGACTGTTCTGCGGTGGTGGCACCGATCAGCTGAAGGCCCAGCTCATCGGCAGCGCCGTGATCACGGTGGCCACCCTGGCCGTCGGGTTCGCCCTGATGTACCTGGTCAAGCTGACCCGCACCCTGCGGGTCTCCGAAGCCGGCGAGCTCGAGGGTCTCGACATCCACGAGCACGGCGGCCCCGCCTACCACATGGAGATCGGCATGGGCACGAGCTACACCACGCAACACGGTGCCGCCGACCTGCCGCCCACCCTGGCGGCCAAAGCAACGGAGCCGTCCACCTAGGCGGTCCCCGAGGCACTCATCCCCCGGAGTGCCGGGCGGTGCGGCTGGTTCCCTCAGGAGCCGGCCGCACCGCCGCGTCCGGCCCCGGAACCGGCGCGGGCGGTGCGCACTCGGTCGTCCCCCGGTCGGTCAGGTCGACGGCATCGGTCAGGTCGACGGCATCGGTCAGGTCGATGGTGTCGCCGGCGTGGTCGAAGTGGGGGCGCAGCGCCATCCCGCTGCGCCCGGCGTCGTCACGCACGGCCAGCACCTGGTGGATCTGGAGGCTGCCGCTGGTGAAGCCGAGCGCGCTGGCCGCCATGTAGAGGCGCCACACCCGGGCCCGACCGACGCCGATCTCGGCCACCGCCGCGTCCCAGTTGGCTTCGAGGTTGGCCACCCATCGACGCAACGTCAGGGCGTAGTGCTCGCGGAGGCTCTCCAGGTGACGGACCTCGAAGCCGTTCTCGTGCACCAGCGAGACGATCGTGCCCACCTCGTGCAGCTCGCCGTCGGGGAACACGTAGCGCTCCATGAGGGGGCTGTCGATGCGGGACGTCCACGACGAGCCCACCGCGGTGGCCACCCGCCGCGCCGTCGCCACCGCCCGACCCCACGGGGTGGGGGGCTGGGGGTAGCCGGGGCGGCTGATGCCGTGGTTGAGGAGGCGACCCCCCGGGCGCAGCAGCCCGAAGAGCTGCTGGAAGTAGGCATCCATCTGGGCCCGCCCGACGTGCTCGAACATCCCGATCGAACTGATGGCGTCGAAGGGCCCGTCGTCCACCAGGCGGTAGTCCTGGACCCGGATCTCGATGCGGTCGTCGAGACCGAGCCGGGCCACCCGTTCGGTGGCGTACTGCTGCTGCTCGTGCGACAAGGTGATGCCCACGCCATGGATCCCGTGGTGCTGGGCGGCGTGGATCAACATGCGAGCCCCAGCCGCAGCCCACGTCGAGCAGCCGGTCACCGGGCTCCAGGCCCAGCTTCGAGCAGATGAGCTCGTACTTGTTGGCCTGCGCCCGCTCGAGAGGCTGGTCGGGGTCGTCCCACACCGCGCACGAGTACGTCATCGAGGGCCCGAGGATCATCTCGTAGAAGCGGTTGGAGACGTCGTAGTGGTGGGAGATGGCCGCCGAGTCGCGCTGGAGGCCGTGACGCCGGCCGCGCAGGTTGGCCTCCTCGGGCGGCGGTGGCGGTGGCGAGAACAACGACGGGCCGGCCTCCCGCCAGGCCAGCTTGAGGAACTCGATGAGGTCCAGGCCGGCGTCGGGATGACCGAGGGCCGCCTCGAGGGCGGCGTAGATGTCGCCGTCGATGACGATGTCGCCGGCGACGTAGGCCCGGGCGAAGCCCAGCTCACCGGGGCGCGCCACGACGCGTTGGAAGGCCCGGGGCGATCGGATGGCCAGCGTGGCCGCGGCCGACTCGGGCCCGGCCCGGCTGTCGTCGTAGGCGGTCACGGCCACGTCGGGGCTCTCGGGGATCAGGTCGAGGACCTTCTGGGCCACGGACGGTGTCGGGGACAGTGACATCTGCGCCTCCTCGCTATCGAGCGCCGAACGGGTCGGGCGGCATCGAACCAGGAAAAGGGTATTGCGGTCGGGCGCCGTCTGCACAGGGTTCTGCGTGGAGCGCGATCGTGGCTCAGGCGTGTCGCTGATCCCCGGCCACCGGGCCGGGGATCAGCGGGCGTCGGGCCGGCATCAACCGATCCAGAGGTCAGCGAGCCACGTCTTGGGACCGAGCGTCTGGATGGTCCCACTGGCGGCGGCGGCGTAGCCGTGCACGTTGGCGGTGGCGGCGATCATCCAGTCGGCGCGGGCCAGCCAGATGTCGGGAACGCCCGCGTTCCACGCCCGTTCGAACGTCTGGTACGCCTGGTCCCGGGCGGTGGGGTCGAGGCTGGCCCGACCGTCGGCCAGCGCCTTGTCGGTCTCGGGGCTGGAGTAGCGGGCCATGTTGATCGAGACCTGGTCGGGTGGGGCCACGGTGCCCGAGCTCCACCAGTAGTAGTCGGCATCGGGGTCGGGTTGGCCGAAGAGCCGGAAGTCGGTGGCCTGGTACTGGCCCAGCACCACCGCGATGATCTGGTCGGCCTGGGGCTTGCTCTGCAGGGTCACCTGCATGCCCGCCGCCTCCCACATCGACTTCAGCAGCTGGTCCTGCTTGGCGTACTCGACGTCGGCCTGCGACAGCAGGGTGAACGCCAGCGGCTTGCCGGTCTCGTGGGTGTACTGGGCCACCAGCTCCTTGGCCTTGTCCAGGTCGAAGGTGGGGTAGCCGGAGTCCGCGGTGTAGCCGAGCTGGCCGGGGGCGAACATGCCGTTGGCCGCGGTGTACACGCCGTCACCGATCTGGGCGACGTAGTCGGCGGCGTCGGTGGCATAGGCCACGGCTTGGCGGGCGGTCAGGCTGTCGAAGGGCGGAGCCAGCGTGTTCAGCGGGATGTGGATCTCCTCGCCCTTGCCGTACTCGAGGTAGCGGAACGAGGCGTTGTCCCGGATCGAGCGGATCGAGCTCGGGGTGACGGTGTCGATGGCGTTCACCGTGCCGTCCTCCAGCGCGGCGAGCCGGTCCTGGGCGCTGGGGATGGGCTTGAACGTGATCTGGTCCAGGTGGGGGAGGCCCTGCTGCCAGTAGTGGGGGTTCTTGGTCACGGTGACGTGGTCGTTCTTGACCCACTCCTGGAACACGAAGGGCCCGGTCCCGATGGGGTGGTCACCCCCGAACGGGTCGTCGAGCATGGCGGGGGCGGGCATGTAGCCGCCCTGCCCGATGAACAGGTTGCCCAGGTCGGCCATGGGCTGGTTCATGGTGAGCGTGACTTCCATCGGGCCCGTCTGGGTGACGGTGCTCACCACCTTGAACGCCGCCCCGGTGATGAGGGCGGTCTTGTAGGTGTTGAGCGCCTTGGTCACCGCGGCGCCGTCGAAGGGCTGGCCGTTGTGGAACGTGATGCCGTCGCGCAGGGTGATCTTCCACACCGTGTTGTCGGCGTTGGGTTGCAGCGACTGGGCGAGCTCGGGGACGACGTTGCCGTCGGCGTCCATGGCGGTCAGCGAGTCGAAGATGGCCGAGCCGACCATGTGGCCCGACAGCGCCCAGCGGCCGGTGATGGGGCTGAGGCTGTCGCTCTCGCCCTCGAGCCCCCAGGCCAGGGAGCCGCCGTCCTTCGGGGTGCCCTCGTCGGGCAGCCGGCTGGGGTGCTCGTCGGGCGGGGGCGCCTGGGCCGACTGGGTCGTGGTCACGGAACCGCACGCCGCCGCCATCAGGGCGATGACGATCAGGATGGCGCCGGGGACGAACAGGGCGCGCCGCGGCGTGCGGAGAGAGGTGGCCGGCATGGGGAGATCCCTTCAGGGCGAGGTGGTCGGAGCGGAGGACCACCTGCGGAGGCGTCCTATACCGGGGGTAACGACGCACGGTGGCCGGTTGCTGAAGCAAGATCCGAGAAATGAGTCGATCGACTCATTTTTCCGCTCGAGCGGCTCGCACTCGCCGGCCCCCTTTGTTCGGCCTGGCCGACTCCAGGCCGATCTCGGGGGCCTTCACACGCCGCTCTTACCCACTTGGGGCACCATGGGACGATGGCTGATCGGGTCCTGGTGGCCGATGACGACCGTGCGATCCGGGAGTCGCTCGTGCGGGCACTGGAGCTCGAGGGCTACCTGGTCGTGCCCGCCGCGGACGGGGCCACCGCCCTCGCCTGTGCCCGCGACGACCCCCCCGACGCCCTGGTGCTGGACGTCATGATGCCGTCGGTCGACGGCCTCACCGTGTGCCGGGTGCTGCGGGCCGAGCGCAACCGCATCCCGATCCTGATGCTCACCGCCCGGACCGAGACGCCGCGACCGGGTGGCCGGGCTGGACGCGGGAGCCGACGACTACCTCCCCAAGCCGTTCGACCTCGATGAGCTGCTCGCTCGCCTCCGGGCCCTGCTGCGGCGGGCCCGGCCGGACGAGGACCAGGACTCGGGCGAGTTGGCGGTGGCCGATCTGCGCATCGACCCCGGGGCCCGGCGGGCCTGGCGCGGCGAGCGGGAGCTGGAGCTGTCCAAGACCGAGTTCGACCTCCTGGAGCTCCTGGTGGCCAACGCCGACATCGTGTTGGACCACTCCACCATCTACGACCGCATCTGGGGCTACGACTTCGGACCCGACTCGAAGAACCTGGCCGTGTACATCAGCTACCTGCGGCGCAAGGTCGAGATCGACGACGAGCCCAAGCTCATCCACACCGTCCGGGGCGTGGGCTACACGGTGCGGGTCCCGTGAGCCTCCGGGCGAAGCTGGTGCTGGCCCTGGTCCTGCTGACGTCGATGGCCGCCATCTCCATCGGGGTCTGGAGCTACGCGGCCACCTCGCACCTGCTCAACGACCAGATCGACCATTCCCTCGACGACAGCGCCAGCCTGGCCGGCGGGGGCCGGGGGCCCGCTCCGGGGCGCCACGACAACGACGACGTGCTTCTCGACCCGTCCCGGGTCAGCGACCAGAACGTGACCCAGGTGCTGGCGGCCGACGGCGACCGGGTCGGCGGCTCGGCCACGGTCGTGCTCCCGGTGGACGATGTCGACCGGGCGGTGGCGGCCGGCACCCTGGCCAGCGCCCGCCGCAACGTCTCGGTGGACGGGGTCGCCTACCGGATGCTCACCACCGGCCAGGTGGCGGGCCCGGGCGCGGTGCAGGTCGCCCGCAGCCTCACGGAGACCGACCGCGTGCTCGACTCTCTGCGGAACCTGACCATCGTGGCCACCGCGCTGGTGGTGGCGCTGGCCGCAGCCGTGGGCTGGCTCATCGCCCGGCAGGTCACCCGCCGCCTGGCCCGCCTGACCGGGGTGGCCGAGGAGGTGGCCGCCACCGGCCGCCTCGACGTACCCGTGCCCGTGGGGGGCAGCGACGAGGCCGGCCGCCTCGGCTCAGCCTTCAACGAGATGCTCACCGCCCTCGACCGCTCCCGCGACGCGCAGCAGCGGCTGGTGCAGGATGCCGGCCACGAGCTGCGCACCCCTCTCACCAGCCTGCGCACCAACGTCTCGGTGCTGCGGCGCCACGAGACGCTGGCGCCCGAGACCCGCACGCGGGTCATCGAAGACCTGGACGCCGAGACCCGCGAGCTCACCGGCCTGGTGAACGAGCTGGTGGAGCTGGCCACCGACGCCCGCGACGACGAACCCGATCAGCGCGTCGAGCTGGCGCCGCTGGTCGAGCGGGTGGCCGAGCGCGCCCGGCGCCGCACCGGCCGGCTCATCTCGGTGACCGCCGACGACTCCGTGGTCGAGGGGCGACCGCAGGCGCTGGAGCGGGCGGTCTCGAACCTGCTCGACAACGCGGCCAAGTTCGACACCCCGGAGCCCGGCCAGGCCGAGGCCCACCCACCGATCGAGGTGGAGGTGTCCGCCGGTCACGTCGAGGTGCGCGACCGCGGCCCCGGCATCCCCGACGACGACCTCGACCACGTCTTCGACCGCTTCCACCGGGCCGTCGGGGCCCGCAGCCGACCCGGTTCGGGCCTGGGCCTGGCCATCGTGCGTGACATCGTCGAGAGCCACGGGGGGACCGTGTCGGTCTCGAACCGACCGGGCGGCGGCGCCGTGGTGGGCTTCACCCTCCCTCTCGCCTGAGCGCCCGCCCCCCTCAACGTCGTTTCTGTCCCTTCAGCGACCCGTCTCGGGTCGCTGAAGGGACAGAAGCTCGAGGTTCGCTGGTCGCGAGGGGGACCGTCCCACGCCGGGCGTCGGTCGGCTGGCCGTGGGGGCCGCCGAGTAGGGTGACCGACACCAACCCGTGGCCGCGCCCCGACGCCGCCCCGCCCGAGAGGATCCTCATGGACGACACCGCCACCGTTGCCCAGATCGTCGAGCACGACGACCACGACGAGCACGACGACGACGGAGTGGTCGAGGAGGAGCTGCTCGTCGAAGAGGTCTCGATCGACGGCATGTGCGGCGTCTACTGAGCGCCCTGCCCTCACCGACGCCGATGACCTTCGACGCCGACCACGCGCTACCGCTCGACCCCCAGGTCGCCCTGCGGCCCGAGCCCTTCGGCGCGCTGGCCTACCACTACGGCAACCGCCGGCTCACGCTGCTGCGGGCCCCCGAGCTGGTGGCCTGGTGCAGGGACATCGACCGCTACCCGAGCGCCCGGGCCGCCTACGACGGCGCCGGCATCGACGATCGCCGGTGGCCAGCTTCGAGAAGGCGCTCGACGTCGCTCGAGCGGTCGGGCTTCCTGGCCGAGTCCGACGGCCGTCCCGGTCGACGCGATCGACGACGCTCGACGCCGACGCCGGCCCCGAGTTCCCGTCGTGGATCGACCCCACGCTCGAGGCGCCGCCCACCCGGGGCACCACGATGGCCGACCAGCTGAAGGCCGGGCTCAACGCCCCCATCTGCCTCACCTGGGAGTGGACCTACGCCTGCAACCTGCAGTGCGTCCACTGCCTCAGCTCGTCGGGCACCCGCGACCCGCACGAGCTGACCACCGACGAGATGAAGGCCATCGTCGACGACCTGCACGACCTGGGCGTGTTCTACGTCAACATCGGCGGCGGCGAGCCCATGCTGCGCCCCGACTTCTTCGAGGTCGTCGAGTACTGCGTGCGCGCAGGGCGTCGGCGTGAAGTTCTCGACCAACGGCGGCCTCATGACGGCCGACAAGGCGCGCCGCCTGGCCGCGCATGGACTACGTCGACGTGCAGATCAGCCTCGACGGCATCGACGACGCCACCAACGACGCCGTGCGCGGCGAGGGCAGCCACGCCAAGGCCCGTCCGGGCCATGGACCACCTCCGCGACGCCGGCTTCGGCCCGTTCAAGATCAGCGTGGTCATGACCCGCGACAACGTCGAGCAGCTCGACGGCTTCGAGGCCCTGGCCGACGGGCTACGGCGCCGAGCTGCGCCTCACCCGCTTCCGCCCCTCGGGCCGCGGCGCCGACAGCCGTGGCACGAGCTGCACCCGACCCAGGACCAGCAGCGCACGCCTCTACCACTGGCTGCTCGAGCGGCCGCACGTGCTCACCGGCGACTCGTTCTTCCACCTGTCGGCGCTCGGCGAGGCGCTGCCCGGGCTGAACCTGTGCGGCGCCGGCCGGGTGGTCTGCCTCATCGACCCGGTCGGCGACGTCTACGCCTGCCCGTTCGTGCTGCACGACGAGTTCAAGGCCGGGTCGGTCCGCGACGCCGGGCGGCTTCGGCGCGGTGTGGACCGGCTCGACGCTCTTCGCCGAGCTGCGCGAGCCGCAGTCGGCCGGCGCCTGCGCCTCGTGCGGCAGCTACGACGCCTGCCAGGGCGGGTGCATGGCCACCAAGTTCTTCACCGGGCTGCCGCTCGACGGCCCCGACCCCGAGTGCGTGAAGGGCCACGGCGAGACGGCGCTGGCCGGCACCGCGGTGGCCATGGTCGCCCGCGGCGGCGGGCGCGGACCACTCCTGGTCGCCCGTCGCCCTCGGGCGCAAGCCCGTGCCCAGCCGCTGACCGCCATCGCGCCCAGGTGTCGCCGAGCCGGACCCAGGGGCGCCGACGCGCCCGGAACGAGCCGGCGGTCGTGGCCAGCCGGCTCGCCTCGGCCCGGCGCAGGAGCTCCTGGTGGTGATGGTTCACGAGGTCACGCTGCTGGTTCGGATGCATGAGCTCACCCTAGGAAATGACCCGGACAGAAACGGTCCGCATCTTGGGACAAACTTCACGGGTGGAATCCGCCGCTCCCCGGTTGCTGGCCCTGCTGTCGTTGCTGCAGACCCGGCCCGCGCTGGACCGCCGGCGAGCTGTCCGAGCGCCTTCAGGTCACCACCAGGACGGTGCGGCGGGACATGACCCGCCTGCGCGACCTCGGCTATCCGGTCGACGCCGAGCCCGGGCCCCACGGCGGCTACCGCCTCGGCTCCGGGGCGGCGCTGCCGCCGCTGCTGCTGAGCGACGACGAGGCGGTGGCCGTGGTCGTGGGCCTGCGCCTGGCCACCGGGCACGGCGTGACCGGCTTCGAGGAGTCCGCCGTCGCCGCGCTGGCCAAGCTCGAACAGGTCATGCCCTCGCGCCTGCGCCATCGCGTCGGCGCGGTGCAGGCCGCCACCGTGCCGCTCGGCGGCCAGGCGGGTCCGCCGGTGGACGCCGCCACCATCGTGCTGGCCGCCCAGGCCTGCCGCGGGCTCGAGCGGCTGCGCTTCGACTACGTCGACAGCAACGGCCAGGAGACCGAGCGGCTGGTGGAGCCCTACCAACTCGTCCACGTCGAGCGCCGCTGGTACCTGGTGGCGTTCGACCCGTCGCGGGGTGACTGGCGGACGTTCCGCCTCGACCGGGTGCGGGCCCCGTCGGTCAACGGCTCCCGGTTCGTCCGCCACGAGGAGCCCGACGCGCTGTCGATGGTGGTCGACGGGCTGGCCATCTACGCCCACGACTACCGCGCCGTGGTCACGCTGCCGGTGCCGATCGACGAGGCGCTGGAAGCCATCCCCCGGTCCATGGGCGTGCTCGAGCCGACCGACGAGGGGTGTCGGCTGCGCATCGGCGGTGACCTCGACTGGATGGCCCGGTTCCTGGTGAACCTGCCGTTCGCCTTCAGGGTCGAGGAGCCGGCTGAGCTGCGGGCCGAGCTGCGCCGGCTGGGGCGGCGCCTGCAGCGCGAGCATCGCTGAGCGGGGCGCGCCCGCGTGGGTCGCGGACCCAGGCCAGGAACGCGGCGGGGGGCAGCGGCCGGCTCCAGTGGAACCCCTGGGCCAGCCGGCAGCCGAGGCGCTGCAGCTCGGCCAGCTGGGTGGTGGTCTCGACGCCCTCGGCGATGAGGTCGAGGTCGAGGGCGCGGCCCAGGCTGATGATGGCGTTGACGATGGTGGTGTCGTGCGGGTCGGTGCCCAGCCCGTCGGTGAACGAGCGGTCGATCTTGAGCGTGTCGATGGGGAGCCGCTTGAGGTACGACAGCGACGAGTAGCCGGTGCCGAAGTCGTCGATGTCGATGTGCACGCCGAGGTCCTTGAGCGCGGTCAGTCGCTCGATCGACGTGGCCAGGTCGTCGATGAGCGCGCTCTCGGTCACCTCCAGGTGCAGGCATCCCGGCCGCAGCCCGGCGTCGTGCAGCGCCTCGGTGATGGTGGCGACGAGCACGGGCGAGCTGAGCTGACGGGCCGAGAGGTTGATGGCCATCCACAGGTCGGCTGCCTCGGGGACGCGTGGCGTGCCACTGCGGCCAGCTGGAGCACGGCGGTGCGGATGACCCAGGCGCCGATCGGCACGATGAGCCCGGACCGCTCGGCCACCGGGATGAACTCGGCCGGGCTGACGGTGCCGAGCTCGGGATGGTCCCAGCGCAGGAGGGCCTCGCAGCCGACCGGTCGCCCGTGTGCCGAGGGCCACGACCGGCTGGTAGACGAGGCGCAGCTCGTCGCGCTCGAGGGCCCGGCGCAGCGCGGTGTCGAGATCGAGGCGGCGGGTGACCTGGCTGCGCAGCGCGTCGCTGAACACCTCGACCCGGGCCCGGCCCCGCTCCTTGGCCAGGTTCATGGCCGCGTCGGCGTCGCGCAGCAGGCTCGGCCTGGGTGCTCCCCGGATGGCTGATCGCCACCCCGGCGCTGACCGTCACGATCCGCTCGGCCCGGTCGATGAGCAGCGGTTCCTCGATCAGCGCGGCGAACCGCTCGGCGATCTGCGGAGGCCTCGTCGATGCCGCCGACGTCCTCGCACACCACCACGAACTCGTCGCCCCCGAAGCGCACGACGGTGTCGGCCTCGCGGGCCGCGGCGCGGAAGCGCTCGGCCAGCTCGCGCAGCACGGCGTCACCGGCGGGGTGGCCGAGGCTGTCGTTGACCAGCTTGAAGTGGTCGACGTCGAAGAACAGCACGCCGACCTGGGAGCCGCGGCGGGCGGCCCGCTCCATGGCCAGCTCGAGGCGGTCGGTCAGCAGCCGGCGGTTGGGCAGGCCGGTGACCGGATCGTGCAGGGCCTGGTCGGCCAGCGCCTGGGCGGCCTCCTTGCGCTCGCTGATGTCGGTGAAGTTGACCACGATCCCGCCGACGGCCGGGTCGGCGCGCCGGTCGGTGGCGGTGAGCTCGATCCACACGCGTCTCGCCCCGGCCGTCGGCGACGCGCACCTCGGTCCGGTACGGCGTGCCCGGCGTCGGCCTTGGCCTGCTCGATGATGAGCCAGGCCGCCGCCCGGTCGTCGGCGCAGCACGGTCTCGAACCCGCGGGCGGAGTTGTTGGACTCGCCCCGGCCCCACCAGTCGAACAGCGACGGCGGACCCGTCGACCAGGCGGCCCTCGTCGTCGAGGATGGCGTAGCCGCCGACGGCGTGCTCGAGCACCAGGCGCTGGCGTCGCTCGGCGTCGCGCAGCGCCTCCTCGGCCCGCCGGCGCTCGGTGACGTCGCGGAGGGCCGAGACCACGGCGAACACCTCGCCCTCGGAGCGCAGCGGGCGGGCGCTGACCTCGATCCAGCGCACGTCGTCGTCGAGGGGCAGGCCGATGACCACGTCGAGCTGGGGCTTGCCCGGTGGTGACGGCCATCCGGGCGGGCAGGTCCTCGGGGTCGAACGGCGAGCCGTCGGCCCGCACCAGCGTCGTGCCGAGGTGCTCGAGTCGCTCGCCGATGAGGGCCTCGTGCTCGACGCCGAGGATGAGCGCCGCCGCCGGGTTGGCCGCGGCCACCCGGCCGGCGGGGCCCTGCACCAGCACGCCGTGGTCGAGGGCGTTGAACACCATGCGGGCGATGACGGCCTCCTGCTCGGGCCCCGGCACTCGAGCCGCCCCCTCGAACACCCGGATGTCATCCCGATCCACGGGTACCCCTCTCGACCCGGCAGAGCCGGTTGCGCCCGCTCACCACGCAAACGAGTCCCCCTCCTATCGGCACCGGATGCTCGCCCCTTAGCGGCACCGGGAGCCGGACGTCGGATCGGGCCGTGACGGGATTGGGCCGACCTTCGGGCGCGTGTGAAACTCCAGGGCGTGAGGCTGCTCGAACCGTTGGCGCTGCGCGACCGCGAGGCCCGCAACCGCGTCCTGTTCGGGCCCCACGAGACCAACCTCGGCTGGGACCGGTCGCTCTCGGAGCGCCACGTCGCCTACTACGAGCGCCGGGCCGCCGGCGGCGCCGGGATCATCGTGACCGAGGAGGCGTCGGTCCACGACTCGGACTGGCCCTACGAGCGCTGCCCCCTGGCCGCCGAGTGCGGGCCCGGCTGGCGGCGCGTGGCCGAGGCGGCGCACGCGCCACGGCGGCGCTGGCGCTCGCCGCCATCGGCCACACCGGGGGACAGGGCTCGTCGGCCTACAGCCAGCGGCCGCTGTGGGCGCCCGAGCGGCGTGCCCGAGGTCAACACCCGCGAGATGCCCAAGGTCATGGAGCCCGAGGACATCGACGCCGTCGTGCGCGGCTTCGGCGAGGCAGCCGACGCTGGCCGTGCGCTCCGGGCTCGACGGGGTCGAGGTCAACGCCGGGCAGAACAGCCTGGTGCGCCAGTTCCTGTCCGGGCTGACCAACCTGCGCGACGACGACTACGGCACCGACCGGCTGCGCTTCGCCCGCGAGGTGCTGCACGCCGTGCGGGCCGGCGCCGGCGGGCGGCATCGTCGGGCCTGCGCCTGTCGTGCGACGAGCTGGCGCCGTGGGCCGGGATCGTGCCCGAGGCCGCCGCCGAGATCGCCGTCGCAGCTGGCGCCGTGGGTCGACTACCTGGTCGTGGTGCGCGGCGGCATCTTCTCGGTGCAGGCCACCCGACCCGACGGCCACGACGCAGCCCGGCTTCAACCTCGACCTCGCCGGCCAGATCCGCGGCCGCGGTCGGCCGGTCGGGTCCCGGTGTTCGCCCAGGGCTCGATCGTCGACGTCGGCCAGGCCGAGTGGGCCATCGACGACGGCCGCTGCGACGGCGTGGAGATGACCCGGGCCCAGATCGCCGACCCCGACCTGGTGGCCAAGGCCGCGGCCGGCCAGCCCGAGCGCATCCGGCCCTGCATCCTGTGCAACCAGACCTGCAAGGTGCGCGACGCCCGCAACCCGATCGTGACGCTGCGTGGTCGAGCCCCGCGCCGGCTACGAGACCACCGAGCCCGATCCCGACGCGGCCGCGCCGGCCGTCCGCGTCGACGTGCTCGTCGTCGGGCGCCGGCGTGGCCGGGCTCGAGTGCGCCCGGGTCGCCGCCGGGCGGGGCCACCGGGTGACGCGTGGTCGACCGGGCCGCCGAGACCGGGCGGGATGGTGCGGGTCGCGGCCGCGGGCGCCGGCCGCCATCGGCTGGCCGCCATCGCCGACTGGCTGACCGCCGAGTGCGAGCGGCTGGGCGTCGACCATCGAGCTCGGGCGGCGAGGTCGACCGCCGCCGACCTGGCGACGCCGGCCGACGGCCCACGTCGTGCTGGCCACCGGCAGCCGGCCCGGGCGTCCCCACCTACGCCGTCGACGACGGCGCCGTCGTGCTCGCGGCCGACGAGGTGCTCGGCCGCGGCCCGCGTCCGGCGACCGGCGGCCGACGGCGCTGCCGCCCGGGCCGGTCGTCATCTGGGATCCCGATCGGCGGGCCCATCGCCGTGTCGGTGGCCGAGCTGCTGGCCGCCGACGGGCTGCGAGGTCACCCTGGTCACCCCCGACCTCATCGTCGGCACCCTGCTGAGCCGCTCGGGCGACCTGGCCCCGGCCAACGTCCGCCTGGCCGCGGCCGGCGTCACGCTTCGCGCAAGCGGGCCGTGCTGCGCGAGGTCGCGGCGCCGGCGCCGTGGTGGTCGAGGACCGCTTCACCGGCGAGCGCCGCGAGCTCAAGGCGGCCGTCGCTCATCGACGCCGGGCCCCGCCTGCCCGACGACGAGCTGTGGGACGCCGCCGGTCACCGCCACGCCCGGGCCGGCGACGCGGTCGCGCCCCGCACGATCTACGAGGCCGTGCTCGAAGGCCGCCGGGCGGCGCTCGGCGCTGGAGGGTGAGCGCTGATGTCGGGCGGCCAGTACCGCTACCTGTTCAGCCCGCTGCAGCTCGGGCCGGTCACGGTGGCCAACCGCATCGTGTTCGCCGCCCACCTCACCAACTACGCCGAGCACGGCATGCCGTCGGAGCAGCACGCCGCCTACTACGCGGCCCGGGCCGCCGGCGGCGCCGGGCTGATCATCACCGAGGAGCACTCGGTCCACCCCACCGACTGGCCCTACGAGAAGATGATCCACGGCTTCCACGCCGACGTGCGTGCCCGGCTACCGCCGCATCACCGAGGCCGTCCACGCCCACGGCGTGCCGATCTTCGCCCAGATCAACCACAACGGCGGCCAGGCCTCGAGCATGTACACCCGCCTGCCGGTGTGGGGCCCGTCGCCGGTGGCCGACCCGCTGTTCCGCGAGGTGCCCAAGGCCATCGACCACGTCGAGATCGCCGAGGTCGTGGCCGGCTACGCCGACGTGGCGGCCCGCTGCAAGGAGGGCGGCTTCGACGGCATCGAGCTGCAGTGCTCGCACTCGTCGATCGTGCGGGGCTTCCTGTCGCGGGCCACGAACACGCCGCACCGACGAGTACGGCGGCAGCCTCGAGAACCGGGCCCGGCTGCTGCACGAGATCGTGGCCGCGGTGCGCGACGCCATCGGGCGCGACCTGGCCCTCGGCGTGCGGCTGTGCGGCGACGAGCTCATCGAGCACGGCATCACCATCGACGAGACGGTCGAGGTGGCCCAGGCCGTCGAGGACCAGGGCCTGGTCGACTACATCAACACCTCGATCGGCGTGGCCACGGCGTCGCTGTTCATGATCGAGGCGTCGATGCACATCCCGCCCGAGTACGCCATGTTCATCCCCTCGGCGCTGCGCAAGGCCGTCGACCTGCCGGTGGTCGGCGTCGGGCGGTTCAAGGACCCGCTGCAGGCCGAGCGGGCGCTGGCCCAGGGCCACGCCGACCTCATCGGCGTCGTGCGCGGCCAGATCGCCGACGCCGAGTTCGTGGCCAAGGCCCGCTCCGGCAACCACCACGACATCCGCCTGTGCCTGTCGTGCAACCAGGAGTGCGTCGGGCCGCATGGGCCTCAACCGCTGGCTCGGCTGCATCGAGAACCCGCTCACCGGCCGCGAGGCGCAGGCGGCCGCCGGCCACGCGGTCTCGCTGCGACCGTCGCCGCCCAAGCGGGTGCTGGTCGTCGGGGCCGGGCCGGCCGGCCTGCAGGCCGCCATCGCCGCCGCCCAGCGCCGGCCACCACGTCACCGTGCTCGAGCGCGACGACGAGGCCGGCGGCCAGGTCCGCTGGGCGGCCCAGGTGCCCAACCGGGCCGAGTTCGGCGACCTCGTGCGCAACCAGGTGCACGAGGCGGCCGCGCTCGGCGTCGACCTCCGCACTCGGCGTCGAGGCCACGCTCGAGCTCGGTCGAGGCGCTCGCGCCCCGACGCCGTCGTCGTGGCCACCGGCTCGGTGCCGGCCCGGCCGTGGTGGGCGCCGCCGCCGCTCGAGGGTGACGGCCCCGGCCGACGGCGAGCTGCCGGTCATCGACGTCACCGACGTCGTGACCGGGCGCTTCACGCCCCAGGGCCACGTGATCGTCATCGACGAGGTCGGGTTCCACCAGGCCACCAGCGTCGCCGAGCTGCTGGCCGACCGCGGCTGCACCGGTCGAGATCCTCAGCCCCGGCATGGTCGTCGGCCAGGATCTCGGCATCACCCTCGACATGGAGAACTGGTGGCTGCGGGCCACGAGCAAGGGCATCGTCCAGGTGCCCGACTCGGTGATCGTCGGGCATGGACGGCGCCGCCCTGCAGGTGCTGCACCACCCGACCGGGGTCACCACGCCCAGGACCGCCGACTGGGTCGTGCTGGCCGTGCCCGGCGCGCCGGCCGACGAGCTCTACTTCGACGCTGAAGGACCGCTACCGCCGGCACGGCCGGTGACCGTCGAGCGGATCGGCGACTGCGTCGCGCCCCGGCGGGCCCACGCCGCGGTGATCGAGGGCAACCGGGTGGGGTCGTCGCTGTGATCGCCCTGGTGCCGGTGCGGGCCGGTCAGCCTGCCCCTCGGGGGCGCCGAGGCGGTGGCCGAGGCCGGCGGCCGGGCCCTGCTCGTCGGCGACGGCACGGCCGACGCGGCCGCTCGAGCTGGTCGGGCTGGCCACCGAGGTGCGCACCTGGGAGCAGGCCGGCGTTCGCGCCCGCGGCCTGGTCGGCGGCCCTGGCCCCGACCGCTGGCGGCCGAGGACGTGGTCGTGCTGGCCAACGGGCCCGACGGCCGGGACCTGGCCCCGCGCCTGGCCCACCTGCTCGACCGGCCGCTGCTGGCCGGCGCGGTGGCGGTCCGCGACGACGGCGCCACCGTCGCCCGCCACGGCGGCCTGCTCATGGAGGACGTGGTGGTCGACGGACCGTTCGTCGCCACCCTCCAGCCCGGCGTGCGCGGCGTCGAGCGTCGACCCGCGCTCGTGCGCGCCGTCGAGCGCCGAGCCGCTCGACGTCGATCGTCGCCGCCGACGCGGCACCGCGTCGCCGATGCCGACGTGCTCGAGGTGCATCCCGCCCGACCCGGCCACCATGGACCTGGGCGAGGCGCCCCGCATCGTCGGCGGCGGCGCCGGGCTCGGCTCCAAGGAGGCCATGGACCTGCTCGGCCGGCGTGGCCGACGCGCCTGGGCTGCTCGACCGGCGGCACCCGGGTCATCACCGACTGGGGCTGGCTGCCCTTCGAGCGCCAGATCGGCACCACCGGCGTGACCGTGCACCCCGAGCTGTACCTCGCCTTCGGCATCAGCGGCGCCGTCCAGCACGTGGCCGGGCTGGGCGACCCCGCCCACGTCATCTCGGTGAACACCGACGCCAGCTGCCCGATGATGTCGCTCGCCGACCTGGCCCTCGTCACCGACGCGCCGGCGCTGGTCGCCGAGCTGGCCCGCCGCCTCGACCGACCTCCGAGGAGTGCCCGACGCCTGACTGACCGCTGACCGACGCCGACGCCCGACTTCGACGTGATCGTGGTCGGCGCCGGCCCGGCCGGATCGACGGCGGCGCTGGTGCTGGCCCGCGCCGGCAAGCGGGTCTGCCTGCTCGAGCGGGGCCCGTTCCCCGGTTCCAAGAACATGTACGGCGGCGTCGTCTACGGCCGCATCCTCGACACGCTCATCCCGCGGTGGTGGGAGGAGGCGCCCGTGCAGCGCTGGGTCACCCGGCGCGGCACCGTGGTCATGACCGAGCACGCAGTCGCTCACCATCGACTACCGCACCACGGCGTGGGGCGAGGCGCCCTACAACGGGGCCACCACCTTCCGGCCCGACTTCGACTCGTGGCTGGCCGGGCACGCCACCGACGCCGGCGCGGTGCTGGTCACCTCCACGACCGCCACCGGCCTGCTGCGCGACGGTGCCGGCCGGGTCACCGGCGTGCGCACCGATCGACCCGACGGCGACCTCACCGCCTCGCTGGTCATCGCCTGCGACGGCGTCAACTCGTTCCTGGCCAAGGAGGCCGGCCTCTACCCCGAGGCCGAGTGCCGGAGAACTTCACGCTCGGCGCCAAGGAGGTGCTGGCCCTGCCTCGCGAGGAGATCGACAAGCGCTTCGGCCTCACCGGCCACGAGGGAGCGGACTTCGAGATCGTGGGCTGCACCCGCGGGCATCGCCGGCGGCGGGTTCGTCTACACCAACCTCGACAGCATCGCGGTGGGGGTCGTGCTGAGCGTCACCGCAGCTGGGCCAGCGCCAAGATCCGCCCCGAGGAGCTCATCGCCGACCTCAAGCGCCACCCGATGGTGGCGCCGTGGGTCGAGGGCGCCGACCTCAAGGAGTACTCGGCCCACGTCATCCCCGAGGCCGGCTACGACATGATGCCCGACCCTGGCCTGCGACGGGATGCTCATCGCCGGCGACGCCGCCGCCATGTGCCTGGCCGCCGGGATCTGGCTCGAGGGCGTCAACTTCGCCATCGGCTCGGGCCAGGCCGCCGGGGAGGCCGCCATCGAGGCGCTGGCCACCGGCGACGTCACCGCCGAGGGCCTGGCCGGCTACCGCGCGCCGGCTGGAGGCGAACTTCGTGCTGGGTGACCACAAGAAGCTGCGGCGGGCCCCGGAGCTGCTCATGTCGCAGCGGATGCAGACGCAGTACCCCCAGCTCATGTGCAACCTGGTCGAGGGCATGTTCACCGTCACCAACCCGGTGCCGAAGAAGGGGGTCATCGCCCTCAGCTGGCGGGAGGTGCGGCGGGCCAAGGTCAAGCTCCGCCACCTTCTCAAGGACCTGTGGACCTCGTTGCGGACGTTCGGGTAGGACGCCGCCATGCCGCCCTACGATCCCCTCATGACGACGACGCCCGGCCCGAGCCTTCCCGCCGGCGGAGCTCGCTGGCCGGAAGTCAGCTTCGAGGACCGCATGGCCACCGTCGAGTTCCGGGTCGGCACCCGGGCCCACATCACCGTCGACGGTGACGCGTGCCGCGGCTGCACCACGAAGGCCTGCGTGACGGCCTGCCCGGCCAACCTGTTCGTGCCCACCAGCGACGGCGGCATCCTGTTCAACTACGAGCAGTGCTTCGAGTGCGGCACCTGCTACCTCGTGTGCAACACCGAAGGGGCCATCGAGTGGACCTACCCCGACGGCGGCCACGGCGTGGTCTTCCACCGGAGCTGATGCGCTGATGCCCACCGGAGCCCCCACCCCAGCGTTCATCGGCGTGGCCCTCAAGTGGGTCGACCTGCGGCCCGAGGTGGATCCGCTGAGCGGGGCCCTCCACGACGACCGCCACAGCTTCGGGTGCTCCGAGGCCGACCGGGCCGCCCTCGAATGGGCCCTCCGCCTGGCCGAGACCTGGCCGGCGGCCGGCGGCGACGGGGCCTCACCGGTCGACGTGGTGGCGGTGACGGCCGGCCCTCCCCAGGCCGATGCCCTGTTGCGCGACGCGGTGGCCGCCGGGGCCGACCGGGCGGTGCGGGTCGAGTTGGCCGGCGACGCCTCCAGCCCCGAGGTGGCGGCCGCGCTGGCCAACGTGCTCGGCGGTGCCGCGGTGGTGTGCTGCGGCGACTACAGCGTCGATCGCGGGTCGGGTTCGGTGCCCGGCCTTCCTGGCCGCCGACCTGGGTGCGGTGCAGGCGCTGGGCCTCGTCCACCTGGAGCGAGACACCGGCGGGGGCCTGCGCCTCACCCGCCGTCTCGACCATGGGCGCCGCGAGGTGCTGACGGTCCAGGGCCCCGCCGTGCTGTCGTTCGAGGGGGCCTCCGCCGAGCTGCGGCGGGCCGGGCTGGCCGCGGTGCTCGCCGCCGCCGAGGCCGATCTCGACGTCCGGGTGGCGCTGCCCAGCCGGGTGGCCCGCACCCGGGTCGTGCGCCGGACCCCGTACCGGCCCCGGGCCCGCACCTGGGCGCCCCCGGCCGCCGATCTCGACGTGCGGGGGCGCATCCTGTCGCTCACCGGCGCCCTGGTGGAGCGCACGCCGCCCCGCACGGTGCACGCCGACGCGGCCGAGGCGGCCGACCTGGTCATCGAGCAGCTGCGGGCCTGGGGCTATCTCGAGTGACGGCGCCGGATCGGAGTGGGGACCGGTCGCTGGGAGCCCGGACCTCGCCCGAGATCGGCGCCGATGCCCGCGCGCTGCTGATCCCCCTGGGCTCGACCGAACAGCACGGCCCCCACCTCCCGCTCGACACCGACACCCGCATCGCGGTGGCGCTGTGCCGGCGGGCGGCGGCGGCCACCGACCGGCTGGTGGTGGCCCCGGCCGTGGCCTACGGCGCCAGCGGCGAGCACGAGGGCTTCCCCGGCACGCTGTCGATCGGGCAGGAGGCGCTGGCGCAGGTCGTGATCGAGCTGGGTCGCTCGGCGGGCGACGACTACCCCCTGGTGGTCTTCGTCAACGGGCACGGTGGCAACGCCGAGGCGCTGGCGCGGGCCGTGGCCACGCTGGTCGCCGAGGGGCGCCCGGTGGCCTCGTGGTCGCCCACCCTGGCCGAGGGCGACAGCCATGCGGGCCGGGTGGAGACCTCGGTGCTGCTGGCCCTGGACCCCGATCTGGTGGTGATCGAGCGGGCCGAGGCCGGAGCCACCGAGCCGCTCGCCGATCTCATGGACACGATGCGGGCCGGAGGGGTGCGGGCGGTGAGCGCCAACGGGGTGCTGGGCGACCCCGCCGGGGCGACGGCGGAGGAGGGGGAGCGGCTGCTGGGGACGTGGGCGGCCGAGCTGGGCGCCGCGGTGGGCGCCGCGCTCGTGTCCATCACCGGCTCCATTCCCGGCTCCATCACCGGCTCCATTCCCGGCCTGACTTCGTGAACATGCGTAGATTCAGGTCGGCTTCCGGCCCAGAGCTACACACGAAACGTCGAGCCGGGGTGACAGCCGGATCAGGTGGGGTGACAGGTTCGATGACACCGTGACGAGCGAGAGCGACGACCGACCCGTGGCCGTGATCACCGGGGGCGCCCGGGGGATCGGGGCGGCCACGGCGCGGCGGCTGGCCGCGTCCGGGTGGCGGGTCGCCCTGGTCGACGTGGCCGACGGCGACCGCCGCCTGGGCTACCCCCTGGCCGACGCCGGGGATCTCGAGGCCAGCGCCGCCGCCTGTGACGCGCGTCGGCGGCCCGGCCACCGCGCTGGCCGCTCGGGCCGACGTGCGCGACCAGGGCGCCCTCGATGCCGCCGTGGCCGCCGCCGTGGACCGCTTCGGCCGCCTCGACGCCGCCGTCGCCGCCGCCGGGGTCATCGCCGGGGGCCCCACCGGATGGGAGACCGACGACCAGCTGTGGGACGAGATGCTGGCCGTGAACCTCACCGGGGTGTGGCACCTGGCGCGCGCCGTCGTCCCCCAGCTGCTGGCCCGGCCGGCGCCGCGGTCGGGCCGGTTCGTGGCCATCGCCTCGGCCGCGTCGCTCGACGGCCTGCCCCGCCTGGCCGCCTACACCGCGGCCAAGTCCGGGGTGGTGGGGCTCGTCCGGGCGCTCGCCGCCGAGCTGGGACCCGAGGGCATCACCGTCAACGCCGTGTGCCCCGGGTCGACCCGCACCGTCATGCTCGAGGCCAGCGCGGCGGTGTACGACCTCGCCTCCGTCGAGGAGTTCGCCGAGCACCACGCCATCGGCCGGCTGCTCGAGCCCGAGGAGGTGGCCGCCGCCGTGGTGGCGCTGTGCTCGCCCGACGCCTCGGCCGTGACCGGCGTGGTGCTGCCCGTCGACGGCGGCATGACCACCACCTGACCCTTCACGGGAGGGTCGGTCGTAGGCTCGGCCCATGGCACTGGCCTATCTCGCCGCGCTCGGGTGCGCGCTCTGCTACGGGCTGGGCTCGGTGCTGCAGAGCATCGGGGCCAAGCGGGTGGCCGCCGGCGACCGCCTCGACCCGCGGCTGCTGGCCCGGGTGGCGACCCAGGTGCCCTACCTCGTCGGCCTGGGCCTCGACGCCCTCGGGTGGGCGCTCTCGCTGGTCGCGCTGCTGCGGCTCCCGCTGTTCGCGGTGCAGGCCGTGGTGGCGGCCAGCATGGGGTTCGTGGTGCTGTTCGCCGCGCTGCTGGAGAAGGTCCGACCCACGCGCCGCCAGGTGTGGATCCTGGTGGCGTTGGGGGTGGGTCTGCTGGGGCTGGCCGTCACCGCCGCACCCGACAAGGCCCGGGCCGTATCCGCCGGCTTCACGGTGGCGGTGTGGATCGGGGTCGTCGTCGTCGGCGTGGCCGGCGTGGCCGCGCCCGCGCCGGCTCGACCCCCACCGGGCCTCCGCCACCCTCGGGGCCCTGGCCGGCCTGGCCTTCGGCGGCACCGCCTTGTGCGCCCGGGCGGTGGAGAGCGACAGCAGCCTCCTGGCCGCCGCCGCCGACCCGTTGAGCTGGGCCCTGGTGGCCTACGGGATCCTCGGCCTGTCGTTCTACGCCGCCGCGCTGCAGCGAGGGTCCGTCACGGTGGCGACCGCCTGGCTGTACACGGCCGAGACCCTGGCCCCGTCGGTGGTGGGGCTCATGGTCCTCGGTGATCACGCCCGGGCCGGTCTGGCCCCGCTGGCGGTGGTCTCGTTCGGGGTCACGCTGGCCGCGGCGGTGGCTCTCACCCTGGTGTCGCCCCCCGCCGACGTCACTGCCGCGGCGACCGCCGAGTCGCCGCCGCGGCCGGTTCGGGAGTGGTGAGGCGCGAACGCGGGGGTTAGGGTGACCGGGCCGTCACCGCCACGATCGACGGGCCATTCGACCGACTCGATGTCACGACCTCAGGGGGAAGCATGAAGACCAAGGCCGCGGTCCTGTACGCACCGCACACCGACTACCAGGTCGAGGAGATCGAGCTCGACTCGCCCCAGGAGGGTGAGGTCCTGGTCAAGTTCGCGGCGAGCGGCATGTGCCACTCCGACGAGCACCTGGTCACCGGGGACATGGTCCTCGACGCCGAGATCACCGAGATGATGGGCTGGCAGCAGTTCCCGATCATCGCCGGCCACGAGGGTGCGGGAGAGATCGTCGAGGTCGGGCCCGGGGTCAAGGACCTGGCCGTGGGCGATCACGTCGTCACCTCGTTCATCCCCTCGTGCGGCGTGTGCCCGTCGTGCTCCACCGGCCATCAGAACCTGTGCGACCTGGGCGCCACCCTGCTGTCGGGCCACCAGTTCGACGGCACCTCGCGCCACCACACCAGCGGCGGCGACGACCTGGCCACCATGTGCTGTCTCGGCACCTTCGCCGAGTACAGCGTGATGAACAAGGCGTCGGTCATCAAGATCGCCGAGGACATCCCGCTCGACAAGGCGGCCCTGGTGGCCTGCGGCGTCACCACCGGCTGGGGCTCGGCCACCTATGCCGCCGAGGTCAAGCCGGGCGAGACCGTGGTGGTCGTCGGAGCCGGTGGCGTCGGCATGAACGCCATCCAGGGTGCGGCGCTCGCCGGTGCCCGCCACGTCATCGCCGTCGACCCCGTCGAGTTCAAGCGGGAGCAGGCCCAGATCTTCGGGGCCACCCACACCGCCGCCAACTTCGAGGAAGCCACGGCCCTGGTGGCCGAGCTGACCTGGGGCCGCAACGCCGACAAGGTCATCCTCACCGCCAGCGTGGCCGAGGGCGACATGATCGCTCCCATGATGGCGATGACGACCAAGGGCGGTCGGGCCGTCGTCACCGCGGTGGCCAACATGACCGCCATGGACGTGCAGCTCAACCTCTTCGACCTGACCCTGTCGCAGAAGCAGTTGGTGGGCGCCGTGTTCGGTGCCGCCAACCCCCGCTACGACGTCCCCCGCCTGCTCGGCCTCTACCAGAGCGGCCAGCTCAAGCTCGACGAGCTCATCACGACGACGTACTCCCTGGACCAGATCAACGACGGGTACCAGGACATGCGTGACGGCAAGAACATCCGCGGCGTCATCCTCTACTGATCGCCCGGTCTGATCGCAACCGGCATGAAGGTGGACCGTGGGTTGGTCGACCGCCTCGATTCCGAGGTGGTCGGCCGGCGGCGCGAGCTCGAGCTGCTGGTGGCGGCCCTGGCCGCCGACCGTCATGTGCTGCTCGAGGGCCCGCCCGGCACCGGCAAGTCCACGGTGCTGCGTTCGCTGGCCGACGCCACCGGCTCGGAGTTCGTCTTCGTCGAGGGCAACGCCGAGCTGACCCCGTCGCGCTTCGTGGGCACCTTCGACCCCGCGCAGGTGCTCAGCGACGGCTATGTGCCCGAGGCGTTCGTGGACGGCCCGCTCATCACCGCGCTGCGCGACGGCGCCCTGCTCTACGTCGAGGAGATCAACCGGGTGCCGGAGGAGACCCTCAACGTCCTCATCACGGTGATGTCCGAAGCCGAGCTGCACGTCCCCCGGCTGGGTCGGGTCGGGGCCGCTGACGGGTTCCGGCTGGTGGCGGCCATGAACCCGTTCGACTCGGTGGGCACGGCCCGCATCTCCGCCGCCATCTACGACCGCATGTGCCGCATCACCATGGGCTACCAGGACGCCGAGACCGAGACCCGCGTCGTGGTGCGCGAGGTCCCCGGTGCCGACGCCGACTTCGCTGCCCGGGTCGTCACCGTCGTGCGGGGCACCCGGACCCATCCCGGGGTGCGGGTCGGCTCGTCGGTGCGCGGGGCCATCGACCTGGTGCTGCTGGCCGGCGAGCTGGCTGCGCTGCGGCTGACCTCCTTCGCCGACTACGAGACCGGCCTCGACGCCGCCCTGGCCGCGCTCAGCGGGCGCCTCCGGGTCTACGAGGGCGGGGAGCACCAGGCCGACGACATCGTCCGACAGCTGTGGGCGGGCGAGTTCGGCCCTCCCGGCGAAGGAGACGACCCGGGAAAAGGCTGACGCCCCTGGCCAAGGGGGCGTCCTCCACCGACCAGGTCCTCGAGGGCGACGAGGCCATGGAGCGGCTGGACGAGGAGCAGCGCACCTCGACGTCGCGACGCGACCTCGAGCGCTCGCCGCACTTCGACGACGTGTCCCCCGAGGTCGGGGTGCTCGACGAGGACGCCTTCGACTCGGCGCTGGCCGAGGACGCCGACGGCGCCCTCACCCTGTTGGCCGCGCTCACCGGGGCCACCGACGAGAAGCTGCGGGAGGCGGCGCGCCGCCTGGCCGCCCGGGTGGTGCTCGACGTGACCCGGGCCGGACCGGCGCGCCGCACGGGGGTGGGGCGCATCGAACGGCGGCCGGCTGACAAGGCCGAGGGGGACCTCGACCTCGACGCCAGCCTGGAGCCGTTGCAGCTGGCCCGGGCCGGGGGAACCGCGCCCCCGCTCGACGAGCTGCGGGTGTCGACCTGGGGCCGCCCCTCGACGGCGCTGTGCCTCGTCGTGGACCGCAGCGGCTCGATGAACGGCGAACGTCTGGCCACCGCCGCGCTGGCGGCGGCGGCGTCGGCGTGGCGAGCGGGGGAGGACTACTCGGTGGTGGCCTTCTCCTCCGACGCCGTGGTGGTCAAGAGCCAGGACGTGCCCCGCCGAGTGGAGGACGTGGCCGACGACGTGCTGCGCCTGCGCGGCCACGGCACCACCGACCTGGCCCTCGGCCTGCGCACCGCCCGCGGTCAGCTGGAGCGGTCGCGGGCCCAGCGCAAGGTCACCATCCTGCTGTCGGACTGCCGGCCCACCACCGGCTCCGACCCCCACCGGCCCGCGCTGGAGCTCGACGAGCTGTGCATCATCGCACCCGCCGACGACGCCGACGACGCCGCCGAGCTGGGCCGCACCATCGGGGCGCGCTGGGTGACCATCGCCGGGCCCTCCACCATCCCCGGGGCCTTCGCCCGGCTGCTGGATCCATGACGGTCCCGGTGCCGGCCGCCATGCGGCTGGTGCTCGACCCGTCGGTGCGCCGCCTCGACGAGGGGCGCGTCCTGCTCGGCGGCTCGCCGCTGCGCCTGCTGCGGCTCACCTCCGACGGCGCCGAGGTCATCGAGGGCCTGGTGGGCGGGGCGCCGGTCGGCCGCTCGGGCGGCGGCGCGGCGCCTGGCCCGGCGACTCCTCGACGGCGGGCTGGCCCATCCCCGCTGGTCGGCGGCGCCGTTCACGGCGGACGACGTGACGGTGGTGATCCCCGCCTTCGGCCGGCCCGAGGGGTTGCGCACCACCCTCGACGCGTTGGCCGGCGACCCGAACCCGGCGGCCCGGGTGGTGGTGGTCGACGACGGCTCGCCCGACCCCGAGGCGCTGGTCGGTGCCGCCGCCGCCATCGGGGCCACCGTGGTGCGCCGCGCCGCCAACGGCGGACCCGGCCCGGCCCGCAACACGGGCCTGGCCGGGGTGACCTCCCCGCTGGTGGTGTTCCTCGACGTCGACGTCGTCCCCCCCGCCGGCTGGCTCGACCCGCTGCTGGCCCACTTCAGCGATCCGCTGGTGGCGGCCGTCGCCCCCCGCGTGGCGGCGCGGGCCTCGGCCCCCGGAGGCGAGGGCGGTGGCCTCGCGCAGTTCGAGCAGGACCGCTCGCCGCTCGACCTGGGGCCGGCCGAGGCCCGCGTGTCGCCCCGCACCCGGGTGGCCTACGTGCCCACCACCGCCCTCGTCGTGCGGCGCGAGGCGCTGGAGGCCGTGGGTGGCTTCGACGAGGCGCTCCGCTTCGGCGAGGACGTCGATCTGGTGTGGCGGCTGATCGAGGCCGGTCGCGTCGTGCGCTACGAGCCCACGGTGGTGGTGACCCACCCGACCCGCCCCGGTCCCGCCGCCTGGCTGCGCCAGCGCTTCGACTACGGCCGTTCGGCCGCCCCGCTGGCCCGCCGCCACCCCGATGCCCTGGCCCCGGTGTCGGTGTCGGCGTGGAGCGCGGCGGCCTGGGCCCTCGCCGCCGTCGGCCACCCGGTGGTGGGCGCGGCGGTGGCGGGTACGGCCATCGTGCAGCTGCCCCGTCGCCTCGGCGCCCTGCCGCAGCCCTGGGTCGAGGGCCTCCGTCTGGCCGGGGGTGGGACCTGGTCGGCGTGGCGGCCCCTGACGGCGGCCACCACCCGGGCCTGGTGGCCGCTCGCCGTGGCCGCGGCGTTCACCTCCCGGCGGGCCCGGCGGGCGGTGCTGGCGGCCGCGGTGATCCCCCCGCTCGTGGACTGGTGGCAGGGTGAGCGCTCGGTCGACCCCCTTCGCTATGTGGCCCTGCGCCTGGCCGACGACCTGGCTTACGGGGCCGGGGTGTGGGTCGGCTGTGCGACCGCAGCGCACGATCGGGCCGCTCCGTCCCGATCTGGCGTCGTGGCCGGGCCGCGCCCGGGCCGTCGAGAGCGCACCCTGACCCCGGTTTCTCACCCCCGATCTGTCGCGCTCAGCGGAACAAACTGACGCCGAAACCGGGGAGAGAGGTGCGACTCAGCCGGCACGCAGGCCGCGCAGGCCGGCCCAGGCCAGGTCCGACACGGCGTGGGCCAGCTCGGCGGGGGGAAGCTGCAGGTCGGCGCGGATCCAGTGGCGGCACGTCGTCTCGGCGATGCCCACGATGCCGTAGGCCAGCAGCAGCTGGTGCTCGTGGCCGATGCCGTCGACCACGATGAGCCCGGCGATGGCCGTGGCGAACTCGGTCTCGACCTTGCCCAGCTCGGCCAGGAACTCGGGGTCGCGGCGGGTGTCACCGGCGAAGAGCACCTCGAAGCCGTAGCGCTCGCGGGCCACCCACTCGAAGTAGGCGGTGAAGCCGGCCTCGACCTGCTGGTGAGGCCCCTCGGCGGCGGCGATGGCCTGGCCCACCTCGGTCACCATGCGGCCGCCGACCTCGCGCAGGACCTCGAGGTAGAGCTCGCGCTTCGACCCGAAGTGCTGGTAGAGCACCGGCTTGGTCACGCCCGCCGCCTCGGCCAGTTCGTTCATGGAGGTGAGGTGGAAGCCCTCGCGCCCGAAGGCCACCAGGGCCACGTCCACCAGCTGCTGGCGCCGTTCGGCGGCGGGCAGGCGGGGGGTGGGGGAGACCGACGCTCGACTCATGGCTTACCGGAGGGTAACAAAGCCGCCCGGCGAAGGCGCCGGGACGTTCAGCGACCGTGCTCGCGGTCGTCGCGCTCGGCGGCCTTCACCGCGTAGCCGAACACGATGGCGGGGGCGAGCACGAGCGAGCCGACCACGAAGCAGATCTCGATGACCACCACGACGGCGTCGGTGAAGCCGGAGGCGAACCCCACGAAGAAGGCGATCACGGCGATGGCGAACAGGCTGTAGCCCAACCGCTGGCCGAGCGACACCAGCCGGGCCACCCGGGCCCGCCGGGCCCGCACCTCGTCGGGCGCGCCGCTCGGCCCGTCGGCGTCGGGGGCGGCGTCGGCGGTCACGGCAACCAGCCTGCCTCATCGAGCAGGGCCCGCAGACGGGCGGCCATGACGGGGAGGGAGAAGTGCTCCCGGGCCACCGCCCGGTTGTGCTCGATCACGGTGGCGTCGGGGTGGGCCAGCCAGGTCCGGATGGGCCCGGCGAGGCTCGGGTCGGCATCGAACCACTCGAAGCCGAGGGCCCGCAGCTCGGCCCCCACCGGGTAGGGCCCCACCGCCACCGGCCGCCCGGCCAGCGACGCTTCGATGGGAGGGTTGCCGAAGCCCTCCCAGGTGGAGGGGAAGGCGACGAGGTCAGGAGCGGCGTAGATGTCGGGCCCGTGGGGGAGCGGATGGTGGATGACCCGGCAGCGGGCCGCGCCGAGGAGGCGGTCCAGTTCGGGCCCGTAGCCCTCCTCGGCCCCGCCCAGCAGCCAGTAGGTGGCACCCAACGCCTCACACAGGGCCAGCGGCGGTCCCGATGCCCTTGCGTTCGATGGCCCGGACGGGGTGGGCCACGAGCAGTTCGTCGGCCCCGACCCCCAGGCGGGCCCGGGTGCCGGTGCGGTCACCGGGCGCGTCGCCGACGTCGAAGCCGTTGTAGATGGTGGTGGCGGCCAGCCCTCGTGCCGGCGAACTCGTGCTCGGTCAGTCGGTTGATGGTGACGTGGCGCCACGCCGGGTCGTCGAGCGGGAGCGCGGTCACCTGGGCGAAGCGCTCCCGCTGCCATGGCGGGTCGTGGTGGTGGAGGAGGGCGGGCCGGCCGGCGAGGACCCGGGCCACCGCCCGGGAGGCCGGTAGGTTCAGAGGGATCGTGCCCAGGTTCTCGACCACCACCAGCTCGGCGTCGGCCAACGCGTCGGCCACGGCCCGGTCCAGCGCGGCCGGGTCGACGGCGTCGGGCCCGTCGGCGGCGCCGATGGCGAGGCCGGCAACGGTGCGGTCCACCGGCCCCTCGCCGGCCACGGTGACCACGTCGAAGCCGAACGAGGCCAGGGCGTCGGCCCAGGTGGCGGCCACGATGGAGACCCCGTCGGTGAGGCCGAGGCGGAACGACACGATGGCGCAGGTGGGCATGGGGGCTCGATGGGGAGGGTCCGGCGACTCGTCACGCACAGCCACCACCCGGAGGTCGCGGTGAGCGGCGACACGCTACCGGCGGCGCCGGACGACGACGATCTGGCCGGGCGGGCGCTCGCCGTGCTCGACGCCCACTGGCGCCCTCCCGGCTTCTGCGTCCCCAACGCCACCACCTATCCCTGGCAGTGGCTGTGGGACTCCTGCTTCCACGCCGTGTGCTGGGCCCACCTGGGCCGGCCCGAGCGGGCGGTGAGCGAGCTCTCCGCCGCCCTCGCCCACCAGGGCGCCGACGGGTTCGTGCCTCACCTGACCTACTGGGACGGCGACGACGTCCATGCCCGCTTCTGGGGGCGAGCCGGGACCTCCAACATCACGCAACCGCCGCTGTACGGCCACGCCGTGGCCGAGCTGGTCCGTCTCGGCATCGAGGTGCCCGGGGAGCTCGTGGACCGCGCCCGCCACGGCCTCGAGCACCTGCTGAGCGCCCGCACCCGGGCGGACGCCGCCTCGCCGGCCGGGGTGGTGGTGGTCCACCCGTGGGAATCGGGATGCGACGACAGCCCCCGCTGGGACGCCTGGGCCGGGCCGGCCGGTTGGTCGTTCGCCCGGTGGAAGGTCCGCAAGGGCGAGCTGGTCGACGCCGTCGAGCTCGACCCGGTGACGGGCTCGCCCGTCACCAGCGCGGACTTCGTGGTGGCGGCGGCCGGGTTCAACGCCCTGGTGGCCTTCAACGCGGCCGAGCTGGCGGCGGTGACGGGGGACGAGCGCCTCGCCGCCGGCGCGGTGGGCCTCACCCGCTGGCTGGCCACGCGTTGGCACCCCGGGCGCGCCACCTGGCTCGACGACGTGGTGGTGGGACCGTCGACGACGAGCGGGGTCCGCACCCTCGACGCGCTGCTGCCGGCGCTGGTCAGCGACGATCCGCTCGCCGTCGACGCCGCCTTCGCCCAGGCGCTCGAGGACGACGCGTTCGGTGGCCGGTACGGGCCGGCCGGGGTTCACCGCGGCGAGCCGACGTTCGACCCGGCGGCCTACTGGCGGGGTCCGGCGTGGCCCCAGCTCACCTATCTCCTGTGGCTCGCGGCCCGTCGACAGCGCCGCCCCGACATCGCCGCCGGGCTGGCGACCCGGTTGGTCGCCGGCGCCCGTCGCTCCGGCCTGGCCGAGTACTGGCACCCGGACACCGGCGCGGGGCTCGGGGCCGTCCCGCAGTCGTGGGCCGCGCTGGCGGCGGTCGTGAGCCAGGCCGGTTCAGCCGGCTGATGCCAGCAGGCTGACGCCAGGGGCTGACGCCAGGCGCTGACCCCGGCCGGGGGCCCGGTCAGGCCGGCTTGGCGAAGCGGCCCGGATCGACCCGGGCGGGAGCGGGCTCGATGGGGTGCACCGACGCGCCGCCGGAGCCTTCGCCCTCGAGGTCGTGGGGCCCGGCCAGCGCCGGGAGGCGTACCTCGGCCGTGTCGACCGACCAACGCACCCCTTCGTGACGGGGCGTCGGCCGTTCGATGGCCGGAGCCGGCGTCGGGACCGGCGTCGGGACCGGAATCGGGCCGGGAATCGGCGACAGCGAGCCGCGGCCGTGGCGGCGTCGATGTCGCGGCGGCTGAGGCGCACCTCGGCCGTCGGATCGCGGGTCAGCGCCAGGTGGTTGCGGGGGTCGGGGATGCTCTCCACGATCGACCACAGGGCCGCCTCGGCCCCTTTGGGGAGCCGGTTGCGGTCACGGTCCCTGGCGGCCGGGGCCGTCGGAGGGGCGGCCGCGGGAGCCGGGGTCGCCTGCCGGGCTTTCTTTCCCTTGGAGAACATGGCGGGAAACGGTAGGAGCGACGGCTCGGGCACGCGCGGATGGTCCTTGGCTACGGTGCGCCGCATGCCCGACCCGACCTCGACCGATCCCCCCGAGCTGCGCTACGAGCTGGCCGAGGGCGTCGCCCGGCTCACCATCGACCGCCCCGCACGCCGCAACGCCCTGTCGTGGGCCGTGCTCACCGAGATGCGGGCCCGGCTGGCCGAGATCAAGGACGATCCTGCGGCCCGGGTGGTGGTCATCACCGGAGCCGGGGACAAGGCGTTCTGCGCCGGGGCCGACCTCACCGGGATGGCCGACGGCGCCGGGCACCTGGCCCTGCACGACAGCCGGGGCGAGTTGGCCGCCCTGTTCGCCGACCTGTGGGACCTGGGCAAGCCCACCATCGCCCGGGTGCGGGGCTACGCCCTGGCCGGGGGCATGGGGCTGGCCCTGGCCTGCGACCTGGTGGTGGCGGCCGACGACGCCGTGTTCGGGACCCCGGAGATCGACGTCGGCCTGTGGCCGTTACATGATCACCGTGCCCCTGGTCCGCTCGATGCCGCCCAAGAAGGCGCTCGAGCTGATGATGACGGGTCGCCGGGTCGATGCGGCCGAGGCCGACCGCATCGGCTTCGTCACCCGGGTGGTGCCGGTGGCCGAGCTCGACGCCGCCGTCGACGAGCTGGCGACCACGCTGGCCTCCAAGTCACCGGCGACGCTGCGCCTGGGACGCCAGGCGTTCTACGAGGTGTGGGACCGCTCGGCCGACGAGGCGCTGCCGCTGCTGCACGCCCTGTTGACCGTCACCACCGGCACCGAGGACGCCGCCGAGGGCATCGCCGCCTTCGTCGAGAAGCGCCCTCCCGAGTGGAAGGGCCGATGATCCGCCACGAGCGCCGGGGCCCGGTGGCCCTGGTGACCATCGACCGGCCCGAGCGGCGCAACGCCCTCGACCACGCCGCCCTCGACGGCCTGCTGGCGCGCCCTCGACGCCGCCGTGGACGACGGGGTGCGCGCCCTGGTGCTGACCGGCACGGCCGGTCACTTCTGCGCCGGCGCCGATCTCACCACGGTGGAGGACGACGCCTTCATCGAGGCGCTGCACCGGCTGCTCGACGGGCTGCGCACCGCCCCGTTCCCCTGCGCTGGCCGCCGTCGACGGCGCCGCGCTGGGCGCGGGAACCCAGCTGGCCGTGGCGTGCGACCTGCGGGTCGCCACCGCCCGACGCGGTCTTCGGCATCCCCGCCGGCAAGCTCGGGCTCATGACCGACCAGTGGACGGTGCAGCGGCTCGCCCTGTTCGCCGGGCAGGGCCCGGCCCGGGCCATGTGCCTGGCGGCCGAGACCTACACCGGGGCGCAGGCGCTCGACTTCGGCCTGGTGCAGCGGCTCGGCCGACCTGGACGACGCCCTGGCCTGGGCCGACGCCATCACCGAGCTGGCTCCGCTCACCCTGGCCGGGTTCAAGGTGGGGCTCAACGAGGCCGAGGGCCTGCTGGGAGGCGGCTCGGGCTGGAGCCCGCCTACCGCCAGGCCTTCGAGCGGGCGTGGGCCAGCGCCGATCTGGCCGAGGGCCTGGCCGCCTTCGGCGAGCGGCGCCCGCCCGAGTTCACCGGCGAGTAGGTCTGCGCCGGCTGGGCCTGGGGAGGCTGCGCAGCCGCCGGAGAGCTCCCACTCGCCCGAGCCGCGGACCGAACCGACCCGGCGCTCGGTGGCCGGGTCCACCACCAGGCAGCCGACCACGTGGCGGATGCCGTTGCCCCAGCCGCCCTGGTCGGGCAGGTTGAAGTCGAGCGCCAGGCGCGAGGTCTCGTACGGCTTGCCCACGTAGGCCTCCCACGACGGGGGGCAGCGCTGCTTGGCCTGGGCCTCGAGCACCTGGGAGCCCGGGTACTCCTTGGTGTCGGTGTAGTCGAACGTGGCGAACACCTCGTTCTGGTGGGGCAGCGAGCAGTCGAGCCGGAGGTAGATGGGCGCCGCCTTCTCGACCGGTCGCACGTCGTAGCACTCACCCACCGCCGGCACGTAGAACGAGAACTGCTTGCCCGCGCTCAAGCGGGGCCTCGGTCGTGGTGGTGGTGGGCGCCGCCTCGGTGGTGGTGGTCGCCGCCGCGTCGTTGCCGGCCCCGTTGCCCGAGCAGCCGCCGAGCGCCATGGCGAGCGCGGCCACCACCAGGGCCACGCCGAGCGCGCTCGCCTGGTCGCGCCGGATGGACGCCGGGACTGCTCCGCCACGCTCAGTACGCCCCGGGCAGCAGCCTGGTGATGTTCTCGAAGGCGGCGTAGAGGGCCACGGTGAAGAACGGGAGCAACACCACGTACGGGGCGATCCGCCACCAGCCGTGGAGGCGGCGCCGGGCCAGGAACCAGGCCAGGAACCAGATGCCCAGGGCCAGCAGCGAGTACCCGATGGCGGTGGGTCGGGCCGAGGGATCGCCCCCGGCCAGGCCCACGCCGGCCAGGTCGTCCTGGCCGACGTTGTCGGCGTCGGCGGCCCGTGGGGTGCTGGGCGCCGGGTTGCCCACCAGCTTGGCCTCCACCACGATGCGCTGCGAGGCGCTGTACTTGGGGTTGCAGGCCATCAGGGTGAGCCGGTTGTCGCCCTTGTCGTCGAGGATCTCCACCGCGGAGGGGCTCACGATGCGATGGCCCGACGGGGGAGCGGACGGGTCCGAGCCGGCCTGGGGCATGACCTCGTAGGTGAAGGTGCCCTGCAGGGTGGTGATGGTGATCTTGTCGCCGGGCTGCAGCTCGTCGATGCGGTTGAACGGCGCCTTGTAGGTGGTGCGGTGGCCGGCGATGGCCGCGTTGCCGGCCTGGCCGGGCAGCGGCGTGCCCGAGAAGTGACCGGGGCCTTCCTTCAGCCACTTCAGGTCGGTGCCCTCCACCATGTAGAAGTCGGCACCGATCTGGGGGATGGTGATCTGGCCGATGGGCTGGCCCGGCTCGGGGCGCCGGCAGGCTGGCCGCCGGCGTGGGCGGGGCGATGGTGGGGTCGGGGCCCGTGGTGGTGGGCAGGGTGGAGGCCGTGTCGGCCGTGGTGCCCGTCGAACCTTCCGTGGCGTTGGCCTGCGCCGCCTGCTGGGCCTTGAACGTGCGGGCCAGGTCGTTCTGGGCCTGCGTGGTGTGGATGCCCGTGCCCCACAGCTGGTACACCACGAACAGCAGGATCAGCACCCCGGCACGGATCATGAATCGGCCGATGGCCCCGAGCGATCGGGCGAATCTCACGGCCGAACCCTAGGCGACGGGGGGCGGTCACCTTGGTCGGCTCCGCCGGCCACCACTACCCTCAACAGACGCCATGGAGCCCGTCGTCCACCTCCGCTCCGCCGTCTCGCTCCTCGGCCGCTTCCCGGCGCTGGCCGGCGTCGATCTCGATGTGGCCGAGGGTGAGATCGTGCTGCTTCAGGGGCCCAACGGGGCCGGGAAGATCGACGTTGCTGCGCACGCTGGCCGGCCTGGTCCCCGTGGTGTCGGGCACGGCCCGGGTGCTGGGCCTCGACCTGCGTCACCGAGCGCGCGGGCCGTGCGCCGCCGGGTCGGCCTGCTCGGCCACGCCACCATGCTCTACGACGAGCTCACCGTGGCCGACAACGTCCGGTTCTGGGCCCGCGCCGCCCGGGCCTCGGACACCGACGCCGAGGCGGCCCTGGTCGCGCTGGGCCTCGACGGGCGCCTGCGTGACGTGGCCGTGGCCCGGCTCTCGACCGGCCAGCGCCGCCGGGCGTCCATCGCCGTGATGGTGGCCCGCCGACCGGAGCTGTGGCTGCTCGACGAGCCCCACGCCGGGCTCGACCGTCAGGCCCGCGACGTGGTCGACGGCCTGGTCACGCCAGGCCGCGGCGTCCGGTGCCACCGTGGTGGTGGCCTCCCACGAGCTCGACCGGGCCCAGTCCCTGGCCGGTCGGGTCGTCACCCTGGTGGGCGGCGTGGTCCTGGGGCCCGCGCCGCCGACGGATCCCGACCCCGAGCCGCCGGCCGAGCCCGGGCCGCCGGTCGCCCCCGCGCCGCAGGCCGAGCCCGAGGTGCACCATGTTCCGTGACGCCCGGCTGGTGGCGGCCAAGGACCTGCGCATCGAGCTGCGGTCGCGCATCGGGATCAACCAGATCCTGCCCTTCGCCCTGCTGGTGCTGGTGCTGTTCGCCTTCGCCCTCGACCCCGACACCGGCGTCCTCGACCGGGCCACGCCCGGCCTGTACTGGGTGGCGGTGCTGTTCTGCGCCGTGCTGGCCATCCAGCGGGCGTTCGCCGTCGAGGCGGCCGACGGCAACCGCGACGCCCTGCGCCTCTCGGGCCTCGACCCGGCCGGCATCTACCTGGGCAAGATGGCGGCCATCGCCACCCAGCTCGCCGTGCTCGAGATCTCCTGGGCATCGGCGTGGTCGTCCTCTACACCAGCCACGCCACCGGCTGGTTGCTCCTGGTGGCGACCTGCGTGGCCGCGACCGCGGGGATCGCCGCGGCCGGTACCCTCTACGGCGTTCTCGCCGCCGGGCTCCGCGTCCGCGAAACGCTCTTGCCGCTGCTGCTCCTACCGGTGCTCTCGCCGGTGCTCATCGGCTCGGTGAGGGCGTTCGAGGCCGCTCGCAACGGCACCCCCGGTGACGGCTGGCCCTGGGTCGGTTTGCTCGCCGTGTTCGCTCTCGCCTACATCATCTTCGGGGCCTTCGGGTTCGGCCCCCTCCTGGAGGAATCGTGACCAGCGTTCCCACCGCCACCGAGCCGTCGGCGCCGGATGCGGCACCGAGCGCGGCCGGCCCGACCGGCACCGGGTCGCGAGGGACGCGCATCCTGGGAGCGGTGACGCTGGCCGGGCTGGCCCTGGCCGGCTACCTCGCCCTGGTGAGCAGCCCGCAGGACGAGAACATGGGCGACGTCGTCCGCATCCTCTACGTCCACGTCCCCGTCGTGACCATGGCCTACGTGGCCTGCGCCATCACCACCGGGGCCAGCGTCATGGTGCTGTGGAAGCGGACCACCTGGTGGGACGTGACCGCGCCGCCTCGGCCGCCGAGCTGGGCATCGTGTTCACCGCGCTGACCCTGGTCATCGGCATGATCTGGGCCCGCCCGACCTGGGGGGTGTGGTGGGTGTGGGACGCCCGGCTGACCTCGACGGCCATGCTGTTGCTGTTCCTCCTCGGCTACCTGGCCGTGCGCCGCATCCCCGCCGAGCCGGCCACCCGGGCCCGGCGCTCGGCCATCATCGGCCTGCTGCTGCTGCCCAACGTGTTCATCGTCAACCGGTCGGTCACGTGGTGGCGCTCCCTGCACCAGGGCACGACCATCCTCAACACGCTGCAGCCCAAGATCCACGACCAGATGGCGTTCACCCTCGTGTTCTCCATCGGGGTGGGTGGGCTGGTGTTCGCCTGGCTGTTCGTCCACCGCTGGCGGCTCACGTGGCTCGAGGAGCAGGTCGAGGTGCACGAGCTGGACGAGGCGCTCAGCCGAGCGGCGGGCCGAGGCCGGCGCCGACGGAGCCGGGGCGAGCGCGGGAGACCGGCCATGAGCGACTGGGGCTACGTGGCGCTGGCCTGGTCGATCACCGTGATCGTGCTGGTGGCCTACGCGCTGTGGATCATCGTCCGTGGCCGCGCCCTCAGCCGGCGGGTCCCCCCGGAGGACCGACGATGGCTGTGACCCCCCCCGACGGTCCGGCGGTGCGCCCGGCGCCCGCTCCCGACGGCGACGGGGACCGGGCCGGGCTCAACCTGACGCCCCGGCCGGCGCCGGCGTCACCCGGCCGCGGCCGGCGCAAGCGCAAGTGGGGGCCGATCCTGGTGCTGGTGGCCATCGTCGCCGCCGGTCGGCTATGTGGCCGCCCAGGCCCTCACCACGGCCACGACGTTCTTCTACAACGCCGATGAGGCGGTGGCCAACCAGCAGAAGCTGGGCACCAGCCGCTTCCGCCTTCAGGGCACGGTCGAGCCGGGCACCATCAACCGCACCGAGACCGGCGTGGCCTTCACCGTCACCTTCAACGGCGCCCAGGTCGCCGTGGTCCACCAGGGCGACCCGCCCGAGTTGTTCCGCGACGCCATGCCGGTCGTGCTCGAGGGCCACTGGGATGCGTCGGGCCAGCACTTCGACAGCGACCGGATGCTGGTCAAGCACGACGCCACCTACACGGCCAAGAACGGTGACCGGCTCAAGCAGGCCGACGAGGGCGGCACGGTGCCCCCCACCACGGCTCCGGCCGGCTCCCCACCGTCGTCGGTGGTGCCGTGAACCTGGCCCTGGGCACCGCCGGGGTGGTCCTCGGCCTGGTCGCGTCGATCGGCGCGGTCGTCACCCTCGCCGTCGGGCTGGTGCGCCACCGGCCCGACCTGCTCCGGCTCAGCCGCGTGTACACCTGGCTCGTGCTGGCCGCGGCGGTGCTGGCCGTCTTCGCCATGGAGCGGGCCCTGATCACCCGTGACTTCACCGTCCTGTACGTGGCCAAGAACGGCAGCACCCGCACCCCGCCGCTGTTCAACGTGGCCACCATGTGGGCCGCGCTGGAGGGCTCGATCCTGCTGTGGGTGCTCTTCCTCGCCGGCTACACCGCCCTGGTGGGCCGCAAGTTCCGCGCACCGCCTGACCGACCCGCTGGTGGGGTGGGCCCTGCTCACCATGTTCGTGGTCTGCGTCTTCTTCTTCGGGCTGCTGCTGGGCCCGGCCAACCCGTTCAAGTCGTTCCACCCGCCCGCCGGGCTACGACGGGCCCGGGCCCGAACCCGCTGCTGCAGAACAACCCGCTCATGGCCTTCCACCCGCCGATGCTCTACCTCGGCTACGTCGGCTTCACCGTGCCCTTCGCCTTCGCCATCGCCGCGCTGGTCACCGGTCGGGTGGGCGAGGGCTGGCTGGTCGAGACCCGGCGCTGGACGCTGTTCGCCTGGGGCTTCCTCACCGTCGGCATCGTGCTCGGCTCGTGGTGGAGCTACGAGGTGCTCGGCTGGGGCGGCTACTGGGCCTGGGACCCGGTCGAGAACGCCTCGTTCCTGCCCTGGCTCACCGGCACCGCCTACCTGCACTCGGTCATGGTCCAGGAGCGGCGGGGCATGTTGCGGGTGTGGAACCTGTCGCTGCTGTGCGCCACGTTCTCCCTCACCATCCTGGGCACGTTCCTCACCCGCTCGGGCGTGCTCGACAGCGTGCACGCCTTCAGCGAGTCGGGCATCGGCCCGCGCCATCCTCGGCTTCTTCGCGCTGGTGGTGGCCGTGACGGTCGGCCTCATCGGCTGGCGCGGCGACCGCCTGCGCTCGCCCGGGCGCATCGACTCGCCCGTCTCGCCGCGAGGGCGCCTTCCTGGCCAACAACGTGCTGTTCGGGGCGTTCGCCTTCGTCGTGCTGCTGGGCACCGTGTTCCCGCTGCTGGTCGAGGCCGTCGAACGGCAAGCGGGTCTCGGTCGGGGTGCCCTACTTCAACCGCATGACGATGCCGGTCGGGCCTCACGCTGCTGTTCCTCATGGCCGTGGCCCCGGTGCTGCCGTGGCGCAAGGCCAGCGGCGAGCTGCTGCGCCACCGGCTGCTGTGGCCGGCCTGGGTGGGCACGGCCTGCGTGGTGGCCGGGGTGCTCGCCGGCCAGACCGGGCTGGCGCCGCTGCTGGCCTTCGGCCTGGGCGGCTTCGCCGCCGGCTCGGCCGGTCGCCAGCTGGTGCTGGCCACCCGGCGCCAGGGTTGGCGCGGCCTGGTGGGCCGGGCCAACGGCGGCATGATCGTGCACCTCGGGGTGGTGGTCATCGCCGTGGCCTTCGCCGCCAGCGCCAGCAACGTGCGCCAGGCCGAGTTCTCCAACCTCAAGCCGGGCGACACCGCCACCATCGCCGGCCACACCATCACCTACGTGCGCCAGAACGAGGTGGTGGACTCCAACAAGACGTCGACCCAGGCGCTGGTGCTCATCGACGGCCACGGGCCCTTCGCTCCCGGCATCTCCAACTTCACCCTCAACGGATCGACGGTGGGCACGCCCTCGGTCTTCTCCCGGCCCACCGTGGACGTGGCCGTGAGCCTGCTGGTGGCACCCGCCTCGCCCGACGCGCCGGTCAGCCTGCGGGTCACCGTGCAGCCCCTCATCATGTGGCTGTGGATCGGTGGCGCCATCATGGCCTTCGGCACGGCGCTGGCCGCCTTCCCGGGGCGGCGCCGTCGCGGCATCGAGCCGGTGTCGGCGCCGGTGCCCGGCCACCGTCCCGGGCGTCCCGCCCCGTGAACCCGACCGCCAGCCGGCCGGCGCCAGTGCCCGGCTCGATCTCGGGCCCGAGGGAGCGTGATGGACCCGATCGTGTTGACCGACGAGGACGAGGCCCCGAGAGGTGGACGGCACCTGGCCCGCAACGTGGCCATCGCCGTGGCCATCGTGCTGGTGGCCTTCGTGGCGTTGCTGGCCACGCGCAAGTCGGAGGACTCCCAGCAGGCCGAGGCCAGGATCCTGGGCCAGGCCGTCCCGGCCGTGCAGGGCACCACCCTCGACGGCACGCCCTACGACATCAGCGCCCACCGGGGCTCGTGGGTGGTGGTGAACTTCTTCGCGCACTGGTGCCCGCCGTGCGTGGCCGAGCAGCCGGAGCTGGTCGCCTTCGCCGAGGAGCACAAGGCGGCGGGCGACGTCCAGCTGGTGGGCGTGGCGTTCCAGGACACCGAGGCCGACGTCCGGCAGTTCTTCGCCACCAACGGGGGCAACTGGCCGGTGCTGGTGGGCGACACCGGTTCGATCCCGTTGGCCTTCGGGGTGACCAAGGTGCCCGAGAGCTACGTCGTCAGCCCTGACGGCGAGGTGGTGGCCAAGTTCGAAGGCGTGACCAAGGCCAAGCTCGACGCCGTCATCAACCAGTTCGAGTCGCAGTCGGGCACGGGCACGCCGTGACCGCGACCACCGGCGCCCGACCCCGGGCCGACGGATGGCTGCGCCGATGGGGGCCGTGGCTGGCCATGGCCATCGTGTTGGCCACCGCCCTGTTCGTCGGCACCGTCTCGCAGCGGGCCACGCTCACCAACGCCGACCGCCTGACCAACATCGCCCGCACCATCAAGTGCCCGGTGTGCAGCGGTGAATCGGTGGCCGAGTCGAACGCCGAGATCTCCCAGGAGATCCGCAAGGACATCGGCGTGCGGCTGGGCGAGGGCCAGACCGATGCCCAGATCCGCGAGGCCTACCGGGCCCAGTACGGCGACTACATCCTGCTGACCCCGTCGGCCAGCGGCGTGACCAGCCTGGTGTGGATCCTGCCGGTGGTGCTGGGCGTGCTGGCGTTGGCCGGGCTGGTGGTGGCCTTCAGCCGATGGCGGGTGCGGGGTGAGGTGCACGCCAGCGATGCCGACCGCGAGCTCGTGGCTCACGCCCTCCACGACCAGCAGGAGGCCGCGGGGGAGGATCCCGAGATGGGCGGCGGGCGATGACGACGTCCAGCCGGACCCCGGAGCGCGAGCGCGAGCTCGACCCCGACGAGCTCGCCGCCCTGGAGGAGCAGCGGGAGTTCCTGCTGCGCTCGTTGCGCGACCTCGAAGCCGAGCACGACGCCGGCGACGTGGACGACCAGGACTTCGCCGAGCTGTCCGACGACTACACGGCGAGGGCCGCGGCGGTGATCCGCGCCATCCAGAGCCACCACGTGCGGGTGGCGGCCCGCCGCCGCCGGCCCAACTGGGGCCGCCGGCTGCTGTGGGTCGCCGTGGTGGCGGTGCTGGCCGTCGGTCTGGGGGTGTTCGTGGCCACGTCGTCGGGCACCCGCAACCAGGGCGACACCATCACCGGCGGGACCCGTCAGAGCGTGGCCAACGAGTTGCTCACCGCCCGCCAGCAGTTCGGCTCGGGCGACCTGGTGGGCGCCATCAAGACCTACGACAAGGTGCTGACCGACGATCCCACCAACGTCGAGGCGCTGGCCTACCGCGGCTGGATGCTGCGCCTCGGCGCGCTCGGCGCCCAGGGCCAGGACCAGCAGCTCCTGCGGGCCCAGGCGCTCAAGTACCTGCAGGAGGCCGTCCAGGCGGGGCCCACCGACGGCACCGCCCTGGTGTTCCTGGCCGTGCTCTACGGCGACCTGGGCCAGCCCCAACTGGCGCTGGACACGCTGGCCAAGGTGCCCGCCGGGTCGGTGCCCGACTTCATGGCCGCGACCGTGGCCACGTTCAAAGCCGAGATGCAGTCCCAGCTGGCCGGCGCCTCGACGACCACCACGGCGCCCTAGGCCGATCCTGACGACTGCTCCGGCTCAGCCCAGTTGCGGGGGGAGGTAGCGACCCGACACGACCTTGCCCTCTTCGACCTGGAGCACCCAGATCGAGCCCTTCTGGGACAGGTTCGGGTCCTTGGTTCGCATGCCGTCGGCGCTCAGGCGGCGGATGACCTTGGGGATCAGGTCGCCGTGGCTGCACAGCACGAGGCCGTCGGCGGCGGGGTCGGCCAGCGCCTCGATGCAGGGTCGGGGCTCGCTGCCCTCGCTGAGGCGTTTGTCCACCACCACGGTGAGGCCGCGGCCGGCGGCCAGCGGCTCGACCGTCTCGATGCAGCGCAGCGCGGGACTCGACGACACCGCCCGGATGTCGGCGTCGGCCAGCACTGCGGTGATGCCCGCCGCCTGCTGTCGACCCTTTGCGCTGATGGGACGGTCCACGTCGTCGCCACCCCACTGTGACCGGTTCCCGGCGTGGGCGTGGCGGACCAGGAACACGAGCACCGCCGCAGGGTACTGCGCCCTCCGCCGGCGCCGTGACCACTCGCCCACCGGCGCGAGCCGAGACCGAGCCCGGATCGAACGAGGATCGATCGTGGATCGATCGTGGATCGAACGCGCATCCGGTCAGAGAGGAGTCAGGCGGTCGTGGCCGCCTCGGGCTCGTCGCCTTCGCGGGGCTCGCCGTGGCGGCGGCGCAGCTGGACGTGCTCGCGGCCGAGGTTGGCCACCACCATGGCCACGATGGTGACCAGGAACGCCTGGCCGAACAGGGCCTCGAGCATGGCCATGGTCCGGCCGCCGTCGTTGGCGGGCGTGAAGTCGCCGTAGCCCACCGTCGACAGCGTGATGTAGCTGAAGTACTCGTTGGTGAACCCGTTGGTGTTGGACTGGCTGAACATCGGGTGGGCCACGGTGTCCACGAAGCGGTAGCCCCCGGTGAAGATGAGGCCGATGAGCAGCCAGGCGGCCAGCGCGGCGGCCACGGTGTTGAGCGTCACCTGCTTGTGGCTGAAGGCGCGCCGCAGGATCACCGGGAAGCACAGGGCCAGCACCGACGTGTAGAGCACGATGAAGACGGCCTGCACGGTCTTCGCGTGCGCGGGATCGAACTTGGCCCCGGTGACGTCGACGTAGAGGGCCAACAACACCACCCCGACGGTGATGGTCAGGGCGATGTAGCGAAGGGTGTGGCGCACCCGCGACCGGGACATGGCGGTGCCCACCAACAGCGCGATGCTCACGCTGATCATCACCGTGCCCCCGCGGAACAGCTGTCCGATCGGGATGACGACCATGGTCACGATCGTCATGAGCAGGACGCTGAGATAGCCGTCGCGGCCGAGCAGGTCCTGGCGCAGCGTCTCGAACGTCTCCTCGGCGACGTGGCCGACACCCTCGGCCACCTCGGTGACCCCGCCGACGAAGCCCTCCACCGCGTCGACCACGTCCCCGGCGCCGTCGTGGCCCGTCGGCTGCTCGGAGTCGGGAGGGGACGCATCGGGCGGGTCAGGGGTCACCATCGGGAGCGTAGGACCCGGGGCGGGGCGGTTGGGCCATCCCCCGACCGCCCGGCCGGGGCCTCGGCTGGGCCAGAACGTTCCCCACCACCGCACATGGGGGCCGCTAGGTTTCCTGCCATGCCTACTGATCTCGACGGCGATCTCGGCGTCGACGTACTCATCGTGGGCGCCGGGATCCAGGGTCTCTACCTGGCCCGGGAGCTGGCCCGGACCTACTCGGTGTGCGTGGTGTCCGACCCCGCCGTCTCGTCGGGCACGCTCGAGTCGCCCGGGTTCTTCTCCGCCGGCTACGACGGCAACGACGCCAATCGAATCCAGCCCGCCCGTCGAGCGGCCGGCTGGTGGCGACTGTGGGCCGAGTCGAACGGGGTGCCCTTCGCCCCCCACGCCCCGCGCTACGTGGTGGCCCCCCAGGAGGTGGCCACCCGCACCCGGCTGTGGAACGACGCCAACCTCAGCGCCGAGCCCGACGGAGCTGCCCGCCGCGTTCGAGGGCGGGCTGCTCAAGGGAGCGCCGTCGTTCGTGGCGGAGAACGATCTCGTCATGAACCCGGCCACCGTGCTCACCCGCCTGCGCCAGGGCCTGGAGAACCGTTGCCTCGAAGGCGAGGTGGTGCGCTTCGGGCTGCTGCCCGACGGCGAGATCGACCACGTGCAGGTGCAGGTGGGCGAGGTGACGGTCCCCATCGTCCCCCGATTCGTGGTGCTGGCCGCCGGGGTCGGCAACGCCACGCTGCTGACCAAGGTGAGCTCCCGGCTGCCCGATCAGGCCCGGCGCAAGGCGGCCAAGGAGACGGTGGACGGCTGCCAGGCGGTGCGGGCCCAGATGGTCCTGTGCCTGCGCGGCCCCGATCTGCCCCTCGTCAGCGGCCGCTTCGGCGATCTCACCATCACCGCCCAGACGCTGACCGACAGCGCCGATCACGTGTGGTTGGTGGAGCCTCCCGTCGATGACTCCCAGACCACGCTCGGGCCGGCCAACCTGCGATTCGAGCTGGCCGTCGACGACAACCTGGTGTCGGACGCCGTCGAGCGCGCTGTTCGACCTGAGCCCGGTGGTGGCGGCCCAGAGCGAGCAGCTCCGATGGTCGGTCTACGTGTCGCGTCGGGCCCAGCACCCGATGCTGGCCGTGCCCGACGCCTCGCTGGTGGCCCAGCCGGTGCCGGCCAAGCTCGAGAAGTTGGGCCTCGAGTCCTTCATGGCCGTGTGGCCCTCGCACCTCGCCTACGCCCAGTTCGTGGGCGACTCCGTGGCCGAGCGGGTCGGCGAGGCCCTCGGCGCGCCGGTGGACTTCTCCGACGGCCCTCAGCCCGCCGATGTGGGGACGAGCGCCCCCGTCCTGCGGGCCCGGTGGGACCGCGACGACTTCACGTGGCGGTCGTGGGCCGACTTCGCCGCCGACCACGGCCTGCCCTCGGACTGACGTCCGTCATCGGCGGCGCGCCGCCAGGTACGTCTCGCAGATCTCGACGAGCCGGGCCCGGCCGAAGCTCGGCTCGTGGCCGCCGTGGACGACGGTGACCGGCAACGTGCGGAGGCGCTCCATGGTGGCGGCGTAGGCCTCGATGTCGGACCCGTCCAGCTCGTCGAGCAGGGGACCGTCGTAGACGGCGTCGCCGGAGAACAGGACCCCGCCGGCGGCGTCCCACAGCCCGATGCTGCCGGGGGAGTGGCCGGGCAGGTGCAGCACCTCGAAGGCCCGGTCGCCCAGGTCGATCACGTCGCCGTCGGCCAGCAGGCGCGTGGCCGGGGCCGGAGCGATCTCGACGACCTCGGGATCGAACCCCGCCACCGGGTAGGCGTCGACCAGCACGTCGGGGATGTCGTAGCCGGCGTCGCGGTACGGGTCGGTGACGAGGGGGCCGAAGTGCCGGGTGACCAGCGTGGACAATCCGGCGGCGGCCACCGTGTCGGCCTCGGCGGCGTGGATGGCCCGTTGGTCGAACTCGTGGAGCCCGCCCACGTGGTCGCTGTGGGCATGGGTGGCCACCGCCAGCAGCGGTCCGTCGAGCTCGTCGTCGACGAGACCGCGCAGCGGCCGCAGGCCCATGGCGGTGTCGATGACCAGGCTCGTGGTGCGGCCGGACACCAGCCACACGTTGCAGCGCAGCAAGGGGTGCACGTGAGGCTCCGAGACCAGGGTCAGCCCGTCGCCGACCCGCTCCCGCACGAACCAGACGTCGGCCACCGGAGGTCGGGGTTCGCCAGCGAGCGCCATGCCGCGAGCCTACGTACTCGCCAGGCGCGCAGCGCAGGTGCGCAGGGCCCGGAGGCGGTCGAGCACGCCGGGCAGCACCTCGCACAGCGCGTCGATGTCGGCGTCGGTGGTGGACCACCCCACCGAGATGCGCAGCGAGCGGTGGGCGTCGGCCCCCATGGCCGCCAGCACCGGCGAGTCCTCCACCCCCTCCGAGGCGCAGGCGCTGCCCGAGTGGACGGCGATGCCGGCCCGGTCCAGGTCGAGCAGCACGGCCTGGGGCTCGATGCCGTCGATGCCGAGGCAGACCAGGTGGGGGAGCCGGTCGTCGGGGTCGCCGTAGAGGCGGACACCGTCGAGCCGGTCGGCCAGGGCCACGACGCGCTCGGTCAGGCGCCGGGCCGTCGGCCGCTTCGTCGGCCAGCCGGGCACCGCCGGCCAGGGCCTCGGCCGCCGCGCCCAGCCCCATCAGGGCGGGGACGTTCTCCATCCCGGCCCGCCGGGCCCGCTCCTGGTCGCCGCCGATGAGCAGGGGACGCAGGCGGAGCCCTCGCCGCACGAGCAGGGCGCCGGTGCCGGGCGGCCCGCCGAACTTGTGGCCCGCTCACCGACAGCAGGTCGGCCCCCAGCTCGTCGAAGGCGATGGGCACCCGCCCGGCGGCCTGGGCGGCGTCGACGTGGACGAGCACGCCCGGCGGCGCGGCACCGGCGGACGATCTCGGCCACCGGCTGGACGGTGCCCACCTCGTGGTTGCCCCACTGGACGTGCACCAGCCCCGCCCCGGGCGAGGCCGCGGCCATGACCTCGTCGGGGTCGACCCGACCCAGCCGATCGACGCCCACCCCGACCACCCGGGCGGCCCGTCCGCCGACCGCGGCGAACGCCTCGCTCGATCGGCGCACCGCCGAGTGCTCGACCGCCGGCACCACGATGACTCCGCCCCGCTCGGCCGCACCCCACACCGCGGCGGCGATGGCCTCGGTGGCGCCGCTGGTGAACACCACCTCCCGGGTTCGGGCCCCGAGCAGCGTGGCCACCTGCTCGCGGGCCTCCTCCAGCGCGACCCGGGCGCGTCATGCCCTCGTGGTGGAGCCGGCTGGGATCGCCCGACCTCGCCGCGGGCCGACGCCTCCAGCCACGTCGTCATGGCCGCCAGCGCCTCGGGCCGCAGCGGCGAGGTCGACGCGTGGTCGAGGTAGTGGCGACCCATCGGCCCGCCCTCAGGCTTCGACGGCGGTGACGCAGACCTCGTCGCCCATGGGGATCGACGACTCCAGCGCCGGGGACGTGTCGCCGTAGAGCGAGCTGAGCATGCCCCGCACCATGCCGCGGTCGACCGCGCAGATCACCGGGTTCTCGATGGCGGCCCCGCCGAAGGGGCAGTGCTCGCTGACGATGCGCAGCTCGTTGTCGTGCTTCTCGGCGTGGGCGGCGAAGCCGTGGGCGGTGAGGGCGTCGGCCACGGTGTGCAGGGCGGAGCGGAACGATCGCTGCCCGTCGCTCGCGTCACCCAGCGAGCTGGCCATGAGCCGGCCGTACTCGATGCCCACCTCCTCGGCCAGGGCCTCGGCCTCGGCCCGGGGGATGAGGGCCAGGGCCCGGCCCAGCAGCGAGACCAGCAGGTCGTCGTGGCGCACCCCGAACTCGAGGGCCGCCGACTGCTCGCTCACCCGGTAGTGCTTGGACGGGCGCCCGGCACCGGCGATGACCGCCCCGCGCCACCTCGACCTCGAGGTAGCCACCGGCCGCCAGCTTGTCGAGGTGGTGGCGGGCCACGTTGGGGTGCAGGTCGAACTGGCGGGCCACCTCGGCCGCGGTGACCCCTTCGGGGTGCTCGCGGGCGAACAGGTAGATCTCCCGGCGGGTGGGGTCGCCGAAGGCCGAGGTGATGGCGGTGACGACCGAGGAGAACTCCGTCGGAGTGAGTGGCGGCTTGGTCCACTTCGGTATTGTACCTATCGCCGTAGGAGAAATTCGGGTGAGCCGGTGCGGCCACCCCGGAACCGGTCGCCCCGGCGGCCAGGGAGTGCCTGCATGACCGTCACCGAAGCCGATGTCCTCGAAGCGCTGCGCCCCGTGCGAGGATCCTGAGCTGCACCGCAGCATCGTGGATCTGGACATGGTGCGGGGGGTGCAGCATCGACGGCTGCCCGGGTGGACGTGCAGGTGGCGCTGACCGTGGCCGGGTTGTCCCTTGCGGGCCGAGATCCAGAGCCGGGTGACCGGCGCGGTGACCGCCCTCGACGGCGTCGACACCGCCACCATCGACTTCACCGTCATGACCGACGAGGACCGGGTGCGCCTGCGCGAGAAGCTGCACGGCGACCCGGCGGCGACGGCCGGCACCCATCAGGGCCACGGCCACGCCGAGGGCCGGGCCATCCCGTTCGCCGATCCGGCATCGAAGACCCGCTGCCTGCTCATCGCCTCGGGCAAGGGCGGCGTGGGCAAGTCGTCGGTCACGACCAACCTGGCCGTGGCCCTCGCCCAGCGGGGCCAGTCGGTGGCCGTGGTCGACGCCGACGTGTGGGGCTTCTCCATCCCCCGCATGCTGGGCGTGGACCGACCTCCGGTGGTCATCGACGAGATGCTGGTGCCGCCCGAGGCCAACGGCGTCCGCTGCATCTCGATGGGCTTCTTCGCCCAGGAGGACCAGCCGGTCATCTGGCGGGGCCCGATGCTGCACAAGGCGCTCGAGCAGTTCCTCACCGACGTCTACTGGGACGAGCCCGACTTCCTGGTCATCGACCTGCCGCCCGGGCACGGGCGACATCGCCCTGTCGCTGGCCCAGTTCCTGCCCCGCGGCGAGGTCTACGTGGTGACCACCCCGCAGCCGGCCGCCCAGCGGGTGGCCCAGCGGGCCGCGTTCATGGCCCAGAAGGTGAACCTCGAGGTCAAGGGCATCATCGAGAACATGTCCTGGTTCACCGGCGACGACGGCACCCGCTACGAGATCTTCGGTGCCGGCGGCGGCGAGGACCTGGCCGAGCGCCTCGAGGTCCCGCTGCTGGGCCAGGTGCCGCTGGTGCCGCTGCTGCGCGAGGGCGGCGACGCCGGGCGTCCCATCGTGGTGGAGGACCCGACGGCGAGGCGGCCCGGGCCTTCACCGAGATCGCCCGCCGCATCGTCGACGAGCTGGCCCCCACCCGCGTCTACAACCCCCAGCTCAAGATCATCTGACCGCCGGCCCCCATTCCGAAACGGTCGGGTCGGGGTTGGTCAGCGGCTCGCCTACGATGGCGGGGCTTCGCCCGTCAATGCCCGAACTCGGCCCGGCCCACCGCCCGGCCCCTGCAGGAGGATCGCTCGTGGATGTTCGCATCGGTGTCCAGCACACCGTCAAGGAGATCGACGTCGAGCTGCCCGAGGACGCCGACCGCAACAAGATCCGCAAGGCGATCGATGCCGCGCTGGCCGACGACACCCAGACCTTGTGGCTGACCGATCGCCACGGTCGCGACATCGGGGTGCCCGCCGCCAAGATCGCCTACATCGAGCTGAGCGGCGCCGACGCCGCCCGGCGCGTCGGCTTCGGCGCCGCCTGATCACTGCCTCCGGGCAGGCCGATCAGCGCCACGGTGTCGGCCATGAACCCCGATCGCGTCGACCTGCTCGACCGCCGGCTGGTCTTCGTCACCGGCAAGGGCGGCGTGGGCAAGACGAGCATCGCCGCCGCCCTGGCGCTGCTGGCCGCCCAGCGGGGCAAGCGCACCCTGGTGTGCGAGATCGACGCCAAGGGCGACCTGGCCGACTCCTTCGAGTCCGGCCCGCTCGACTTCCACCCCCGTGAGCTCGCCGCCAACCTGCTCGGCATGGCCATGGACACCGAGGAGTCGCTCAAGGAGTACCTCCGTCTCCAGCTGAAGGTCCCGTTGCTGGGGCGGATCGGGCCCGTGGCCCGCACCTTCGACTTCGTGGCCGACGCCGCGCCGGGGTCAAGGAGATCCTCACGGTGGGCAAGCTCTGCTACGAGGTCCGCGAGCGCACCTACGACCTCATCGTGGTGGACGCCTCGGCCACCGGCCACGTGGTCGGCCAGCTCGCCGCCCCGCAGGCCATCAACGAGCTGGTGAAGGTCGGTCGGGTGCGGGACCAGACCGGCTGGATGGTCGACATCCTCAGCGACCCCCTGGTCACGGCGGCGGTCATCGTCTCGGTCCCCGAGGAGATGCCGGTCACCGAGACGCTCGAGCTGGCCGAGCGCCTGCGCACCGAGACCGACGTGCACCTCGCCGCCGTGGTGGTCAACAAGGTGCTGCCCGAGCTGTTCGGCCGGGGCGAGGAGGAGGTGTTCCACGCCCTGCGCGAGCCGGTGGCGGCCGCCGCGCTGGCCGAGGCGGTGGGCGGCCCGGTCGAGCCGGTGCTCGACGCCGCCCAGCTGGCCGTGACGCTGCGGCGCACCCGGGCCGGGCACCTCACCAAGCTCCGGGCCGAGCTGCCTCCGGGCCTGCCGCTGCTCTACGTGCCCTTCCTGTTCACGCGCACCCACGGCGTGCGCTCCACCCGATCAGTGGCCGAGGCGCTCTCGGCCGAGCTGGGCTACTGAGGTGGCCGCGTCGGCTCGGCCCCGGGCCGAGGAACCAAGCGGGCCAAGGGCACCAAGGCGGCGAGCCCGGTCAAGGTCCGGTCGTCGGGCACCCTCGAGCAGCTCTTCGCCGCCCGCGAGATCGTCGTCACCTGCGGCTCGGGCGGGGTGGGCAAGACGACCACGGCGGCCGCCACCGCGGCCATGGCCGCCGCCCACCTCGGCGGCAAGGTGCTGGTGCTGACGGTCGACCCGGCCAAGCGCCTGGCCAACGCGCTCGGGCTCGAGCGGTTCGGCAACGTCGAGACCCGCGTGCCCGACGAGCTGTTCACCGCGGCCGGCGTCGAGCCGCAGGGCGAGCTGTGGGCGGCCATGCTCGACACCAAGCAGTCGTGGGACGAGCTGGTGCGCGCCCACGCCCCCGATGCCCAGACCCGCGACGCCATCCTGGCCAACCCGCTCTACCAGAACATCACCGGCAAGTTCGTCCAGAGCCACGACTACATCGCCATGGAGCGGCTCTACGAGATCCACTCGTCGGGCCGCTACGACCTGATCGTGGTGGACACGCCGCCCACCCGCAACGCCATCGACTTCCTCGAGGCGCCGGAGCGCATGGCCGAGTTCTTCCGCAGCCGGCTGCTGCGCTGGCTCATCGCCCCCTACCGCTCGCGCCTGGTCAACGCCGCCTCCAAGCCGTTCTACTCGGTGGCCGATCGCATCCTCGGCTCGCAGTTCCTGGGCGACATCGCCGAGTTCTTCATCCTGTTCCAGACCATGTACGACGGCTTCGTCGAACGGGCCGAGGCCGTCACCCGCACCCTGCAGGACCGGCGCACCACGTTCATGGTGGTCACCACGCTGGAGGAGGCGCCGGCCCGCGAGGCCGACTTCTTCATCGACGCCCTCGACGGGCGGGGCTTCCACCTCGGGGCCCTGGTGCTCAACAAGGTCCTGCCCGAGTACCTGGTGGGCCGGGGGGCGGCGGCCTCCGCCCGGGCCCTGGCCAAGGGTCCCGACGCCATCGCCGACAAGCTGCTCCAAGCCGTCGGCGAGGCCGGGGTCGACCCCACCGGCCGACAAGCCGATGGTGGCCCGGGTCCTGCGCGAGGTGGGGGAGAGCTTCCTCAACTACCGCCTGGTCGCCACCCGTGAGGCCGAGCAGCGGGCCGAACTGGCCCGCAAGCCCGAGATCGTGGTGTCGGTGCCCTACTTCGATGCCGACATCAGCGACCTGGCCGGCCTGCTGCGCCTGGGCGAGCAGGTCTGGCGCTAGTCGGTCACGCCGGCCGCAGCCGCTCCAGCGTCAGCAGGATCTTCTCGATCTCGCGGTCCTGGGCCTGCATGTGGGACTGGATCTCCAGCGCGGTGTGGAGCACCGCGTCGGCGTCCTGGTAGGTGGCCTCGGCCCGCACGTCGGCCGCCCCGGCCTGGATGTTCTGGCCGACGATGATGATCGACAGCAACACGAGCTGAAGGAACGTCTGGGCGATCCAGGTGATGGTGGTGGCGACGCCTCCCTGGATCGCCTCGGGCAGGCTGATGAGGGCGAGCAGCGGCGAACGCGTAGGCACACCACATGGTCCCCACCAGCGCGGTGATCTTGAGGGCCAGGAAGGTGTTGAACCGGTCGACGGCGCTGGCCGGTCGGGAGCTGGTCGGACACCTTGGTCGGCCCGGACAACCGGCGCCGCTCGAGGTGAGGGTGGGGAATGTGCTCGAAGAAGGTGGGCATGGGGCTCAGTCCAGCACGCTCTCGGGCTCCCGGGCGGGAGGCGTCGTGGCCGTCTGCGAGACTTGACCCGTGGCCAGCCTCGCCGAGTTCGCTCGGGTGCACACCGGACTGGATGGGCCGGAGATCGATCACCTCCAGCGCCTGGTCGCGTCCTGGGGCCTGCTGGCCGACCTGTGCTTCGCCGACCTGCTCCTGTTCAGTGTGAGCGACCAGCCCGACGGGGCGCCGGGGGCCGCGCGGACCTGATCTCGTCGTGCTCGGCCAGGTCCGCCCGCTCACCAATCAGACCCTCTACCGCTCCGACTGGGTGGGCACCGTCGTCCCCGCATCGGATCGCCCGCTCGTGGCCCGGGCCCTCGAGCTGGGCGAGATCATCGACGGCGAGGTCACCAACCCCATCCTGAAGGAGCGGGTGCGGGCGCTGTGCATCCCGGTGCGGTGGGAGGGGCGCACCATCGCCGTCGTCAATCGGGAGTCGGCGCCCACCGTCCGTCAGCCGGGGGAGCTGGAGCGCACCTACATCGAGGTCTTCAACCGCTTCGCCCGGATGATCGCGTCGAGCGAGTTCCCCTTCCTCAGCGAGGAGGGCCTGAGCGAGGAGGCCCCCCGCGTCGGCGACGGCGTCATCCTCCTGGACGGCTCGGCCCGCGTCGAATACGCCTCGCCCAACGCCATCTCGGCTCTGCACCGGGTCGGCGTGCACGCCAACACCGAGGGCATGCGGCTGGGGGCGCTGGGCCTGGAGGAGACGGCGGTGCGCACGGCGTTCGCCCTGGCCGTGCCCGACACCGAGGAGATCGAGCGGGGCCCGCAGGTCACCGTGCTCGATCCGCTGCATCCCCCTGCTCGAGCACGGCGCGGTCACGGGCGCCGTGGTGCTCATGCGTGACATCTCCGAGCTGCGCCGCCGCGACCGGTTGCTGCTGTCGAAGGACGCCACCATCCGCGAGATCCACCACCGGGTGAAGAACAACCTCCAGACCATCTCGTCGCTGCTGCGGCTGCAGGGCCGGCGGCTGTCCTCGCCCGAGGCCAAGGCCGCGGTCGAGGAGTCCGTGCGCCGGATCCGCTCGATCGCCCTGGTGCACGAGATCCTGTCCCACGAGGCCGGCGACGACGTGCCCTTCATCGAGATCGCCCGGCCCCTGGTGCGCATGGTCGAAGAGGGGCTGTTGTCGCCCGAGCACCCGGTGGACATCAAGATCACCGGCGACGCCGGCAAGCTCCCCGCCACCATCGCCACGCCCCTGGCGGTCGTCCTCAACGAGCTGCTCCAGAACGTGGTCGACCACGCCTACCCGGCGTCCGCCGATCTCCCGTCCGGCCATGTGCTGCTGGAGCTCGACAACGACGAGGCCGAGCTGCGGGTCCGCGTGACCGATGACGGAGCCGGTCTGCCCGAGGGGTTCTCCCTCGAGGGCTCCACCGGGCTTGGGCCTCTCGATCGTGCGCACGCTGGTGACCACCGAGCTCAACGGCACCATCGCCCTCGTGCACGGCGGCGGCCCCCCCGACCGCCCGGGGACCACGGTCGACCTGCGGGTGCCGCTCGGCCCGCCGCTGCCGACCGAGGACCCCGGACGCGCAACGGCCTCCCGAGACGGGAGGCCGGTAGTGCGGGTCGCCGGTGGGTCAGGCGGTGGCGCGGCGCTTGGCCGCCATCCACTGCCGGCGCAGCTTGCGCCGCTCCTCCTCGGAGGTGCCGCCCCAGACGCCGGAGTCCTGGTTGGTGGTGAGGGCGAACTCGAGGCACGGGGCCTTGGCCTCGCACTGCTGGCACACGGCCTTGGCGGCGGCGATCTGCTCGATGGCGGGCCCGGTGGTGCCGACGGGGAAGAACAGGTCGGGATCGGTGTCTCGACAGGAGGCAACGTCGCGCCAGCGGTCAGGGTCGGACGTCAGGGTCAGCGGCTCAGCTGCGGTGAGGGCCACGGTGCCTCCACAAGTCGGGCGACGCGATCGAAGAGAGCCCAACGATCGTGAAGCGAATCACATGCCACCGCGTGGAAAGCGCGAGCGCGTGTGGCTGGAACGCCGTAAAGGTAGTTGCGCCGCGCCCCGCGTTTCAAGGGCTCCCCCCGGTTTTGCTATGACATGTGTCTCTCGACTAGGAGCGTGGGGGTGAGCGTGGACACCCGGCCGCTGGTGATCGGCCACCGCGGCGCCTCCGCCGCCCGGCCCGAGAACACCGTCGAGGCGTTCCGCCACGCCCGCCACCTCGGGGCCGACTGGGTCGAGCTCGACGTGCGTCGCACCGCCGACGGCGCGCTCGTCGTCCGTCACGACGCGGTGTTCCCCGACGGTCGGGTCCTGGTCGAGCTCGACGCCGAGGACGTGCCCGACTCCGTGCCCACGCTGGCCGAGGCGCTGGCCGCCTGCGAGGGCATGGGGGTCAACGTCGAGATCAAGAACGACCGCCGCGACCCCGACTACGACCGCGACGAGCGGGTGGCCGAGGCCGTCGCCGAGCTGGTTGTGGGCCGAGGCCGACGGCGGGCGGTTGGACCTGACCCGCATCCTGGTCACGTCGTTCAACCCACGCACCATCGGGGTGGTCCACGAGCGCCGGCCCGACATCCCCACCGGCCTGCTGGCCTTCGACGTGGCCGACCCCGAGTCGGTCGTGGCCCAGGCCGCGGCCGGTGGCCACGTCGCGGTGAACCCGTGGGATCCCTTCGTGGACGAGCAGCTCATGGCGCTGGCGGCCGACGCCGGGCTCGCCGTGTTCCCGTGGACGGTGGACGATCCGGATCGGATGCGCCGGCTGCTCGCCCTCGGTGTGGCCGGGATCATCACCAACGTCCCCGACGTGGCCCGAGCCCTGGTCGACGCCCGGTGACGAGACCGCGTCCGGGGCGTCAGGGCATGACCAGGGCCAGCGCGCCGGGGTGGTGGCTGAAGTCCAGGCTGGTGATCTCACCCAGGTAGTCGCCGTCCACCTGGTAGGGGAACGGGCCGTACCCCTCGACCCGCACGGCGCCGACGTCGGTCTGGAGATCCACGGCTCGGTTGCGCCGCAGGTAGGTTCCCCGTCCCAGCGCCGACAGCCCGATGGCGGTGATGGTGGGCAGGGCCAGCGAGCGGATCGAGACCATCGTCAGCCCGTTCTCCGAGCGTGGTGCCGGGGGCGACGTTGAGCGGGCGTGACCCCAGGTAGGTGTACGGGTTCGTGTTGAGGCAGACCCCGAAGTACACGTCGTCGACGATGGCGTTGCCCCGGGATCTGCACCGAGAACCGCGGCCGGCTGTGGTCGTAGTGGCGGAACCAGGTCTCGAACGCGGAGAAGAGGAACAGCGGGTGGCTGGCGTAGCGCTTGAGCCCGGCGCGCTTCTCGACCTGGGCCACGATGGCGGCGTCGAAGCCCAGGCCGGCGTGGAACAGGAAGTAGCGACCGTTCACCATCCCCAGGCCCACCCGGTGGATGGATCCCCGCGCCAGCGCCCCGAGCAGGTCGCCGGTGGCCTCGATGGCGTCGTCGGGCAGCCCCAGGGTGCGGGCGAACACGTTGGTCGATCCGCCCGGCAGGGCCGCCAGCGCCGTCGTGGTGCCGGCCAGCCCGTTGGCGGCTTCGTTGAGCGTGCCGTCGCCACCGAGGACCACCACCACGTCGATGCCGTCCACCGCTGCGCCCTGGGCCAGCCGGGTGGCGTGGCCCCGGCGACTGGTCTCGGCCAGGGTCACGTCGTGGTCGGCGGACAGCGCCTTCTGGATGACCACCCGGCCGCGCGCGGTCACCGACGACGCCGACGAGTTGACCAGCAGGAGCACCCTCACCGCTGCGGGAACCTAGCAGTGCCGGCGGTCGCCGATCGGGGGAGGGCGGCCCCGACGATGCATGGACGCGTGAGCCCGTGGGCTAGAAGTCGGGATCGTGGAACCGGTGCTGATCGCCTTCGGCGTGATCTTCGTGGCCGAGCTGGGCGACAAGAGCCAGCTCATGGCGCTCGCCTTCGCCACCCGGTACCGGGCGGTCCCCATCCTCATCGGCATCACCATCGCCACCGCCGCCGTGCACGCCGTGTCCGTCGGCATCGGCGCCGTGCTGGGAGCCGCCCTGCCCACCCGGGCCATCACCATCGTGGCCGGGCTCATGTTCCTCGGCTTCGCCGCCTGGACGTTGCGGGGTGACGAGCTCTCCGACGCCGAGGAGGCCAAGGTCGACCGGTCGAGCCGCTCGGCCATCGTGGCGGCCTCGCTCGCCTTCTTCCTGGCCGAGCTGGGCGACAAGACCATGATCGCCACCATCACCCTGGCCTCGACCAGCTCCAGCCTGTTCGGCACCTGGCTGGGCTCCACGCTGGGAATGGTGGCGGCCGACGCGCTGGCCATCGCCGTCGGCCACCAGCTCGGTCGGCGCCTTCCCGAGCGAAGCGTGCGCATCGGGGCGGCCGTGCTGTTCTTCGCCTTCGGGGTGATCCTGCTCGCCGAAGGCATCGCCGGCTGAATCCCCGGCTGAGTCCCCGGCGTGTCCCGAGGTGGACGCCCGGATTTGGCCGCAGCCAGGCTCCCGACAAAGAATGGCGCCCATGAACGTTGTCGTCTGCGTCAAGCAGATCCCGGACCCGGCTGACCCGGGTGCGATGGATCCCGAAACCAAAACGCTCAAGCGGGACGGGAAGCTCATCCTCGATGAGTCCGACTCCTACGGCGTCGAGATGGCCCTCCAGCTGGTGGACACCGCCGGCGGTGGGGAGGTCACCCTCGTGTCGATGACCCCCAACAACGAGGTCGGCGGGCTCCGCACGGCGCTGGCCATGGGGGCGGCGAAGGCCATCCTCATCAGCGACCCGGCGCTGGCCGGCAGCGACGCCCTGAGCACGGCCAAGGTCCTGGCCGCCGCCATCAAGCGGGTGGAGGGCGCCGACCTGGTCCTCACCGCCACGGAGTCGAGCGACGGCTACACCGGCACCGTCCCCGAGCAGATCGCCGGCCTGCTGGACCTGCCGTCGGTCACCTTCGCCAAGTCGATCGCCGTCGACGGCACCACGGTCAAGGTGGAGCGCCAGACCGAGGCGGGCTACGACGAGGTCGAGTGCCCGCTCCCCGCCGTCGTCTCCGTGACCGCCGGTGTGGTCGAGCCGCGCTATCCCTCGTTCAAGGGGATCATGGCCGCCAAGTCGAAGCCGGTCGACGAGGTCACCGTCGCCGACCTGGGTCTCGACGCGGCGAACGTCGGCTGGTCCGGCGCCGGCCAGCAGATCACCACCATCGAGGCCGCACCGTCTCGCGCCGCCGGTGAGGTCGTCGAGGACGACGGCACCGGCTTCGAGAAGATCGTCGCCTATCTCGACAACCTCAAGGTCATCTAGGAGCCCCTGCCATGACGCTTTCCAAGATCTGGGTCTACGCCGAGGCCACCGACGGCAAGGTGTCGTCCACCACCCTCGAGATCCTCACCAAGGCCCGCGAGCTGGCCGGCACGGTCGAGGCCGTCTACGCCGGTGGTGACGCCGACGCCATCGCCGCCGACGCTCGGCGCCCACGGCGCCACGGCGGTGCACGCCACCGGTGACCTCGGCTCGGCCCTGCCCGGCGTGCCCGTGGCCGCCGCCATCGCCGACGCGGTGGCCGCCGGCGCTCCCGACGCCATCTTGTTCGGGACCTCCTACGCCGGGCGCGACATCGTCGGGCGCCTGTCGGTGAAGCTCGACCAGTCCGTCCTCACCAACGGGGTCGACCTGATCCTCGACGGTGACTCCCTGGCCGTCGTCGAGCCGGTGTTCGGCGGCACCACCAACGTGACCACCACGTTCGTGGGCGACGGTCCCCACCTCGTGCTGCTGCGCCCCAAGTCGTTCGTGGCCGAGGAGAGCGGCGGTGCCCCGGCTTCGGTGAGCCCGCTGGCCGTGCCCGACACCGGTGCCGCCGGCGCCGCCAAGGTCATCCAGCGTCACGTCGAGGAGCGCCAGGGCCCGCAGCTCGAGGACGCCGCCGTGGTGGTGTCGGGTGGTCGCGGCCTGGGCGAGGCCGAGAAGTACCAGATGATCGAAGACCTGGCCAAGCTGCTCAACGCCGCCCCGGGCGCCTCGCGAGCCATCGTCGACGCCGGCTGGGTGCCGTACTCCTACCAGGTGGGACAGACCGGCAAGGTGGTCAAGCCGACCGTGTACATCGCCGCCGGCATCTCGGGCGCCACCCAGCACATGGTGGGCATGAAGGGCTCGAAGAACATCATCGCCATCAACAAGGACGCCGAGGCGCCGATCTTCTCGATCAGCGATCTCGGCATCGTGGGTGACGTCAACAAGGTCATCCCGGCCCTCATCGACGCCCTCAAGGCCCGGGGCTGAGCCCCGCCACCGAGTCCTAGAACTCGGTGAGGATCACGCCGATCGGCTGACCACACGCCTGCGGGTGCGGGAGACTCGGGCATGGACTTCAAGACCCTGCTCGGGCTCCCCGCCCACCCGCTCGTCGTGCACGCCGCGGTCGTGCTGGTGCCGCTGGCCGCCGTCGGGACGGTGATGATCGCGGTGTGGCCCCGGGCCCGCCGCGGCGTGTTCGGCTGGGCGGTGGCCGTGCTGTCGATCGGCGCGTTCGGCTTCGTCGGCCTGGCCCAGAAGACCGGCGGGGCGCTGGCCAACCACATCACCCCGACCGCGCTCACCCGCGAGCACGTCGCCATGGGCGACGCCGTGCTGCCGTGGGCCTTCTTCATCATGGGGGCCGCGTGCGGCGTGATGGCCCTGCAGTTCTACCTCGACCACCTGGCGCCACCGGTCGCCGTCGACTCGGCCTCGACCGCCTCGACCGCCGAGGCGTCGTGGGTCCGTGCCGCGTGGATCGGGCTCGCCGTCGTGGCCGTCGCCTCGGCGCTGGTGGGCACGGTGCAGGTCTACCGGGTGGGCCACAGCGGGGCGAAGGCCACGTGGCACACGGTCGACCTGAACGGACCGAGCACCGGCGGCGGCGAGGTGGGCGGTTGATGGTCCCTGCAGCCACATGCAGGAATGTATAGAAATGGGTAGAAAGCGGTTGTTCGTGGGTTAGCCGGCGGTAGACTCGAATACATGTTCGATGTGGTCGAGGTCGTCGAGTTGTGCCGCAAGGCGGCCGGTGACGACGTGTCGCTGGCGGGCGACACCGAGCTGTTGACCCGGGTGCAGGGCTACGCCGCCGCTCGCGCCGCACTGGATGCGGCCGAGTTGCACGATCTGGCCGAGCTCGAGGTGCGGGGCACGTGTGACCGGGAGTTCGGGTCGAACACGGCGACGTGGGTGGCGCAGGCGACGGGGGCGGATCGCCGGTCGGTGGCGGCGCGGGTGGCGACGGGGGTGAAGCTGCGGGTGTTCGACTGCTTCGACGACGCGTTGAGCGATGGCCGGTTGAGTTTCGATCACGCCCGGGCGTTCGCGCGGGCGGCGAACCCGCGCATCGAAGCGGAGTTGGCCGCCGAGCAGTCCCGGTGGGTGGAGCTGGCCGGGCGGGTGCCGTTTCGGGCCTGGCAGGGCGAGTTGGCGACCCGCGCTGAGCTGTTGGACCAAGACGGCGGGTTCGACCCCGAACGGGAACGGGCCCGCAACCAGTTGACGTTGAGCCGCACCGGTGACGGGGTGGTGATCCGCGGCGAGCTCATCGGCGAGCTCGCCTTGGGGTTCACCCAGCACCTCGAAGCGGCCACCAACTCGGCGTACCGGCGGGCGGTGGCCGACCACGACCAGACCGCTGAGCTGGCGGTGCCGTCGACGCTCACGCTGCGGGCTGAAGCGTTGGCCGAGCTGGTGCGCCGCGGCGCCACCGCCGCCACGCCCGGTCGGGCGCCGGCGGCGGATGTGACGGTGGTGGTCGACCAGCGCCGCCCCGGCGTCATCGCCAGCCCCGACGGCGACCTCGTCCTACCCGAGGATCGGGTGGGGCACCTGGTGTGCGGCGCGGATCGCACGCCGGTGGTCATCGACGGTGACGGGGTGGTGTTGCACCTCGGGCGCACCGCCCGCCACGCCACGCCCGGCCAACGCCGAGCGCTGGGCGTACGCGACGGCGGCTGCCTGTTCCCCGGCTGCTCAGTGCCGGCCACCTGGTGCGACGCTCACCATGTACGTCACTGGGAACACGACGGGACGACCGATCTCCCCAACCTGGCCCTGCTGTGTCGCCATCACCACGGCGTCACCCACCGCACCGGATGGACCATGACCGCCAACGCCGACCAGACCTTCACCTGGACCACCCCCACCGGCCACACCCTCGACAGCCAACGCCACCACGGCCGACCCCCACCCGACCCCTGAGGTGTCCCCCAGCGACCTTGCGTGCCACAGCCGCTAGATCGGCGGCCCTGGAACGCAAGGTGGGCGCTCGGCGTTGGACGAGAAGGTCGCGGTCGCCCCTACGATCGGGCGGTGACCACGACGAATCCCCCGCAGGCCCGACAGCCCTCCCGCCCCCGCTGGACGAACTGGGCCGGCAACCAGTCGTGCTCGCCGGTCGAGATCGTGCGGCCCCGCTCCGAAGCCGCGCTGTCCCGCCTGGTCGAGCGGGCCGCGGCCGAGGGTCGCACGGTCAAGGTCGTGGGGGCGGGCCACTCGTTCACCCCCGTCGTGTGCACCGACGGCTACCTCGTGGACCTGGGCGACTACGACCGGGTGCTGGGCGTCGATGTCGAGGCGGCCACGGTGACCGTCGAGGCCGGCATCCCCCTGTGGAAGCTCAGCGAGGCGCTCGCCGGCCACGGCCTGGCCCTCGAGAACATGGGGGACATCGCCTACCAGTCCGTCGCCGGGGCCACGGCCACGGCCACCCACGGCACCGGCTTGCGCTTCGGCAACATCGCCAGCCGCATCATCGGCCTGCGCCTGGTCACCGGCGACGGCACGGTGCTGGAGGCCACGCCGGACGTGAACGCCGACGTGCTCGACGTGGCCCGGGTGGGCATCGGCGCCCTGGGCATCGTCTCCACCGTGACGCTGCAGTGCGTGCCGGCGTTCAACCTGCACGCGGTCGAGCAGGCCGAGCGCGTCGACGCCCTGCTCGAACGGTGGGACGAGGAGATCACCACCAACGACCACTTCGAGTTCTTCTGGCTGCCCAACACCGGCTGGGCCCTGACCAAGCGCAACCAGCGCACCGACGAGCCGGCCCGTCCCCGGCCGCGGTGGCGCGAGCTACGCGACGACTACCTGTTGAGCAACTACGCCTTCGACCTGACCTGCCGGGTGGCGCGGCGCAGCCCGAAGCTCGGCCGACGGATGGCCAAGGCGGTGCCGGGAACCGGCTTCGCCGACTACATCGATCGCAGCGACCGGGTCTTCGCCAGCCCCCGCAAGGTCAAGTTCTACGAGATGGAGTACGCCGTGCCGTGCCAGAACCTGGTCGAGGCGCTCAACCGCGTGCGCGAGCTGGTGCGGCGCCAGGGGGTGCAGATCCTCTTCCCGGTCGAGGTGCGGGCGGTGGCCGGCGACGACATCCCGCTGAGCACCGCGTTCGGCCGCGACACCGCGTACATCGCCGTTCACGTCTATCAGGGCACGGCCTATGACCAGTACTTCCAGGGTGTCGAAGGCATCATGAACGACTACGGCGGTCGCCCCCACTGGGGCAAGATGCACTTCCAGTCGGCGGCCACCCTGGCGCCCCGATACCCCCGGTGGGACGACTTCCAGGCCTTGCGGGGCCGCACCGATCCTGACGGCCGCTTCTCCAGCCCCTATCTCGACCGGGTGCTGGGTCAGACCGGCGGCCAGGGGTAGCGGCGCCCGGAGTGGTCCACCGGGAAGCGCCCCTCGCTCAGCACGGCGCGGGCCCGGGTGAGCAGGGCGTCGCGCTCGAGCGGGTCGAGCAGGGCGATGAGCGGGGGCGAGAGGCCCTCGTCGACCAGGTCGCTCACGTCGTCGAGCAACGGCGCCGGGATCGGCTCACCCCCGAACTCCCAGATGACCGTGCGCAGCTTGAACTCCTGGTGGAACGTGAGACCGTTGTCGATGCCCCAGATCCGGCCGTCCTCGCCCAGCAGGCAGTGGCCGCTCTTGCGGTCGGTGTTGTTGGCCAGCAGGTCGAACACGCAGATGGCCTGGAGCTCGTCGGTGTGGGCCCCGGTCTCGTACAGCGTGAAGTAGTGCTGCTCGAAGTCGGCCGGCACGAACTGCTGCAGCGAGCCCTGGCCCATGGGGCCCTCGGCCCGCAGGACCGTGAGGGGCACCAGGTCCCACCCCAACATGGCGCTGAGCTCGTAGGCGGCGACCTCGCGCTTGTACAGCCCGCCGGGGAAGTCCCACAGCGGCCGCTCGCCGCGATGGGGCTTGTACACCGCCTGGGTCTGCGTGCCGTCGAGGCAGGCGTCGACGAGGTAGGTGCCGTTGGAGCTCCACGGCATGCGGCCGCGGATGGCCAGCTCCCCTCTCACCAGCAGGTCGCGGGTCGTCTCGTCCATCAGCGGCCGCCCATCAGTTGTTGCGGGGGCAGGGGTGGCCTTCGGGGTCCATGGGCTGTCCGCACAGGCGGCACAGCGGCCGGCCCGAGCTCACCAGCTCGTAGGCCCGCACGATGAAGGCTGCGGTCTGGGCCCGGGTGAGGCGGAACCGGGCCGTGGCCGGGTCCTCGAGGGCGAGGCCTTCAGGGTCGTCTTCGTCGGTGGGCTGCAACTCCTCGGCCACCAGCAGGATGCGGTCGTCGGCCTCTTCGTAGGCCACCGCCAACGTGCGCACCACCCATTCGGCGATGGCCGGCTCGATGAGGTCGGCTGGATCCATCGTCGGCTCGGCGTCGGGCAGATCGGCCAGGATGCCGCCCAGGTACTCACCCAGCGCCGCCACCTGCTGCTTCTCCAGGCGGAGGCTGGCCACCTCGCCGTCCTGGCGGGCCTGGATGAAGAACACGCGGTGGCCCGGCTCGCCCACGGTGCCGGCGGTGAAGTGGTCGGGATCGTCGAACGTGAACGAGCTGCTCATCGGGGCCGCCGATTCGTCACGACAGCCCGAGGGCGGTCAGGTCGTCGCCGGTGGAGTTGGCCGTGAGCACGGCGGGCCCACCCGGCGAGTACCAGATGGCGGTCACCGAACAGGGCGAGATGACGATCCGCTGGAACAGGTCGAGGTGCGTGCCCAGGGCGTCGGCCAGCGCGGCCTTGATCGGGTCGGCGTGGGACACGGCCACGATGGTCTCGCCCCGGTGGCGCCGCCGCCAGGCGGGCCAGGGTCGAGGTCATGCGCACCTGCATCTCCGCGAACGACTCGCCTCCGGGGAAGCGGAAGCCGCTGGGGTACTGCTGCACCGTCTTCCACTCGGGCCGCTTGCGCAGGTCGCCCAGGTTGGCGCCGGTCCACTCACCGAAGTCGCATTCGAGCAGGCCCCGGTCGGCGACGACCCGCAACCCGAGGGCCCTGGCGATGGGCGCCGCCGTCTCCCGCGTGCGCTCGAGCGGAGAGGCGTACACGGCCGTGACCTTGTCGAGCTTGGCGATGCGCTCGGCGGCGAGGGCGGCCTGGTCCCGGCCCTTGTCGGCGAGGTGCAGGCCCCGGGCGCGGCCCGGCAGGGTCGTGCCCGTGGTGGGCGTCTGACCGTGGCGGACCAGGAGCACCGTCGTGGACGGTGGGCGGCTTGGGGGCGGTCTTGCGGGCCATCAGGGAGTCAAACCTACCCGCACGCCGATGCGGCCGGTCACTAGCGTCGGGGCATGAGTCCGGCCGGTCGTGCCCCGCGCCCGATGATCGAGCCGCGCCTGCCCCTTGAGCTTCGCCCCCACGAGGTCGAAGGTTTGGACGACGATGCCTCCTGGGAGGGCGTCGAGGTCCGCGGGTCGTGCGTGGGCGGCCATGCCACCGACCTGGACATCTCCGAGTGCGCGGTGCGGTCGGTGCCGTTCACCGGTGGTCGGATCGACGGCCTGCAGGTGTCCGACGCCGTGTTCGACGCGTGCGACCTGTCCGGGCTGATCCTCGATCGGGCCCGGTTGACGCGGGTCGAGTTCCGATCGTGCCGGCTCCTCGGGGCGGTGGCCATCGGGGCGGTGCTGCGCGATGTGCGGTTCGTCGACTGCCGCCTGGACGATGCCAACCTGCGCATGGCCACCGGTGAGCGCGTGGCATTCGGGTCGAGCTCCATGCGGGCCGTGGATCTCTACGGCGCCGAGTTGATCGACGCCCGGTTCGTCGACTGCGACCTCACCGAGGCCCAGTTCTCCGACGTCCGCCTGACCGGTGGCCGCTTCCAGGGCTCGAGTCTGGCCACGATCCGGGGCGCCGCGTCGCTGCGAGGCGTCACCATCGACACGGCGCAGATCGTCCCGTTGGCGTTGCGCCTGTTCGGGACGTTCGACATCGCGGTCGCCGACGACGACGCCGACCCGCCCGCCTGATCTCGACCAGTTGACCCCGGCGCTGCGCTACGAATGGCCCGATGGACTCCTTCGACGCCCTGCGGGACGAGATCGTGGCGTGCCGGGCCTGCCCCCGGCTGGTGGCCTGGCGGGAGGAGGTGGCCCGCGACAAGCGCGCCGCGTTCCGCGACGACACCTACTGGGGCCGGCCGGTGCCCGGTTTCGGGGATCCCGCCGCCCGCATCGTGGTCGTGGGCCTGGCCCCGGCCGCCCACGGCGCCAACCGCACGGGCCGCATGTTCACCGGCGACCGCTCGGGCGAGTGGCTGTACCGGGCGTTGTGGCGTGCCGGCCTGGCCTCGAGCCCGGTCAGCACCGGGCGCGACGACGGGCTGGTGCTGCGCGGCGCCTACATCACCGCGCCCGTGCGCTGCGCGCCGCCCCAGAACAAGCCGACCACCGACGAACGGGACCGCTGCCGGCCCTTCCTCGAGCGGGAGCTGGGCCTGCTCGAGCGAGGCCCGCGTGTTCGTCGTGCTCGGTCAGTTCGGCTACCAGGTGCTGGCCGGGGTGCTCGGCGTGAAGCCCCGCCCCCGCTTCGGTCACGGCGTCGAGGTCCCCGTGGCCGACGGCCGCACGATCGTGTGCTCGTACCACGTGAGCCAGCAGAACACGTTCACCGGCAAGCTCACCGAGCCCATGCTCGACGCGGTGTTCACCCGCGCTCGGGCGTCGGCGCAGCTTGACGTCGTGGGTCCCTCGGCCCACCCCTGAGGCCTGACGGCCCATTTCAACTGAATTGGGTCGTCGGCCTCATCCGGTGAGGGCGTCGTTCTCCCAAGATGAGCTCATGCAAGCCGAGATCCGCCGCATCGACCTCACCACCGACCCGGCAACCGTCGTGGCGTGGCCGTCGATCGACTGGCTGGCTCGCTCGACGTTCGATGTGTCGGTTCCCGACCATGTCGCCCCTCGCGGTCGTGGCGGCCTGTGGGACGCCATGGCCCAGGCCGTGCAGCGGGCTCGGGAAGCCTCGCTGACCGACGGCGGGGGCCTCGAGGCCGACGGCGTCGCGCTGGCGGCGGACGCCCCGCACCTGGCCTACCTGGCCCGGGTGGCGGCCGGCGCGGCCGAGACCGACGACGACGCCCCCGGCGCCGACGTCATCGCCCTCGACGACGCTCGTCCCCGCGATCCCCGCTGAGCGCCGCCGGCCCCGCGAGGGGCGACCGGCACTTGGTGGGCCGGCCATCCGGCCGAGTAGCGTGATCCAGTCCTGATCGCATCTCGAGGTTGGTCGTTGCCCATGTCCCGCTCCCGTTCGCCGTTCCTGCTTGCCCTCGTGGTCGGTGCTGGCCCTGCTGGCCGCCGGGTGCAAGCAGCCCAGCAACACGCCCTCGGAGTACGACTCGACGACCCAGACGAACTTCCTCCACGGCTGCACCGGCCAGGGTCAGGGCACGACGCTGGCCTCCCAGGACGCCTGCCAGTGCGCCTACGACTGGCTGGTCGAGAACGTGCCCTACAACAGCGCCAACGCCGCGGCGCCGACGACGATCTCGACGAACTCCGGCGACATCAGCCAGAACTTCCTCGACACCCTCGACGGGGCCACGTTCAGCTCCATCAACAGCGCCACGGCCAGCAACCCCGACGCCGTGCCCGACGTCGTCCAGCAGGGCCTGGCCAAGGCGTGCGCCACGTCGGGCTGGAAGGTCCAGTCGAGCTCCTCGGGGGGCCCGACCACCGTCGCCCCGAACTGAGTCACGGGGCGACGCGGCCAGGTCAGGTCAGGTCCTTGGCCTTGACCTTCGGCTCGGGCAGGCCCACCCGCACGTTGGGCGCCGCCCACTCGGGCCAGCGCGACCGGCTCTTCTCGGCCAGCTTGCGCATCAGGGCGATGGCGGCCGGGTCCTCGTTGGCGTCGCGGGAGATGATCGATCCGTCGGCGATCATCCGCTGCATGATCTCGCGGCCCAGCTCGGTGCGGACGATGGTCAGGGTCCAGTCGTTGTCCTTGCCGATGCCGCCGGTGGAGATGTCGGCGTGCTCGGCGGCGAAGTCGGGGCAGTGGGTGCAGCCCTCGCGGGTCCAGGCGTGGCACTCCTTGAGGTTGACCTCGTGGTAGGCGCCGTCGCGCATCCAGATCTGGAACACGCCCTTGATGTTCATCTTCACCATGTCGGCCTTCTTGAGGCCGTACTTGGCGTCGAACAGCTCCTCGAAGATGGCGTCGTCGAACGTCTTGGAGCACAGCAGGCCGATGTTGAACACGATCGGCTTGGAGATCTTGCCGATCTTGCGTGACCACATCACCGGCGGCACCGACGACTGACAGCTCATGCCCACGAGGGCGAGCTTGGTCAGGCCTCGCTCGAGCGCCTCGGCGCAGGGCCAGGGTGTTGGCCGAGTACGTGTAGCGGCTCCCGGCCCCGGCCAGCACCTCGTCGCGGTTGGTGGCCACGCCCGGGATGGCCTTCCAGTTGTCGGTGGGGTCGACGTAGGACGTGAGGGCGGCGTCGATGTAGCCCTGCTCCATGGCCCAGATGAGGATGGCCGACACGAGGCCGCCGTCCTGGCCCATCCGGTGCACCATGTCGTCGCTGGCCCGGGTCAACAGGATGTCGCTGTAGATGCCGGCCACCTCGTCGGCCTCGCGCTCGCGGGCGAAGAGGTGCTCGTCGGCCTGGATCTCCCACGCCCGGAAGCGGGGGCAGGCCCGGGTGCACGACGTGCAGCCCTTCTCCCCGTGGGTGCAGTTGTCGAGCCCGAGCTCCTCTTCGAGATGGAACGGCTTGTAGCCGCCCTGGGCGTGGTCGTAGCCGATGACGTCGTGCGGGCAGGAGATGACGCAGCCGGCGCACCCCGTGCACAGGCCGGTGGTGATGACCTCGGAGTACAGCTCCTTCCATTGCGCCGTCCACCGCTCGCGCGCCGGCGCCGCCGGAGGAGTCGGTTCGGCCTCGATCGTCGACATGGCCGCAGCCTACGCGGACCCACGCCGGGCGCGACGAGGTGGGAGACTGGTGCATGTGACGTACCCGCTCACGCAGCCGACCGACGAAGTGGGCGCCCTGCCCCCGCCTTCCCCGGCTGGTTCGGTGCGGGCCTGGCCGGGGCCATGGCTGGTGGGCCTGTCCGTCCTCGCCGGCGTGGTCCTGCGCGCCGTGGCGCTGTTCACCTCCCTGGGCCGCCCCGACTCCGACGAGGTGATCGCCGGGCTCATGGCCCGCCACCTGGGTGACGGCTTCCCCGCCTACTTCTGGGGGCAGCACTACGGGGGCACCCTCGAGCTCGTCCCGATCGCGGCCAGCCTCAAGCTCTTCGGGGCGTCGGTGCCCGGGCTGCGGGTGCCGACCGTGGTCCTGGCCGTGGTCGACGCCGTCCTGGTGTGGCGTTGCGCCCGGCACCTCATGGCCGAGCCCAGCGCCAAGGTGGCCGGACTGCTGGCCTGGGTGTGGCCGGCGGCGGCCGTGTGGTTCGGGGTGCGCGAGCAGCTGTTCTACGTGCCCACGCTCACGTTGGGGTTGGTCGCGCTGCTGCTGGCCCTGCGCCTCGCCTCCGGGCCGGGCTGGGGACCGGTGGCCCGCCAGTGGCCGCAGTGGGCCGGGTTGGGGCTGGCCCTCGGGCTGGGGTGGTGGACGAGCCCCAACATCATCTACTTCCTGGTGCCCACCGCGGTGGCCCTCGTGGCCCGGCCCGGTGATCGCGGTCGTCGGGGTCGGGTCGACCTGCCGCCGTGGCGGGGGCTGGCCATCGCCGCGGGGACTGCGGTCGTCGGGGCGCTGCCCTGGTTGACGACGAATGTGGGCTCGGGCTTCCCGGCCCTCCACGACTCCGACGCCTTCCCCGAGACCGGGAGCTACCTCGGGCGGGTGTGGTGGTTCTTCACCCACGGCCTGCCCGCCGAGATGGGGTTCCGATCGGTCGGCACCCTGGCCTGGATCGGGGGCGTCGGGGGCGTGCTGGCCTACGCCGCCGCCCTCGTGGCCCTGGGCGTGGCCCTCAAGCTGCGCCCTGTCCGGGCAACGGCGTCTCGCCCCCGACGCCCTCGGGTTCGGGGTCTACCCCTTCCTCCTGGCCCTGATCCCGTTCGCCATGGCCCAGGCCAACCTGCGCTACCTGTTCTTCCTCTCGCCCTTCCTGTGCCTGCTGCTCGGTCGCCTGGCCGTGAGCCGGCGCTCGGCGGTGGCGCTGCTGGCCGTGGCCGTGGCCGTGTCGGGGGTCGGGCTGGCCCGACTGCACACGGTGTCGGAGGCCGCCGGCACCCCGTTCCGCGTGGGAGCCGTCGGTGATCTCGGCCCGGCCATCGCCGTCCTCGACGACGCCCATGTGAACGCCGTGTACGCCGACTACTGGGTGGCGTACCGCCTCGTCTACGAGAGCGACGAGCGGATCCTGGCCCGCCCCTCCGCCGGGACGCATCGATCGCCCGAGTACCGGGCCGCCGTGGAGGCCAGCCCCGAGGTGGCCTGGGTCGTGTCGCAGGGCGACCAGCGCGCCGCCCTGGTGGCCGCGCTCGACGGCCTCGGCGTGGGTCACCGGGTCGTCGACGCCGGCGAGCTGGCGGTCGTGTTCACCGATCGGCCGGTCTCGCCCGACGAGGTCCCCGACGACGCCCGCGCCCCCGCCGGCGCCGAGATGGCCCCACCGCCGGGCCACACCTATTGAGACTTCTTGAGCCGCCCGGCTCGTGGTGGGCTCATGGGTTCCTGACGCCTCGTCAGCCATTGGCCTGTTCTTGACCGATCGGTCAAGATGGGTCCATGGACCTGACCTATCCGGCTGAAGCAGAAGCGTTCCGTGTCGAGATCCGCCAGTGGCTCCAGGATCACCTGCCCGACGGCTGGTTCGAGCCCGACTTCTCGATGGATGCCGAGGCCAAGGTGCAGTTCCAGAAGGAGTGGACGACCACCCTGTTCGAGGGGGGCTGGATCTGTGCCAGCTGGCCTCAGGAGTACGGGGGCAAGGGCCTGTCCACCATGGAGGCCGTGGTGCTGAACGAGGAGTTCGCCAAGGCCGGTGCGCCCCTGCGGGCCGACTTCTTCGGTGACACCCTGGTGGGCCCGACCATCCTGCAGTGGGGCACCGAGGAGCAGAAGAAGTTCTTCCTCCCCAGGATCCTGTCCGGCGAGATCGCCTGGTGCCAGGGCTTCAGCGAGCCCGACGCCGGCTCCGACCTGGCCAACCTGGGCACCAAGGCCGTGCTCGACGGCGACGAGTGGGTCATCAACGGGCAGAAGATCTGGACCACCCAGGGCTTCGTGGCCGACTACATCTTCGTGCTGTGCCGCACCGATCCGGCCGCGTCCAAGCACAAGGGCATCTCCTACCTGCTGTGCCCCATGGACCAGCCCGGCATCGAGGTGCGCCCCATCCACCAGGTCGACGGCGCCGCCGAGTTCGCCGAGGTGTTCTTCACCGACGCCCGGTGCCCCAAGGACAACGTCGTGGGCGGGGTCAACAACGGCTGGAACGTGGCCATGACCACGCTCGGCTTCGAGCGGGGCACGTCGGCCACCACCGGCTACCGGCGCTTCGAGAAGGAGCTCGAGGTCATCATCGACAAGGCCCGAGCGAACGGCAAGATCGCCGATCCCTTCGTGCGCCAGGACCTGGCCCGGGCCTGGTCCAAGGTGCAGATCATGCGCATCAACGGGCTGCGCACGCTGACCTCGGTGGTGCAGGACAAGAAGGACTTCGGGGTGGCCGTGCTGGGGGCGGTCAACAAGATGTTCTGGAGCGAGTACCACCAGCAGGTCATGAACCTGGCCATCGACATCCTGGGCCCCGAGGGCCAGATCCTGACCGGTGACCCCGACGTGGAGGAGGCCGTCCCCGGCTACGGCGCCCGCCGCACCAGCAGCGTCTATCCGGCGTCGGTCATGCAGTCGGCCTTCTTCTTCAGCCGGTCGGAGACCATCTGGGGCGGGACCTCGCAGATCCAGCGCAACATCGTCGGTGAGCGGGTCCTGGGCCTGCCCAAGGAGCCGAAGGTCCCCGAAGCGGCGAAATAAGGTCATCCGTCACACCCCGTTGGGGCCGGGATGACGGGATCCGCGGCTTACCGCCGAGTACCCTCAAGAGCTTCATGTCTCCCTCTTCTCCACCCACCGCGCTCGAAGACCCGCCGGTAGCGCCGCGGCCCACCCGGGTCCGCCGGCGTCGCCGCTCGTGGGTGCAGCGACTGATCCTCGGTACCGGGATCGTCGTGCTGGTGGCCATCGTCGCCGCCATCGCCGTGGTCGGCTACGGCTGGTACCAGTTCAACCAGATCAACAAGGAGAAGCTGAGCCTCACCAAGGCCGGCTCCAACCAGCCCCAGAACATCCTGATCGTCGGCTCCGACAGCCGCGACGTCGTCGACAAGTCGGACCCGAACTACAAGGCGTTCAAGGGCGGCAGCGAGCCCACCGGGGGCCAGCGCTCCGACACGATCATGGTGGTGCGGGTCGACCCCAAGAACCACACCATGGACATGGTGTCGTTCCCCCGCGACCTGTGGGTGCCCATCGCCGGGACGGGTGAGAACCAGCGCATCAACACCGCCTACAGCTCGACCGACGGGCACCAGCGGCTGATCGACACGATCCAGCAGGACTTCGGCATCCCCATCAACCACTACATCGACGTGAACTTCGCCAGCTTCCAGGATGTGGTCAGCGCCATCGGCGGCATCTCGCTCTACTTCGACAAGCCCATGCGCGACACCAACACCGGCCTCAACGTGAAGGAGGCCGGCTGTGTGAACCTCGACGGGGAGAGCGCGCTGGCCTTCGCCCGCTCGCGCCACCTCCAGTACTACGAGAAGGGCCGCTGGCACGACGACCCCACCGCCGACCTCGGGCGCATCAGCCGCCAGCAGTACTTCGTGCGCAAGGTCATCGACAAGGCGGCGAACCAGGCCTCCAGCCTCGACGTGCTGGGCACCAAGGACCTGATCCAGGCCGGCGTCAAGAACCTCACGATCGACAGCAACTTCAGCCTCGACACGATGTTGTCGCTGGCCCGGGAGTTCAAGTCCTTCACCGGTGACCAGATGGTGACCCACACCCTGCCCGTCACCCAGTGGACGACCGATGGCGGCGCCGCCGTGCTGCGGCTCGACCAGAACGGCGCCCAGCCGGTGTTCGACCTCTTCTCGGGCAAGGGCGCCAGCACCCTCACGCCCGCCGAGGTGACGCTGTCGGTCCGCAACAGCGGCGGCGTCACCGGGGCCGGGGCCAAGGCGCAGAGCGCGCTGAGCAGCCTGGGCTTCGTGGTGACCGGAGCCGACTCCGGCCCGGCGCTGTCGCGCACCAAGATCGAGTACGCCACCGGCTCGCAGGACCAGGCCAACCTGGTGGCCCGCCACGTCAAGGGCGGCGCCGGGATGTCCGAGGACCCCACGCTGGCCGCCGGCACCGTGCGCCTGGTGATGGGCAAGGACTTCGGTGGCATCGTCGACGACTCCGGTGCGGTCGTCGGCGCGGTCGGCGCGGGCAGCGGGGGCAAGACCACCAGCACCACGGCACCGGCCAGCACCACCGACTCGGTCGGCGTGGTGCCGGGCCAGCCGCCCGACGGCGTCTCCTGCGGCTGATCGTGCCTTGACGGATTCGGCCCTGGTCGCGGCCGTGTCGACCGTCGGGACGCGGGCCGATGAGCGGTGGCGGGAGGGTGACGAGCTGCGTCGCCTGCCGGGCGACCTGGCCGCCGACCTCGTGGGCACCCGGATGTTCCAGGCGTGGGTGCCCGAGGTCTACGGGGGGGACCAACTGACGATCCTCGAGGTGCTCGACGCCATCGAGGAGGCCTCCTACCACGACGGCTCGTTCGGCTGGTGCGCCATGATCGGGGCCACCACGTCGCTGCTGGCCGCCCACCTCCCGGCCCGCTGGGCCACGGAGATCTACGGCACGGACTCGTCGTGCACGGGCGGCTTCGCCCTGCCCGCCGGCCGGGCCGTGGCGGTCGAGGGCGGGCTGGTGGTGACCGGACGCTGGCCCTGGGGCTCGGGCATCGACCACTGCACCTGGATCGGGGGTGGGACGTTGGTGGTCGACGCCGAGGGCCGGCCGGCCCCCCGTCACGATGGGCTGGCCGCCCCGTTCGTGTTCTTCCGCGCCGACGAGGTGGAACCGCTCGACACGTGGGACGTCATGGGCATGCGGGCCACCGGCAGCACCGACTACCGGGTCGACGCCGTCGCCGTCCCCGAGGGTCGCTGGGCGGAGCCGGCCCGCTGTCCGCCGGTGGTGGACGCCCCCTTGTACCGGTTCCCGTTCATGGCGGCGCTGGCGCTGGGGGTGTGCTCGGTGTCGCTGGGCCTGGCCCGGCGCGCCCACGACGAGCTGATCGAGCTGGCCGGGGCCAAGCGGCCGGCGCAGAGCCGCCGGACCCTGGCCGAGCGAGCCGTGGTGCAGGCCCAGGTGGCTGAGGCCGAGGCGGCGTTCCGCTCGGCGCGGGCCTTCGTCCGTCAGCAGGTGGGCGAGGCGTGGGCGGCGGCCGGCCGGGGGCCGCTGGGTGAGGTCGAGCGCCGTGACCTGCGCCTGGCCGCCACCAACGCCACGCTCCGGGCCACCGCCGCCGTCGACCTGATGTACCACGCCGCCGGCGGCTCGGCCGTGCACCGCGACGCGCCGTTCGAGCGGATCTTCCGCGACACCCACGTCGCCACCCAGCACGCCATGGTCTCGGAGCGGACGCTCGAGGTGCTGGGACGGGTGGCGCTGGGCCTGCCCACCGACCCGAGCGCGTACTGAGCGCCGGCGCGGCCGTGGACTTCGAGCAGCCACCCGCCGACGACCCCCGCCGCCTGGAGGTGCGCGCCTGGCTGGCCGCCCACCCCGACCCCGACCCGGCCGAGCTGGCGACGGCCGGCTACGTCGCCCCCCACTGGCCGCCCCCGTGGGGACGGGGAGCCGACCCGGCCGAGCAGTTGATCATCGACGCCGAGCTGGCCCGGGCCGACATCACCCGGCCCGACAACCCCATCGCCCTGGGCTGGGCGGGCCCGACGATCCTGGCCGGCGGCACCTCGGAACAGCAGCAGCGCTGGCTGCCCTCGATCCTCGACGGCTCGGCCCAGTGGTGCCAGCTGTTCAGCGAGCCCGAGGCCGGGTCGGACCTGGCGTCGCTGCGCACCGAGCGCGGTGCGGGACGGGGACCGCTACCTCGTCAACGGCCAGAAGATCTGGAGCACCTGGGCCGACCGCAGCGACTGGGGCATCCTGCTGGCCCGGACCGACCCGGCCGCACCACCGCACCGGGGGATCTCGTACTTCGTGGTCGACATGCGCAGCCCGGGCATCGAGGTGCGACCCATCGTGGAGATGACGGGCGGCAACCACTTCAACGAGACGTTCCTGACCGACGTGGCGATCCCCGTCGACCAGCGCATCGGGCCCGAGAACGAAGGTTGGCGCCTGGCCAAGGTGACGCTGGCCAACGAGCGTGTGTCGTTGTCGGAGGGGGGCGTGCTGTGGGGCATGGGCCCGACGTCGGCGGCCTGCTTCGACGAGTTGCGGGCCCGGGGCGTGGACGAGCCCGTCCTGCGCCAGCGCGCCGCGGGGGCCTACGCCGAGATGCTGATCATCCGGCTGCTGGGCCAACGCCTGATGGCGGAGCTGCAGCGCGGCGGCGAGCCCGGCCCCCACGCCTCGGTGCGCAAGACCCTGGCCGACGAGCACGGGCAGCACCTGATGAGCCTGGTCAAGGACCGCAGGGGGGCCGACGGCATGGTCGGCGTGCAGGATGCCCGGGCCGAGGAGGTCGACCCGTGGCACTGGGGCTACCTGTTCTCTCGAGCCCTCACCATCGGCGGCGGCACCAGCGAGGTCCAGCGCGACATCATTGCCGAGCAGTTGCTCGGCCTGCCCCGGGAGCCCCGACCATGACGACCGACGACGCCCACGAGGAGCACTTCGAGTACCTCCACCTGGAGCGGGACGGCGACGTCCTGCGGGTCACCGTCGACCGGCCCGACGACCCGCTCAACGCGGTGGACGCCACCATGCACCACGAGCTGACCCGGCTCTTCGCCGTGCTGCGGCGGGAGCGGGTGGCCCGCGCCGTCCTGCTCACCGGCACCGGTCGGGCCTTCTCGGCCGGCGGCGACTTCGAGTGGTTCCCCGCTCTGCAGGAGCCCGGGGCGCTCGAACACCTGCGCCTCGACGCCCGCCAGATGATCGCCGACCTGCTCGACGTGAGCCTCCCCATCGTCTGCGCGCTGAACGGCCATGCCATCGGCCTGGGGGCGAGCATCGCCCTGCTGTGCGACGTGGTCTTCATGGCCGAGTCGGCCACCGTGGCCGACCCCCACGTCCGCGTGGGACTGGTGGCGGGCGACGGCGGCACCATCGCCTGGCCCCTGGCCGTCGGCCCGGTGCGAGCCAAGCGCTACCTCCTCACCGGGGACCCGGTGCCGGCCGTCGAGGCCGAGCGCCTGGGCCTCGTCAACGAGGTGGTGGCCGACGCCGACCTCGACGCCGAGGCGCTGGCGTTCGCCCACCGGCTCGCGGCGCTGCCCCCCTTGGCCGTGCAGCAGACCAAGGCGGCGGTCAACCAGTGGGTGAAGCAGTCGGCCCTGGCCTCGTTCGACCAGGCCACGGCATCGGAGATCTCCACGTTCCGTTCCGCCGATCACGCCGAAGCCCTGGCCGCCTGGCGCGAGAAGCGGCCGCCCCGCTTCCACGGCCGGTGACCCACGACCCGACGAAGGAGTCCTGATGGACCTGCTCGAAGGCCTCATGACCACCCGCGCCCTGCGGCGCTTCACCGACGAGCCCGTCTCCGACGAGGAGATCTGGACCTGTCTGCGCGCCGCGGTGCAGGCGCCGAGCGGCGGCAACATCCAGCCCTACCAGTTCGTGGTGGTGCGCGACCCGGAGCTCAAGGCGCGCCTGGGCGACGTCTACCTGCGGGCCTGGGATCGCTATCGCGCCGCCACCGCGGCGGCCATGGGCGACCGCTTCCCCAGCGACGAGGCCCGGCAGGCCTGGGGGCGCAACGTGATGGCGTCGGACCACCTGGCCCGGCACCTCGGCGATGCGCCCGCCCTCGTGCTGGTGCTGATGCCCGACATCGAGATGACCGTGGCCGACGACGAGGGCGTCATGGACGTGGGGCCGACGTATGCATCGGTGTACCCGGCGGTGCAGAACTTCATGTTGGCGGCCCGCGCCCAGGGACTGGGCACGGTGCTGACCACGGTGTACCGGATCCACGAGGACGAGGTCCGCGACATCTGCGGGATCCCCGAGCGCTACCAGGTGGTGGCGCTGCTGCCCGTCGGCCGGCCCCGCGGCTCGTTCGGGGTGGCTCCTCGGGCGCGATCGGCCGAGCAGCTCACCAGTTGGGACCGTTGGGGCGAGCGCCGGCTCACCGGCCTCGCCCGGGAGCTAGTCCGAGCGGCGCAGCGAGGTGGGCCCGGGCGGCGGCGTCACCGGGGCCGTCGCGTTCCGACAGGCGGTCGGCGACGGCCAGGCGGTGGTCCCGGTCGACGTTGCCGCCGTACTTGAACTTGGCCCGCACCTCCACGATGTCGAGGTGCAGGCCCCGGATCTGGCCGAGGCGGCTGCCGTGCTCGAGCGGGTCGACGACGTCGATGCCGGGCTGCAGGGCGGCCAGCTGGGCCCGCAGCACGTCGGCCACCTGCTCCGGGTCGTCGAGGATCTCGGCCCGGGCGGTGAGCTGGGCGGCGCCGTAGTAGGTCGTGGGGATGCCGTGGCGGGGGTCCTCGTCGCCGATCACCTTCCACGCCGACGGGATGTAGCTCCAGTCCCCGGCCACGCTCAGCAGGACCATCGGGTTCTCGTCGATGGCCGCCCACACCGGGTTGGGTCGGGCCAGGTGCAGGATGACGGCGTCGCCGTCGCAGGATGAACTGCGTGGGCACCACGACCGGCACGTCGCGTCGGCGCCCGGCGGCCACGAGGTGACCGAAGCCCTGCGCCACCACGAACGCCCGCCATTCCTCGTCGTCGATCGGTGCGTCCCAGCGGTGAACGAGCAAGCGCCCTCGGCAGGACTCGAACCTGCGCCACCGCCTCCGGAGGGCGGTGCTCTATCCGCTGAGCTACGAGGGCAAGGGGGACGAGCGTAGCGCGCCGGCCCGATGCCCCGATACTGCGACCGGGGCGGCGGACGGCGCCGGGTAGGATCGCCAGCCAGCCGACGCCCCGCCGGCATGGGTCCGACCGGAGGAGCCCGTTGATCCGCGACCAGCTTGCCGACGCGCTGCGCACCGCCCTGGTCACGCTCGAGGTCGAGCCGCTGCCCGACGTGATCCAGCTCGAGCGCCCGGCGCGGCGCGAGCACGGTGACTGGTCGTCGAACGTGGCCCTGGCGACCGCCAAGAAGGCGGGCCGCAATCCCCGTGAACTGGCCGGCCAGCTGGCCGAGACCTTGCTGGCGTCGCCGCCGGCCCACGTCGTCGGGGTCGAGATCGCCGGCCCGGGCTTCATCAACTTCCGGCTGGCCGACAGCTGGTTGCACGACGTGCTGGCCGAGGTGGTCGAAGCCGGTCGTGACGGCTACGCCCGGCTGGACACCGGTGCCGGCACCCGCGTGCTGGTCGAGTTCGTGAGCGCCAACCCGACCGGGCCCCTGCACGCCGGGCACGGGCGCGGGGCGGCCTACGGCGACTCGCTGGCCCGGGTCCTGGCCCGCGTCGGCCACGCCGTCGAGCGCGAGTACTACCTGAACGACCGGGGCACCCAGATGGCGCTGTTCGCCGCGTCGCTGGCGGCCCGCCAGGCCGGCGAGCCGGTGCCCGAGGGCGGCTACCAGGGCGAGTACATCATCGAGTGGGCCAAGGAGATCCCCTCCGGGGTCGACATCGCCGCCTGGGGCGAGCTCCGGGCCATCGAGGACCACCGCGAGACCCTGGCTCGCATGCACGTGGAGTTCGACCGGTGGTTCAGCGAGAGCTCGCTGGTCGACTCCGGCGCCATCGAGGTCACGCTCGCCGACCTCCGCTCGCGGGGCGTGGTGTACGACGACGACGGGGCGGTGTGGTTGCGCAGCACCGACTTCGGTGACGACAAGGACCGGGTGCTCATCCGCAGCGACGGTGAGTTCACCTACCTGCTGCCCGACATCGCCTACCACCGCGACAAGTTCGCCCGCGGCTTCGACCGACTCATCAACGTCTGGGGGGCCGACCACCACGGCTACGTGGCGCGGATGAAGGCGGCCATGCAGGCCCTCGGCCACGACCCCGACGAGCTCGACGTGGCCATCGTGCAGCTGGTCCAGCTCATGAAGGGCGGCGAGCCGGTCAGGCTGTCCAAGCGCACCGGCGACATCATCGAGCTGCGCGACGTGCTCGACGAGGTCGGCCCTGACGCGGCCCGGCTCACCTACCTGCTGCAGTCCATCGACAGCCCGCAGACCTTCGACATCGACGTGGTCACCAGCCAGGGCAACGACAACCCCGTGTACTACGTGCAGATGGCCTTCGCCCGCATCCGCTCCATCACCCGGGTGGCCGTCGAACGCGACGTCGTGCGGGTGCCCTTCGCCGCCGTCGACCGTTCGCTGCTGGCCCACGAGCGCGAGCTGGACGTGCTGCGCCAGCTCTCGGTGCTGCCCGAGGTGCTGGCCGGCGCGGCCAACGACCGCGCCCCGCACCGCATCACCACCTGGGTCCGCGAGCTGGCCGGGGCGGTGCACGGCTTCTACCACGACTGCTACGTGCTGGGCGACGGGATCAGCCCCGAGCTGACCCAGGCCCGACTGTGGCTGGTCGACGCGGCCGAGACGGGCCTGGCCATCGGGCTGGACCTGCTCGGGGTCAGCGCGCCCGAGTCGATGTGACGTGAGCGCGATCCCGCCCTACCTGCTCCCCGACACGTCCGTGGTCGGGCCCGAGGGCCAGCTGATCATCGGCGGTTGCGACACGTTGGCCCTGGCCGCCGAGTTCGGCACCCCGCTGTTCGTCTACGACGAGGCCCACCTGCGGGCCCGGTGCCGCGAGGCGGTGGAGGCCTTCGGGCCCGGGGTCAACTACGCCACGAAGGCCTTCCTGTGCCGGGCCATGGCCCGCCTGGCCGTGGAGGAGGGCATGAACCTCGACGTCTCCACCGGCGGCGAGTACCACGTGGCCCGGTCGGCCGGGGTCCCTCCTGACCGGCTCGTGCTCCACGGCAACAACAAGTCCCTCGACGAGCTGCGCCTGGCCATGGCCGACGGGGTGGGCCGCATCGTGGTCGACTCCTTCGACGAGATCGATCGCATCGAGGCCCTCGTGGCCGAGGGCCTGGCGGTGCCGCGTGTCCTGGTCCGCATCACGCCGGGGGTCGAGGCCCACACGCACGAGTTCGTGCAGACCGGTCAGGACGACTCCAAGTTCGGCTTCGGGGTGGCCTCGGGGGCCGCCGCCCGGGCCCTGGAGCGGCTGTCGTCGTCAGCCGCGGTGGAGCTGGTGGGCATGCACGCCCACGTGGGCAGCCAGGTCTTCGAGGCCCGCTTCTTCGAGCTGGCCGTCGAGGTCCTGGCCCCGTTCTTCACCGACCACGAGCTCCCCGAGCTGTCAGTGGGGGGTGGGCTGGGCGTGGCCTACGTGGAGGGCGAGGAGGCGCCCACCATCGACCAGTGGGGGGCCAGCATCCGTCGGGCCTGCGCGGCCGCCGGCGTGCGGGCGTGGGTCACGGCCGAGCCGGGCCGGTCCATCGTGGCCGCCGCCGGGGTGACGCTCTACACGGTGGGCACGATGAAGGAGCTGCCCGGCATTCGCACCTACGTCTCGGTGGACGGCGGCATGAGCGACAACCCCCGGCCGGTCCTCTACGACAGCGGGTACGAGACCTTCCTGCCCCGCGCCGTGCTGGCCGAGCGGGACCGGGTCGTGCGGGTGGTGGGCAAGCACTGCGAGTCGGGCGACCTGCTGGTGCGCGAAGGCCTGGTGCCGTCGGATCTGGCGGTGGGGGACATCCTGTGCACGCCGGTCACGGGGGCCTACGGCCACTCCATGGGCTCCAACTACAACAAGATCCAGCGTCCGGCGGTGGTGTTCGTACGCGACGGCGAGGCCCGGCTCGTGGTGCGGCGCGAGACCTACGACGACCTGCTGGCCTCCGACGTCGACTGATCGGTGAGCGGAGGGAGCGCCGTGGGCGACATCGACGACCTGCACCTCATGGGCACCCGGAGCTGGGTCGAGCCGACGCTCACGGGGGTCAGTCGGCTGGCCATGCACAGCCCGCTGGTGCCGTTCCCCGACGTCGGAGGCGGCTCGGGCGGGGGAGATGCACCGCTCGACCGGCGACGGCCGCGAGACGTCGCCCTGGTTCCTGAGCCTCGACGGCACCTGGCGCTTCCGCTACCTGGACCGGCCCGAGGACGTGCCCGTCCGACTTCGCCGACGCCCGACCTCGACGACGGCGACGGGGCGGGCTGGTCGCCCATCGAGGTGCCGGGCAACTGGACCATGCAGGGGTGGGGGCACCCCCACTACACGAACGTCGTCATGCCCTTCCCCGGCCGGCCGCCGAAGGTGCCCGACGCCAACCCGACCGGGCTCTACCGCACCGACGTTCTCGCCTGCCGGCGGCGTGGAAGGGCCGACGGGTCGTGCTCCACGTCGGGGGCGCCGAGAGCGTGCTCTACGTCTACGTCAACGGCCGGCGCGGTCGGCATGGGCAAGGACAGCCGCCTGCCGTCGGAGTTCGACGTCACCGCGCACCTGCGCCGGGGGCGCAACACGGTGACGTGCATGGTCGTGAAGTGGAGCGACGCCAGCCACATCGAGGACCAGGACCAGTGGTGGATGGGCGGCATCCACCGCAGCGTGTACCTCGTACGCCACCGAGCCGACCCACCTCGCCGACGTGCACGTCGACGGCCGGCCTGGCCGCGACCCGCGCCGAGCGACGGCACGCCGGTCGGCACGCTCGACGTGCGCACCACGGTCGGCGTTCGCCGGCCAAGGTCGAGCCCGGCTGGCAGGTCGAGCACCGTCTCGAGACGCTGGCGGGGCGGGCGCGTGCGGGGCACCCGGCGCTCGGTCGGCGAGGTGCCCAGCGACCTGCGGCCCTACCTGTTCTCCGGCCACGTCGTCCCGGCCCGCGCCACGCGTGGCCGGGGTGCGGCCGTGGTCGGCCGAGGACCCCCACCTCTACCGCCTGGTCGTCTCGCTGATCGCCCCCGACGGCGGCGGTGCGCGAGGTCGTCACCCAGCGGGTCGGGCTTCCGCTCGGTCGAGGTCCGCGACCGCGAGCTGCTGGTCAACGGCGAGCCGGTGCCGCATCAACGGGGTCAACCGCCACGACCACCATCCCCGACACGGGGCAAGGCCGTGACGCGTGGCCGACATGCGGGCCGACCTGGTCACCATGAAGCGCCACAACATCAACGCCGTCCGCTGCTCGCACTACCCGAACGACCATCGCTTCTACGACCTGTGCGACGAGCTCGGCCTGTACGTGATCGACGAGGCCGACATCGAGAGCCACGCCTGGATCATGAGCCTGTGCCACGACCCGCGCTACCTCGCGGCGTTCGTCGAGCGCGGCGCCCGCATGGTGCAGCGCGACAAGAACCACCCGTCGATCATCGCTCTGGTCGCTCGGCAACGAGAGCGGGTACGGGGCCGCCCACGACGCCATGGCCGGCTGGATCCGGCGGGTCGACCCCACCCGTCCCCTGCACTACGAGGGCGCCATCATGTGGCGACCTCGACGCCGCCGCGCCGTGCACCGACGTCGTCTGCCCGATGTACGCGTCGATCGACGAGATCGTGGCCTGGGCCGAGCGCGGCCTCGACCGGCGCCGGCCGCTGATCCTGTGCGAGTACTCCCACGCCATGGGCAACAGCAACGGCAGCCTGGCCGACTACGTCGAGGCCTTCGAGACCCACGACGGCCTGCAGGGCGGCTTCATCTGGGAGTGGAAGGACCACGGGCTGGCCCACCACAAGCCCGACGGCACCGCGCTATCTGGGCCTACGGCGGCCAGTTCGGCGAGACGCCCCACGACGGCAACTTCGTGGCCGACGGGCTGGTCGGGCCCGACGGCGATCCTCACCCGGCCATGGCGCGAGGTCGCCTCACCTGTTCCGCCCGGTGGCCGTGACCGCGACCGACGCCGACCTGCGCCGCCGGCGGGTGCGCGTGCACAACCGGCGTGGTTCCGCGACCTCGTCCGGTCTGCGGGCCACGCTGGGAGCTGACGGTCGACGGTCGCCGGGTGCAGCGGGGCTCGCTCGCGCCTGCCGGCCGTGGGCCCGGGCGAGGCGGTGGCGGTCGACGTGCCCATGACCCTGCCGGTGGTCGAGCCCGGGCAGGAGGGCCACCTCACCGTCCGGTTCGAGACCGGCCCAGGCCACCGCGTGGGCCGAGCGGGGTCACGTCGTCGCCTGGGACCAGCTGGTCGTGCCGGCCTGGCCACCTCTCGCATCGCGGTGACGGGCCGGCGCCCGATCGGCCCGGTCGAGCGGCCGCGGGATCGATGCCGATCGGGAGCGTCTGACGGTCGGGCCGCTGGACGTCGATGTCGACGTCGACCTCCGGCCGGGTCGAGGCCGTGGGCTGGGACGGCCACGAGCTGCTGGCCGCAGGGCCGTGCAGGCCGAGCTGTGGCGGGCCCCGATCGACAACGACGGCTTCAAGCTGCATGGACTCCGATCGAGCCGCAGGTGCTCGACGCTGGCGGGCGTGGGGACTCGACGCCCTGCAGCGCGCCCAGCGCCGGCGCGCAGGTCGCTCGGCCCGACCCGACGGCTCGGTGCGCGTGGTCACCTGACCCACGAGCTGACCGGCACCGACCCCGACGCTGGTCGTCACCCATCGCCAGGTCGCTCACCGTGCACCCCGACCGCCGAGCTGCGCTTCGACGAGACGGTCACCGTGCCGCGCCGAGCGTGGACGACCTGCCCCGGGTCGGCGTCGGCCTGGCGCTGGTCGCCGGGTTCGAGCCGCTGCGAGTGGCTCGGCCTCGGGCCCGACGAGAACTACGCCGACCGCCGGGCCGGCGTCGATCGTGGGTCGCTGGGCCGGATCGGTCACCGACCAGTACGTGCCCTACCTCGTGCCCCAGGAGCACGGCGGCCACGCCGACACCCGGTGGCTGGCGCTGCGAGCACGCGGACGGCCTCGGTGTGCTGGTGGCCGGGCCTCGGATCCCGCCGCCTGCAGTTCTCGGCCAGCCACTTCACGGGCCGACGACCTCTACCGGGCCGCCGACGTGACCGAGCTGGGGCCCCGGCCCGAGACGGTCGTCCACCTCGACGTGGCCCAGCGGGGCCTGGGCACCGGGAGCTGCGGGCCCGACACCCTGGCCCGCTACCGGGTCGGCCCCGGCCGCCACCGGTGGGCCTGGCGGCTCGTGCCCTACCGCCGTGAGCGGGAGGACCCGGGCCGCCTCGCCCGGCAGGTCACCCCGGCCTGACGTCGACGGTGTCGCCACCGTCGCGACGCACCACCTCGGCCCGTCCGCCGGCGGGGGCGGGGTCGAACGACCCCGTGAGGGTCTGGCCGGGCTCCGCCCACGAGTCGAAGCGGACGACGAGGCCGCGCCGCGGGTCGTAGAGGGCAGGGGTGTCCCGGCCGTCCCCGTCCCAGTCGCCGAGCACCACCTGGTCGCCGGGGTCACCCAGGGCGAAGCGCCTCGACGGGCCCGAGCCCTCGGGGCGGTCGAGCTCACCCCGGTCCGGCCACCACACCACCGTGACCGTGCAGCCGGCCCCGGTGGGGTCACCGCTCACGGCGACCGCTCCGGCGGGGATGGCCGGCGGTGGGCCGGCACACGGCGGCTCGGGAGACGTCGTGGCGACCGGGTGGGCCCCGGGGGTCCCGGCCTGGCGGCTGGCCGCCACCGCGGCGCCCACCACGAGGGTGGCCACCACGGCGACCCCCACGACCACCCCGGCCACCAACGCTCGCCGATGGGGCCGCGCCGGTGCGGGGCGGGGCAGCGGGCGGGGCTGACCCGGGGGCGCGGCCGCTCGTCGGCCGCCGGGAACTCGTCGAGCAGTTCGTCCAGGATCCGTCGCATGGCAGGAAAGATACTGAGAATGACGGAAAGAGGCCAGGTCGCGGATGTTCCGGGAGAGCCGTTTTCGTACCGGGCGGTCCCGTCGGGGCCACTAGCGTGGGTGGCGTGAACGGCTCTGCGGTACGTGTCGGTCTGCTCGGGTGCGGCACGGTCGGCAGCGCGCTGATCCAGCTGGTGCACGAGCAGGCCGACGGCATCGAGGCCCGCACCGGGCTGCGGCTCGAGATCGCCCGGGTGGCCGTGCGCAACGCCTCCAAGGACCGGGGCGTGGACGTGCCCCGCGACCGGTTCACCAACGACGCCGCCGTCGGTGGTCAACGACCCCGACGTCGACGTCGTGATCGAGGTCATCGGCGGCATCGAGCCGGCCCGCCAGCTGATCCTCGACGCCCTCAAGGCGGGCAAGCCGGTCGTCACCGCCAACAAGGAGCTGCTGGCCAACGTGGGCGGCGAGATCTTCGCCACCGCCGAGACCTCCGGGGTCGACGTGCTGTTCGAGGCGGCCGTCGGCGGCGGCATCCCGCTGGTGCGCCCGCTGCGCGAGTCGCTGCTGGGCGAGCCCATCGACCAGGTCATGGGCATCGTCAACGGCACGACCAACTACATCCTCACCCGGATGACCGAGTCGGGCGCGAGCTACGCCGACGCCCTGGCCGAGGCCCAGGAGCTGGGCTACGCCGAGGCCGACCCCACCGCCGACGTCGAGGGCTACGACGCCGGGGCCAAGATCGCCATCCTGGCCAGCATCGCCTTCGGCGCCCGGGTGGTGGCCGGCGACGTCTACCACGAGGGCATCTCCGCCATCACCGCCGACGACATCAGCTTCGCCGCCCGCAACGGCTTCGTCGTGAAGCTGGTGGCCATCGCCGAGAAGCTGTCGCACCGACGGTCCGCTCGAGCTGGCCGTGCGGGTGCACCCGGTGATGCTGCCGCTCGACCCATCCGCTGGCCTCGGTGCGGGGCAGCTTCAACGCCGTGTTCGTGCAGGGCTCCGCGGTCGGCGAGCTCATGTTCTACGGCCGCGGCGCCGGCGGGAACCCGACCGCCAGCGCCGTGCTCGGCGACCTCATCGACGCCGCCCTCAACCTGCGCAAGGGCTCGAGCGCCAGCGTCGGGCGCGCTGGGCGAGGTGCGGGTCCGGCCCATCGACGAGCTCGAGTCGGAGTACTACCTCCACCTCAACGTGGTCGACCAGCCCGGCGTGCTCAGCGCGGTGGCCGGCGTGTTCGGCGCCCACGGCGTGTCGATCAGCGCCATGAACCAGGGCCTGCCCCACGACGACGGGCGCCGACCTCGTCTTCATCACCCACCAGGCGCTCGAGCGCGACGTGCAGGCGACGTTGCGCGACCTGCGCGAGCTCGACGCCGTGCACGAGGTGGGCAGCGTGATCCGGGTGCTGGGCGACGACACCGGCGGCCGGCGTGAGTTGAAGTACGTCAGCAGCCGCGGGGCGGCCCCGGTGCTCGAGTTCGGCGACGTCCTGCTGAGCCGGCCTGGCCCGCGACGGTGGCCTCTACCTGCCCGAGACCTGGCCGACGCTGGCCGCCGGACGCCCTCGCGCGCGCCGCGACGGCCGGCTACGTCGACACCGCCGTCGAGGTCATGTGGCCCTTCGTCGAGGGCAGCATCGACCGCGACGAGTTCGCCGCGCTCGTGGCCGACGCCTACGCCACGTTCGACGATCCCGACGTCGTGCCGCTGCGCGACCTCGGCGACGGGCTCGTGCTGGCCGAGCTGTTCCACGGGCCGACGCTGGCGTTCAAGGACGTCGCCCTCCAGCTGGTCGGGCCGCCTGTTCGCCCACGAGCTCGAGCGCCGGGGCGAGCGGGTCACCATCGTCGGCGCCACCTCGGGCGACACCGGCTCGGCGGCCATCGACGCCTGCCGCGACCGGCCCGGCATCGAGATCGTGATCCTGCATCCCGCGCGGCCGGGTCTCGGAGGTGCAGCGCCGGCAGATGACGACGGTCGACGCCCCCAACGTGCACAACCTGGCGGTGGAGGGCACGTTCGACGACTGCCAGGACCTGGTCAAGGCGCTGTTCGCCGACGAGCCCTTCCGCGACCGGGTCAACCTGTCGGCGGTGAACTCCATCAACTGGGCCCGGGTCATGGCCCAGATCGTCTACTACGTGACCTCGGTGGCCCGGCTCACCGGCGGAGCCGCGCCCGTCTCGTTCGCCGTGCCGACCGGCAACTTCGGCAACGTCTTCGCCGGCTACGCCGCCCAGCGCATGGGCGCTGCCGGTGCGCCAGTTCGTGGTGGGCAGCAACGCCAACGACATCCTGACCCGATTCCTCGAGACCGGCGACCATGGAGATGCAGGGCGTCGAGCCGACGCTCAGCCCGAGCATGGACATCCAGGTGTCGAGCAACTTCGAGCGGCTGCTGTTCGAGCTGCTACGGCCGCGACGGCGCCGCCGTGGCCGAGACGATGCTGGCGTTCCGCACCGAGGGCCGCTTCGTGCTCGACGCCGACCGCATGGGCCTGCTGGCCGAGCACTGGTCGGGCGCCCGCATCGACGACGCGGCCACCACCGCCATCATCGGCGAGGTCTACCGCCGCCACGGCGTGCTGGTCGATCCCCACACCGCGGTCGGGCCTGGGCGCGGCGGCGCGTCTGCCGTCAGGACCCGTCGGTGCCGATGGTGGCGCTGGCCACCGCCCATCCGGCCAAGTTCCCCGACGCGGTCGAGGCGGCGACCGGGGTGCGACCGCCGCTTCCCGATCGCCTGGCCGACCTGTTCGAGCGGCCCGAGCGCTACGACGAGGTGCCGCTCGACTACGGCGTCGATCCGGGCCCGCATCGAGTCCTGCCTCGCCTGAACGCGCCGGCGCGATTCCTGGCATGATGCCGCGATGAAGTACGTGGTGTGCGTGCCCGACGGCTGTGCCGACGAGCCGGTCGCCGAACTGGATGGCCGCACGCCGCTCGAGGTGGCCCACCTCCCGAACCTGACGGCGCTGGCGGCACGCGGCGAGGTCGGGCCGGGCCGCGGTCATCCCCGCCGGGATGGCGCCGGGCAGCGACGTGGGCAACATGGCCATCTTCGGCTACGACCCGGCCACGTTCCACACCGGGCGCGCCCCCATCGAGGCCGCCGCCCTGGGCCTGCGGCTGCGCCCCGACCAGATCGCCTACCGGTGCAACCTGGTGACCGTCACCGACGGCGTCATGGCCGACTTCGCCGGCGGGCACCCCTCGACCGAGGACGCCACCAAGGTCATCGAGGCCCTGCAGGACGAGCTCGGCGGCGACGGCATCGAGTTCCATGCCGGCGTCGAGTACCGCCACATCATGGTGGCGCCGGCCGACTGGTCATCGACGCCACCTGCGTCCCGCCCCACGACCTCTCGGACAAGCCGGTGGTGCTGCCCGAGGGCCCGGCCGGCCCGCGGCTGCGCCAGCTCATGGAGGCGTCGACGGCCGTCGTCGAGCCGCCTCGGCCTCGAGCGCCAACCAGATCTGGTTGTGGGGTCAGGGTCACCAGCCCGAGATGCCCAGCTTCGGCTCGCTCTACGGCCTCGACGCCGCCCTCAGCAGCGCCGTCGACCTGGTGCGGGGCCTCGGCGTGCTCACCGACATCGAGGTGGTCGACGTCGAGGGCATGACGCCGGGCTACGACACCGACTACGCCGCCCAGCTGGACTGCGCCCTCGACGCCCTCGCCGACGGCGCCGACCTGTTCATCATCCACGTCGAGGCCACCGACGAGGCCGGCCACGCCGGCGACGTGGCCGAGAAGGTGCGGGCCCTCGAGAACTGGGACCGCCACATCCTGGCCGGCCTGGTCCCGGCGCTCGACCGGCTCGGTCCCTGGCGCCTGCTGCTGCTGCCCGATCACGCCACGCCCGCTGCGGCTCAAGACCCACACGGCGGACCCGGTGCCCTACCTGCTGGTCGACTCGCGGGTGGCCGGCCCCGGGGGCACCTACACCGAGAGCGCGGTGGCCTCGAGCCCGGCCGTCCCCGGCCACGAGCTGATGGGCCGTCTCGTCCATCACTGAGCCCGTGAAGCCGACGAGAAGGCCAGCGGTCAGGCCGGGGTCGGAGCCGCGGTGAGGTTGGCGCGCCCAGGTGGCCGCGGGTAGGATGCTCGGGTCGTCGTTCGGGGGTTCCCAACGCCATTCGGCTCGGTAATCACGACGATCCCGCCTCTCCGATCTCGAGCTTCTCGCGGTCCGACAGCAGGGCACTCGCAACACAGGTGGTGCTCACCTGGGTCTCGCCGGAACCGCAAGGTCACGGCGGCCATCGCTCCGGCGGTTCCTCCCCACGTCGTTCTTTGATGTCGCAGTGTGAGCAGGCAAGGCACCGCGCCGAACCCCGGCGCCGCCGAGTCGCCCGCTCCGACATCCCCCCTTCAAACCAGAGAGAAGCGAGGTAGCCGTGAGCGCGGAGACACAGGAACTCGAACGCTCGGCGCTCGAGCGCAAGGACCGCGACGAGCTCCACACGATCGCCACGGCCCTGGGCGGCAAGCCCGGGTCGCGGGCCAAGAAGGCCGATCTCGTCGACCTCGTGCTCGAGCTGGCCGGCGTGGTCCCGGCGGGGGCCGACCCCGACGACCAGGCCGACCACGGCCGACCAGGCCGACCAGGCCGACGGCGCGCCAGCCCAAAGGCGAGGCCAAGGGTGACGAGAAGGCGGAGGCCAAGGCGGAGAGCGACGGTCCGACGCCTCCGCCCCCCGCACCCGTCGCCCCCGGGGCCGGGCGGCGACGCCCGACGAGGGCGAGGGCAACGAGTCCGGCGCCGGCAACGAGGCCCGCGCCGACCGCGAGGCCCCGGCGGCCGTGGCCTCCGGTGAGGGCGATGCCGAGGACGGCGGGGACCGGCCGGCCCGCAACCGCAACGGCAGCGGGAACCGCAACGGCCAGAACCAGGGCCAGAACCAGGGCCAGAACCAGGTCGCCCCGCGGCCGCAGGGCCAAGGGCCCGACGCCGCCGAGGGGGCCGAGGGCGAGCCGGGCAACCGTCGCCGCCGCCGTCGGGGCCGCGACCGGGACCGGGAGCGGCCCGACCGGCCTGACCAGGAGCAGCCCTTCCAGGGCGAGCCGGTCGAGGTGGAGGGACTGCTCGACCTGCGCGACGAGGGCTACGGGTTCCTGCGGCTCAAGGGGTACCTGCCCAGCAAGGACGACGTCTACATCTCCGTGAAGCAGGCGCGGCAGTTCGCCCTGCGCAAGGGCGACCGCCTCACCGGCGCCGCCCGTCCCGCGGGGCGCAACGAGAAGAACCCGGCGCTGCTGCGCATCGACACGGTGAACGGGGTGGACCCCGAGCAGGCTCGTCAGCGTCCCCGCTTCGAGGACCTCACGCCGCTGTTCCCCGACGAGCGTCTCCGGCTCGAGACCAGGGCGACCAGCGACATGACGGCGCGCATCGTCGACCTGGTGTCGCCCATCGGCAAGGGCCAGCGGGGCCTCATCGTGTCGCCCCCCAAGGCGGGCAAGACGACGGTGATGAAGCAGATCGCCAAGTCGATCGAGACCAACAACCCCGAGGTCCACCTCATCGTGCTGCTCGTCGACGAGCGCCCCGAAGAGGTGACCGACATGAAGCGCTGGGTCTCGGGCGAGGTGGCGGCCTCCACCTTCGACCGCCCCTCCGAGGAGCACACCATGGTGGCCGAGCTGGTCATCGAGCGGGCCAAGCGCATGGTCGAGGAGGGCCAGGACGTGGTCATCATCCTCGACGGCATCACCCGACTGGCCCGGGCCTACAACCTGGCCGCGCCCACCACCGGACGCATCATGTCGGGCGGCATCGACACCGGTGCCCTGTACCCGCCCAAGAAGTTCTTCGGCGCGGCCCGCAACATCGAGGAGGGCGGCTCGCTGACCATCCTGGCCACGGCGCTGGTCGAGACCGGGTCGCGCATGGACGAGGTCATCTTCGAGGAGTTCAAGGGCACGGGGAACATGGAGCTGCGCCTCGACCGCAAGCTCTCGGAGCGGCGCATCTACCCGGCCATCGACGTCGAGTCCTCCTCCACCCGCCACGAGGAGCTCCTGTTCGAGCCCAAGCAGCTGCAGCAGGTGTGGAAGCTGCGCCGGGTCCTGTCCGGTCTCGGTGAGGGCGGCGGCGGCGCCGGTCTGGAGATGCTCATCGACCGGCTGGCCACGTTCAAGAGCAACGACGAGTTCCTGTCCGAGGTGGCCAAGGCCCCCAGTGCCGGGGCCTGAGGTCGTCGTCACGTTGTGAAGACGCGGCGGATCCAGGCACAATGGTCTGCCCACAAGTTCTCTGGAGTGTCCGATGAAGGCTGATATCCACCCCAACTACGTGACCGCCACGGTGAAGTGCTCGTGCGGCAACACGTTCACGACGCGCTCCACCAGCCCTGAGCTGCACTCCGAACTGTGCAACGAGTGCCACCCCTTCTACACCGGCAAGCAGAAGCTGGTCGACGCCGGGGGCCGCATCGACCGCTTCGAGCGTCGCTACGGCAAGCGCAAGGCCAAGAGCGGCACGGGCGAAGCCTGATCGATCCCGATCGCCGCGCCGCGGCGCTGACGGCCAAGCTGCGCGCCCTCGTGGCGCAGCAGTGGGGGTCGCCCGCCGCCGATGACGAGGTGGTGGCCTCCACCTTCGACGGTGGCGCCACCCGGCGCCACGGCCCGGTGGGCTGGGTCCTCGTCGACGAGCGACCAGAGCGAGGGCTGGGCCCTGCCCTGGCCTGGGCCCGCCAGCAGGGGGTCGACCGAGCTCCACGTGCTGGTCGACTCCGGCGGTGGCGTCCTGGCCCGGCGGGCCTCGGCCTTCCGGCGACCGCCGACGATCTGGCAGGTCGACGGGCGCACCCTGGTCGCCGCCTCACCGGCGCCCTACCCGGCGCCCGCTCCCGCCGTCCGCCACGGCCGAGCAGGCGGCGGAGCCGCTGCGGGCCCACGGCATCGAGGTCGTGGTCGAGCACGGCGAGATCTTCGGCGAGGTGCGCGGCCTGGAGGTGGCCCGTGTGGTCGACGACGAGCACGGGAGCCACCTCGAGGTCGGGGTGGGACGTCACGACCGTGAGGCGTTCGCCATGCTCCACGGCGATCTCGCTCCCGCCGACGCCCTGGCCAAGGTGGTGGCCACCGTCGAGCAGCACCGCCGCGCCGGCGCCCCCAGCCACCCCCTCAATCGGCTGGCGTCGGAGCGGTGGCTGCGGGCCCGGCTGCTGGCCGACCCGGCGCTGGTCGGTGCCGCTGAGCTGTGGGCCGTCGAGACGCCCGTGCCCCGGGCCAGTGTGAAGGCGGCGGCACCGGCCGCCGCCCTGGGGCGGGGCCCGGACGGCGATGCGGTGGTGGTCGTGTGCTCGACGGGCATCGATCTGGATCTCGTCCCCGCCGCGGCCGACACCCGCCTGGCCTGGGCGCCCGAGGCGCGGCTGGTGCTGGCTCTGCCCGAGCGCGACGCCCACGCGGTCACTCGTTCCCTCGCGGCCGCGTTGGTCGAACCGGCCGAGGTGGTCACCCTGGCCGGGGAGTGGCAGGCCTGACCGGCCTGACCGCACACCGATCGTTCAGAGCTCGGCGCTGCGGTCGCGCAAGGTGACCACGGTCCGCCAGTTGCGGGTGGTGGCCGGGTGGCGCGTGTACAGGCCGAGCGCCTGGACGAGCTTCGTACGGCCGATCCCGTTGGGCAGGTGCAGGTACACCTCCCGGCCGACGACGGAGAAGTCCTCGGGCGCGAAGGCGGCCCGGTCGACCGAGTCGAAGGCGCCGGCCGGTGGGGTCTCGTCGAGGAAGCTCACGTGCAGCCGGGTCGGCTCCGAGATCGGGAACGGGGTGGCCTCGACCACGGCGCGCAACTCCTTCGCCGTGCGCAGCGTCACCGGCACGTCGAACCCGGCGGTGGCGGCAATCGCCTCCTGCAACTCCCGGGTCAGGCCGGGGGCCTTGGCGCCGTGGCGGAAGACGACGTTGCCGCTCTGGATGTAGGTGGTCACGTCTTCCGCCCCGGCCTGGGCCACCGCGGCGCGCAGGTCCGCCATGGGCAGCTGGTGGTGACCCCCGACGTTGATGCCCCGGAGCAGGGCCACGTAGACCGTCATCGCCTCATCCTGGCGGAAACGGGCGCCGTGTGGGCGGCCAGTACCCTGACGAGGTGCACGATCGCCTCGCCGACCTCGAGCAGGAGTTCCTCGACGTCGAGGCGCGCCTCGCCGACCCCGACCTGCTGGCCGATCAGGGCCGCTACGGCGAGGTGGCCAAGCGGTACAAGGAGCTCGAGGCCATCGTGTCGCGCTCGCGTGAGCTGCGCGGCGCCACCGAGGACCTGGCCGCGGCCCGGGAGATGTACAGCGACGCCTCGGCCGAGGACCGCGACGAGCTGCGCTCGGAGATCGACGACGCCACCGAGCGGATCGAGCGGCTCGACGCGGAGATCAAGGTCCTGCTGTTGCCCCGCGACCCCAACGACGACAAGAACGTGATCTTGGAGGTGCGGGGCGCCGAAGGCGGCGAGGAGGCCAACCTGTTCGCCCGGGACCTGTTCGAGATGTACCGGGCCTACGCCTCCCGCATGGGCTGGAAGTTCGAGGTGCTGGCCTCGAGCCCATCGGACATGGGGGGCTTCAGCGAGGTGACCGCCGTCGTGTCGGGCGACGGGGTGTGGAGCCGGCTCAAGCACGAGGGAGGCCCCCACCGCGTGCAGCGGGTGCCCGAGACCGAGTCCCAGGGGCGCATCCACACGTCATCGGCCACCGTCACCGTCCTGCCCGAGGCGGAGGAGGTCGACATCACCATCGACCCCAACGACCTGCAGGTGGACGTGTACCGCTCGTCGGGCCCGGGGGGCCAGTCCGTCAACACCACGGACTCGGCCGTGCGCATCACCCACAAGCCGACGGGCACGGTGGTGGCCATGCAGGACGAGAAGAGCCAGATCCAGAATCGGGCCAAGGCCCTGCAGGTGCTGCGGTCGCGCCTGCTGAAGCTGGAGCAGGACAAGCAGGCGGCCGAGCTCTCCGATGCCCGCCGGGGTCAGGTCGGGGGCGGGGGGCGCTCGGAGAAGATCCGCACCTACAACTTCAAGGAGAACCGGGTCACCGACCACCGCATCGGCCTCACCCTGTACAAGCTCGACAAGGTCCTGGCCGGCGAGCTCGACGACGTGGTCGACGCCCTGGTGGCCGACGAACGCAGCCGCCAGCTGCAAGATGACGACTCCCGGGCCTGACGACGGCGGGCCTGACCTCGAGGGAACGGTCTCGTGGCGCGAGCTGCAGGCCGAGACCGCGCAGCGTCTGGACCGAGCCGGGGTCGAGCGCCCCGACGCCGAGGCCCGCTGGATCATCGAGGAGTCGTCGGGCCTGGAGGGAGCGGACTACGCCGCGGGGCTGGATCGGCCGGCCACCGTTCGGGGGGTGGCCACCCTGGACCGCCTGGTGGCCCGGCGCCTGACCGGCGAGCCCCTGCAGTACGTGCTCGGCCGGTGGGGGTTCCGCACCCTCGACCTGATGGTCGACCGACGGGTGCTCATCCCCCGGCCCGAGACCGAGCAGGTGGTCGGCTTCGCCCTGGACGAGCTGGACCGCCTGAGCGGCGACCGGCGGGACGCGCCGATGGTGGTGGTCGACCTGGGCACCGGGTCGGGGGCCATCGGGCTGGCCATCGCCGCCGAGCGGAAGCAGACGCAGGTCTGGGCCACCGATGTCTCGCCCGACGCCCTGGCCGTGGCCGGGGCCAACCTGGCGGGCCTGGGCCGGGCGGCCACCCGGGTGCGCCTGGTGGAGGGATCGTGGTACGAGGCCCTGCCCGCCGAGCTGCTCGGCACCGTGGACCTCATCGTGTCCAACCCTCCCTATGTCGCGCCGTCGGACCCGCTGCCCGCGGCCGTGGCCGACTGGGAACCGGTCGGGGCGCTCGTGCCGGGCCCGACGGGGCGCGAAGCCCTCATCGAGGTGGTGGACCGGGCCCCCCGCTGGCTGGCCCGGCCGGGCGTGCTGGTGGTGGAGCTGGCGCCCCACCAGGCCGAGGCCACCGCGGACGCGGCGCGCGCCACCGGCTTCACGGACGTGCGGGTGGAAGACGACCTGGCCGGGCAGGCCCGCGCCGTGGTGGCTCGGGTCGGGCCGTGACGCTCAGGCGACGAAGCGCATGCTGCTGGCGAAGCGCGGGAAGCTCGGGTTGTCGGGGTAGATGGACTGCGACTGCAGCACGTAGACCGTCTCGCCCTTGAGGAACATGACGGTGTGCTGCCAGGCGTCCTGGCCGAACAACTTGATGTTCTTGATCCGGTAGTCGAGCGCCGGGTAGCCCTGGAACGTGGTGTCGGTGCGCTTCTCGACCTCGCCGCTGCCGTAGATCCAGGCGTCGCCGAGGCGGTTGAGCTCGGCCTGGGCGTTCTCCCCGGGCACCTGGATCACCTTGCCGTACTGCACCGACAGCTGGGAGTCGGTTCCGATGTGGGCGGACCAGCCGACCATCCGACCGTTCTCGACCGGCGGGTAGACGACGGAGATGGCGGTGGCCTCGCCGGGCATGTCGATGGTGAAGCCGCCGTCGGTGTCGGTGACCTGGCTCCAGCCGTCATCCTTGGAGGCCAGGGACGGGACCCACTCACCCACCTTGTTGCGGATGCGGCCGTAGCTGAAGTTGCCCGAGGTGAAGCCGAGCAGCACCGACAGGATGGCGATGCCGAGCACGACGGCGACGCCGATGAGCATCATCGAGCCGACGCCCTTCTTCTCCTTCATGGGGGCCGCGGACTTCTGCACCGTCACATTGGTGACGGTCCCGTCCATGACGTAGCCGCACAGCCGGCAGGTCGCGGGAGGGTCCTTGTGTCCCGCCCCGCATTGTGGGCATCGGTATTTGGCCATCGGTCAGCTCCCACCGGTCAGCACGTGGTCGACAGACCGTACCAACCCGCGCCCGGGGCGCAGGAGGACGGTCACACGCACTCGCGTCGGCCAACCGGGGCCCGATCTTGAGGGTTCAGGCCGAAGGCTCCACCAGGATCTTGGCGTGGGCCTCGGGGTCGGCCAGGGCCGCGAACGCCCCGGGAACGCCCTCGATGCCCACCGAACCGGTGATCAGAGGGTCCACATCGACCTCGCCGTCGGCGATGCGGCGCAGGCTCTCGCTGAACTCCATGGGGTCGTAGCCGAGCACGAACTGGACGTTCAGCTCCTTGTTGACGGCCATCATGGGGCGGATCGTGTCGGCCTGCATGCACACCCCGACGACCAGGATCTGGGCGTCCCGGGGGGCGGTGCGGATGGCGTCGTCGATCATGCCGGGGACGCCCACGGCCTCGAAGACGACGACCGGGCCATGGCTCCCGAGGCGGCGCCAGGCCGCCAGGGCGTGCTCCTCGGTGGGATCGACGACCTCGTCGGCCCCCATGGTGAGGGCCAGCGCCCGACGCGTGGAGGAGAAGTCGGCGGCGATGACCGACGCGGACCCCGAGGGCCCGGAGGGCGGCGATGACGGCCAGGCCGACGGGCCCGGCCCCCAGCACCACGGCGGTGTGAGCCGGGGTCACCTGCGACTTGTTCACGGCGTGGATGCCCACGGCCATGGGCTCGGTCAGGGCCGCCCGGCGCGGCGACAGCCCGTTGGGCACCTTGAGCGCCAGGAGGTCGTTGAGGACCATGCGCTCGCCGTAGCCGCCGGGGTAGAGGTTCGAGTAGCCGACGGCGTGCAGACCGCCGGGGTCGAAAGCGACCGGCATCGACACCACGATGTCGCCCGGGGCGCAGTTGCCCACGTTCTCGCCCAGCTCGAGGACCTCGGCGACGAACTCGTGGCCCATGACCACGTCGTGGTCCAGGTCCATCATCTGGGGGGCGGGCATGCCCGCCGGCGGCTCGGCCGACGACTCGTTGGCCGCCGCCACCAGCAGATCACCGTGGGCCAGGGCGTGCAGGTCGGAGCCGCAGATCCCGCAGGCCAGCGTCTTGACCAGGACCTGCCCGGCGACCGGCCGCGGATCGGAGATGTCGTCCACCACCAGCTCGCCGTGGCGCATGACCGCAGCCTTCATGGGTCCCCCCTCGGGATTCGTCGGGTCGCGCCAGAGCGCGGGCCTACGGTATCGGCCCCGCGTCGGGCCGTGGGCTGGCCTACGATCACGCCCACGCGGCCCGAGGTCGGGCCCGCGACGAGATCCAGGGGGATCGGCCATGTTCGGGAATCGCAAGAAGGCCGTCGACGGGGTGGCCAAGCTGGCCGGGGTGCCCTTCTTCGACGGGTTCTCCCCCGACGAGATGCAGCGGGTGGCCGAGCTGGCCGACGATGTCGACGCCGAGAAGGGCGCGGTCCTGGTCGATCAGGGCCGGGTGGGCCAGGAGTGCTTCGTGATCCTCGAAGGTGAGGCCAGCGTGTACGTGAGCGGGGAGCACGTGGCCACCTCAGGACCGGGCTCGATGGTGGGGGAGATGGCCCTGGTCGAGCACAAGCCCCGCAACGCCACGGTGGTGGCCGACACGCCGATGAAGCTCATCGCCTTCGACACCAGGCACTTCAAGCAGCTGCTCGAGGAGATGCCCAAGGCCCACGACCGGGTCATGGAGACCCTGGCCGCCCGCATGCGCGCCGACACCTGACCGCAGAGGGTCACGTCGCGCTCAGCTCAGCTGGACGTGGCCCTCGGCGTCGATCTGCGCGGCCCGCCCGACGGCCTCGGTGGCGATCAGCTCGTCCATCGTCGTCCGGTCGTGGGTCGAGCCCCAGGCCCGGGCGCCCTCCGCCGTCAGCAGGGCGAACAGGCCGGTCTCGGGTTGGCCGTCACGATCGTGCATGACGGTGTAGGTCTCGACGGTGACCGCACCGACGTGGTCCTCGGCCGCCTCCCGGCTGGGGGTGGCGTCCACCGCGGCCTGGAGGTCGTCGTGGCGGAAGCCGGCGGCCGGCGGGGTGGTGGAGTAGACGCCGAAGGCGTGCTTGGTGGTGTAGCCGCCGTTGGCGGTGCACAGCCCGAACGCCCCCGGGTCGTCGCGCAGCAGGCCGGCCATGGTGGCGATGGCGTGCATCGGGTAGTTGTTCCAGGGGCCGCCGGCGAAGCTCATGCCGCCGGTGACCGTGAGCTGGCGCTCGCAGGTCGAGGCCGAGCTCGGCGGCGGCGATCTGCACGGCGGACGGGAAGCACGAGTAGAGGTCGACATGGGCCAGGTCGTCCACGCCCACCCCGGCCAGTTCGAGGGCTCGCCCGCCGGCCAGGCGGATGGCCGGGGACGAGCACAGGTCGGCACGGTTGGACATGAACCAGTGGTCGTGGGCGTCGGTCCCCGCCTGCGGGAAGACCCAGCGGTCGCGGGCGACACCGAGCGACTCGGCGGCCTCGACCGAGCACAGGATGAGGCCCGGCACCCTGCTCGACCATGTTGTTGGAGTTCATCCGCTTCGTGTACGGATAGCCGATCATCCGGTTGTCCGGGGTCGGCGGTGGCGATCTCCTCGGCGGTGAACGACCTGGCGGATCCAGGCGTTGGGGTTGGTGGCCGCCACCTCGCTGAAGCGCGACCACAGCGACGCCGGCGTGCCGCACGGTGCTCCTCGGGGCTGCGGCCCGCCTTGGCCCGGAGGGCGATCTCGAACATGGGGTAGGCGTGGACCGGCATGAACACGCCCCGGTCGATCTCGCCCGGTGGCCGAGATCGACGGGTCGTCGGCGCCGAGGGTGAGCGGTCGGGGCGGTGCCGTCGGGCTGCGTCGTCCAGCCCAGGTCGTGCCGGCGGCGCGCGACGCGGTGCGGGATCGCCACGCCTCCGCCCCGGTGAGCAGGACGATGTCGGCCCGCCCGGCCTGGATGTCGGCCGCGGTCAGGTTGACCACGCGTCTGCGCGTAGTTGCCGCCCATGACCGTGTACACGGTCTGGCGGGGGTTGGCGCCCACCCGCTCGCCCACCAGCGCGGCCGGGTCGCCGTAGCGCCACGACAGCTGGCAGGATCGCCCGCACGGAGTCGGCCCGGGCCAGGGCCCCGGTCACGCCGGCTGTCGGCCTCGGCCCGGCGCAGCGCCTCCGACCATGAGGTCCACCGGCTCGAGGACGTCGGCGCCCTGGTCGACGCGCTGGCTCAGCTGGCCGGCGCCGATCAGGACGGGTGTGCGTGGATCGAGGCCGTCGGCCATGGCGGCGGCGACGGCCTAGGTGCGCGGCGAGCCGCCGCGGTCCGGGCCTCACTACACTCGGCGCCATCGAGATCCTCATCGTCTGCACCGGCAACACCTGCCGATCACCGATGGCCGAGGCACTGCTCCGCCACACCCTGGACTCCCGGGCCATCGCCGCCACGACGGTGTCGTCCGCCGGGCTGCTGTTCGAGGGCGAGCCGGCCACGGGGACCGCCGTCGACACCATGGCCCGCCGGGGCCTCGATCTCAGCGGCCATCGCAGCCGCATCATCACCCCCGAGCATGGTCGGCTCGGCCGACCTGGTGGTGGGCATGGCCCGCGAGCACGTGCGGGAGACCGTCATCCGTCGACCCGATCGCTACGGCCGGGTGTTCACGCTGCGCGAGATCGTCCGGCGGGGTGACGAGGCCGGTCCGCGGGGCCCGGACGAGACCGTCGACGACTGGCTGGGCCGGCTCCACGCCGGGCGGACGCCGTCGGCCCACCTGGGCGCGTCGCCGCTCGATGACGTGGCCGATCCGGTGGGTCGGGGCCCGGAGGTCTACGAGCGCACCGCCGCCGAGCTCGACGTCCTCGTGGGTCGGCTGGCCGACCTACTGTGGGAGCCGGTCGCCACCATCGCCGAGCCTGCCCGGCGCGGCCTGTCCGACCCGGCCGGCGCCTGAACCGGCCCTGAGCAACGACCATCGCCTTCGAGGAGCGTCTTCCCCATGCCCTGGCCCCCGCAGCGAGACACGGAGCTGTTCGACCTCATCGACGCCGAGGTCGAGCGCCAGAACACCACCCTCCAGCTCATCGCGTCGGAGAACTTCACCTCCCCGGCGGTGCTGGAGGCCACCGGCTCGGTGCTCACCAACAAGTACGCCGAGGGCTACCCGGGCAAGCGCTACTACGGCGGCAACGTCCACATCGACGAGGTCGAGGACCTGGCCCGCGACCGGGTGAAGGCGCTGTTCGGCGCCGAGTGGGCCAACGTGCAGCCCCACTCGGGGGCCAACGCCAACGTGGCGGTCTACCTGGCGCTGCTCGAGCCGGGCGACAAGGTCCTGGGCATGAGCCTCGACCACGGCGGCCATCTCACCCACGGCTCCCCGGCCAACATCAGCGGCCGGCTCTACGACTTCGTGGCCTACGGGGTCACCGCCCAGCGACGAGCGCCTCGACTACGACCAGATCCGCGACCTGGCCCTGGCCGAGCGGCCCAAGCTGATCGTGGCCGGGGCCACCGCCTACTCCCGCATCATCGACCCGGCGACCCTGCGCGCGATCGCCGACGAGGCCGGGGCCCTGCTCATGTTCGACGCCGCCCACATCGCCGGGCTCATCGCCGGCGGCGTCCACCCCAACCCGGTGCCGTACGCCGACGTGGTCACCTTCACCACCCACAAGACGCTGCGCGGGCCCCGGGGCGGCTGCGTCCTCAGCACGCGCCGAGCTCGGGCCCGGCCATCGACAAGGCCATGTTCCCCGGGCTGCAGGGCGGCCCGCTCGAGCACGTCATCGCGGCCAAGGCGGTGGCCTTCCGCGAGGCGGCCGATCCGTCGTTCGCCGTCTACGCCCGCCAGATCGTGGCCAACGCCTCGGCGCTGGCCGCGGCCCTGGCCCGCGAGGGCTTCCGGCTGGTGTCGGGCGGCACCGACAACCACCTGATGCTGGTCGACCTGCGCTCGTTCGACGAGGAGCTGACCGGCAAGGAGGCCCAGACCGTCCTCGACCGGGCCGGCATCACCTCGAACCGCAACACGATCCCCGACGATCCCCGCAGCCCGTTCGTGACCTCGGGGCTGCGCATCGGCACCCCGTCGGTCACCACCCAGGGCATGGGCGAGGCGCGAGATGGCCACGATCGCCGCGCTCATCGCCCGGGCCCTGCGCTCCCGCACCGACGACGCCGAGCTGGCCGCCGTCCGCGAGGACGTCGTGACCCTGTGCTCCAAGTTCACGCCCTACTCATGATCGAGGCTGCGCAGGCACCAGCCGGAGCGGCGGCACCGATGACACCCGGATCCCGAAGAGGGCCTGCCGGAGGCGGGCCAGGCGAGTAATGCCCTCGTTGGGGGCGTACGGCGTCGTGTTGGCGGTGGTGGTCGTCACCACCGCTGCGCGCCGTGCCGCTGGTCCGGCACCTGGCCGTGCGCATCGGCGCCGTGGTCCGGCCCGACGAGCGGCGGGTGCACGCCCGGCCCACCCCGACGCTGGGCGGCATCGCCATGCTCGCCGGGTTCCTGCGTGGGCATGTTCGTGGCCTGGCGCATGAACGCCTTCAACGCCATCTTCGAGGGCAACACCGAGCCGCTGGGGCTGGTCATCGCCGCCGTGCATGATCCTGGCCGTGGGGGTCATCGACGACCTCCGGGAGGTGTCGGCCCCGGCCAAGGTCGTCGGGCATCGTGGTGTCGGCCAGCGTGCTGGTGCTGTCGGGCATCAGCATCCTCACCCTGCGCATCCCGTTCGTGTCGACGTTCATCCTCGACCCCAACTGGTCGTACCTGCTCAGCGTGCTGTGGGTGCTGGGCATGACCAACGCCATCAACCTGATCGACGGGCTCGACGGGCTGGCCGCCGGCATCGTGGCCATCGCCGCCGGCACCTTCTTCCTCTACGCCCAGCAACTCGGCCACGAGGGTGTGCTGGCCGACGGGCAACATCGGGCCCGCTCATCGCCGTGGTCGTGCTGGGGATGTGCCTCGGCTTCCTGCCCTGGAACATCCACCCGGCCAAGATCTTCATGGGCGACGGCGGCGCGCTGCTGCTCGGGCTGCTGATGGCGGCGTCGACCATGGTCGTCGGGGGGCGCACCGACCAGCCCTTCAGCGGTCAGACGTTCTTCTTCTTCGCCCCGGTGTTCATCCCGCTGGTGATCCTCGGGGTGCCCATCGTCGACACGGCCTGGGCCATCGTGCGCCGGGCCCGCACCCGCTCGGGCCTGGCCACGGCCGACAAGGACCACCTCCACCACCGGCTCATGCGCCTGGGCCACGGTCACCGGCGCAGCGTGTTCATCCTGTGGGCCTGGACGCTGCTGCTGTCGGGCTTCGTGCTGTTCCCCACCTACACCCATTCCGGCGATGCCATCGTGCCGTTCGGGATCGCCGCGCTGGGCCTGGCCCTCTACACCCTGTTGCACCCGGGCGCCCGGCTCACCCGCCGCGGCGACCGGGACCAACGGAGGGACGACGAGGACGCTTCGGGCGCCCATCGAGCACCCGAGGACGCCATGACGACGGTCGAGGAACCGACGCCGTTCAACTGAGCCGGGCGACCCCTCAGGGAGTTGCGGCCGGGAGGCCCCACGCCTAGGTTGCACTCGCTTCGCCATCGCCTGTGTCGGCCTTGAAGACAAGCTCGGCGCGATCGGGGGGACAGCCGGATTTGCGCCCGCGCGAGCCGGTATCTTAGATTGTGGACGAATTCACAAGCTCCTTCTCGGGGCTCCCCGTTGGTCGGATTTCGGGGCGATCCCTACCGGGTAGGACAAGGTCGAGAGGAGGTCGACGTGGACCTTCGTGCAGCACGCGATGTCAACAACGGATTCGGTGAAGGCCTCGCCGCCGCCTTCGAGATGGTGGCGACACCCCTGATCTTCGCCTTCTTCGGGTACCTCCTCGACCGCTGGCTCGGCCTTCACCTCGTGTTCGCCCTCATCTTCGGGCTCTTCGTGTTCGGCTACGAGATGTGGAAGCTCGTGATGCGCTACTCGGCCCAGATGGCCGCTCACGACGCTTCGGCTCCCTGGGCACCGAAGGCCGCCACCCCCGTCGGGAGTGACTCCGATGATTGAGCAACCGGTCGACTTCGTCGAGGGCTCACCCGAGCTTCGAGATCGCCACCGACATGATCCGGCGGGCCCTGCCCGTCGCCCCCATCCTCATCATCGGCTGCGGGCTCGTGTGGGGTATCGACGGCGCGCTCTCGAGCGCCTTCGGTGTCGGGCTCGTCCTGTTGAACTTCCTGCTCACCGCCACGCTGCTGGCGTGGGCGGCCCGCATCTCTCCCACCATGCTCATGGCGGTCACGCTCGTCGGGTTCATCTTCCGGATGGCCCTCGTCGTGGGCGCCGTGCTGCTGGTGAAGAACACCTCGTGGGCGTCGATGGCCCCGTTGCTGCTCACCGTCCTCGTCACCCATCTCGGGCTGTTGATGTGGGAGACCCGCTATGTGTCGCTCTCGCTGGCCTACCCCGGCCTCAAGCCCCGCAAAGGAGCCTGACCAGTGATCTTCGGTCTCGAGTTCCAGCCCGTCAGCCGGCTCGTCCAGTGGAAGTTCCTGTGGGGCAGCGGCTGGTACGGCGTCACCCGGGTGACGGTCCAGATCGTCCTCTCGGTGATCATCATCATCGCCTTCTTCCTCATCGCCGGCTCGCAAGCGCAAGATGGTGCCCACCGGCTCGCAGAACATCGCCGAGTCCGACCGTCGACTTCGTGGAAGACGGCATCATCATGCAGAGCATGGGCCCCGAGGGGCTCAGCTGGACCCCGTTCATGCTCACCCTGTTCAGCTTCATCCTGGTGCTGAACCTCTGGGAGGTGATCCCCGGGCTTCCAGATGCCGGTCACGGCCCACATCGCCGTGCCGGCCGAGCTCGCCATCATGGTCTGGGTCCTGTTCAACATCGTCGGCATCAAGAGCCAGGGGTTCTTCGGCTACTTCAAGTCGATGGCCTTCCCTCCGGGCGTTCCGTGGCCGCTCTACATCCTGATCACGCCCATCGAGGTCATCTCGACCCTCTTCGTCCGGCCGCTGTCGCTGTCCGTCCGGCTCTTCGCCAACATGCTGGCCGGCCATCTGCTGCTGGCCACGTTCGCCGTGCTGTCGGCCGCCATGTTCACCGCCGACGCCGTGTACCTGCGCCCGGTCGGCCTGCTGCCCTTCGCCTGCTGATCGCCCTGACCGGCTTCGAGGTGCTCGTCGCCTTCCTCCAGGCCTTCATCTTCACCATGCTCGCCGCCGTGTACATCGGGCTGGCGATGCACCCCGAGCACTGATCCGCTCAGCGCCCGATCCCCGTTTCGAACAGACAGTCCGAAAGCTAGAAGGAGAATCAAGTGCTGCATCTACTTGCTGAGACAACAGGCAGGCGAGGTCTGGCGAGCGGTCTCAAGACCATCGGCGCCGGCATCGTCTACGGTGGCGCCGCCATCGGCCCGGGTATCGGCATCGGCATCGTGGTCGGCAACGCCATCACCGCGATGGCCCGCCAGCCCGAGGCGTCCGGTCCGGTCCGGACCACGATGTTCCTCGGCATCGCGTTCACCGAGGCGCTCGCCCTGTTCGGCTTCGTCCTCGCGTTCCTGCTGAAGGGCTAGGCGATCCGATGCGCACTAGAGCAGCCATCGTCTCGGGCCTGTTGGTGCTGACGGTCCTCTTCGGCTCGGCGTCGGTCGCCTCGGCACAGACGACTACGCGGCCAAGCAGACCGAGATCGCCAAGTGCGTCCAGGAGGCCCTCGATGCGGGCACCGACGCCGGTGAGTGCGTCAAGGCCAGCAGCCCCATCGTCCCCGACGCCACCGACCTGTTCTACGGCGGTCTGGCGTTCGTCATCCTGCTCCTCGCCATGTGGAAGTTCGCCTTCCCGAGCGTGCGCAACATGATGGACACCCGGTCGGAGAGGATCCGTGCCGATCTGGCCCGGGCCGAGGAGGCCAGGGTCGAGGCCGAGGAGCTGTTGGCGACCTACCAGCGTCAGGTGGCCGATTCGAAGGGCGAGGCCACCCGCATCATCGAAGATGCCCGGGCCACCGCCGACGGCCTCCGGGCCGAGCTGCATCGCCGAGCCGAAGCCGAGATCGCCGAGATGCGGCAGCGGGCCGCGGCCGACGTCGAGGCCTCGAAGGCCCAGGCGCTCGCCGACCTGACCGGTGAGGTGGCCTCGCTGGCCATCGGTGCCGCCGAGGTCGTGGTGCAGAAGAACCTGGACCGCCCGACGCAGGTGCAGCTGATCGAGAACTACATCACCCAGGTCGGATCGACCAACTGACCCGTCCACCGGCGCCCCGGTGGACGAGACCTCGAAGGAGATCGGCTCGTGGCCGAGCAGAGCAGAACTGAGCAACGGATCAACGGCTACGCCGAGGCGTTGCTCTCGGTCGCCGTCCAACGAGCCTCATGTGGGCGAGGTCGCCGACGAGCTGTTCCGCTTCGCCCGGGTGCTCGAGGGTTCCGACGAGCTGCGCGACACCCTCGTCGACCCGCACCTGCCTGCGGTGCGTCGCCAGCAGATCGTCGAGGACCTGCTCGCCGGGAAGGCCAGCGACGTCACCACCGCGCTGGTGTCGATGGTGGTCGGTGTGGGCCGGGCCCGGGATCTGCCGGCGATCATCGACCGGTTCGTCGAGCTGACCGCCCGCCAGGGCCAGCGCTCCGTGGCCGAGGTGCGCTCGGCCATCGAGCTCACCGAGGACCAGCGGGCGCGCCTGGCCGAGGCGCTGAGCAGCGCCACCGGTGGCGCCGTCGAGGTCAAGGTCATCGTCGACCCGACGGTCCTGGGCGGGATCGTCACCCAGATCGGCGACACGGTCATCGACGGTTCCGTGCGCCACCGGTTGAGCCAGCTGCGAGAGACCATCTAGCGAAGTCCGCCGTTCAGCGGCATCGGTCGGGCGCACCCCACCCGACCGGATGCCTCGTCAAGGAGAAGTCGAACACCAATGGCCGAACTCACCATCAACACCAGCGACATCGCTGCCAGCCTGCACAAGAACCTCGCCGACTTCAATCCTGAGGTCGAGATGCGGCAGGTCGGGCGCGTGGTCGAGGTCGGCGATGGCATCGCCCGGGTCTCGGGCCTGCCCGACGTCGGCGTGAACGAGCTGCTCGAGTTCGAGGGCGGCACCTTCGGGCTGGCTCTCAACCTCGACGAGGAGTCGATCGGCGCGGTGATCCTGGGTGACGCCGAGTCGGCCGCTCAGGTGGAGGAGGACGCCCCGGTCAAGGCCACCGGACGCATCCTGTCGGTGCCGGTGGGCGACGCCATGCTCGGCCGAGTGGTGAACGCCCTGGGCGAGCCCATCGACGGCAAGGGCGCCATCGCCGGCGCCGACCTGCGCCGCATGGAGGTCCAGGCCCCGGGCATCGTCGGTCGCCAGCCGGTGCACGAGCCCATGCAGACGGGCATCAAGTCGATCGACGCCATGACGCCCATCGGCCGGGGCCAGCGTCAGCTGGTCATCGGTGACCGCAAGACGGGCAAGACCACCGTGTGCGTCGACACGATCCTGAACCAGAAGGGTCAGGACGTGAAGTGCATCTACGTCGCCATCGGCCAGAAGGCCTCGACGGTCTCGCAGACGGTGAACACCCTGCGCGAGTACGGCGCCCTCGACTACACCGTCGTGGTGGTCGCCTCCGCCGGCGACCCGGCGCCGTTCAAGTACCTCGCCCCCTACGCCGGCTGCGCCATGGGCCAGCACTGGATGGACAACGGCGAGGCCGCCCTCATCGTCTACGACGACCTGTCCAAGCAGGCCGAGGCCTACCGCCAGATGTCCCTGCTGCTGCGCCGCCCGCCCGGCCGCGAGGCCTATCCGGGCGACGTGTTCTACCTGCACAGCCGCCTGCTCGAGCGGGCCGCCAAGCTGTCCGACGAGCTGGGGGCCGGTTCGTTGACTGCGCTGCCGGTCATCGAGACCAAGGCCGGCGACGTGTCCGCCTACATCCCGACCAACGTGATCTCGATCACCGACGGCCAGGTCTACCTGCAGGACGATCTGTTCAAGTCCGGGGTGCGGCCCGCCGTCGACGTCGGCATCTCGGTGTCCCGCGTGGGTGGGGCGGCCCAGACCAAGGCCATGAAGGCGGTCTCGGGCACGCTCAAGCTCGACCTGGCCCAGTTCCGCGAGCTCGAGGCGTTCGCCACGTTCGGCTCGGAGCTCGACAAGATCTCGGCGGCCCAGCTCGAGCGGGGCTACCGCCTCACCGAGCTGCTCAAGCAGAACCTCAACTCGCCCATGTCGATGAACGAGCAGGTGGCCGTCATCGCCGCCGGGACCGGCGGCTACCTCGACGACATTCCCGTCACCGACGTGAAGCGCTTCGAGAACGACCTGCTCGACTACCTGCGGGGCCGCCACAGCGATCTGCTCGACACCATCCGCGACACGGGCAAGATGCCCGACGGGGGTGCCCTCGAAGCGGCCATCGGCGCGTTCAAGGAAGAGTTCATGCCCTCCGACGGGCTCACCATCGCGGCTGAGGACATCGAGATCGGTGACGCGGTGGTCACCCGCGCCGGTGGCGTGGCCGAGGCCACGCTGCCCGAGGACGAGCTCGCCCGCACCGAGGCTGAAGAGGCATAAGTGGCTGGTGGCCAGGAGCGGATCCTCCGCCGACGGATCAAGAGCGTCGAGTCGACGAAGAAGATCACGCGCGCCATGGAGCTCATCTCCGCGACGCGTGTGGTCAAGGCTCAGGAGCGCGCCGCCGCGGCCCGGCCCTACAGCGAGGAGATCACCTCGGTGATCCTCGACCTGGTCAAGGCCGGTGCCGCCAAGGACCATCCCCTGCTGCGGGACAACCCTGAGGCCAACACCGCCGCCTTCATCGTCGTGACCTCCGACCGGGGCCTGTGCGGTGGCTACAACTCGACCGTCATCCGCAACGCCGAGCGGGAGCTCAAGGCCCGCCAGGAGGCCGGCCAGGACTACTCCCTCATCGTGGTGGGAACGAAGGGGGAGCAGTACTTCCGCTTCCGGAACTACCGCATCGACGCCAGCTTCGCCGGCGTGACCGACCGCCCCACCTACGAAGATGCCCGCGCCGTCGCCGCCGCCGTGCGCGAGCGCTTCGAGTCGGGCCAGCTCGCCTCGGTCGACCTGGCCTACACCCGCTACATCAACTCGGCCGTGCAGGAGGCGGTGGTGCGCCGCTTCCTGCCCCTCGAGGTCGAGGACGAGGACGGCGGCGACGCCGGCGACGCCGGCCCGACCGGCGACCTGGAGTACGAGCCGTCACCCGAGGGCATCCTCGACGAGCTCCTTCCCCGCTACGTCGAGTCGCGCATCTTCTCGGCCCTGCTCGACGCCTCGGCGTCCGAGCACGCCGCCCGTCAGCGGGCCATGAAGGCCGCCACCGACAACGCCGAGGAGCTGAAGACGAAGCTCACCCGCATCATGAACCGCGCCCGCCAGGACGCCATCACCACCGAGATCATGGAGATCGTCGGCGGCGCCGAGGCCTTGAAGAACGACAAGGGCGGCCCCGAGGACCTGCTGCTCGAGCACCTCGCCCCCGAGCACCTGTTCGCCCGCACCTCGACCCGCTCGATCACGCCTCCGTCGCCCCGTGACCGTCCGATCCCACCCGACGCGCCCGCAACCCGACACACCGACACACGTCCCCGCCAGCACCAGGAGAACCGCATGACCGTCACCGACACCTCCCCGAGCGCCCCTCAGGGCACGCCCGCTCTCAAGGACGGCCGCGTCGTGGCGATCGCCGGCCCGGTGGTCGACGTCGAGTTCCCGCGCGGCTCCCTGCCCGAGATCAACCACGCCGTGCAGTGGACCATCAACCTGGACGGCAACGAGGTGGTGGTCACCGGCGAGGTCGCCCAGCAGATCGGCGACAGCCGGGTGCGGGTCGTGGCCCTCAAGCCCACCGACGGCCTCACCCGCGGCACGCCGGTGCGCAACACCGGACGCGGCATCAGCGTGCCGGTGGGCGACGTCACCCTGGGCAAGGTGTGGAACGTCATCGGCGAGCCCCTGAACGCCCCGGCCTCGGTGCTCGACGAGGTGACCGAGCGGTGGGACATCCACCGCGAGGCGCCGGCGTTCGACACCCTCGAGCCCAAGGCCCTGGTGTTCCCGACCGGCCTCAAGGTCATCGACCTGCTCACCCCGTACGTGCAGGGCGGCAAGATCGGCCTGTTCGGCGGCGCCGGCGTGGGCAAGACCGTGGTCATCCAGGAGATGATCAACCGGGTCGCCACCCAGCACGGTGGTGTGTCGGTGTTCGCCGGTGTGGGCGAGCGCACCCGTGAAGGCACCGACCTCCTGATCGAGATGGAGGAGACCGGCGTGCTCGAGAAGGCCGCCCTGGTCTTCGGCCAGATGGACGAGCCCCCGGGCGTGCGCCTGCGGGTCGCCCTGTCGGCGCTGACCATGGCCGAGTACTTCCGTGACGTGCAGGGCCAGGACGTGCTGCTGTTCGTGGACAACATCTTCCGCTTCGTGCAGGCCGGCTCCGAGGTGTCGACGCTGCTCGGCCGCATGCCGTCGGCCGTGGGCTACCAGCCCACGCTGGCCGACGAGATGGGCGAGCTGCAGGAGCGCATCACGTCGACCCGGGGCCGCTCGATCACCTCGCTGCAGGCCGTGTACGTGCCCGCCGACGACTACACCGACCCGGCCCCGTTCACCACCTTCACCCATCTCGACGCCACCACCGAGCTCTCCCGCGAGATCGCCTCGCTGGGCATCTACCCGGCCGTGGACCCGCTGGCCTCGACGTCCACCATCCTCGCCCCCGAGGTCGTGGGCCAGCGCCACTACGACGTGGCCCGTCGGGTGCAGGAGGTGCTCCAGCGCTACAAGGAGCTGCAGGACATCATCGCCATCCTCGGTCTCGACGAGCTGTCCGAAGAGGACCGCGTCGTCGTGGACCGGGCCCGCAAGGTGCAGCGCTTCTTGTCGCAGCCGTTCAACGTGGCCAAGGTGTTCACCGGCCTGGACGGCGTCACCGTGTCGATCGAGGACACCATCGAGTCGTTCGAGCAGCTCGTCAACGGCGACCTCGACGACCTGCCCGAGCAGGCCTTCCTGAACGTCGGCGACGCCGACTCGGTGCGGGCCAAGGCCCGCGAGCTCGAGAAGAACGCCTGATGCCGCTGCAGGTCGAGCTCGTCTCGCCGGAGCGGATCCTGCTCTCGGTCGAAGCCACGATGGTGCTGGCCCGCACGATCGGCGGCGGCGACATCGCCTTCCTGCCCGGCCACGCCCCGTTCATCGGGGCCCTGGACACCTGGACGGTGGAGATCCGCCCGCTCGAGGGCGCCGCCGATCCTGGCGGCCGTCCACGGCGGCTTCATCTCCATCAACGACGACCACGTGAAGATCCTGTCGGACCTGGCCGAGCTGGCCGACCAGATCGACGTGGCCCGGGCCGAGGCCGCCGCCGAGCGGGCCGAGGCCGCGGTCCGAGCGGCCGATGACGCCGAGGCCGAGGCCGCCCTGGCCCGGGCCCACGCCCGCCTGCGCGCCGCCGGCGTGTTCGTCTAGTCCTCGTCCGGTCCTGGCCTGACCGAGGTCCGTCCCGGTCTCAGTCGTCGATCTTGATCTGATCGAGCCCGGCCGCCGGCTCGGGGTAGGACAGGTCGAGCGCCTCGAGCGTCTCGACCAGGATCGTCGAGATCAGCAGGTTGCGGTACCACTTGCGGTCCGACGGGATGACGTACCAGGGCGCGTCCGTCGGTCGACGTCTCGGCTCAGGGCGTCGCCGTAGGCCTCGGTGTAGGCGTCCCAGTACTTGCGCTCCTCGAGGTCGCCGTGCTCGAACTTCCAGTGCTTGGCCGGGTTGTCGAGCCGCTCCTGCAGTCGTTCGCGCTGGGTCGTCCTTGGAGATGTGCAGGAAGAACTTGCGGATGACCGTGCCCTCGTCGACCAGCATCTGCTCGAAGTGGCGGATGTGGTCGAAGCGCCGCTGCCACACCTCGTGGGGGACCAGGTCGTGCACCCGCACGACGAGGACGTCCTCGTAGTGGCTGCGGTTGAAGATGGTGATGTCGCCGTTGGCCGGGCGCGTTGTGGTGCACCCGCCAGAGGTAGTCGTGGGCCAGCTCGACGTCGTTGGGCCGCTTGAAGTTGGCCACCTTCACCCCGAGCGGGTTGACCATCTTGAACACGTGCTTGATGGTGCCGTCCTTGCCGGAGGTGTCCATGCCCTGCAGCACGACCAGCACCTTGCGGGAGCTGTCGGCGAACAGCACCTGCTGGAGGTCGAAGAGGCGCTCGGACAGCTCGTCGGTGCGCTCGACGGCGTCCGCCTTGTTGCCGTCGTAGCCGTCGGTGTCGGACGAGGAGATCTCCGGCAGGTCGACGTGGGTGCCGGGTTCGACCCGGTAGGCGTCGGTCTTCATGGCCTCATGCGTGGCCCACCGCGGGCCCGGCACGCGCGCCTCGGTAGCCTCGGGCCGTGCCTCGCGTCCGCGTCGGTGTCGTGCTGTTGCTGCCGGACCCGGTGGCCGCCGAGGTCGACGGGCTGCGGCGCGCCTTCGGCGACCCCGCCGTGGACCAGGTGGCCCCCCACATCACGCTGGTGCCGCCGGTGAACGTGGCCGCCGAGGCCTACGGCGAGGCGTTGGCCGTGCTGCGGCGGGCGGCGGGCGGCGGTGCCGCCCTGCACCTGCGCCTCGGGCCGGTCGCCGCGTTCCCCACCGACGAGCACGTCGCCTACCTCGAGGTGCGACGGCGACGACCCCGGCGCTGGCCCGACTGCGCGGCGCGCGCTGTTCGTGCCCCCGTTGCGAGCGCGAGGTCGACCACGACTTCGTGCCCCACGTGACCATCACCCCGGGGTGGGGGCCGACGGGCTCGCCCGGACGGTGGATGCGGCGGCCGGCTACGCCGACCGTGACGTGGTCATCGAGCGCGTGCACCTGTTGGAGGAACGGCACACCGAGGGCGGCCGGCGGTGGGAGCCGGTGGCCGACGTGGCCCTGGGGCCGTCGGTCATCGTGGGCCGGGGCGGCCTGCCCTGGGAGCTCACCCCGGGGGAGCTGATCGACCCCGAGGCGCGGGCCTGGCTGCTCCAGGCCGGCGTCGAGGTCGGCGACCGGCCCGCCGGCACCCGCCCCCTGGTGACGGTGGCCCGCCAGGAGGGGGCGGTGGCCGGCGTGGCCTGGGGCTGGACGGCGGGACCGGTGGCCGAGCTCGTGGCCTCGTGGGTCACCGAGGCCGACGACGGCACCGACGGCCACCTCCGGTCGGCATGGTGGTCGGCCGCCGCGGCGCGGGGCGCGGGGGGCCGCTGAGCGCTCAGCCGGGCAGTTGGACGGCGGCGCGCTCGGCCACGATGGGCCGGATGCGCTCGGCGATGATCTGCTGGTGGGTGGCATCGGCGGTGTAGGTGCGCCAGCCCTCCTCGTCGTCGAAGTCGGCCACGACGGCGAAGTCCCAGTTGCCGTCGACCACGCCCGCGTCGGCGCCCAGATGCGTACGAGCGGATCTCGGGGATGGCGGCCGGGAGCGTGGCCAGCCCGTCGACCATGGCCTGGCGCTGGGTCTCGGTGACGCCGGGCACGAAGCGGAACATCACGACGTGGCGGAACATCAGGCGGCTCCTCGGGAGAGGGATCGGGTCACAGCAGGGCGCGGTAGGCGCCGCCCTCGACGGGGACGGCGGCACCGGTGATGAAGCGGGCCTGGTCGCTGCACAGGAAGGCGGCCACGGCGCCGAAGTCCTCGGGCCGGCCCGAGATGACCGGTGGGGATGTCGGCCGCGGCCGCCGACGCGTCGCCGCCGTACAGGCTGCGGAGCCGGTCGGTGTCGTGCGAGCCGGGGAGCACCGAGTTCACGGTGACGCCGTCGCCCGCCACCTCGAGCGCCAGCGTCTTGAGGAAGCCGGTCACCCCGGCCCGGGCCGTGTTGGACAGGATCAGGTGGGGGATGGGCTGGCGCACCGACACCGAGGTGATGGCCACCACCCGGCCCCATCCCCGCGCCTGCATGGGCGGCACCGCCACCTGGCACATGGCCACCACCGACAGGAGGTTGAGGTCGAGGGCGGCGCGGTAGGCGTCGAGGTCGGTGGAGGCGAACGTGCCCGGCGGGGGCCCGCCGGCGTTGGCCACCAGGATGTCGACGGCCCCGAGCTCGGCGATGGCCGCGGTCACGAAGGCGGAGGCCCCCTCCGGGGTCGAGACGTCGGCCACGACGGTGACCACCTCGCCCTCGATGGTGGCCGCCGCCTGGTCGAGGCGCGCCGCGTCCCGCCCGCAGATGGCGACCCGCACGCCCTCGTGCGGCCAGCGCCCGGGCGCGAGGCCAGGCCCAGCCCGCTCGACGCGCCGGCGATGGCGGCCGCGTCGGCCGCGGATGCCCAGGTCCATGAGCGCCCAACGTATCGGAGCAGTACCGTGACCCGGCGATGGAACTCGTGCAGCTCAGCGGCCGACGCCTACGCCTGCCTCCAGCCCGACACCGGCCTGGGCGCGTCCAACTCGGGCCTGGTGAACCGGGACGGGGGCCTGGTGGTCGACTCCATGTGGGACCTGCCCCGGACCCGCGCCATGATCGACCTCTACGCCACCGTGGCCCCGGAGCCGGCCCGCCGGCTGGTCAACACCCACCACAACGGCGACCACTGCTGGGGCAACCAGCTCTTCGCCGAGGCGTGGCACCGAGATCATCGGCCACCGGCTGTGCGCCGAGTACTTCTTCCGTGAGGCGTCCCCCGAGTTCTTCGTGTCGCTGTGCGAGGCCGACGACGTGCGGGCCGCCCTTCGACGGCTTCGCCCGTTCGCTGCGGGCCTTCGACTTCCACGACATCGTGTTGACCCCGCCGACCACACTCATCGACACCGACACCGTGGTCGACCTCGACGGGCTGGAGGCGCACCTGCTGTACGTCGGGCCCGGCCCACACCCCCGGTGACGTGGTCGTCCACCTACCGGCCGAGGGCGATCGTGTTCACCGGCGACATCTTGTTCCACCGGTGCACCCCCATCGGCTGGGAGGGCACCTTCGCCAACTGGATCGCCGCACTGGAGCGCATCGAGGCGCTGGAGCCGAGCGATCGTCGTGCCCGGGCACGGCCCGCTGGCCGACGCCGACGGCGTGCGTGACCTGCGGGACTACCTCGATCTACGTGCAGGCCGACGCCCGCGAGAGCTTCGACGCCGGCCGGTCGACCCTGGAGGCGGCCGAGCACGTCGACCTGGGCCCCTACGCCCTGTGGACCGAGCCCGAGCGGCTGGCGTTCCAGATCGACCGGGCCTACCGGGAGTTCCAGGGGGTGCCGTGGGACGAGCCGGTGGACACCGGCCGGGTGTTCGGCGAGGTGGCCGTGCTGCGGGAGCGCTACGCCGCCTCGAGCTGAGGCTCCGGCGATGCGGAACACCATGCCGCCAGCGGGACCTTCACATCGAGGATGAGCAGGGTGATGGCGATGGCCATGACCCCGTCGCTGAAGGCTTCGACCCGGCTGGAGCGCAGGCCGGGCAGCAGGAGCTCACGGACGTTCGGCTTCGCGTGCGGCGAGCTGCCGGCGGTCGATCTTCTGCATCGGCGTGAGCGGGATGGCATCGACGATCCGGATGGCCTCGGGCAGCTTGTGGGCCGACAGCCGCGTCGGCGCCGAAGGCGCGCAGCTCGTCGAGCGGTGGGCGGTTCGACCCCGGCGCGGGGGACGACGACGGCCACGCCGATCTCGCCCATGACCGGGTCGGGCCGAGGGGTGATCACCACCTCGGCCACGGCCGGATGCGAGGCCAGCACCGCCTCGACCTCGAGCGGGTACACGTTGTAGCCGCCGCGGATGAACATCTCCTTGGCCCGCCCGGCCAGGCGCACGCACCCGGCGTCGTCGATGAGCGCCAGGTCACCGGTGTGCACCCAACCGTCGCGCAGGGTGGCGGCGGTCGCCTCCGGGTCGCGCCAGTAGCCCCGGAACTGGGTGGGGGAGCGCAGGCACAGCTCGCCCACCTCCCCGGTGGGGACGGTGCGGCCCGTCGTGGTCGCGGATCTCGACCTCGACCCCCGCCCGGGGGCGGCCGACGGTGAACAGGGCCTCCTCGTCGTCGGCGTCGAAGGCGGTCGCCGTGCCCACCCCACCCGACTCGGTGGACGAGTAGCGGATCGAGTAGGCGGCGCCGATGCGCGGCGCGGGCCTCGCGCACCAGGGCCGGCGGGCGAGAGGGCGCCGCCCATCACGATGGTCTTGACCGCGGAGAGGTCGTAGTCGTCGAAGTCGGGCACGCGCAGCAGCAGGGCCAGCTGGGGGGCCACGCCGCCGATGCTGGCCATGTGCTCGTCGGCGATGAGGCGCAGCACGTCGGCGCCCGCCAGCGGTCGAGGAGGTGCAGGGTCGAGCCGACGCGCAGGTACCACGGCAGCTTGGTCATGAAGCCGACGTGGGCGAACTGGGTGCCCGACAGCATGGGCCCGCCGCCGTCACGGCGGTCGCCCACGTCGGCCGCGGTCACCGCGGCCAGCTCCCGCTCGCCGAACATGGCGCCCCGGGCGTGCCCGTGGTGCCCGAGGTGAAGACGATGGCCACCAGCCGGTCGGGGTCCGGGTCGAGGGCGGAGCGGGACCTGACCGTGGTGGCCTTCGCGCAGCCCGGCCAGGATGGCCTCGGCGCGTCGGTGGCCGGTTGCGATCTCGACGACCGCGAGCGCGGCGGGGACGCCGTCGGCCAGGTCGGGGGTGGCCACCACCAGATCAGGGGCGGCGACGGCGAGCACGGCGGCGCGCTCGGCCGGCGTCGAGCGGGGGTTCAGACCCGGCCGTGATCGCGCCGAGCTTGGCCAGCGCCGCGTAGAGCACGGCGTAGTCGGGGATCGACGGCACGGCCAGCGCCACCACGTCGCCCTCGCTTCACCCCGGCGGCGGCCAGCCCGACGGCGGCCTCGTCGCTGAGGCGGTCGAGGTCGCGGTAGCTGAGCGACCAGCCGCCGTCGGCCACGAACGCCGGCCGGTCGCCGAAGCGGTGGGCGGCTTCGCGGACGGTCTCGGCCAGCACGGTTCAGGCCAGCAGGGCGCTGATGCCCGGCGGGGTCGAGGTACTCGTTGATGCGGGTGATGCGCCCGTCGGCCACGGTGACGACGAGGCAGGCGGGCATGGCCACGGCCGAGCCGTCGGGGGCGGTGCCGTGCAGCACGTGCTCCTGCAGGAACCCGCCGGGGATGAGCTCTCGCCGGGTGACCTCGTAGCGCCGGGCGTCGAGGCGCGAGCACAGCCACTCCAGCACCCGCAGCGAACGCTCGGAGGTCCTTGTCACGGCCGTCCGAGGTTGGCCCACACCACGATGTCGGGGTCGTAGCAGGCGGCCACTGCGTCGAGGTCGCCGTCCTCGATGGCGCGGAACAGGCGGTCGGCCAGGTGCAGGGTCTCGTCGTCGGTCATGGCATCATCCTGGCAGGTGATCTGATGGGCCGTCAGGCCTGCAGGACCGACCGCGGAGCGAGAGGCAGAGCGAACCATGGCACAGACGGAGCTTCGACGGGCTCGACGAGGTGCGGCCGCCGTCGGCCGCGATCTCGGCACCAGCGACTGGCTGGAGATCACCCAGGAGCGGGTCGACCAGTTCGCCGACGCCACCGGCGACCACCAGTGGATCCACGTCGACCCGGAGCGGGCCGCGGCCGGGCCCTTCGGCGGAACCATCGCCCACGGCTACCTCACGCTGTCGCTGTCGAACGCCCTGCTCCCCGAGATCGTCGAGGTGCGGGGCGTGTCGATGGGCGTGAACTACGGGGCCAACAAGGTGCGGTTCCCGGCGCCGGTACCGGTCGGCTCGCGCATCCGGGCCCAGGTCGACGCTGGCGGCGGTCGAGGAGGTGGCCGGCGGCCTGCAGACGACCATGGTCATCACCATCGAGATCGAGGGCGGCACCAAGCCGGCCTGCGTCATCGAGTCCCTCAGCCGCTACCTCGCCTGAACCGGCCGATCGGGACGCGGCGGGCGCGGTCAGACGGGCGTCAGTGTACGCTCGGCGCCGCCATGGACCTGCGCTTCACCCCCGAGGAGGACGCCTTCCGCAAGGAGGTGCGGGCCTACCTCGACGACCTGCTGCACGGCGAGTTCGCCGTCGATCCGGGGCCGCGGCGGGCCGGGCGACGAGCACGCGTTCTTCGACGAGCGCCTGGCCTGGGAGCGGCGGCTCGGCGCCGACGGCTGGACCTGCGTCGGCTGGCCGACCGAGTTCGGCGGCCGCGGCCTGCCGCTCGACCAGCAGGTCATCTACTTCGAGGAGTACGCCCGCGCCGGCGGGCCCGGGCCGGCTCGGCCACATCGGCGAGGGCCTGATCGGCCCGACGCTGATCCACTTCGGCTCGCCCGAGCAGCAGGCCCGGTTCCTGCCCGCCATCCGCTCGGGCGAGGAGCTGTGGTGCCAGGGCTACAGCGAGCCCGACGCCGGCTCCGACCTGGCCAACGTGCAGACCCGGGCCGAGCTCGCCGCCGGCGACGACGGCGCGACGAGTGGGTGCTCGACGGCCAGAAGGTGTGGACCTCGCTGGCCCACTGGAGCGACTGGTGCTTCGTGCTGGCCCGCACCGACCGCGACGCGCCCAAGCACAAGGGCATCTCGTTCCTGCTGATCCGCATGGACGCGCCGGGCATCGAGATCCGCCCCATCGTGCAGATCACCGGCACCTCGGAGTTCAACGAGGTCTTCTTCGCCGGCGCCCGCACGCCGGCCGACCTGGTCGTCGGCGGGGTCGAACAACGGGTGGAAGGTCGCCATGGGCCTGCTCGCCTTCGAGCGGGGCGCGTCGACCCTGGGCCAGCAGTTCGGCTTCGAGCGCGAGCTGCGACGAGATCGTCGACCTGGCCCAGGCCAACGGCACGGCCGCACGACCCCCGGTTCCGCCAGCGCCTGGCCGACGCCCGCAGCCGCATCGAGATCATGCGCTGGAACAGCCTGCGCATGCTGACCCAGGCCGACCGGCCCGAGCTCGAGCGGCGCGGCCTACATCTCCAAGCTCTACTGGGCCCGCCTGCACCGCGACCTCGGCGAGCTGTTCGTCGACGTCCTCGGCGCCGACGCCCTGGTCGCCGACGGCGTCGCCCTACGAGCTGAGCCCGGCCCAGCGGCTGTTCCTCTACACCCGAGCCGACACGATCTACGGCGGCTCGAACCAGATCCAGCGCAACATCATCGGCGAGCGGGGCCTCGGCCTGCCGCCCGAGCCCCGCCCGCGCTGACCCCATCGCGTCCCGAGGAGCATCCATGGCCGCACCCGTCCCGCCCTACGTCGCTGGCCACCGCCTGCTCGAGGGCCGCACCGTGGTCGTCACCGCGGCCGCCGGCACCGGCATCGGCTCCGCCGTGGCCCGGCGCTGCGTCGAGGAGGGCGCCACGGTGCTCATCAGCGACACCCACGAGCGCCGACTGGCCGAGGCGGCCGACCGAGCTCGCCGAGCTGGCCGGCGGCCCCGGTGGCGTCGGCGGTGTGCAACGTGACCGTCCAGGACGACATCGACCGGCTGTTCGCCACCGCCGTCGGCGAGCTCGGCCACATCGACGTGCTCATCAACAACGCCGGCCTCGGGCGGCACGGCCGACCTGGTCGACATGACCGACGAGCAGTGGAGCCTGGTGCTCGACGTGACCCTCACCGGCACGTTCCGCGCCACCCGGGCCGCCCTGCAGCACATGGTGCCCGCGGGGCTCGGGGGTGATCGTCAACAACGCGTCGGTGCTCGGCTGGCGGGCCCAGGCCGGCCAGGCCCACTACGCGGCGGCCAAGGCCGGCGTGATGGCGCTCACCCGCTGCGCGGCCATCGAGGCGGCCGCCGGCCGGCGTGCGCATCAACGCGGTGGCGCCGAGCCTGGCCATGCACCCGTTCCTGGCCAAGGTGACCTCCGACGAGCTGCTCGAGGAGCTCACCTCCCGCGAGGCGTTCGGCCGCGCCGCCGAGCCGTGGGAGGTGGCCAACACCATGGTGTTCCTGGCCAGCGACTACGCCTCCTACCTGACCGGCGAGGTCATCTCGGTCAGCAGCCAGCACCCCTGAGGGCCACCGTCAGGTCTTGCGGGCCTTGCGCTGGGAGGCCCCGATGGCGCGGCCCAGGGCTCGGGCCTTCTTCTCCAGCTCGACCCCGATGACGGGGCGCTCGGCCTCGGGCACCGGGTCGACGGTGGGCTTCGGCTTCGACGCCGGCTTCGCCCCCGGGTCGGACGCTTCATCGGACGCTCCGGCCGGCGCGGCGACGGGGTCGGGCCGCCCCGCCGATCGCCACCCCTCGCCGAAGCCCCGCAGGGTGCCGGCGAGCACGCCGATCAGGGCGAAGGTGATGAGGGTGGTCACCACCACGTCGGCGATCAGCAGGGCCCACTGGGCCCCGCCGTCCACCCCGGACCAGGCGTTCTGGGCGGCCAGGGCGACCACGGTGACCAGCGCGGCCAGCCAGAACGCTCCGTCGCGCAGGATCGGGCGCCGGTAGCCGCGCCACAGCTGGCCCTTCTTCGATCCGCGGGAGCTCCTGGCCATCCCCGTCACGCTAGTGGGCGGCTCAGATCCCGATGACCCGGACCGATGGCAGCACCAGGGCGAGGCGGGCCAGGTCTGCGTAGTCGGTGGTCAGCACGAGGTCGCCACGACCGGCCGCGCTGGCCATCACGGCCGCGTCCACCACGTCGGTCGTGCCGGCGAGACCGCAGAGGACACCGGCCTGGCGAGCCAGCTCAGGGGTCATGGGCTCGAGCTCGCAGCCCTGGAGGAACCGGGCCAGGTTGGCATTGCGGGCGCTGCGCCACGCCTGGGCCAGCGCCGGCGCCGGCACGGTCATGCGTCGAGGGGTCACACGGGTGGCTGCGGTGGCGTACTGCCGTATGCGCTCGTCGAGCCGATCGGCCAGGATCAGCGGCCCGGCATCGAGGGTCAGGCCGGCCACTCGTCGAGCTCCCCGTTCAGGATCCGCTCGGCGATCTCGACATCGTCGGCCGACACCGGCCCCGATTGCTCCTCGGCGGCCAGGAGGTAGCGCAACATCGCCAGGTGACGCAGCCGCTCCCGGCGGCGTCGGCCACGAGGGACGAGGTGCTCACACCGTCCTGCTCGGCCTGGCGTCTCAGCTGATCGGCCAGATCCTCGTCGAGGGAGACGGAGATCTTGGTGACCGCCATCCCGTGATCCTACCAGGAGTAGGAATCCTACGACAAGCAGTTCGGCGCCCGGATGCGGACCCGTCAGGGCGCGAAGCAGGCGATCACGTCCAGCAGGAAGGCCACGATGGCGTCGCGGTGCGCCGCCTCGCTGAGCCCGGAGCGGACCACCACCAGGTCGAGGGCGGGCACGACCATGAGGTACTGGCCCTGGTGGCCGCAGGCGAAGAACAGGCCGTCGTCGCGTTCGGGCAGGAGCCACCAGTGGGCGCCGTAGCCCCACCCCTCGTCGAGGACGTCGGCCTGCGGGGTCCGGGCATGGTCCACCCACCCCGGGGGCAGCAGCCGGGCCCGGTCCCACACGCCGTCGCGGAGGTAGAGCAGGCCGAACCGGGCGAAGTCGCGGGCGGTGGCGAAGCAGTAGGACGAAGCGATCCAGGTACCGGCGCCGTCGAACTTCGGGATGGGCGACGTCATGCCCAACGGCTCGAACAGGGCCGAGCGCAGAAACGCTTCGTAGGTGGCCGGGTCGCGGCCGACGACGCGGGCGGTGACGGCGCTGATCAGGTTGGAGGTGCCGCTCGAGTACTCGAACCTCGAGCCCACCGGTGCGGCCAGCGGTCGGTCGGCGGCGTAGGCGGCCATGTCTCCTCGACCGGAGCCGAACAGCATCTCGATCACCGTGGACGTCTCGCCGTCGACGTAGTCCTCGACCCACGACAGGCCCGAGCGCATGTGCAGCAGGTCGTCGAGCGTGATGGCCCCGCGGGCGTCGTCAGGGGCGGTCCACGGCCTGAAGGCCGCCGGGGCGGCCGGGTCGAGCAGGCCGCGCCCGACCAGGATGCCGACCACGGCGTGCAGGATGCTCTTGGCCATCGACCACGACGGCAGCGTCGTGTGCTCGTCCACCCCGTCGCGGTAGCGCTCGGCCACCAGCTGGCCGCGGTGGACGGCGAGGACCGCTCGGGTCTCCCCGAGCTCGGCGTCCCGGCCGGTGCCGGTGGCCCCGGCGAGCAGGGCCAGCAGCCGCTCGCCGTCGACGTCGGCCGGGGGCGGACCCTGGGGCCAGGCCGCTCGTGGGCCACGGCACCTCGGCGGGCTGGGGCGGGAGGGCGGGGAGCGGCGCCGCGGTCACGCGAGGCCGCTCACCGCCGCACGATGACCGACGAGCCGTGGCCGAACAGGCCCTGGTTCACCGTCAGCCCGACGCGGGCCCCCTCGACCTGGCGGCCGGCGGCCTGGCCGCGGATCTGCCAGGTCAGCTCGCACACCTGGGCGATGGCCTGGGCCGGGATGGCCTCGCCGAAGCAGGCCAGCCCGCCGCTGGGGTTGACGGGGATGCGGCCGCCGATCTCGGTGTCACCGTCGCGCAGCAGGCGCTCGGCCTCGCCTTCGGGGCACAGGCCGATGTTCTCGTACCAGTCGAGCTCGAGGGCCGACGAGAGGTCGTACACCTCGGCCAGGTCGAGGTCGTCGGGGCCCAGGCCGGCCTCTTCGTAGGCGGCGTGGGCGATGGCGTCGCGGAACGGTCGCTCGGGGGAGGCCAGTCCGACGGCGGCGTCGGTGGCGAAGCCGGGCAGCTCCAGGACCGTCTGCGGGATAGGTCGGCGTCACGGTGGACACCGCCGCCACCCGCACCGGCTCGGTGGTGCGGGTGCGGGCGAAGTCCATGCTGGTCAGCACGATGGCCGCCGCGCCGTCGGACGTGGCGCAGATCTCGAGCAGCGTCAGCGGGATCGGCCACCACGGGCGAGGCCAGCACGTCGGCCTCGCTGAACTCCTTGGGGTACCGGGCGTTGGGGTTGGTGGCACCGTGGCGGCTGTTCTTGGCCCGGACCCGGGCGAAGTCCTCGACGGTGGCCCCGTAGGCCTCCATGCGCCGACGGGCGTAGAGCCCGAAGTAGGTCGGGTTGGTGGCGCCCAGCAGGCGGAAGCGCAGCCAGTCGGGATCGTCGGGGCGGTCGCCGCCCACGGGGGCGAAGAACCCCTTCGGGCGTGGTGTCGGCTCCGATCACCAGGGCCACGTCGCAGAAGCCGGCCAGGATCTGGGCCCGGGCGATGTTGATGGCCTGGGCCCCCGAGGCGCAGGCGGCGTAGCAGCTGGCCACCCGGTTGCCCTTCCACCCCAGCGCCTGGCTGAAGGTGGCCCCGGCGATGTAGCCGGGGTAGCCGTTGCGGATGGTGTCGGCCCCGGCCACGAACTCGATGTCGTCCCAGCCCAGCCCGGCGTCGCCCAGCGCCTGCTGGGCGGCCACGATGCCGTACTCGACGAAGTTGCGGCCCCACTTGCCCCAGGGGTGCATGCCCACCCCGAGGATGGCGACCTCGTGCTCGGTGCTCATCGCGCCGACCTCCTCGTCGGAGCCCGAGACCGGGCGCCAGCGCCACACCAGGTACTCGTGCTCGTCGTCTTCGAACAGGGTGCCGAGCACCAGCTCGACGGGCATCCCGGCGTGCAGGTCGGTCACGCGCGACCCCGGGCTCGACCTGGCCCAGCACGACCATCTGCTCGGCGGCCAGCTCCACCGCGGCGATGGTGTACGGCTCGAACGGATCGGGCGAGATGTAGGGGGCCGGCGGCTGGTAGCGGTTGTCGGTGAACGACCAGATGGTGCCGGTGCGGCTCAGCTCGACCTCCGTGAAGTCCCGACCGGCGCAGGCCGGGTTGCGGCAGAAGGACGACTCGCGGGGGAAGAAGACGGCTCCACAGCCCACGCACCTGCTGCCCGAGCAGCGCGGGGCGGTCCCGGTCCATGGTGAACCAGCCCTCGACGGCGGGTAGCTGGGTCTTGGCGGCCATGCAGGGCTCCTCGGCGGAGGGGGGCGAGATTCGGCAGCGCCCACGGTAGTCGACCCGGGGCGTTCGATCTGACGGGTCGTCAGCTCGAATGGAACGTCGAGCCCGGCTGGCGACAGGCCCAGCCCGGCGAACTCCTCGCGGGCCCGCTCGTACAAGGGACGGGCCGATGAGTGGAGGCCACGGGCCACGGCCAGGTTGGCTTCCTCCCACTGGGCCAGCGCGGCGGCCGGCGCGCACCCGAGGGACTGGAACGCCTGGCGGGCCTCGACCCAGGGCCACCTCCGACGCCAGCAGGTCACCGCCGCGGCCGCTCACGACTCCCTGGGCCAGCGCCAGCTGGGCCCGATCGAGGGTGCGCCCGGTGCGGCCCACCAGCTCGCCGGCGCCGTACAGCATCCGCTCGGCGGTCAGGAGGTCGCCGGCCGCGGCGGTGTGGCGGGCCACCGTGGCCGAGACGGTGACGGCCTGAGCCGCCGACCAGGCCCCCAGCGGCCCCCGCAGGGGCCGGGCCAGGTCGCCCAGGACGCTGTCGGCGAAGCTGGTGGCCTCGAGCGGTGCGGCCGTGCAGGGCCAGGACGATGGCCCGGTCGCCGGCCACCATGGCGGCCTGCTGGCGGCTGCCGCAGGCGGTCGGCCAGGCCCGCCGCGGTGTTGAGCAGCTGGTAGGCGGTCTCGTAGTCGCCGAAGGCGGCGTTCACGCTCAACTGGGCCCGGGTGGCGCCCAACCGGGTCTCGATCGGGCGGTCCGGTTCGACCAGCTGCTGGATGAGGGGCCAGGCCTGCTGGTAGCGACCGACCAGCACCTCGAGCTGGACGAGCAGCAGGGCGTACCAGTCGCCGGTGCCCACCTCCCGGGTGGCCGATGAGCCGGGGAGCTGGAGCAGGCCCCGGTCGAGGTAGGCGATGGCGTCGAGCAGCCGCTCGCGCCGGGCCAGGTGGGCGCCCACCATCAACAGCACCGCCGGGGAGACCGACGCCGCCTCGCCGCCGTCGGCCGCCAGGGCGTCGAGCACGTGCTGGGCGGTGCCGAGCACGGTGTCGGTGTCCCCCCGGCGGTACGCCTCGCGGAAGTCGCGGTAGGCGGGCGGGGGGATCATCTCGCCGTTCTACTCCGAGTGCGCCGGTCACGGGCCTTCGGCGGCGGCCAGGAACGCCGGGCGCTCACCGCCTCCGTGGATCAACAGGTTGGCGCCGCTGACGTAGGACGCCAGGGGCGAGGCCAGGAAGAGGCAGGCGTCGCCGATGTCGCCCGGTGTGGCCAGCCGGCCCAGGGGCACGGTGGCGGCCACGCGGGCAATGCCGTCCTCGTCGCCGTAGAACAGGTGCGCCTGCTCGGTGAGGATGAGCCCGGCGGTGATCAGGTTGAGGCGGACCTTGGGGGCCCACTCCACCGCCAGCGTCTGCGTCAGGCTGGCCAGGCCGGCCTTGGCCGCCCCGTAGGCCGCGGCGCCCGGCGAGGGCCGCATCCCGCTCACGCTGCCGATGTTCACGATCGATCCGCCGTCGTCCTGGCCCTGCATCACCGCGTTGGCCGCCTGCGAGACGTGGAGGGCGGCGAACAGGTTGAGCTTGATGATGGACTCCGAGAAGCGGGCCGACGCGGTGGCCGCCTCGGCCGGCGGCGCTCCTCCGGCGTTGTTGACCACCGTGTCCAGGCGGCCCCCGCCGGCGGCGACGGCGGCCTGCACGGCGGCGGCGGCCTGGTCGGGGTCACGCAGGTCGGCGGCCACGAAGCTGGCCTGGCGGCCACCGGCCGCCACCGCGGCCTCCGGCTCGGACCGGGCCGTGACCACGACGGTGGCCCCCGCGTTCAGGAAGCGCCCGGCGATGCCCCGGCCCACGCCCTTGGTCCCGCCGGTCACGAGCACGGTGCGGCCGGTGAAGTCGAGCGGGTCGGTCGATTCGCTCACCGGGCCACGCTACCTGACGACCCATCAGGCGACGATGGTGCGAACGGGGGCCGGGCCGAAGGTGAGCACGGGGTGAGAGAACGGCAATCGAACATTCACCCAATGATCGGAAAAGTCGCTCACGAACGGCGGATTCGCCCGGTACCGTCACAGCGTCGGCTCATCCGGAGTCGTTCACGCAGGAGCACCCTCATGGCTTTCACCCTCCACCAGACCGACACCGACTTCGCCCGGTGGCTCGCGTCGGTCCCCCACCGAGGACGAGCTCCGCGACGCCTACGTCCGTCTCGAGACCCAGCGGGCCCAGCTGTGGACCGCCGGCCACCTCGACAGCTTCCGCCGTGACCGCTACGAGATCGACGCCCGCTGCGTGCACCGACTGGTGCGCATCAAGTGGGCGCTGGCCACCCAGTGGGAGGCCACCGGTCAGTTCCAGGGCCTGAAGCCCTCGTCCAGCTTCGCCTGACCCCCGCCCGCCGCCGCGCCGGATGATCGGCCCCGGCGCGCCGTGGCCTATGATCTGACGCCTCATCAGGTCTCGAAACGGGGGAGTTGGATGCCGATCACGCACACCGTCAGCGATGGGATCGCCGAGGTGGTGATGGACAACCCCCCGGTCAACGCCCTGACCGTGGCCGGCTGGTTCGAGCTGGCGTCGATCGTGCGCGCCCTGGGCGATGACCCCGCCGTGCGGGTGCTGGTGCTGCGGGCCGAGGGGCGGGGCTTCAACGCCGGCGTCGACATCAAGGAGATGCAGGCCACCGAGGGCTACGGCGCCCTGATCGGGGCCAACCGGGGCTGCTACGCCGCGTTCGCCGCCGTGTACGAGTGCGCGGTGCCGGTGATCGCCGCCGTCAACGGCTTCTGCCTGGGCGGCGGGATCGGGCTGGTGGGCAACGCCGACGTCATCGTGGCCGCCTCCGACGCCACCTTCGGCCTGCCCGAGGTCGACCGGGGCGCGCTCGGGGCCGCCACCCACCTGGCCCGCCTGGTGCCCCAGCACAAGATGCGGGCCATGGTGTACACGTCGGCCACCGCCACCGCCGCAGGAGCTGCACCACTTCGGGTCGGTGCTCGAGGTGGTCGAGCCGGGCGAGCTGCGGGCCGCGGCGCTGGCGGTCGCCGCCACGATCGCCGAGAAGAGCCCCACGGTGATCCGGGCGGCCAAGGAGTCGCTCAACGGCATCGACCCGGTCGACGTGAAGCGCAGCTACCGCTTCGAGCAGGGCTTCACCTTCGAGCTCAACCTGTCGGGGGTGAGCGACGAGGCCCGCGACGCCTTCGTCGAGAAGCGGGACGCGGAGTTCGACCAGTGATCCCCGACAAGCGCCTCACCGAGGACGAAGTCGTGGCCGAGCTGCGCGACGGCATGACCATCGGCATCGGGGGCTGGGCCTCGCGGCGCAAGCCCATGTCGCTGGTGCGGGCCATCCTGCGCTCGCCGCTCACGGACCTGACCATCGTCAGCTACGGCGGCCCCGACATCGGGCTGCTGTGCGCGGCGGGCAAGGTGCGCAAGGCGGTCTACGGCTTCGTCTCGCTCGACACCATCCCGCTCGAGCCGCACTTCCGCATCGCCCGCCAGTCGGGAACGGTCGAGGCCATGGAGCTCGACGAGGGGATGATGCTGCTCGGGCTGCAGGCGGCGGCGTGGCGGGTGCCGTTCCTGCCCACCCGGGCCGGCCTCGGCTCCGACCTGCTGCGGGTGATGCCGGAGATCACGACCGTGCGCTCGCCCTACCCGGGCCCCGACGGCGGCGAGGGCGAGGAGCTGGTGGCCATGCCGGCGCTGGAGCTCGACGCGGCGCTGATCCACATGAACCGGGCCGACCAGGCCGGCAACGCCCAGTTCCTGGGGCCCGACCTCTACATGGACGACCTCATGGCCATGGCCGCCGACCAGACGTTCCTGTCCACCGAGCAGATCGTGCCCACCGAGGAGCTGGCGTCGTCGGGGTCGTTCCACACCCAGCGCATCAGCCGGCTGATGGTGACCGGTGTGGTCGAGGCTCCCCACGGCGCCCACTTCACCGAGTGCCCGCCCGACTACGGCCGCGACGAGGCGTTCCAGAAGGAGTACGCGGCCACCGCCTCGTCCCCCGAGCTGTGGGACGCCTTCCAGGCCAAGTACCTCGGCCGGCACCGAGACCGAGGCCGAGCTACCAGCGAAGGCGAGTGGCAGGACGCGAGCCGAGCGACGAGGAGCTGCACCGATGGCGACGCGACGAGTCGCCGAGCCGAGGTCTGTGTGGTGGCGGTGGCGGAGTGCTTCCGGGGCGACGGCGAGCGGCTGTGCAACCCCATCGGCACCATCCCCATGATCGGGGGCCGCCTGGCCCGTGAGAGCTTCGAGCCCCACCTGGTCATGACCGACGGCTACGCCATGTTCGCGGCCAACGCCATGCCGGTGGGGGTGGCCGACGCCGAGGTCGTGGTCGAGGCGTGGAACCCCTACCCGCAGATGTTCAGCGTGCTGTGGAACGGCAAGCGCCACGTCATGATGGGCGGCAGCCAGATGGACCCCTTCGGCAACCAGAACTTCGCCTGCATCGGGGACTGGCACCGGCCCAAGGCCCAGCTCCTGGGCTTCCGGGGCGCGCCCGGGCAACACCATCAACCACACCACGTCGTACTTCATCCCCAACCACACGCCCGAAGGTGTTCGTGGACCACGTCGACGTGGTGTGCGGCGTCGGCTACGACCGGGCCGCCGAGCTGGGGCCGGTGGCCTCGCGCTTCCACGACATCCGCCGGGTGGTGACCAACCTGGCCACCATGGACTTCGACACCCCCGACCACCGGATGCGCCTGCGCTCGGTCCACCCGGGCGTCACCGTCGACGAGGTGGTGGAGGCCACCGGCTTCGAGCTCGTGATCGACGACCGACTGGAGGAGTCGCGGTCGCCCACCGACGACGAGCTGCGTCTCATCCGGGAGGTGCTCGACCCCAACGACACCCGCTCGGCCGAGGTGCGGGGGTGAGCCACCCCGCTCTGCACACCCGGATCTGCGAGCTGTTCGGGGTCGAGTACCCGATCGTGCAGACCGGCATGGGGTGGGTGGCCGGTGCCCGCCTGACCTCGGCCACCAGCGGGGCCGGCGGGCTCGGGATCCTGGCCTCGGCCACCATGACCTACGACCAGCTGCGGACGGCCATCGGTGAGGTGAAGGACCGCACCGACAAGCCCTTCGGCGTGAACCTGGTCACCGGCCAGCCCGACATCGACCGCCGCCTCGACCTGCTGATCGGCGAAGGGGTCCGGGTGGCGTCGTTCGCCCAGGCCCCCAGCCGCGACGTCATCGCCAAGTTGCGCGACGCCGGCGTGGTCACCATGCCGACCATCGGGGCCCGCCGCCACGCCGAGAAGATGGCGGAGTGGGGCGTCGACGCGGTCATCGCCCAGGGAGCCGAAGGCGGAGGCCACACCGGCGTGGTGCCCACGTCGTTGCTGCTGCCCCAGGTGGTGGACACCGTGGACATCCCGGTGCTGGGCGCCGGTGGCTTCACCGACGGGCGGGGCCTGGTGGCCGCCCTGGCCTGGGGCGCGGCGGGCATCGCCATGGGCACCCGGTTCCTGTTGACGAAGGAGTCGACGGTGCCCGATCAGGTCAAGCAGATCTACCTCGACACCCCGGTGACGGGCACGGTGGTGACCACCGCCATCGACGGGTACCCGCAGCGGGTGATCCGCACCGACCTGGTGGACGAGATCGAGTCGTCGTCCGACGCTCACCCGCCTGCCCAAGGCGCTGCGCCGGGCCCTCGAGTTCCGCAAGCGTGACCCAGACCTCGTACCGCGACCTGCTCGCTCAGGGCCTGGCCATGCGCAAGAGCGAGGACCTCACCTGGGCCCAGCTGGCCATGGCCGCCAACGCCCCCATGCTGATCAAGGCGAGCATGGTCGACGGCCGGCCCGAGGTGGGGATCCTGCCCACCGGCCAGGGCATCGGCGTCATCGACGAGCTCCCCACCGTGGCCGAGCTGTTGGAGCGCATCATGGCCGAGGCCGAGACCACCCTCGCCCGGTTGGGTTAGATCCTCCGCCCAATCCCGCTTCTTGTCCCTCGAGCGACCTCTCTCAGGTCGCTGGAGGGACAGAAACGTCGGTCTTGCGCGGTGGGCGGGGAACGAAGCCGCTGGTGCGGCGCCGGTAGTCGTCGTAGCCGGCATGGCGCTTGCGCAGGGAGTGCTCGAGCAGGGGCACACCTGACACCTTGGCCAGCAGGACCGTCATGAGGATCGGGCTGAGGATGGTGAGCGCCCCCACCCCGGTCGCCGCCGCGATGAGGAAGAGGCCCCACCAGACACAAGCGTCGCCGAAGTAGTTGGGATGGCGGGTGTAGCGCCAGAGGCCCGAGTCGAGCACGCCGCCGGCGTTGGCCGGGTCGGCCCGGAAGCGGGTGAGCTGCCAGTCGCCCACTGACTCGAAGAGCAGTCCCACCGCCCACAACGCCACCCCGACGATGCCGACCGCTCCGAGGCCGGAGGGGTGGTCGGGGACCTGGCCGACCTGCACGGGCATCGAGACCAGGAACATCATCACGGCCTGGAAGCCGAACACCGTCACCAGGCTCACGCGGGCGAAGGACGCACCGTGCTTCTTGCGCATGGCCCGGTAGCGGAAGTCCTCGCCCTGGCCCCGGTGGCGCAAGGCGAGGTGGGTGAACAGGCGCAGGCCCCAGATGGTGGTCAGGGCCACGAGCACGTTCTGGCGCAGCGGCACCCCGTGCCCGTCGGCGGCGACGCGGGCCACCCAGGCCACCACCACGAAGCCGAGGCCCCAGACCGGATCGATGATGGAGACGTCGGCCAGGCGGAGGCTGACGAGCCAGGTGGCGGTCAGCAGCACCACGATGGCCAGGGCGCACCAGGCGAAGACCTCGACGTAGACCATCCCACCAGGCTGGCACGCGTCCCGGGCTCGGGCCGGCATTCCCTGGTGACCGAAACTCGCTTGGTCGCCGGGCGGCGCGGGTGATGGGATGGCAGGGCGGCCAAGGGGCCGTGCCCGACCGAGTGCCCGTTGGAGGTGACTGATGACCGTGAGCTTCGAGGTCGTCACGTCGCGTTCCCAAACGGCACCCGGTCGCCCGCTCGCTCCTTGACGGCGGCGGTGCCGGACGCGACGCCCGTTCCTCGAAGAGGGTTTCGCTTCCGGAGGTTCCCCTTGTCACACGATCAGCGTTCCCGCTCGGCCCGTCGCGGGCCGAGTCGTTCCGGTGCCGCCACTGCGGCCTCGATGTGGGTCTCGATGCCCCTGGCACCGCCCACCGCAACCACTGCCCCAACTGTCTGTGGAGCCGTCATCTCGACGACGACCGCCCCGGCGATCGCGACGCCGAGTGCGGCTCGGCCATGGAGCCGGTCGCCATCTCGGTCCGCGGCGACGGCGAGTGGGTGCTCGTCCACCGCTGCACCGGCTGCGGCGAGGTACACCTCAACCGTACGGCCGGCGATGACAACCCCCTGCTGCTCCTGCGGGTGGCGGTGCGCCCCCTGGCGCTGCCCCCCTTCCCGTTGGAGCTGTTCTCGCGACTGTGATCCCGCCGCCCCCGACCCCGCTCCGCCGATCGTTGCGCCGGGGCGGAATTCGGTGGCGGTGGGACCACTTTGAGTCACCCCGGCGCGCGAACCGGGCAATTTCGGGGTAAAACCGTGGTGGCGCTGCGTTCGATGATCTGGTGGTACAGACAATGGAACGGTTCCGAATCGAATGGCGGCAGGGTCCCAGCCTCGTCGCGCGTGAGGCCTGGGTCATCGACCTCGACCTCACCGTGTCGAGCAAGGGCGGGCCCTTCTTGCTGGCCAAGCGGCTCCAGGTCGTGATCCCGGTCGACGAGCTGGCCCGACGGGGCATGCGCGACCCGGGCTGGGCCTTCTGGCGGGCCGCGGTGGCGGTCGCCTCCGGGCTGGTCATCCGGCGGGTGAACGACGAGCGCTACTTCGACCACCCCTCGCAGCCGTTCCAGCTCGTCCCGGACCTGGACGAAGCCTCTCGGCGCGCGTTCGAGATGCTGGACGTGGCGGTGGAGGACGAGGAGCTCATCCTCGAGTTCGCCGGCTGACGGCCAGCCGAACGCTTTCGCGGGGGATCAGCCGTTGAGGGCGGTGAGACGGTCGACGGCGGCGATGTAGCCCTCGACCAGCTCCTGCATGACGTCACGGGTCTTGCGCTCGTGGTCGAGCTGGCCCACCACCTGACCGCACGGGTTGAAGGCGACGGACTGGGCCTTGTCGGCGTAGCGGGTGCCGCGCACGACGGCCTCGCCCGACACCATGTACTGCAGCGGCATGGGCAGCGGGTCGGGGGTGTCCGGCCGCTCCCAGGCCTCGGTCCACTCGCTGCGCAGCATGCGGCACGGCTTGCCGGTGAACGAGCGCGACCGCACGGTGTCGCGGCTGGTGGCGTCGAGCAGCGACTGCTTCTGGGCGGGCGGCAGGTCGGCCTCCTCGACGGTCAGCCACAGCGTGCCGCTCCACACGCCGGCGCAGCCGAGGGCCAGCGCGGCGGCGATCTGCTCGCCGGTGCCCACGCCACCGGCGGCCAGCACGGGGGTGGGGGCCACGGCCGCCACCACCTGGGGCCACAGCACCACCGAGCCCACCTCGCCGGTGTGGCCGCCGCCCTCGCCGCCCTGGGCGATGATGATGTCGATGCCGGCCTCCTTGTGCTTCAGGGCCTGGTACGGGCGAGCCGCACAGGGCGGCCACCAGGCGCCCCTCGCGCTTGATCTCGGCGATGATGTCGTCGGGTGGCGTGCCCAGGGCGTTGGCGATGAGCCGCATCTTGGGATGGTTGAGGGCCACGTCGACCTGCGGGGTGGCGGTGGCCGCCGTCCAGCCGAGCAGCGTGCCCTGGGCGGTCTCGCCCTCGGGCAGCTCGGGCACGCCCTGCTGGGCCAGGATGTCCTTGGCGAACTGGAGGTGGCCGGCGGGCACCATGGCCCGCAGCTCGTCGCCCAGCTTCTCCGGGTCCATCTCGCCCATGCCCTCGTACTTGCCGGGGATCACGATGTCGACGCCGTAGGGCTTGTCGCCGATGTGCTCGTCGATCCAGTTCAGCTCGATCTCGAGCTGCTCGGGGGTGAACCCGACCGCGCCGAGCACGCCGAAGCCGCCGGCCTTGCTGACCGCCACCACGACGTCACGGCAGTGGGTGAAGGCGAAGATGGGGAACTCGATGCCGAGCTGGTCGCAGATATCGGTGTGCATGGGCCCTCCTCGGGCGATCGTCGCTGGTCGGAGAGAGGTCAGGGAGCGGCGAGCCGTCGGGGTGAACCGTACGGGCATCGACTTGATCCCGTTGATGAAGTCGCTGCGCAGGCGGCGGACCGGACCGTCCAGCTCGAGGTCGGGCATGCGCTCGACCACCTCGCGCATGGTGGCCCGGATCTCGGACCGGGCCAGGTTGGCGCCGAGGCAGTAGTGGACGCCACCGCCGCCGAAGGCCACGTGGTCGTTGGGCGTGCGGGTGATGTCGAAGCGGTGGGGGTCGTCGAACACCTCGGGGTCGCGGTTGGCGGCCATGTAGTAGATGACCACCTTGTCGCCCGCCTTGATGCGCTTGCCCGCCGAGCTCGGTGTCGCGGGTGACGGTGCGACGGAAGTTGTGGATCGAGCGTGCCCCAGCGGAGCATCTCCTCGACCGCGGTGGGCCACAGCTCGGGCTCGGCCCGCAGCCGCTCGGCCTGCTCGGGGTGCTCGATGAGGGCCAGGGTGGCGTGGTTGATGAGGTTGCGGGTGGTCTCGTTGCCGGCCACCACCAGGGTCACGAAGAACAGGTTCAGCTCGAGGTCGTCGAGTCGGTCGCCGTCGATCTCGGCCTGCGACCAGGGCGGTCATGAGGTCGTCCTGGGGGTGGGCCCGCCGGTCGTTGGCGATGGCGTCGCAGTAGCCGTAGATCTCGGCGGCGGCGGCGGCGCCGTCCTCGGGGGTGGCCTGCATGTCGGGGTCGTCGAAGCCGACCAGCATGTTGCTGAGGTGGAACATCTGGTCCCAGTCCGCCTCGGGCAGGCCGATCATCTGGCAGATCATCTGCAGCGGGACCTGGGCCGCCACCTCCTCGACGAACTCGCACTCGCCCCGCTCGCACACCGCGTCGACGACGGCGTGGGCCCGCTCCACGATCTGCTCCTCGAGCCGGGCGATGACGCGGGGGGTGAAGCCCTTGCTCACCAGCCGGCGGTAGCGGTTGTGCTTGGTGCCGTCCATGTTGAGGATCGACAGGCGCATCTGGGCCAGGGCCTCGTCGGTCTGGGTGGGGATGAACGACGCCGCCCGACCTCGGTCGAGTAGGTCTCGGGGTCGCGGCTCACGGCGACGACGTCGGCGTGGCGGGTCACGGCCCAGAAGCCGGGGCCCTCGGGCTCGGGGTGCCAGTGGACCGGGTCCTGAGCGCCGGAGCTCGTCGAACGTGTCGTGGGGGACCGACTCGACCCAGGCATCGGCCAGCAGGTCGAGGTGATCGAGGTGGGGCAGCGTCATGAGCGGGTCCTCTTGTTGCCGGGGGGACGGGTCGGGGGGAGGGTCGGGGCGTGATGGCTCGGACGGGGTGTCGCGCAGGCCGGTGACGGCTCGCAGGCCGATGCACGGCGGCCCCGTCGGGCACGGCGTCGGGGTCGAGCCGGTGCTGCATCTCGAGGCCGACGAGCATGGCCAGCACGCAGGGGGGCGACCTCCTCGGGAGTGCCCGGGAGGTCGGCGTCGGCCCTCGGCTTCGAAGGCCGCCATCGACTCGGCGACCAGGCGGCGGGCCTCGGCGAAGCGGGCGGCGAGGTGGGCGCGGGCCGGTTCGTGGCGGTTGGCGTAGAGCCACAGCTCGTGCTCGAGCAGCATCCAGCCTCGCCCGGGCCCCGGCGGGGGATCGGCGAAGGTCCGCCACAGGGCGGCCAGCTGGTCGTCGCGGTCGCCGGCCACCGTCAGCTCGGCCTCCATGACCGCGGCCGTCTCGTTCACCAGGCTCTGCGAGCAGGGCGTCGAGGAGGCCGTCCTTGTTGCCGAAGTGGGCGTAGACCGCCCCGGAGGTGCGGTCGGCGGCCTCGGCCACGGTGTCGATGGACACCGCCTCGATGCCCCGCTCGGCGAAGAGCAGGGCGGCGGCGTCGAGCAGCCGCTGGCGGGTCTCGGCCTTGCGCTGCTCCTGGGTGGCCACGCCAGAAGAATAGAGGAATTCCGATATATATGGAAGAACCAATCTGACGAATCGTCAGATTGGCTCAGGAAGGGGATTGGTCCGCCCCCACGACGAATCTGTCCCTCCAGCGACCTCAGAGAGGTCGCTGGAGGGACAGAAAGCACGTGGCCGGTCAGGAAGTGGGCTGGCCGGTCACTCGGTCGTGGTCTCCTCGGCAGTCGTGGTCAGGACCACCTTCTCCTTGGGGGTGGTGAAGGCGTGCACGAAGCCGGCGATGGAGGCCAGGAACAGGACGAGGGCGACCAGGTAGCAGACCCAGGCCGCCTGCTGGGCCCGCTCGCCGAAGATGGAGAAGCCGTAGGAGGTGAGCAGCAGGCCTCGCAGGGTCTCGCCCCGGAACAGGGTCTGGACCTTGCCGTCGAGGGCCTTGGCCTGGGCCGTCAGGTCGGCGGCATCAGCCGTGCCGGCCTTGGTGGCGGCGTCGGCCTTGGCCTGCGCCGCCCGGGAGTCGGTGCTGGTCTCGGAGTAGGTCTTGCCGTCGTTCACCTCGGCCAGGTGCACGGCGATGTAGTGGTTGGCGTAGCAGGCGGCCTGCGTGCCGGTGGTGAGGGGCTGGCCGGCATAGCTGACGATGCAGGTGGCCCCCTTCTCCTCGTCGGTGAGGCCGGCCTCCGGGGTGAACGTGATCTTCTGAGCCGACAGCTGGTCGTGGACGTAGTCCTTGGCGAAGTTCGCCTGGTTCTGCAACACGAGGCCGAGCACCAGCAGAAGGACGGCCAACAGCAGGCCCCCCACGCTGAACACGATGTCCAAGGTCCGACGCTTCATGACTTCCCCTCTCGTCCGCCCGAGCAGGGATCTGCCCGGAACCTGGGTCCCATGAGACCCGCTCCGGCGGGGTGGCAGACAGGGCCGGAAGTCCCGAGCCGTGTTCGCCGAACGTCCCGAGTGCCGAGTGCCGAGTGCCGAGTGCCGAGGGTGAGTGCCGAGTGGTGAGTGGTGGAGCGGTCAGGCCGCGGCGCAGGACCAGCCGCCAGCGCAGGAGCATCGTCGGATTGAGCAGTGGTGGCCCACTCAGGCCGAAGGCGCCGGCGGGCCGATCAGCCCGACCCACCACCACGGTCTCGCCGTCGGGCCCGGTGCTCACCGTGGCGTCGGCGGCGGCGAGGTCGATGCCGACCGTCGGCGCCGCCTCGCCGTCGAGGGTCACGTCGAGCGACCCTGCGACGATCGTCCCCCCGTCGATCTGGACCGTCCCCGCCACCGACCGCACCGTCGCGCCTGGTCCGTCCGTGAGCCGGGGTCGCGTCACCACGGTGACGTCCGAGCGCTCGGGATCGATCTGGTAGCGAGCCACGGCGTGGGAGTCTCCCATCGCTGGCCCGGTTGCGGCGTTTCTGTCCCTCAGGCGACCTCTCTGAGGTCGCTCGAGGGACAAGAACGAGCGCTGACGAGGGTGGTGGGGGGCATGATGGGGCCATGTCCGAGAACCTGAGGATCCTCGCCGAGTACAGCGACGCCATGTTCGCCGGCGACGAGAAGGCCGTGTTCGAGTACTGGTCACCCGACTTCATGAGCCACGTGACCGAGCGGGTGAACCCGGCGGCGGTGGGCACCGATGTCCGGGGCCAGGAGCTCGAATGGTGGACGCAGGTGCGCTCCGCCTTCCCCGACATGGTCTTCACCGTGGACCTGCTCATCGAGTCCGGCGACCTGGTGGTGTCGAACTGGACGGTGCGGGGCACGCACACCGGGTCCGCGTTCTACGACGTCGCCGCCTCGGGCCAGCCGGTGGTCATCAACGGCACAGCCATCCTGCGGATGCGCGACGGCAAGGTCGTCGAGCACTGGGGTGGTCCCCACTGCCAGGACGGGCTCGGCCTCACCCACTGAGGGTTTGGGGTCGAGGGGGCTCACCGACCCGAGTCCGATCCGAGCACGCGGCGGTACCTGCGCTCGGCCTCGGCGTCGAAGGCCACCAGCACGACCTCATCGACGGTGGCCGCGCCCGCGTCCCGCAGGGCCGTCACCGCGATGGTGGCGGCCCGGTCGGGCGGGAAGCCGTAGATGCCCGTGGATATGGCGGGGATCCCCACCGATCGGGCCCCGATGTCGGCGGCCACCTCGACCACGCGCCGGTAGCACGACGCCAGCTGGCCGTCCTCGCCCTGGCCGCCGCCATGCCACACGGGGCCGACGGTGTGGATCACCCATGTCGCCGGCAGGCCGAAGCCGGGGGTGGCGACGGCGTCGCCGGTGTCGCACGAGCCGATGGCGGCGCAGGCCCCATCGAGCTCGGGACCGGCCGCCGCGAAGATCGCGCCGCACACGCCGCTACCCCGCTGCAGGTTGTTGTTGGCCGCGTTCACGATGGCGTCCAACCTCAGAGTGGTGATGTCGCCACGCCAGACCCGGAGCTCCACCGCTCCAGGGTGCCAGACGGCCGAGCGGTCGTTGCGGGCAGGACCCTTGTTCGGTGCCGTGGTCCACTCGCCCTGGTGGGAAACGGGAGCGAAGACCGTAACGGCTGACCCGTGGGCGACACTGAGGCCCATGGCATCCACCCGCACCCTGCGCCCGACCGTCCCCGCCCTGCACGCCCTGGCCGAGCACGTGCTGGGGGCGGGGCTCTACGCCGCCACCGGCAAGATCGGCCTGCGGGCCGCGGCCGGCGGCTTCGCCACCCCCGAACACGGCGACGCCGCCCTGGGGGGTCGGCTGGTGGTGTCGGGCGGCGAGTTGCGCCTCGAGCGGGCCGACGCCACGACGAGGTCGGCCCCCATCACCACCCTGCGGGCCGCGGGAGCGTTCTACGGCGTCGAGTGCGGCATGCCCCCCACGGTCTACGCCCCGGTCACCCCGCTCGATCTGGACGCCCCGTTGCCCGTCGACCCCCCGGTGGCGGCCGAGATCGGGGCCTGGCTGGCGCTGGGGCAGGAGGCGCTCAGTCGCCTGGGCGCCGCCCACCCGGCCGATGGTCCGACCGCCGTGCAGCTGTGGCCGGAGCACTTCGACCTCGGGTCGACCCTGGGCGAGGTCAACTTCGGCTTCTCGCCCGGCGACGACGCGATCCCGGAGCCCTACGCCTACGTCGGCCCGTGGGCCGCCTTGGAGGGGCCGTTCTGGAACCAGCCCTTCGGCGCCGCTCGCACCATGGCCGAGCTGGCCACGGTGGACGAGGCGCTGGCCTTCTTCGAAGAGGGACGCTCGCTCGCCCGCCGGCGTCGAGCCTAGGAATCGAGCCTAGGAATCGAGCTCGAGGCCGAGCATGCGGATGGCGTTGCCCCGCACCACCTTGTAGGTGGTCTCGTCGTCGAGCATCGAGAAGAGGTCCTCGGCCACCGACTTGGTGTCGGGCCACGTCGAGTCCGAATGGGGGTAGTCGACCTCGAACGTGATGTTGTCGACGCCGCACTCGTCCAGGGACTTGATGCCGTGGCGGTCGCGGAAGAAACAGCCGTACACCTGGCGGAAGTAGTAGGTCGAGGGCGGCTCGGGCACCAGCTCACGGGGGAAGGCCCAGCCGCGATGCTGGTACCAGACGTCGTCGGCCCGCTCCAGGATGTAGGGCAGCCACCCGATCTGGCCTTCGCTGTAGGCCAGCTTCAGGCTGGGGAAGCGCACGAGGACGCCGGAGAAGAGGAAGTCGCTGAGTGACGCCATGGCGTTGCCGAAGCTGAGTGTGGCCTGCACCGAGGCGGGCGCGTCGGGTGACGTCGCCGGCATCTTCGACGACGAGCCGATGTGCATGCACACCACCGTGTCGGTGTCCTGGCACGCCTGGAAGAACGGGTTCCACACCTGATCGTGGATGCTGGGCAGGCCGAGGTGGTAGGGGATCTCGCTGAAGCACACCGCCCGAACGCCGCGGGCGGCGTTGCGACGCACCTCCTCGCCGGCGGCCACCGGGTCCCACAGCGGGACCAGGCACAGCGGGATGAGACGCCCGCCGGTGCCGGCCGACCACTCCTCCACCATCCAGTCGTTGTAGGCCCGCACGCACAGCATGGCCAGCTCCCGGTCCTTGGCCTCGAGGAAGGTCTGGCCGCAGAAGCGGGGGAAGGTGGGGAACGAGAGCGAGGCCTCCACCCAGTTGACGTCCATGTCCTCCAGCCGCCCCTTCTGCTCGTAGCAGCCCGGGCGCATCTCGTCGTAGGTGATGGGGGTCAACGTCCGCTCGTCGACGTCGTAGCCGGCCGCGGCGATGATCCGCCGGTGGGGCATGAGCAGGTCCTCATAGGCCCAGAAATCGGCGGTGCGGCCGTCGGGGTCGAGGTCGAAGGTGTAGGTGGTGCCGTTGAACTGGAGGTTGCTGACGGTCCGGCGCTCGACCCGCGGGCCCGACCTCCGCGTACTTCGACGGGAGGCGGTCGGTCCACACCGTGGGTGGTTCGATGACGTGGTCGTCGACGCTGATGATCTTCGGCAGCTCGCCCATGCCGGGCATGCTACTCCACGAATCTGACGGGGTGTCAGGTCAGGGCTTGTGGTGCATCCCGGTCTCGCACACCACGCCCACACAGGCGGGAGCGGTGGCGTTGCCGCGGGCCCGGTTGCCGCCGCCGTCGACCACGCCGGTGGGCCACGACGGGATCCACGAGGCGTTGATGCCCTGCCCACCGTTGAACATGGCGGTGTTCTGGGCGATGGTCACGGGGCCACCGCTGATGGGCGGCCGCGGGCTGTTCAGCGAACCGGTGACCTCGATCCCCGTGCCCCCGTTGGCGGTGACGATGTTCTGCGAGATCTGCACCGCCCCCACGTCACGCAGATCGCCGGTGAGGCTGATGCCGGCACCGTGGTTGTGGGCGACGACGTTGCCGGCGATGGTGCCGGTGACGTCGTCGGCGCCGAAGAAGTTGGTGGTGAGGCCGATGCCGTTGCCCGTGTTCCCGACGATCACGTTGTCGAGAGACGTCGAAGTCGGTGAGCGAGTGGAACACGTTGAACAGCACCACGCCCGAGCCGCGGACGACCCAGGAGTGGTTGAGGTGGCCGCCCCGTTCGATGACGGCCTGACCGCCGTCGATCACGCTGTGGGTGAGCGAGCCCGTCCGGGTCACCTCGGCCAGGGCGCCGCGGATGCCCAGCCCGGTGGCCACGCCGTCACCGACGTTCACGTCGGCGCCCTCCAGGCGCCCGTTGCGCAGCGTGCCCGAGCCCACCTCGAACGTGCAGCCGGTGCACACCGATGGAGCAGCGGAACGTGGAGTGGACGACGACGCGATGACCGCCGAGGTTCACGGTCACGCCCGGGGCGATGTCCCACTCGACCAGGCCGCCGGTGCACGTCAGGTTGTGGGTGAGCACGACGTCGGAGGTCACCGCCTGCGGGACGTCACCGACGGGGCAGGTGAGCCCGCTGCTGGTGCGCCGCGGCCGGTGTGGCCGGGAGCAGTGCGAGCAGGCCCGCCACCATCGCCGCCGCCAGCATCACACGTCGCAACATCATGTCGACCTCCTGGTCGTTCGATTTGGCTGGTCGTTCAAGTTCGGTCGTCAAGTTGGCTGGTCGTCGTTTCGGCTGATCGTCGGATCGACCCGGCCGACCGGTCGTGAGCACACCCTGCCGCGCGTGGTTGACGTGAGGCTGAACGGGCTCTGAAGCCGAACTGAAAGCAGCCGCCCGACGAGATCGGCTGACCCCAGCGGTCGCCGGCGATCTTGCGGCTCATCAGATGGTACGTCAGGCTGACCGCCGATGGACCTGACCTTCACCGACGCCGAGGAGGCGTTCCGGGCCGAGGCCCGCGCCTGGCTCGAGGCCAACGTTCCCGACCAGCCGCTCCCGTCGGGCGACACCGCCGAGGGGTTCGCGCTGCCATCTGCACTGGGAGCGGTTGTTGTTCGACGCACGGTGGTCGGTGGTGTCGTGGCCCGAGCGCTACGGCGGGACGGGATGCGTCGCTGTGGGAGTGGCTCATCTTCGAAGAGGAGTACTACCGGGCCGGCGCTCCCCAGCGCGTGACGCAGAACGGCATCTTCCTGCTGGCCCCTACGGTGTTCGAGTTCGGGACGCCCGAGCAGCAGGATCGCATCCTGCCCCGGATGGCCGCGGCCGAGGACCTGTGGTGCCAGGGCTGGAGCGAACCCGATGCCGGCAGCGACCTGGCCGGCATCAAGAGCCGGGCCGTGCGCGACGACGCCGGGGCGGTGGCGGGTCACCGGCCAGAAGACGTGGACGACGCGGGGCGCGTTCTGCACCCACCTGTTCGGCCTGTTCCGCACCGACCCCGACGCCGAGCGGCACCGGGGCATGTCCTACCTCCTCATCCCCCTCGACGCCGACGGTGTCACCGTGCGCGGGGTCGGCCGCCTCGACGGGGACGAGGGCTTCGCCGAGGTGTTCTTCGAGGACGTGTTCGTGCCCGACGCCGACGTGCTGGGCGGCGTCAACGAGGGGTGGGGGGTGGCCATGGCCACCACGTCATCGGAGCGGGGCCTGACCCTGCGCAGCCCCGGCCGCTTCACCGCCGCCTGCGATCGGCTCGATCGACCTCTACCACCGTCAGGAGCTCGGCGGGCGACGACCCCGCACGCGCGCGACGCGGTGGCCCAGGCCTGGATGGATGCCGAGGCCTACCGGCTCTTCACCCTGCGCGACGTCACCGACATGGTCGAGGGTCGCTCGCCGGGCGCCCGCTCCAGCCTCAACAAGGTGTGGTGGTCGGAGCTCGACGTGCGCCTGCACGAGACCGCCCTCGACCTGCTCGGGCCCCTGGCCGAGCTCGAGGGGGACGCACCGGCCGCCATCGACGGTGGCGCATGGATGAAGGGCTACCAGTTCGCCCTGTCCGGGCCCATCTACGCCGGCACCAACGAGATCCAACGCAACGTGATCGCCGAGCGCGTGCTCGGCCTGCCCAGGAAGTAGGTCCGGTGCGCTTCGCCTTCACCGACGACCAGCTCATGTTCCGCGACACGGTGCGGGATCTGCTGGACAAGGAGTGCCAGGCCGAGCACGTGCGCTACGCGTGGGTCGACGGCGACGGGCGGCTGCCGGAGCTGTGGCACCACCTGGCCGAGATGGGCGTGCTCGGCGTGCAGGGGCCCGAGATCCACGGCGGTCTGGGCCTGAACGAGGTCGACCTGGTGCTGCTGCATGGAGGAGACCGGGCGCGCCGCCCTGCCCGATCCGATCGTGGACACCGCGGCGGTGGCCGTCCCGCTGCTGGCCGAGGTGGCGGCGCCCGAGCTGCAGGCCCGGTGGCTGCCGGCCGCCATCAGCGGCGAGGCGCTGCTGACCACGCAGCTGGCCGGCCCCCTGGTCGAGGGCGCCGACACCGCCGAGGTGGTGCTGGCCGCCCGGGGAGATGGCCTGGTGGCGGTGCCACGGGGCGCGGTGCGGGCCCAGCGGCAGCCCTCGGTCGACGGCAGCCGCCGGCTCTTCGAGGTGGACTGGCGCGACGACGACGTCATCGTCGTGGCCGAGGGACCGCGCCGCCGTCGCCGCGCTGGACCGGGCGCGCCGACCGCGGCGCCGTGGCCACCGCCGCCCAACTGCTCGGCCTCGCCAGCCCGGATGGTCGACCTGACCGTCGACTACGTGCAGGAGCGTCGCCAGTTCGGCGTGCCCATCGGTTCGTTCCAGGCGGTCAAGCATCACCTGGCCGACGCCTTCCTGCGCCTGGAGTTCGCCCGGCCGGTGGTCTACGCCGCCGCCTGGGCGCTGGCCACCGGCGACGCCCGATGCGCCCGCCCGGGCCTCGCACGCCAAGGCGGCCGCCGGCGACGCCGCCACCTTCGCCGGCCGCCAGGCTCTCCAGTGCCACGGCGCCATCGGCTACACCGTCGAGTACGACCTGCACCTGTACCTGAAGCGGGTGTGGGCCCTGTCGGCGGCGTGGGGGGATGCGTCCTTCCACCGCCGTAGGGTGGCCGAGCTGGTGCTCGGTCCCGCTCATCCGAATCCGTTCACGACCTCCGAGGAGTCCCGTCATGGCTGAGGCCTACATCATCGACGCCGTCCGCACGCCGGTGGGTAAGCGGGGAGGTGGCCTGAGCCAGGTCCATCCGGCCGATCTCGGCGCCTTCCCCCTGCTCCAGCTCATGGAGCGCACCGGCGTCGACCCGGCCGCCGTCGAGGACGTCGTGTTCGGTTGCCTCGACACCATCGGCCCGCAGGCCGGCGACATCGCCCGCACGTCGTGGCTGGCCGCCGGCCTCCCCGAGGAGGTGCCGGGCACGACCATCGACCGCCAGTGCGGCTCGTCGCAGCAGGCCGTCCACTTCGCGGCTCAGGGCGTCATGAGCGGCACGCAGGATCTGGTCGTCGCCGGTGGGGTCCAGAACATGTCCATGATCCCCATCTCGTCGGCCATGACGGTGACTGAGGCGATGGAGGTCCCCGAGATCTTCAACGGCTCCAAGGGGTGGAACGCCCGCTACGGCGACCAGGAGATCAGCCAGTTCCGAGGCGCCGATCTCATCGCCGAGAAGTGGGGCATCACCCGGGAGGACATGGAGGTGTTCGCCCTCGAGAGCCATCGGCGGGCCGCCCAGGCCACCGACGAGGGTCGCTTCGACCGCGAGATCGCCCCGTTCGAGGGGGTGACCGCCGATGAGGGCTTCCGGCGTGAGACGAGCCTGGAGAAGATGGCCACGCTCAACACGCTGCGGCCCGACGGCCGCATCACCGCCGCGGTGTCGAGCCAGATCAGCGATGCCGGCGCCGCCATGCTCATCGCCAGCGAGCAGGCCGTGAAGGACCACGGCCTCACCCCCCGGGCCCGGATCCACCACCTCAGCGTGCGGGGCGGCGACCCGGTGTTCATGCTGTCGGCGCCCATCCCCGCCACCGAGTACGCCCTGAACAAGGCGGGCATGACCATGGACGACATCGACCTCGTCGAGATCAACGAGGCGTTCGCTTCGGTCGTGCTGGCGTGGCAGAAGGAGACCGGAGCCGATCTGGCCAAGGTCAACGTGAACGGCGGCGCCATCGCGCTGGGCCACCCGTTGGGCGCCACCGGCGTGCGGCTCATGACCACGCTGCTCAACGAGCTCGAGCGCACCGGCGGCCGCTACGGCCTGCAGACCATGTGCGAGGGCGGGGGCCAGGCGAACGTGACCATCATCGAGCGCCTGTAGCCATGCTCGGCGGCGATCCGCTGGTGGCCTTCGTCCCCTCGCTCGACCTCGATCGCGCCCGGGAGTTCTACGTCGACGTGCTCGGCCTGACCCTGATGGAGAACGACGGCTGGGCCGTCGTGGCTGACGCCGCCGGCACCACCGTGCGCATCACCAAGGTCGACGCCCTCACCCCCCATGCCTTCACCTCGCTGGGGTGGCTGGTGCCCGACATCGGAGCCGAGGTCATGGAGCTGACCGACCGCGGCGTCAGCTTCGAGCGCTTCGACGGCATGGATCAGGACGCCCTCGGGATCTGGCAGACGCCGGGCGGCGACCGGGTGTGCTGGTTCAAGGATCCCGACGGGAACCTGCTGTCGCTGACCCAGCCGGCCGAGCCCGGCGTCGACGCGTGAGCGACGGGCCGTTCGTCACGCCTGAGGTCACCTATCGCGATGCCCCCGCCGGCATCACCTGGCTCAACGACGTCCTCGGCCTCGAGCCCACGCTGGTCGTGCCCGACGACGACGGCACCATCCTGCACGCGGAGCTGCAGTGGCGGGGCGGGTTCGTGTTCGTCGGCTCCAAGGACCCCGCGGAGCCGTGGAACCTGGGGCCGGCCAGCGTGTGCCTGTCGGCCGAGTCCGCCGTTGCCGTCGACGCCATCCACGCCCGGGCTCAGGCGCACGGCGCCGACATCGTGGTTCCGGTGGCCGACACCCCGTTCGGCAGCCACCAGTTCGTCGTGCTCGACCCGGAGGGCAACCTGTGGGTGGTCGGCACCTACGTGCCCGAGGTGCCCGAGAGCCCCGTGCCGTGATGCACGAGGTGCCCATCGCCGACGACATGATCCGACTCGGCCAGTTCCTCAAGCTGGCCAACCTGGTCGACTCCGGAGCCGACGCCAAGCCGGTCATCCAGGCGGGGGCCGTCTCGGTGAACGGCGAGGTCGAGACCCGACGGGGCCGCCAGCTCCACCGGGGCGACGTCGTGACGGTCGCCGGCGAGCAGGCCCGCGTCGGCTGATGACCGCGTCGGCTGATGAGCCGCGTCAGCCGATGAGCTTGAGCCCACCGGTCGAGGATGGGCAGCACCACGTCGGCGCCCGCCGAGGGCACGCGGAAGACGCACTCGGTGACGCCGATGGTGGCGAAGTGCTCGAGCTTGCCCGGGTCGGGGATCGAGCCGAACGGCACGATCTCGCAGCGTGGCCGGGTCGCGGCCGGCCTCGGCCACCACCCGCTGCAGCTCGGGGATGGCGGCGGACAGGCCGGCGCCGCCGATGGGGATCCAGCCCTCGGCGTACTCGGCGATGTGGGCGAACAGCTTGGGCCCGGCACCGCCGCCGATGCAGGACGGGCACCGGCCGCGCCGCCGGCTTGGGCCACGACCAGCTGGGGGCGATCGACACGTGGTCGCCGTCGAACGCCGGCGACGTCGTCGCGCCACAGCGCCTGCATGGCCAGCACGTGCTCGCGGGTGACCGCCCGGCGATCGGCCATGGCCACGCCGTGGTCGGCCAGCTCGTCCTCGTTCCACCCGAAGCCGATGCCCGAGCACGATGCGGCCGCCGGAGCCAGGTGGTCGAGGGTGGCGACGGCCTTGGCCGTCACGATCGGCTCGCGCTGGGCCGGCAGGGCGATGCCGGTGCCGAGGCGTGATGCGCTCGGTCACCGCGGCGGCGGCGGCCAGGGCCACGAGCGGGTCGAGGGTGCGCTTGTACTCCTCGGGCAGCTCGGCCTCGCCGGTGGGCGGGGGCGTGCGGCGGCTGATGGGGATGTGGGTGTGCTCGGGCAGGTAGAGCGAGTCGAAGCCTCGGGCCTCGACCTCGCGGGCCAGGGCGACGACGTCCATCGTCTGGTCGGTGGCGAAGATGGTGATCCCGTGGCGCACGCCGGGACGCTAGCCCTCCGCCACCGTCGTTTTTGACGACCCGTCAGGTTTGCGTGCGATGATCGCCCGATGGGGATCTGTGAGGGACGAGTGGTGATCGTGACCGGCGCCGGGCGGGGGATCGGCCGCGGCCACGCCCTCGAGTTCGCCCGCCAGGGGGCCAAGGTCGTGGTCAACGACGTCGGCGCCGAGATCGACGGCACCGGCGGCTCGACCGGACCCGCCGGCGAGGTGGTCGACGCCATCCGGGCCATGGGTGGCGAGGCCGTGGCCAACGGCGCCGACGTGGCCGACTGGGACCCAGGCCGAGGCGCTGGTGGCCACCGCCGTCGACGCCTTCGGCCGTCTCGACGTGCTGGTCAACAACGCCGGCTTCCTGCGCGACCGCATGCTGGCCAACTGCTCCGAGGAGGAGTGGGACGCCGTGATGCGCGTGCACCTCAAGGGCCACTTCGCCCCCACCCGCCACGCCGTGGCCCACTGGCGCGACCGGGCCAAGGCGGGCGAGGCGGTCGACGCCCGCATCATCAACACCAGCTCGGGCGCCGGGCTGATGGGCAGCGTCGGGCAGGGCAACTACTCGGCGGCCAAGGCCGGCATCGCCGCCCTCACGCTGGTGGAGTCGGCCGAGTTCGCCCGCTACGGCGTGACGGCCAACGCCATCGCCCCCGCGGCCCGCACCCGCATGACCGAGGAGGTGTTCGCCCAGACCATGGCCGCGCCCGAGCGAGGGGGAGTTCGACGCCATGGCCCCGGAGAACGTGGCGCCGTTCGTGGTGTGGCTGGGCTCGGCCGACTCGGCCGACGTGACCGGCCGGGTGTTCGAGGTCGAGGGCGGCAAGATCAGCGTGGCCGACGGCTGGCAGCACGGTCCCCAGTTCGACAAGGGCGCCCGCTGGGAGCCCGACGAGATCGGCGCCGTCGTGCGCGACCTGCTGCGCCGAGGCCCCGTCGCCGCGCCCGTCTACGGCGCCTCCTGACCCACCAGGTCGGTGGCGTAGCCGGCGCCGCGCAGCGCGCTGACCACCTGCTCGCGGTGGTGGGCGTCGCGGGTCTCCAGGGTGAACAGCACCTCGACCTCGCCGATGCCGACCTGGACGCCGGCCCGATGGTGCTCGACGGCGAGGACGTTGATGCCGAACCCGGCGATGGTCTGGGTCACCCAGGCCAGCGCGCCGGGCCGGTCGGGCACGATCACCCGGAGGCGCAGGTACCGGCCCGCCGCCGACAGGCCGTGCTCCACCAGGCGGATCAGCATGAGGGGGTCGACGTTGCCGCCCGACAGGACGGCGACGGCCGGTGACGAGCCCGGCACCTTCCCGGCCAGGACCGCGGCCAACCCCACGGCCCCGGCTGGTTCGACCACCGCCTTGGCCCGCTCCAGCAACAAGATGAGGGCCTGGCCGATCTCCTCCTCGGTGACGGTCACCACCTCGTCGACGAAGGCGGAGACGTGGGCCAGCGTCAACGCCGACGGCGACTTGAGGGCGATGCCGTCGGCGATGGTGCGCACGTCGTGCAGCACGACCGGCCGGCCGGCGGCCAACGACGCCACCATCGAGGCGGCGCCCGCCGCTTCGACCCCCACCACCTTCGCCTCCGGACGGGCCACGGCCAGCGCCGCGGCCACACCCGAGATGAGCCCGCCGCCCCCCACCGGGACCACGACCGTGCCGGCGTCGCCCATCTCGTCGGCCAGCTCCAGCCCCACCGTGCCCTGGCCGGCGATGACCAGCCGGTCGTCGAACGGCGGAACGAGATGGGCGCCGGTGTCGGCGGCGTGGTCGGCGGCCGCTCGCATGGCCTCGTCGACGGCCTCGCCGATGAGGCGGACCTCGGCCCCGTAGGCCCGGGTGGCCTCGACCTTGGGCAGCGGGGTGCCGGTGGGCATGAACACCACCGACGGTCGCCCCAGCAGCGAGGCGGCCAGGGCGACGCCCTGGGCGTGGTTGCCGGCCGACGCCGCCACCACGGCAACGCCGTCGGGCGGGAGCGCGGCGATGTGGTGGTAGGCGCCGCGGAGCTTGAACGAGCCGGTGCGCTGGCGGTACTCGGGCTTGAAGCGCACGGTCCGGCCGCAGATGGAGGAGATGTTGGTGCTCGGCTCCACCGGCGTCGGCCGGATCACCCCCACCAGGCCTCGGCGCGCCGCCTGGATCTCGTCGATGCCCACCAGCTCGATCGGAGTCCCCACGCGTCGAGGGTACCGGTGTGCTCCGTCCGGCGCGGGGGCTCAGCGGACCCAGCGGCGGAACCCGGCCTCGGTGTTGATCGTCTGGCCGGTGATGAGGGCGGCGTCGTCGCCCAGCAGCCACGCCACCACGGCGGCCACTTCGTCGGGCTGGGTCCACCGGCCCCGGGGCAGTGCCCGGCCCACCTGGCGGGCCAGCTCCGTCGTCGCCCAGCCCGTGTCCACCGGCCCCGGGTTGATGGCGTTGACGGTGATGCCCTGGTCGATGAGGGCGTCGGACAGCGTGAGGGTCATCTGCTGGATCGCCCCCTTGGTCACGGCGTACGGCACCTCGGAGGCCATGGCGGCCAGGTGCTGGCCGGAGGTGAACAACAGCACCCGCCCTCGTCGGTCGGGCTCGTGGCGGGCGGCGAAGGCCTGGACCAGCAGCACCGTGGCCCGCCCGTTCACCGCCCAGCACGCGTCCAGCTCGTCGGCCGTGGTCTGGGCCAGGCCCACCCCCGCGCTGCGGGCGTGGTTGGCCACCAGCGCCTCGAGCGGCCCCACCAGCTCGATGGCCTGGTCCACCAGGGCGGCGGGGAGGTCGGGCTCGGCCAGATCCCCCTCGAGGTGATGGAAGCGGCCCAGCGCCTCGAGCTCGGCCACCACCTCGTCGCGGGGGTCGCCGCCCCAGGCCTGGGCGGCGTCGTGGGCCCCCCAGCCGTGGCCCACCACCGCCACGCCGTCGGCCAGCAGCCGGCGGCAGATGGCATAGCCGATGCCGGCCCGGCGGCTGACGCCGGTGACGAGGGCGGTGCGGGGAGAGGTCATGGCGGCGACATGAGGGGCGGGAGCCCAGGAAGGGGGAGCTACAGGCGCTCGATGATCATGGCCATGCCCTGGCCGCCGCCCACGCACATGCTCTCCAGGCCGAACGTCTTGTCGGCGTCCTCGAGGCCGTTGATCAGCGTCGTCATGATGCGGGCGCCGGTCATGCCGAAGGGGTGACCGAGGGCGATGGCTCCGCCGTTCACGTTGAGCTTGTCCCACGAGATGCCGAGGTGCTTGGCCGAGGGGATGACCTGGGCGGCGAAGGCCTCGTTGATCTCGACCAGGTCGATGTCGTCGATGGTCATGCCCGCCCGGGCCAGCGCCATGCGGCAGGCCTCGACCGGGCCCATGCCCATGATCTCGGGGTTGAGGCCGGTGACGCCGCTCGACACGATCCGGGCCAGCGGGCTTGAGGCCCAGCTCGGCGGCCCGGGTGTCGCTCATCACGATCACGGCGGCGGCGCCGTCGTTGAGCGGGCAGGCGTTGCCGGCGGTGATCTTGCCGTCGGGCCGGAACACCGGCTTGAGGCCGGACAGGCCCTCCACCGTGGTGCCGGGGCGGATGCCGTCGTCCTTGGACACCACCGTGCCGTCGGGCGTGGTGATGGGGGTGATCTCGCGGTCGAAGAAGCCCCGCTCGAGGGCGTCGGTGGCCCGCTGCTGGCTCTGGGCGGCGAACTCGTCCATCTCCTGGCGCGACACGTTCTCGAACTCGGCCACGTTCTCCGCCGTCTGGCCCATGGCGATGTAGGCGTCGGGCAGCCCCTCGGGCGGGGTCCACGGGCCCTGGCCGCCGCCGGTGCGGGTGGCGGTGCGACCCTCGGCATCGGCGAAGCGGGCGTTGTGAGGCCCGGTGTCGGCCGCGCCGTTCATGTAGCGGCTCACCGTCTCGACGCCGGCGGCGATGAAGATGTCGCCCTCGCCCGCCTTGATGGCGTGGGCCGCCATGCGGATGGTCTGCAGCGACGACGAGCAGTACCGGTTCACGGTCACCCCGGGCACGTCGGGCATGTCGGCCAGGATGGCGACCATGCGCCCGATGTTGTAGCCGGCCTCGCCGCCGGGCTGGCCGCTGCCCATGATGAGGTCCTCGACGAGGTTGCGGTCGAGGGCGGGGACCTTCTCCAGGGCGGCGTTGACGATGGTGGCGGCCATGTCGTCGGGGCGCACGTCGACGAGCGATCCCTTGGCCGCACGGCCGATCGGGCTGCGGGCGGTCGAGACGATGACGGCTTCGGGCATGTGATCCCCCTGGATCGCTGGGAGCTCGGGCCCCACGGCCCGGCTCTTCGGAAGGCGAAGATTCTCGCCCGCGCACACCCCACCGGGGAAATCCGACGCGCCGCGCTCGGCCACCGATGGCGCGCCCGGCGCTCAAGAACTAGAACGTGTTCTATGGCGCTCTCGATCATCCGCTTCGACATGCGGGCCCCCGGCCTCGAGCCGGCGCAGGCTCAGCGGCTCTATGACGCGGCGGTCGAGATGGCCGAGTGGGCCGACGCCAAGGGCTTCGACATGGCGGTGGTCTCCGAGCACCACGCCTCGGCCGACGGCTACCTGCCGTCGCCCATCGTGTTGGCGGCGGCCATGGCCGCTCGCACCCAGCGCATCGCCCTGTTCATCTCGGCGTTGCTCGTGCCCCTGCACGACCCGGTGCGCCTGGCCGAGGACCTGGCGGTGCTCGACCTCATCAGCAACGGGCGGCTGTCGGTCATCGCCGGCCTCGGGTACCGCCCGGTCGAGTACGAGCTGCTGGGCAAGGAGTGGACCCGCCGGGGCAAGCTGCTCGACGAGGCCCTGGACGTGATGATCCAGGCGTGGACGGGGGAGCCCTTCACCTACCGGGGCGCGACCGTGCAGGTCACCCCGCGGCCGGTGCAGGAGCCCCACCCCACCGTGCTCATCGGCGGTGCGGGACCGGCCGCGGCCAAGCGGGCGGCTCGGCTCGGCTTCGGGATGTTCCCGTCCATCGACGACCCCGAGCTGGCGCAGCTCTACCGCGAGGAGTGCGAGCGCCTGGGCACCACGCCGGGATGGGTGGCGGCGCCCTCGGGTCCGCCCACGCTCTTCGTCTCCGAGGACCCCGATCGTCTGTGGAGCCAGATCGGCCCCTACCTGCTCCACGACGCCATGACCTACCGGTCGTGGCAGCCCGAAGGTCAGACCTCTCACGTCAAGGCCGACGCCACGTCGGTGGAGGAGCTGCGGGCCGAGGGCGTGTACCAGATCCTCACTCCGGACGAGTGCGTGGCGGTGGCCGAGGAGATCGGTCCCTTCGGGGCCATGACGCACCACCCGCTGTGCGGGGCCACGCCGCCCGAGCACGGCTGGGCCTCGCTCGAGCTCTACGTCGACCAGGTCCTGCCCCGCACCGGGACCCAGGGCTGAGGCGCACCCGGTGCCCGTCGACCTGACCGAGCTGGTCGACCCCGCTCACACCGCCATCGTCACCCAGGAGTGCCAGGGCGCGGTGATCGGGGCCAACGCCGCCCTGCCCCAACTGGCCGAGATCGCCCATCGGGTGGCGGTGCCCAACATCGCCCGGCTGGTCCGCGGGGCCCGCGCCGCCGGCGTGCCGGTCGTGCACTGCGTGGCCATGCGCCGAGACGACGGCCAGGGCTCCAACGCCAACGCCCGGTTGTTCGTCGGCATGCTCAAGACGGGCGTGCCCCTGCGGCCGGGCACGGAGGCGGTGGAGGTCATCCCCGAGATCGGGGTGGAGCCGAGCGACCTGGTGCTGTCGCGCCTGCACGGGCTCGGCCCCATGGGCGGCACCGACCTGGACGCCGTGCTGCGCAACCTGGGGGTGCGCACCATCGTCGGCGTGGGTGTGTCGGTCAACATCGCCATGCTCAACTTCGCCATGGACGCGGTGAACCACGGCTACCAGTTCGTGATGCCGCGTGACGCGGTGGCCGGCATCCCCGAGGACTACGCCGAGTCGGTGCTCGACCACACCATCTCGCTGCTGGCCACGTTGCCCACCACCGACGAGGTCCTGGCCGCCTGGGCGGGTTGAGCGCGGTCAGTTCCTGATGGGGTTGCCGTCCGTGCCCACCACGAACCACACCCCGCCGGCCCCCTGCCCGCTGGCCTGGCCCTGCTGGGTGTCGCCCGAGTAGCGATACAGCGGGTGGCCGTTGACCGCCACCTGGGTGGTGCCGTCGGGCCGCTTCACCAACGTGAACTTGCCCTCGGTCAACGGCACCCCCTCGGCCACGCCGATCTGGGTCCCGGTCAGCGGGGGCCAGGCCGCCGCGCACGCATCCACACACGGCGCCGAGCCGCCGTTGTCGGTGGTCAGCGCGTAGAGGACGAAACCGGTGCCGTCCACCAGCACGGTGCCGAGCGGGATCTGGGCCTGGTCGATGGTGGCCGTCCCCGGCGGCAACGTGCCCGTGGTGGCTCCGGGTGGGCCGGTGGCCGCGGTCGCCGCCGGGGCCTCCGACGTCGCCGGGCCGGACGCGGTGCCCGGCGGCGACGAGGAGGTCGACGAGCCGCAGGCGCTCAGGGCCAGCGCCAGCGCCGCCACGACGAGCAGGGCGCGACCGGACGAGGGGAGCCGAGGGGTCATGCCGGGTGAGAGTAACCTCCACCCGATGACGCCTCCGCCCACCGGTGCCGACGCGGCCACCGTCGCCGCCGCTCCGGCTCCCGACGACGACGAGCTGCGGGCGGCCGACGGCCGGGTGCCGGGTCGCCGGGGCCGGGCCACCCGCCAGCGGCTGCTGGAGCGCACGGCCGAGATGCTGCAGACCAGCAACTACCGGGACCTGAAGGTGGTGGACATCGCCCGCGGGGCGGGGACGTCGCCGGCCACCTTCTACCAGTACTTCCCCGAGGTCGAGTCCGCCATCCTGGTCCTGGCCGAGGAGATGGCCATGGAGGGCTCGGCCCTCACCGCCATCGTCCGCGACGGCACCTGGAAGGGCCGCAACGGCTACGGGACGGCCGAGGCCCTGGTCGACGGCTTCCTCGGCTTCTGGGAGGACCATCGTTCGGTCATGCGGGTCGTCGACCTGGCCACCGAGGAGGGCGACCAGCGCTTCCGCAACATCCGGACCCGCCTGCTCGAACGAGGTGGTCGTGGCCCTGGCCGAGGTGATCTCCGGCCTGCAGAAGGAGGGGCGCCACCCTCCCGAGGTCGAGCCCATGGCCGCCGCCGGTGTGCTGGTGGCCATGCTGGCCCACGTGGCCGCCCACCGCTACGGCTTCGAGTTCTGGGGCATCCGCACCGAGGACACCCGCCGCAGCATGGCCCGCATCGTGTTCACCACGGTCACCGGCCAGAAGCCCCCGACCGGCAGCTGAGCCGCTCCCGCCCCGTGCTCTACGGCGTCCTTCCTCCTTACCGCACCGGCGTCGTCGGCGATCCCGAGTGGATGGTGGGCTTCGCCCGCGCCGTCGAGGACTGCGGGTTCGAGTCGCTGTACGTGGTCGAGCACGTGGCGGTGAAGGAGGGCTACGCCGCCACCTACCCCTACGCCGCCGGCGGGCGGATGCCTCTGCCCGGACGACTGCCCCATCCCTGATCCGCTCGACCTGCTGGCCTTCCTCGCCGCCCACACGAGTCGCATCGTCCTGGCCACGGGGGTGCTGGTCCTGCCCGAGCACCAGGCGTTGCCCCTGGCCAAGCGCCTGGCCACCATCGACGTGCTGTCGGGCGGGCGGCTCCGGCTCGGCATCGGCGTGGGCTGGATGCGCGAGGAGCTCGAGTCGGTCGGCATCGACTTCGCCACCCGGGGGGCGCGCACCGACGAGCTCATCCAGGCCCTGCGCCTGATCTGGGCGTCCGACGTGGCCAACTTCCACGGCCGCCACATCCGCTTCGACGGCATGATCTCGCGGCCCCGGACGGTGCAGGTGGCCGGCGTGCCCATCCACATCGGCGGCCACTCGACGGCGGCGGCACGTCGGGCGGGACGCTTCGGTGACGGCTTCCAGCCTCTCGGCCTCGACGACGAGACCCTGACCCAGCGCCTCCGCGTGGTGTGGGAGACGGCGGTGAGCGAGGGACGCGACCCCGAGCGCATCGAGCTGTCGCTGGGGGGCCTGCTCGACGCGGTGGACGCCGACGCCATCGCCAAGGCCGAGGAGTTCGGGGCCACCCGCATGGTGCTCTCCACCCGCGACGGTGACCTCGACGTGGTCCGCTCCCAGCTCGAGTCCTTCGCCGAGCGCTTCATCGCCTGACCTCACGTCGAAGTTCCTTCCTAGGGGTCGTCGGGGTCGGGGTCGGGACGTCGGTGCGGGCCCGGTCGGCGATCGAGCCGCGCCGGAACAGCAGCCACAGGACGACGGCCACGATGACGAGCACGGCGGCGATCCCGGCGGCGACGGCCCAGGCCGATGTGGACCCCGACCCGTCGGTCGCGCTCATGGCACTCGCCGCCTCCTTGGCCGCCTGGCCCGGATCGGCGGTGACCATCCGGGCGCCGGCCGGTCGCAGGGCGGCGTCGGCGCTCACCAGCCCGACGGTCACCGCCACCGTCACCACCACCGCCGTCAGGGCCCGTCGCATGTCGCGACGGTAGCCAGCTCCACCGACCCCGGAGGGAGCGAGCTACTAGAACCTGTTCTAGTATCTCGGACGAACGCCACCCAGGGGGAGGACGCCATGCCGGGGCCGATCCCCGAGGGGAAGCTCGTCTACGGCATGCAGCTGCCGGTGCAGTCGCAGAGCACGATCTACGCGGAAGCCTGGGAGGCCGACGCCGGCACCGCCGAGCTCAGCGACATCGCCCGAGCCGCCGACCGCAGCGGCTTCCACTACGTGGCCGTGTGCGATCACGTCGCCATCCCCCGTCCGCTCGACGAGAAGATGAACACGTCGTGGTGGGACACCATCGCCACCCTCGGCTACCTCGCCGCCGTCACCGAGCACACCCACCTGCTCAGCCACGTCTACGTGCTGCCCTACCGCCACCCGCTCATGGCGGCCAAGGCCTTCCTCACGCTCGACGAGCTGAGTGGCGGCCGGGCCATCCTCGGGGTGGGGGCGGGCCACGTCGAGGCCGAGTTCGACCTCCTGGGGGTGAGCTTCGCCGAGCGCGGCCGCCTGCTCGACGAGTCGATCGAGGTGGTGCGGGCCGCCTTCACCGACGAGTACCCCGCCGTCGACCACCGAGCACTACCAGGTGGCCGACGCCGGGCTCGCGACCCCGGGGGCCGCAGCCCGGGGGACCGCCCATCTGGGTGGGAGGATCGTCGCCGACCGGCGCTGCGGCGGGCCGCCGACCTGGGCGACGGCTGGCTGCCCCAGGGCCCGCCCGAGGGCGGGATGAAGCGGGCCATCGCCTGGCTCGACGAGCGGCGCCAGGCCAACGGACGGGCCGACCGTCCCTTCGCCGTGGGGGTCAACGCCGAGATCCTCTACCTGGGCGACCCGTGGTTCGAGACGGGTCCGTTCCACCTCACCGGTGACCCCGAGCCCATGGCCGACCGCCTGCGCCGCTACCGCGACATCGGGGTCGACCAGCTGCAGATCCGATTCCGGTCCCGTTCGGCGGCCGAGCTGTGCGACCAGATCGACCGCTTCGGGGCCGACGTGGCCCCGCTGCTCGACGCCTGAACCGAACCGAATCGAACCGAGAAAGGAGCTCCCATGTTGTTGGAAGGAAAGGTCGCCATCGTGTCGGGCATCGGCCCCGGCATGGGGCGTGACATCGCGCTGGCCCTGGCCCGCGAAGGGGCCGACATCGCCATGGGGGCGCGCCGAGACCGCGGCCTCATCAAGGTGTCGGGCGAGGTGGAGGCCATGGGCCGCCGGGCGGTCTGGGTGCAGACCGACATCACCGTCCGCGACGACTGCGAGCGTCTGGCCCGCACCGCCCGCGACGAGCTGGGCCGGGTGGACATCCTCGTCAACAACGCGTTCAGCGACGGCACCTACTCCCTGTTCGAGGACAGCGACCTCGACGCCTGGCGGGACACCATGAACGTGAACCTGTTCGGCACGCTGCAGCTCACCCAGGCCGTCGTGCCGTACCTGAAGGAGCAGGACGACAGCCGGATCATCATGATCAACAGCCAGTCGGGCCTGGTCGCCGACGAGACGTTCGGCGCCTATTCGGCGTCGAAGGCGGCGCTGGCCACCGCCACCAGGACCCTGGCCCGGGAGCTGGGTCGCCACGGGGTGCGGGTCAACGGGATCCACCCCAGCTACATCTGGGGCAAGTCGGTCGAGTGGTACATCAACCACATCGCCGAGGAGCGGGGGGTGACGTTCCAGGTGGTGTACGACGAGTTCGCCGACAAGAACTGCCTCAAGTACCTACCGTCGTCGGCCGAGATCGCCGGCGCGGTGGTGTTCTTCGCCTCGCCGCTGGCCAAGGCGGTCACCGGCCAGAGCCTGCCGGTCAACTGTGGCGAGTACCTGAACTGATGGAGGCCGAGTTGAGCCGTGAGAGCCGAGTTGATGGAGGAGCGAGTCCGATGGTGAAGCTGGTGTGCTTCTTGAAGCGGCGGGAGGGCATGACCCTCGAGGAGTTCTACGAGCACTGGGAGGGCAGTCACGGCCCGCTCATCCGCTCGACCCCCGAGCTGGCCCGCCACATCGTCCGCTACGAGCAGCACCGGCGGATCCCCCAACCCGAGTGGTGCGGGACGCCCGGCTACGACGGCATCACCATCCAGTGGCTCGAGTCCGTCGACGCCTTCCTCGCCTTCTGCGCCGAGCCCAAGTACGCCGAGCTCATCGAGCCGGACGAGAAGCGGTTCCTGGATCGCGACAACCTGGTCTGGATGATCACCGAGGAGCCGCTGGTCACCATGGACGGCCCGACCTCATGAGCGGCCCGGCGTGAGGCCGTTCGAGGGGCGCGTCGCCCTCGTCACCGGCGGCGCCTCCGGCATCGGGCGGGCCACCGCCCTGCAACTGGCGCAGGAGGGGGCGGCGGTGATGGTCGCCGACCTCGAGCGCTCCCACGGGGACCTGGTGGTGGCGGCCATCGAGGCGGCCGGCGGCCGGGCGGGCTTCGTCCAGGCCGACGTCTCGGACCCCGACCAGGTGACCGCCATGGTGGCGGCCGTGGAAGAGGAGTTCGGGCGCCTCGACGTCGCCGTCAACAACGCCGGCATGCCCGGCACCTACAAGCCGCTCATCGAGCAGTCCCTCACCGACTGGCAGCGCACCGTGGGGGTGAACCTCACCGGCACGTTCCTGTGCCTGCAGGCGGAGATCCCCGCCATCCTGGACGTCGGCCGGGGCGCCATCGTGAACGTGGCCTCGGCGGCGGGGCTGATCGGCTTCGCCAACCTGCCCGCCTACGTGGCGTCCAAGCACGGTGTCGTGGGCCTGACCAAGAGCGTGGCCCTCGAGTACGCCCGCCGCGACATCCGCGTCAACGCGGTGTGCCCGGGCAACGTCCACACCCCCATGCTCGAGGGCTTCGCCGGCGGCGATCAGAAGGCGCTCACCGGCATGGCCAAGATGACCCCGATCGGGCGGTTGGCCACCCCCGAGGAGATCGCCGAGGCCATCGTCTGGCTCTGCTCCGATGCGGCCAGCTTCGTGACCGGCCACGCCATGGCCGTCGACGGCGGCGTCCTCGCCACCTGATCCACTCCTCCCCGGAGAACGAGCACAGGAGAACGACCATGGGACTGCTGGAGGGGCGCAAGGCCATCGTGACGGGAGGCGGCAGCGGCATCGGCGCCGCCACCGCCCGCCGGTTCGCGGCGGAGGGGGCCCAGGTGGCGGTGCTGGACTTCGATCTGGCCACCGCCCGGGTGGTGGCCGGCGAGATCGGCGGGGTGGCCATCGAGGTGAACGTGGTCGACGGTGACGCCGTCGAACGGGCCACGGCCGAGGCGGTCGAGGCGCTGGGAGGGCTCACCACGGTGTTCCTCAACGCCGGCGTGGGCTCGCTCAAACCCCTCCACGCCTACCAGGACAAGGAGTGGGACCTGCTGGTCGACGTGAACCTCAAGGGCACCTTCCACGGCCTGCGCTCGGCCGTGCCCCACCTGCGGGCCGGCGGCGGCGGCAGCGTGATCACCATGGCTTCGGTGAGCGGCATCCGACCCACCCGGGGGGAGGCCCCCTACGCCGCGGCCAAGGCGGGCATCATCGCCCTCACCCGCAGCGCCGCCCTCGAGTACGGGCCCGACGGCGTGCGGGTCAACGCCGTCTCGCCCGGGTTCATCCGCACGCCGCTGACCGAGTTCACCTGGTCCATGCCCGAGCATCTGGCCGCCATCGAGGCGGGCACGCCGCTGGGCCGCACCGGCGGCCCCGACGACATCGCCGGTGCCGTCGTCTTCCTGGCCAGCGACCTGGCCGGCTACGTGACCGGCCACAACCTGGTGGTGGACGGCGGCAGCCTGCTCCCCAGCGCCCAGATGGACCCCCTGCTGCGCGATCTGCTCGGGGGCTGATCGGCATCTAGCATCGGGGCCGTGACGACCGTGCCGCTTGACGACGCGACCGTCGACGAGCGGCGGGGGGCCGTGGGGGGCGTCGCCGGAGCGGAGGCCGACCAGGGCCCAGCCGCGCTCGACGACATCGGTGAGCCCGGCGCCGGGTCCGGCCCGGGCCCGAGGCGCGGCCGCCTGCCGGTCCGCGACGAGGGCGGCCCCATCGCCTCGTGGCGGCTGGTGGCGCGCTGGAAGGCCGCCGGCCATCGCATCCTGCCGGGAGTGAGCTACCCCATCAGCCTGTGGGTGCTCTGGCGGGCGGTCGAGATGGCGGTGAGCGTGCACCTCGGTGGCACCCCCGGTCACACCGCCTTCTTCTACGACTCCGAGCACTACCTGCGGATCATGCACATCGGCTACGTGCGCCCCCGCTGGATCATGCCCTCGCACGCGTTCTTCCCGGGGCTCTCGGCGTTGGGGTGGCCCATCTGGAAGCTGACCCACTCGGACCTGTTCACGGTCCACGCCGTGGCCACCGTCACGGGGCTGGCCGCCTTCATCACCGTGTGGGGCGTCTCCAAGGCGTGGCGCGACGAGCAGGTGGCCCGGCGGGCCGTGCTGCTGTTCGCCCTGTTCCCGTCGTCGCTGTTCCTGTGGGCGTTCTACAGCGAGGGCCTGTTCATCGCCCTCGGGGCGGGCGCGGTGTGGGCCGACAAGCGCGACCGGCGTTGGCTGGCCGCCGCCCTGATGGTGCCGATCGGTGCCACCCGCAGCGTCGGCATCCTCATCCCCGCGGTGCTGATCCTGGCCCGCATCATCCGCCAACGACGCGTCGACCGCTGGGCGGTCATCTACGGTGCCGCCGGGTCGGTCGGGTTGCTGGCCACCCTGGCCATGATGAAGTCGCAGGTGGGCGATCCCTTCGCCTTCGTGAAGGTGCAGAAGGACTGGGGCCGGTCGCTCTCGATGCCGTGGACCACCGTCATGCAGGGTTACCAGAACCTGTGGCCTCGCCGGGGAACGGTCATGGTGCCCGCCCTGGTGGCCCGCAACTTCGACCTGTGGTGCGTGGTCATCGTGCTGGCGGCCCTGGCCTACGCCGCCTGGTCCCGGCGGGACCGGTTCCCCATGGAGACGTGGATGCTGGGCGTGGCCATGATCATCCTGCCCCTGTGCTCCAGCGTGCTGGCCAGCTTCAACCGCTTCGTGTTCGCCGACTGGGTCATCTACCCGGTGTACGCCTCGGCCATCGGGCGCCTGCCCAAGTGGTGGCGGGTGGCGGTGATGGTCTCGCTGGCCGTGGCCCTCATCGCCACCGGCTACGCCATGGTCGGGCGATTCAGCATCGGTCGCTTCGTCGGCTAGATGTCGAGAACCGGGGGTCAGCTCCGTCCCTGGGTGGAGTCCGGCCGGACGGCCGGCCCGCACACAAGGAGAACACCATGGCCAAGTACCTGTTGCTCAAGCACTACCGAGGCGCGCCGGCGCCCGCCAACGACATCCCGATGGACCAGTGGAGCCCTGACGAGGTGGAGGCCCACATCCGGTTCATGAACGACTTCGCCGCTCGGCTGGAGAGCAGCGGCGAGTTCATCGACGGGCAGGCGCTGTCGCCCGACGGCATGTGGGTCCGCTACGACGGCGAGGGCCGGCCGCCGGTGACCGATGGCCCGTTCGCGGAGACCAAGGACCTGATCGCGGGATGGATGGTGATCGACGTCGACAGCCACGAGCGGGCGATCGAGCTGGCGGGTGAGCTGTCGGCCGCGCCCGGGGCCGGCGGGAGGCCGATCCACGAATGGCTGGAGGTCCGACCCTTCCTCGCCGCGCCGCCCAACTTCACCCCGTGACGGGCGCCGAGGCCGAGCTGCGCGAGCTCGTCCCCCGGGTCTTGAGCGTGCTCGTCGGCCGTGGCGCCGACTTCGCCACGGCCGAGGACGCCGTCCAGGAGGCGCTCATCCGCGCCCTGCCCGCGTGGGGCGACGAGCCTGCCCGCCAACCCCACGGGGTGGCTGATCACGGTGGCGTGGAGGGCGTTCCTCGACATGACGCGGTCGGACACGGCGCGCGCCGCGACCGGGAGGTCCGATTCGACCGGGAACCGCCGGTCGGGGCGATCCCGAGCGCCGACGACACGCTGCGCCTCTACTTCCTGTGCGCCCACCCCGATCTGACCTCGTCGTCGGCGGTGGCGTTGACGCTCCGAGCCGTGGGTGGTCTCACCACCCGTCAGATCGCCCAGGCCTACCTCGTGCCCGAGGCCACGATGGCGCAGCGCATCAGCCGGGCCAAGCGCACGGTCGCGCAGGCGGGTGTCGATCGTCCCGGCGACGTGCGCACGGTCATGCGGGTGCTCTACCTCGTCTTCAACGAGGGCTACACCGGCGACGTCGATCTCGCGGCCGAGGCGATCCGACTGACTCGCCAGCTGGCCGCTCTGGTGGACGACCCCGAGGTCCAGGGTTTGCTCGCCCTGATGCTCCTGCACCACGCCCGCCGCCGCAGCCGCACCCGCCCGGACGGGAGCATCGTGCCTCTCGCCGAGCAGGACCGCAGCCAGTGGGACCGGGGCTCATCGCCGAGGGGATCGACCTCACCCGGGCCGCGCTGGCCCGCGATCGGCTCGGCGAGTACCAGGCGCAGGCGGCGATCGCCGCCCTGCACGCCGACGCGCCGCGTGTCGAGGAGACCGACTGGGTTCAGATCGTGGAGTGGTACGACGAGCTGCTCCGGTTCGCCGACACTCCGGTCGTCCGGCTCAACCGGGCGGTCGCCGTGGGCGAGGCCGACGGCGCCCCCGCCGGACTCGTCGCCCTGGCCGAGGTCGGCGACGACGTGCCGCGGCGTGATGCGGTCGCCGCGTACCTCCACGAGCGCAACGGTGACCTCGAGCTCGCCGCCCACCTGTATGCCGAGGCGGCGCGCAAGGCACCCAACCTGGCGGAGCGCGACCATCAGACGCTCCAGGCGGCGCGGCTGAACCAACAGCGGCACCACCACGGATGACGTCGGCGACCGCGTGGGGCAGAGCCGCGGGCTACCGAGGCTTGCGGGCGAGGGCGTCGAGGCGGACGTAGGTCTGGTCGAAGCTGCCGTCGTGGCGACGCATCTCGTCGAGGCGGGCCTCGACCTCGGCCCGGAACCCGGCGTGGTTGGCCGCCGGCATCCCGATCTCGAAGCCCTGGTAGCACTGGCTGCGCAGCCAGCCCAGGAGCGAGTCGCGGTCGAAGGCGCGGCGCTGGGCCAGGGTGCGCACGTAGGTGCCGTCACCGGGGGTGGCCTCGACCGTGAACCCGGCCGCCTCCAAGAGCTCGAGGTACTGCCCGGCGTCGGGGAACGACCAGGGCGCGGGCGGGCCGCCGTGGGCCAGGGAGATCTCCTCCACCAGCGGGGCGATGACGGGGATGTTCCCGGCGCCGCCCATCTCGAGGCGGAACCACCCGCCCGGCTTCAGGAGGGCGTGGGCCGCGGCCAGGTAGCCCGGATGGTCGGCCATGGGCACCCATTGCATGGCGGCCCGGCTCATGACCAGGTCGAACGGGGCCGCCCCGGCCAGGGCTTCGGCCAGGTGCTGGACCGGGGCTTCGCACGAAGGACTGGTTGGGCCCGGCGCAGGCCCTCGCCTCGGCCAGCAGCGCCGGCTGGGGGTCGAGCCCCACCACGTGGCCGTCGGGCACCCGGTCGGCGACGATCCGGGTGAAGTCGCCCGAGCCGCAGCCCAGGTCCAGCACCCGGTCCGTCGGGGCCAGAGGGGTGGTGGCCAGGTAGAGCTCGTCGTAGACGCGGTGGTGGCCGGTGTTGGCCGCGTACGACGCATCCCACGGCGGCAGCCAGGGATCGCCGGCACCGGCGTCTCCGGCTCGGGCTGTCTCAGTACTCGTCTCAGTATTCGGAACAGAGTCTTTCATAACGAGACAGCGTAGCGAGTTGAACGGGCTCCGCTCAACCGGTGCCGCCACTCGCCGTGGGCAAGGATGGGCGCATGGACACCATCGCCTCGTTCGACGGCACCCCCATCGCCTACACGGTCGAGGGCCACGGGCCCCCTGTCCTGTTGCTGCACGGCTTCGCCGCCGACCACCACGCCAACTGGGTCGAGCCGGGCATCGTCAACGCCCTCATCGGGGCCGAGCGCCAGGTCGTCGCCGTCGACGCCCGGGGCCACGGGCGCTCGGGCAAGTCGCACGACCCCGCCGACTACGCCGACGATGCGATGGTGCGCGACGCCCAGGCCGTGCTCGACCACCTGGGGATCACCGAGGTGGACGTGGTCGGCTACTCGATGGGGGCGATGGTGGCGGCCCGGCTGGTGGCGGCCGACGCCCGGGCCCGCTCGGTCGTGCTGGGCGGTGTCGGGGGGAACCTGATGCCGCCCAAGCCGGTCGAGGGCAAGCCCGGCATCGCCGATGCCCTCGAGGCCGAGGACGCCTCGTCGGTCACCGACCCGACGGCCCGGGCGTTCCGGGCCTTCGCCGACCGCACCGGAGCCGATCGTCTGGCCCTGGCCGCCATCCAACGATCGACGTCGTTGCGCCAACCCGTCGACTTCGCCGCCGTCACCGTGCCGGCCCTGGTGCTGGTGGGCGACGAGGACACGCTGGTCGGTTCGCCACAGCAGCTGGCCGAGCGCCTGGCCGACGCCCGGGTCGTCATCGTCCCCGGCGACCACCTCACCGCGGTGTACGCCCCGGAGTTCGCGCCGGCCATCGAGGAGTTCCTCGACCAGTTCGACCAGGACGGCGACGCCGCCATCGTCCGCGCCCTCGATCACAAGCCCGACTGACCCGACTCGGCCCACCTCACCTTCCCTCCCGGCGCAGTCGGGACTGTTGACCACCGAAACGGTGGTCAACAGTCCTCCCTACGGGTCGGGACGAGACGGAGACGTCAGTCGGTGAGCTCGTTCCAGGCGGCCCGGAGGTGGGCCACGGGCTCGCTGGGGTCGTGGCCGTCGCCGACGTCGAGGTGCAGCTCCACCACGTGGGCGGTGGCCGCGTCGATGGTGCCGGCCAGCGCCACCACCCGGTCGGCCAGCGCCCGTCCCTGGTCGGCGGCGACCGAGGGCTGCCAGTCGGGCGCCACGGTCTCGCCCACCGCGCACAGGCGGGCGGCGTCGGCCACACAACCGGCCACCGCCTGCCCGGCCGCTTCGGCCCGCTCGGCCAACGCCCCGTCGGGGAGGAGCCCGGCGACCGCCGAGAAGCGCCGGGCGGCGTCGTCCACCGAGGCCTCGAGCAGCGCCCAGGCCGACGGTTCGGTCCCGGTCGCCTGATCAGGGGCGGCGCCGGCGGCCAGCTCGAGCATCCAGCGACCGCGGTCGTCGCGGCAGGCGGCGAGGGGATAGGTGCCCTGGTAGCGGTAGATCCGGGCTCGCCGGCGCCGGTCCCGACCGGGGGTGAACACCGCGACGCGCCAGATCCGGGCCAGCTCCTCGGCGTGCGGACGATCGACGCACTGGTCCCGCAGGCCGGCGAGGGAGGTCACGGTCGTGCCCCGCACGGCGCGGACGAAGCGGCCCGCGCCGGCATCGGCCCGGTCCTGCGAGCTCACCGAGAGGTCGACGACGGTGGCGTCGAGGCCGCGGCCTCCACCCACGAGTCGGATGGTGGACGTGCGGCGCGGCGCCATGGCCCCTCCTACCAGAGTTGGTCGGTGTAGGTGTCCGTCCCCGGAATGGTAGGGATGAACGGCGCCACATACGAAACCTCGGCCAGGCCGCCGGCCGCCACCGTGTCGCTGAGGGCCACGAACTCGTCCCAGCACTGGCGCGGGTCGGTCTCCAGGAAGCACAACAGCGCGGTGCGGCGCTCCTCCCCGGGGTTGGGTGGTTGGAAGACCGGGGCCTCCTTGGGCAGCGGCACCGGGGTGAGGCCCACGGTCAGGGCCCACGGGGTGCCGGCCATCGTGGCGGGGAGCAGCTCGTCGCGCAGCCAGGCGGTGGCGTCCTTGGGGGAGACGTCTTCGTGGCGGTCGACCATCACCAGCACCAGCCCGTTCCACGGGTGGTCGAGGGCCAGCTCGGCGGGAACGCCGTCGGCGTCGCGGGAAGAAGCGAAGCGGTTGGCGTAGATGAGGGTGTGGACGTGGTCGCGCTCGTCGAACATCCGGTCGTTGTCGTGCAGCCACTTGACCTGACGCGAGCCCCAGGCGACGGCTTCGGCCTCTTCGCCCTTGAGCACCCAGTAGGTGGCCAGGTAGGTGCCGGCCGAGAGGTCGGGCAGGAACGGGGAGCCGGCGGGGCCGCGCAGGTCCTTCAGCGGCTTGGTGGCCACCCAGCGCTTGCCGGCGAACCAGCCGGCGCCGATCAGGCAGCCGGCGTAGAAGTGGTCGCGCTCGTACCAGCGGTTGTAGGCGACCTCGTGACCGCGGTGGGGATCCACCAGGGTCACCAGGCTGCTCCCGATCCTGATGCCGCCTTCGTTGCCGGCCGGCTGTGCCATTACCTGCCCCCTCGTCGTCGATGCGGTCGCCATCGTAGACGACACGGAAGAAACTAGAACGAGTTTCATTTCCGGGCTGACACGTCGTCAGATTGCAGGTACGATCCCACGCCATGGGGGACTTCCCGAAGATCATCTCCGTCGACGACCACGTCATCGAGCCGCCCAACGTCTGGCAGGACCGGCTGCCGGCCAAGTACCGGGACATCGGGCCCCGCTCCGAGCGGGCGCCGATGGGCGAGATGACGTTCGTGGGGGGCAAGTTCGCCTACGCCCCCGGTACCGAGGGCCCGCCGTGCGACTGGTGGCACTACGAGGACCTGCTGATCCCCACCACCCGCCTGTCGGCCGCGGTGGGCTTCGATCGGGACGACGTGAAGATCACCGCCATCACCTTCGAGGAGATGCGCAAGGGCTGCTGGGATCCCCAGGCCCGGTTGGAGGACATGGACGCCAACTGGACCGAGGCCCAGATGTGCTTCCCCAGCTTCCCCCGGTTCTGCGGGCAGACGTTCCTCGAGGCCCAGGACAAGGATCTCGCGCTCCTCTGCGTCAAGGCCTACAACGACTGGATGGTGGACGAGTGGTGCGGTGACTCGGGCGGCCGCCTCATCCCGCTCATCATCATCCCGTTGTGGGACGCCGGGCTGGCGGCCGAGGAGATCCGGCGCAACGCCGATCGGGGGGTGCGGGCCACCTGCTTCTCGGAGATCCCGCCGTACCTGGGACTGCCGTCCATCCACTCGGGCGAGTGGGACCCGTTCTTCGCGGCCTGTGCCGAGACCGGCGTCACCGTGAACATGCACATCGGGTCGTCGTCGAAGATGCCCTCGACGTCGGCCGACGCCCCTCCCGCCGTCGGCTCGACCCTCACCTTCGGCAACGCCATGTCGTCGATGGTCGACTTCCTGATGTCGGGGGTGCTCGTGCGCTACCCCGACCTCACCCTGGCCTACAGCGAGGGTCAGATCGGTTGGATCCCCTACATCCTCGAACGCGCCGACAAGGTGTGGGAGGAGAACCGGGGCTGGAACGGCGTGTACGGCGTCATCCCCGAGCCGCCGTCGAGCTACTACTACCGCCAGATCTACGGCTGCTTCTTCGACGACGAGCACGGGCTGACGCCCGACTCGCTGGAGAAGTGCGGCACCGACAACATCATGTTCGAGACCGACTACCCCCATTCGGACAGCACGTGGCCCCACAGCCGGGAAGTCGGCCAGAAGCTCATGGGCCATCTCGACGACGAGACCGTCCGCAAGCTCGTGCGGGGCAACGCCATCCGCATGCTCCAGCTCCCGTTCGCGCCGTGACCGCCACCGACACGCACTCCGGCGACTCCGGCGCGCCGATGGGGCCCGACCCCGACGCCACCTATCGCCTGCTCATCGGCGGCGAGTCGGTGGACGCCGCCAACGGCACGTACGCCGTGGTCAACCCCGCCACCGAGCAGGTGGTGGGCCACGCCCCCAACGCGTCGGCCGCCGACGCCGAGGCCGCCGCCGCCGCCGCGGCGGCCGCGTTCCCCGCGTGGTCGCGCACCACCCCGGAGCACCGGGCCGAGCTGCTCGACCGGGTGGCGGACCTCGTCGATGAGCACTACGACGAGTTGGTGCCGCTGGTGCAGGCCGAGACCGGCGCCACCCTGCGGGTCACCAAGCAGATGCAGGTGTCCCAGGCCGGCGCCCGCTTCCGCCGCTACGCCCAGGGGATCGCCGCGGAGCAGACCATCGCCGTGCCCCCCGGGGCTGATGCCCACCACGGTGCTGGCGCCCGGCGGCATCATCGGCGGGGTGGCCCGCCGCGCCCCGGTCGGCGTGGTCGCCGCCATCACCTCGTACAACTTCCCGATGACCAACACGGCCGGGAAGATGGGCCCGGCCCTGGCCATGGGCAACACGGTCGTGGTCAAGCCGGCCCCGCAGGATCCGCTGGCCATCGTCCGGCTGGGCGAGCTGTTCACCGAGGCGGGCTTCCCGCCCGGGGTGGTCAACGTCGTGGTGGGCGAGGGATCCGAGGCGGCCGAGGCGCTGGTGGCCTCGCCGCACGTCGACATGGTCAGCTTCACCGGCTCGACCGGGGTGGGCCGGCGCATCGGCTCGGTGGCCGGCGTCGGGCATGAAGCGCCTGCTCCTGGAGCTGGGGGGCAAGGGCGCCTGCATCGTGTTCGACGACGCCGACCTGGCCGCCGCCATCGGGGGCATCACGTCGGTGTGGGCCTTCCACTCCGGCCAGATCTGCACCGCCCCCACCCGGGTGCTCGTGCAGCGCGGCGTGCACGACCAGCTGGTGGCCGGCCTGGTGACGGCGGCGGGGCGGCTCAAGGTCGGTGATCCGCTGGCGCACGACACCGTGCTCGGCCCGGTCATCACCGAGGTCCACCGTGACCGGGTCGAGGGCTACGTGCGCTCCGCCCAGGATCAGGGCGCCAGCCTGGCCACCGGTGGCGAGCGCCCCGACCTCGATGCCGGCTGGTACGTCGCCCCCACGCTGCTGGTCGACGCCACCCCCGACATGACCGTCGTGCGGGAGGAGATCTTCGGCCCCGTCATCGTGGTCGTCCCCTTCGACGACGAGGACGAGGCGGTGGCCCTGGCCAACGCCAGCGAGTTCGGGCTCTACGACTACGTGTTCTCGGCCGACTCGGCCCGGGCCTACGGGGTCGCGCAGCAGCTGCGGACCGGCAACGTGGGCATCAACACCCTGCAACGCAACCACGAGCTGCCCTTCGGCGGCTTCAAGATGAGCGGCGTGGGCCGTGACGGCGGGCGCTTCGGCTTCCACGCCTACAGCGAGCTCCAGTCCATCGTCTGGCCCGGCTGACGGGCCCGGCACCCACTCTCCCGGGAGGCACCATGGCGACCTACGACCTGGTCGTGAAGAACGGCATCGTGATCGACGGCACCGGCCTGGCCCGGCGGCGCGCCGACGTCGCCGTGCGCGACGGGGTCATCGTGCACATCGGCCACGTCCCCGACGTGGACGACGCCGACCAGGTCATCGACGCCGCCGGCCGCTTCGTGGCGCCGGGCATCATCGACGCCCACACCCACTACGACCCGCAGCTGACGTTCGATCCGTGGGCCCGGACGTCGTGCTACCAGGGGGTGACGACGGTGCTGGCCGGCAACTGCGGCTTCTCCCTCGCCCCCACCACCGAAGCCGACCGTGACTACATCACCCGCATGTTCGCCAAGGTCGAGGGCATGGACCCGGTGGCCCTCACCGGGGTGGCCTGGGACTTCGAGAGCTTCCCCGAGTTCCTCGAGCGCCGCGAGGGCAACCTCGGGGTGAACATGGCCTGCATGATCGGCCACTCGAGCCTGCGCCGCTACGTGATGGGCGCCGACGGATCACAACGCGAGGCCACGCCCGACGAGGTCCAACGCATGCGCGAGGTGCTGCGCGAGGCCATGGCCGCCGGCGCCGCCGGCTTCTCCTCGTCGCACGCGCCCACGCAGCTCGACGGCGACGAGCGCCCCATCCCCAGCCGGTTCTCGTCCATCGACGAGCTCAAGGCCCTGGTCGAGGAGACCGGCCTGGCCGGCGGCGGTTCGATCTCCTACCTGCCCCAGAGCTCGATCGGCGGGCTCAACGCCGAGGACGAGGAGCTGCTCATCGAGTTGGGCGAGCTGAGCCGGCTGCCCATCGTGATCCAGGGCCTGGGCGCCCGCAACAAGGTCGACGCCCCCGGGGCGGGCTGGGACCACGCCGTCGAGTTCCTCGACGACGCCGCCGATCGGGGTGCGGCCATCTTCTCGTTGCTGCGCAACCACCCGTTCGACCGCATCTTCACGTTCGAGGGGGGAACCCAGCTCTACGACGGCGTGCTGCCGTGGCGGGACTGGATGCGCAAGAGCCATGACGACAAGGTGGCCGACCTGCGCGATCCGGCGGTGCGCGACGTGCTGCGCCACGCGGTGGAGAACCCCAACAAGGACCCGGACCTCGGCTCCACCATCCCGCCCCCGCACTTCGACGTCATGTACGTGGACGAGGTGACGGAGCCGCAGAACGAGAAGTACCTGAAGCGCTCGATGGTCGACATCGCCGCCGAGCTGGGGGTGGAGCCGGCCGACGCCATGTTCGACCTGGCCCTCAGCGAGGACCTCAAGATGGGCTTCCGGTGGGAGAACTTCACCCCGGAGTGGGAGGCCTCGGTCACCGAGTCCATCCAGCACCCGGCCATGATCGCCGGGGTGAGCGACGGCGGCGCCCACCTCGACCGCGACGACGGCGCCGACTGGTCCAGCTACCTGCTGCGGTTCTGGGTCTACGACCGTCACCTGTGGAGCCTCGAGGAGGCCGTCCGCCAGATGACGCAGGTGCCGGCCGCCCTGTGCGGGTTCGCCAACCGGGGGATGCTCCTGCCCGGGTATGCCGCCGACATGATGATCTTCGACGAGACCATCGCCCCCGACACCAAGCGCCTCACCTACGACCTGCCCGGGGGAGCCGCCCGCTTCACCGCCCTGCCCGCGGGGCGTCCACGCCACCATCGTCAACGGAGTGCCCATCGTGATCGAAGGCGAGCTCACCGGGGCCACCCCGGGCCATGTCATCCGCCCCGCCGGGACCTCCTCGTGAAGGGCGTCCTGTTCGACGAGGGGGGCCTGAGCGTCGTCGACGACCTCACCGTGCGGGACCTGCGTCCCGACGAGGTGCGCGTCGACATCCAGGCCGCCGGCGTGTGCCACAGCGACGTGTCGGTCATCGACGGCACCATCCCGTTCCCCACCCCGGTGGTGCTCGGTCACGAGGGTGTCGGCATCGTCTCGGAGGTCGGCCCGGCGGTGACCGGCGTGGCCCTGGGAGACCACGTGGTGATCTCCACGCTGTCCAACTGCGGAGCCTGTGCGGCCTGTGACAGCGGCCACCCGACGCACTGCCGCGAGTCGATCGGCAAGATGTCGGCGCCGTTCCGCCAGGGCGAGCGCAAGGTGCTCCAGTTCGCCAACATCGGCGCGTTCACCGAGCAGACGGTGGTCAAGGCCCGTCAGGCCGTCCCCATCAACAAGGACGTGCCGTTCGAGGTGGCGTCGCTGCTGGGTTGCGGGGTCATCACCGGGGTGGGCGCCGTGTTCAACCGGGCCAAGGTGACCCACGGCCAGAGCGTGCTCGTGATCGGGGTCGGAGGCATCGGCCTCAACGTCATCCAGGGGGCGGCCCTGGCCGACGCCGTGCCGATCATCGCGGTCGACACGAACCCCCGCAAGGAGGCGCTGGCCCGTCAGTTCGGCGCCACCCACTTCATCAACGCGGCCGAGGTCGACACCGTCGAGGCCGTGAAGGCGATCTGCCCGAACGGGGTCGACGTGTCGTTCGAGTGCGTCGGTCACCCGGCGCTCATCCGCAACGCGGTCGACGCCCTGGACTGGGGCGGCACGTGCGTCATCCTGGGCGTGCCCAAGTTCGGCACCGAGGCCAGCTTCCTGGTGAGCTCGATGTACAACGACAAGACCATCATGGGCTGCCGCTACGGCGCCGGCCGTCCCCACAAGGACATCCCGCTGTTCGTCGATCTCTACCTGGCCGGCCGGCTCAAGCTCGACGAGCTCGTCACCAAGACCTACGCGTTGGACGACATCAGCGAGACCCTCGACGACATGCACAACGGCGACCTCGCCCGCGGCGTGCTGCGGATCGGCTGATCGCCCCGACCATGCCGCTGCCGTCATGACCCTCCCGGCCGAGCTCCAGGAGCTGGCGGCCTCGGTGTCGAACTGGGGCCGCTGGGGTGACGACGACGAGCGGGGCACCCAGAACCTGATCGACCGCGATGCGGTGCGCCGCGGCCTCGACGCGGTGCGCGACGGCCGCCACCGGTCGCTGGCCATCCCGCTCGACCGCACCAGCCCTCAGGAGGGCGGCGCCCCGGGGCGCATCGCCCCCCAGCGCACGATGTTGTCCATCAACCAGACCTACAGCGGTGTCGAGGGCGACGCCGCCTTCAACGACGACAACGTGACCATGAGCCTGGCCGCCGGGACCCACATCGACGCGCTCGGCCACGTGTCCTACGGCGGGCTGCTCTACAACGGCTTCCCCGACTCGACGGTGACCGAGCAGGACGGCCTGACCCGCTGCGGGGCCGAGAAGCTGGGCCCCATCGTGAGCCGGGGGGTGCTGCTCGACGTGGCCGCGGTGCACGGGGTCGACCGGCTCGAACCGGGCTACGCCATCACCGCCGAGGATCTCGACGCCGCCGTCGACCAGGCCGGCACCCGGCTGGTGGCGGGCGACGTCGCCTGCGTGCGCACCGGCCAGATCCGGCTCCTCCACGAGGGCGACACCCAGGGCTACAACCACGACAGCCCCGGCCTGTCGACCGACACCATCGCCTGGGTGCGGGGCCATGACCTGGGCGCCGTGTTCACCGACACGTACGTGTACGAGGTGTGGCCACCGCAGGACTGGGCCGCCATGATGGTCGTCCACATGATCCACCTGCGGGACATGGGTCAGATCCAGGGCCAGAACTTCGACTTCGAAGGCCTCGCCGCCGACTGCGCGGCCGACGGCGTGTACGAGTTCCTGTTCAGCGCCCACCCCGAGCCGTTCACCGGTGGGTGCAGCGCCCCGGTTCATCCGGTAGCGACGAAGTAGTCGTCGCACCGGCTCGGGCCTGCGCCGGCCGCGGAGCGCATCGACGGCGGTGCAGCGACAAGCAGACCTGCTTCAGTTGGGGGTCCGGGTGTCGATAGGATCGAGGGTTCGTGTGGTTCTCCCGTGCGAGCCGCATCCGTAGCTGATGGCCATCGACACCACCACCATCGAGACCCACCCCGGTGCTCTCGACCTGATCGACCCGGTCGCGCCCCCGGCGGCCCGGCAGGCGGACGCGCCCCCGGTCGACGGCGACGGTCCGGGCCCGGCACCCTCGGTCCGGGTCGCCCACCAGTTCGAACCCTCGGTCCGCTATCTCCCCGCTCTCGACGGCATGCGGGCCCTGGCCGTGGCCGCGGTGCTGCTCTATCACGGGGACGTGAGCTGGATCCCCGGGGGGTTCCTGGGGGTCGAGGTCTTCTTCGTCATCAGCGGGTACCTGATCACGTCGCTGCTGCTGGCCGAGCGCCAGAGCACCGGCGGCACCGCCTACCTGGCCTTCTGGGCCCGCCGCGCCCGGCGATTGCTGCCCGCCCTCTTCGCCCTGCTGGCCGTGGTGTCGGCGGTGTGGCTGATCACGGTGCCCGAGGAGGCGGCCCGCATCCGGGGCGACGTCGTGGCCGCCCTCACGTACGTCACCAACTGGTACCAGATCGTCGTGCGCCAGTCGTACTTCGAGTCCATCGGGCGGCCGTCGCCCCTTCGTCATCTCTGGTCGCTGGCCGTCGAGGAGCAGTTCTACCTGATCTGGCCCATCGTGCTGGCCGGGCTCTCGCGCCTGACCCGGGGTCGCCGCGGCCGGCTGCTCGTCGTCATCGTGGCCCTGGCCGCGGCCTCGGCCGCCTGGGGCATCCGCCTGTACCACCCGGGCCTGGACCCGTCGCGGGTGTACTACGGCACCGACACCCGGGCCGCCGGGGTGCTGCTGGGCGCGGCCCTGGCCGTGGCCCTACCGCCGTGGCTCATGCGGGCCCGGGTGCACGTCGGGGCCCGCGCCGTGTTCAACGTGGTCGGTCTCGTCGGGCTGGCCGGCATCGGCTGGATGATGCTGCACGCCAACGAGTTCGACCCGATGCTGTACCAGGGCGGCTTCGTGGTCCTCGACCTGTTCGCCGTGGCCGCCATCGCCGCCGTGGCCCATCCGTGCGCCACCGTGTGGTCCGGCTGCTGGGCGTCGGGCCCGTTGGTGTGGATCGGCCGGCGCTCGTACGGCATCTACCTGTGGCACTGGCCCATCTTCGTGCTGACCCGCCCGGGCCTCGACGTCACGTTGTCGTCGGGATGGCTGCTGGCCCTGCGGCTGGGGCTGACGCTGGTGGCGGCCGAGATCTCCTACCGGCTCATCGAGCTCCCGGTGCGCCAGGGCGGCCTCGGGCGGCTGTGGGCCCGGCGCTCGCTCCCGGACGGCCCCTTGCCCCGCCGGGCCCGGCGCCAGGTCGTGGGTGGGGTGCTGGTGGCGCTCGCCCTCATGGCCACCCTGGTGGTCGGTCTGACCAACGCCCGCACCCCCGCCACCTCCATCTCGGGCGTCGACCTGGCCGGGGCCACCACCGACGCCGCTCGGCAACGTGGTGGACGAGACGTCCCTGCCGCCGGTCACCACCGCCGCCCCCACCACCACCGTGGCGCCGGTGGCCCCCGTGGTGGCCCCGCTGCCTCCGCCGCCCACGGTGCCGCCCATCGTGCCCATCCCCGGTGACGCCATCATCGCCGTGGGCGACTCGGTGCTGCTGGGCGCCCGGGGCATGGTGCGCAACCAGTTCCCCAACATCCTCATCAACGCCGAGGTCGGCCGGCAGTTCAACGTGCTGCCCGGGTTGATCCCGGCGCTGGCCAACGTGGGCGCACTGCGACCCAACGTCATCGTCCACCTGGGCACGAACGGACCGCCGACCGAGGCCGACCTGACCAAGATCCTCGACGCCCTGGCCGGGTCCACCCGCGTCGTGCTCGTCACCACCCGTGAGCCCCGCTCGTGGCAGGACCTCAGCAATCAGCGGCTCGCCGCGGCCGCCGCCGGCCGTCCCAACGTGAGGCTGGTCGACTGGTTCGCGGTCAGTGAGGGCCATCCCGAGTACTTCGTGGCCGACGGCGTGCACCTCACCCAGCTCGGCGCCCAGGCCTACGCCGTCGCCCTGGCCACCGCCTTCCGCTGAGCCCGCCCGCCGTCGACGGGCCGGCACTAGCGTCAGGCTCATGCAGCCGGCCGAGATCATCGACGCGCTGGGCCTGGTCCCGCATCCCGAGGGCGGGTGGTACCGCGAGACGTGGCGGGCTGAGGCCGACGGCGAGGGCCGCGCCCGGGGCACGGCCATCTACTACCTGTTGGTGGCGGGGGAGCGCTCCCACTGGCACCGGGTGGACGCGGTCGAGACGTGGCACCACTACAGCGGTGGGCCCCTCGAGCTGTGGATCTCCACGAACGGCGTCGACCGGGAGCTCCACGTGCTGGGCACCGAGCTGAGAGCCGGGGAGCGACCCCAGGTCGGCGTCCCCGCCGGGGCGTGGCAGGCGGCCAACCCGAGGGCTGACTACACCCTGGTCGGGTGCACCGTGGTGCCGGGGTTCGAGTTCGACGGCTTCGAGCTGGCACCGCCCGACTGGCAGCCCGGCCGAGCCTCTTAGGGCCGGCGCCGTGTCGATCAGGGAGGCCGTCCCCGCCGATCTGGACGAGATCGCCGCGCTCATCCACGAGCTGGCCGTCTACGAGCGGGCCGCCGACGAGGTCGTGTTCAGCCTCGACGAGCTCGGCCGGCACCTGTTCGGCCCGGAACCGGCGGCCCGCGTGCTGATGGCCGAGTCCGGTGACGGGCAGGTCGCCGGGCATGGCCATGTACTTCGTGACGTTCTCGACGTGGTTGGGGCGGCCCGGCCTGTGGTTGGAGGACCTCTTCGTGCGCCCCGAGTTCCGGGGGGAGGGGCTGGGCCGGGCCCTGCTCGACGCGGTCCGGGCCCGCACCGACGGGCGGGTCGAGTGGGCGGTGCTCGACTGGAACGAGCCGGCCATCGGCTTCTACCGCTCACTCGGCGCCGAGCCGGTCGAAGGCTGGACCCGTTACCGCTGGCTCCCCGGCTCCGGCCCGCCCTGATCAGGCGATCGGCACGAGCGTTCGCCGTTTGCGTGCCTGACTAAGCTGACGGCTCGTCAGAAACGGACACGAGGGGGCCGCATGCTGGAAGCGCCGACGCTGTGGGGTTTGATCGAGGCGCGGGCCGCGGCCACGCCCGACGCGCTCATGGCGGTGGACGAGATCGGTCGCGAGATGTCCTTCGCCGACTACCGCGACCGGGTCGCCGTGGCCGCCGCCGGACTGGCCGCCGACCACGGCATCGGCCCGGGTGACGTGGTCACCTGGCAGCTCCCCACCTGGCTCGAGTCGATGGTGCTGGTCGGGGCCATCTCGAGGCTGGGGGCGACGCAGAACCCGGTGCTGCCCATCTACCGCGAGCGCGAGGTCGGGTTCTGCGTGCGCCAGGCCGTCTCCAAGCTGCTCGTCGTCCCGTCCGACTTCGCCGGCTTCGACTTCGTGGCCATGGCCGAGAGCATCGCCGCCGACGTGGACGGGGTGGCCGTGCTCACCTCCGACCGGTCGTTGCCCGCGGGTGACCCGGCGACGCTCGGCGAACCGCCGGCGTCGGGCGACGACGTGCGCTGGCTCTTCTACACCTCGGGCACGACCGCCGACCCCAAGGGGGCCCAGCACACCGACCGGACCATCGACGCGGTGGCGCGGGGCATGGCCGCCAAGCTGGCCTGCGAGGCCGACGACCGCAACGCCCTGGCCTTCCCCTTCACCCACATCGGCGGCATCACCTGGCTGTTCACCAGCCTGCAGACCGCCATGAGCAACATCTTGTTCCAGGCGTTCATCCCCGACGTGGTGGTCGACGTGCTCAGCCAGCGGGGGGTGACGCTGGCCGGGTCGGGCACGTACTTCCATCAGACCTACCTGGCGGCGCAGAAGGCGGCCGACCACGCGCTGTTCCCCGACGTGCGGTGCCTGCCCGGCGGCGGCGCCCCCAAGCCGGTGCCCCTGTACTGGGAGATCAAGGAGGTGTTCGGCGCCCCCATCGTGTCGGGCTACGGCCTGACCGAGGCTCCCATCCTGACCATGGGCACGCCCGCCGATCGCGACGAGGACCTGGCCGAGACCGAGGGCTCGCCCATGCCCGGCGTCGAGTTGAAGCTGGTGAAGCTGGACGGGTCGCTGGCCGGCGTGGGCGAGGAGGGCGAGATCCGGGCCAAGGCCCCCCAGCTCATGGTCGGCTACCTGGACTCGTCCCTCGATGCCGAGGGCTTCGACGACGACGGCTACTTCCGCACCGGCGACCTGGGGATGCTCAACGAGCGCAACATGTTGACCATCACCGGCCGACTGAAGGACGTGATCATCCGCAAGGGCGAGAACGTGAGCGCCAAGGAGGTCGAGGATCTCCTCTACACCCACCCCCAGGTCGCCGATGTGGCCGTGATCGGGGTGCCCGACGCCGAGCGGGGCGAGATGGTGGTGGCGGTGATCCAGCCGGCCGAGGGGGGCGAGGCCCCGGCGCTGGCCGACGTGGTGACGTTCTGCAAGGACGCCGGGCTCATGGTCCAGAAGATCCCCGAGCGCCTCGAGGTGGTCGAGGTCATCCCCCGCAACCCCACCGGCAAGATCCTCAAGCAGCAGCTGCGCGACGCCTACCGCGCCTGAGCGTCGTTGACGGCCTGCCAGACCCGCTCGGGGGTGCAGGGCATCTCGACGTGGGTGACCCCGAGATGGGAGAGGGCGTCCACCACCGCGTTCTGGATGGCCGGGGTGGAGCCGATCGTCCCCGACTCGCCGATGCCCTTGGCCCCCAGCGGGTTGCGGGGGCTGTCCGTCTGCGTGTTGCTCACCTCGAAGCTGGGCAGCTCCGCGGCCGACGGCACGGTGTAGTCGAGCAGGCTGGCGGTCAGCGGGTTCCCGTCCTCGTCGTAGCGGACCCACTCGAGCAGCGCCTGCGCCGCCCCCTGGGCGATGCCTCCGTGCTGTTGACCGTGGACCAGGAGCGGGTTCAGGATCCGGCCGCAGTCGTCGACGGCGACGTGACGCAGCATCGTGACCTGACCGGTGTCGCGGTCGACCTCCACCACCGAGACATGGGCGCCGAAGGGGTAGGTGGAGTCCGTTCCGTCGAAGTCGAGCTCGTGGCGCAGCGGCCCCGGCTCCATCCCCTCCGGGAGCTGCGAGCCGTCCCGGGAGGCGACGGCCAGCTCGGCCCACGACACCGTCCGGGCCGGCACGCCGGCGACCTGCAGGCCCTCGTCGCCCACCACGATGTCGTCGGCGTCAGCTTCGAGCAGGTGACCGGCGATCTGGCGGGCTTTGGCCAGCACCTCGGTGGAGGCGACGTGCACCGCGCTGCCGGCCGTCTGCAGCGAACGCGATCCCATGGTGCCGGACCCTCGGGGCACCGTGGCCGTGTCGGAGTTGACCAGCCGGATGTTCTCCATGGGGATGCCCAGCACGTCGCTGGCCAGCATGGCGAAGGCGGTCTGGTGACCCTGGCCGTGGACGCTGGTGCCCACGAAGAGATCAGCGGTGCCGTCGTCGTTGACCTCCACGGCGCCGTATTCCATGTGGAGCCCGACCGGGGCCGTGACCTCGACGTAGGTCGACACGCCGATGCCCAGCAGCTTCGGGTCGCCGTCGGCCCGGCGCTGCGCCTGTTCGGCTCGTAGCGCGTCGTAGCCCGAGGCGTCGAGCGCGGCGTCGAGCGCCTTTTCGTACTCACCCGAGTCGTAGTTGGCGCCGCTGATCGTGGTCAGCGGGAAGTCCTTCGCTCGCAGGAAGTTCCGGCGGCGGATCTCGGCCGGGTCGACGTCGATCAGGTCGGCGGCCACGTCGAGCACCCGTTCGATCAGCTGGATGGCCTCGGGCCGCCCGGCGCCGCGGTAGGCGCCCACGCTGGTGGTGTTCGTCAGCACGGTGACGGCCTCGAAGTGCAGCTTGGGGATGTCGTACACACCGACGGACATCAGCTGGGTGAGCATGGGGAGGATGGCGCCGAGCACGGGATAGGCGCCGGCGGCGGCGGCGACGTTGGCGTCGAACCCCACGATCGTCCCGTCGCGCTTCACCCCGAGCTTGCCCGTCATGGTGAAGTCGCGGCCGTGGACGAGCGACAGCATGTCCTCGGACCGGGTGGCGGCCCACTTCACCGGGCGACCGAGGGCCAGCGCCGCGGCCGCAGCCACGAAGTACTCGACGTACACGGCGGACTTGGGCCCGAATCCGCCCCCGACCCAGGGGCACACGACCCGCAGCTTCTCGGGGTCGAGGCCCAGCTCCCCGGCGATCTCGGCATGGGCGGCGTGAGGGGCCTGATGGGAGATCCAGCAGGTGAGACCGCCGTCGGGCTCGCCCGGCACGGCCACGATGCCGTTGTTCTCCATGGGCACGCCGGCCAGGCGCTGGCTGACCATGGTGACCTCGGCGACCACGTCGGCCCCCGCCAGGGCGTCCACGTCGTCACCCATGCTGGTGGCGAAGCAGATGTTGGATCCGTGCTCGGGGAACAGGAGGGCGGCGTCGGGGGCCAGGCCGTCGGCCGGCGTCACCACCGGCGGCAGCGGGTCGTAGTCGACCACGATCGCCTCGGAGGCGTCGACGGCCTGCGCCCGCGTCTCGGCCACGACGGCGGCCACGATGTCGCCCACGAAGCGCACCCGCTCGCTGGCGAACACGGGCCGGTTCAGCTCCGGGGGCATCATGACGAACCCCTGGAACGCGGGCAGGTTCAGATCGCCGTCCCGGTAGACGGCCAGGACGCCGGGCATCGAGGCGGCGTCGCCCAGGTCGACCGACACCACGTTGGCGTGGGCCACCGGCGAGCGCACGAAGACCACGTGGGCCAGGTCCGGGTAGCGCAGATCGTCGACGTAGCGGCCCGTGCCGGTCAGCAGCGTGGGGTCCTCCAGGCGGAGAACGGAGTTCCCCAGGATCGAACCGGACGTGGCCATGCAAGCCCCCCATGAGTAAGCAGTCGGAGGCGAATCATGCCCCATCGACGAGCGGATCGCCCGGAGACGGGCGTCATGGCGATTTCGAGCCTCGGAGCCCGCTCGCTACAGTCTGACGGCTCATCAGGGAACAGACGAACGCTCGACACGAGCAGGGGAGACACGCGGCATGGGGTTGCTCGACGGCAAGGTGGCCATCGTGACGGGAGCGGGGCACGGCATCGGCCGCGGCCACGCCCTGGAACTGGCTCGTGAGGGCGCCACCGTCCTGGTGAACGACCTGGGGGCGTCGCTCGCCGGGGAGGGGACCGGACGGGACGCCGACCTCACCGTCGACCTCGTCGAAGCCCGAGGCGGGGTGGCGGCGGCCAACTACGAGGACGTGGCCGACGTCGAGGGCGCGGCCCGCATGGTGGCTCAGGCCGTCGAGTTGTTCGGCCGGCTCGACATCGTGGTCAACAACGCCGGCATCGCCCGCGACGCCACCATCTGGGGCATGACCGAGGCCGACTGGGACTCGGTGATCCGGGTGCACCTCAAGGGCACGTTCGCCCCCACGCAGGCCGCGGTGCGCCACTGGCGCGAGCTGAACAAGGCCGGCCAGGACGTGAGCAGCGGGCGCATCATCAACACCACGTCGGGGGCCGGGCTGGTGGGCAACTTCGGCCAGGCCAACTACACCGCGGCCAAGGCGGGGATCGCCGCGTTCACCCAGACCGTGAGCCTCGAGGTGTTCAAGCTCGGCGTCACCGTCAACTGCATCGGTCCGGCCGGGGCCACCCGCATGGCGGCGTCCATCCCCGGCGCCGGCATCGTGGCCAAGGAGCCCGACGAGTTCACCGAGTGGGACCGCATGGACCCCTCTCTGGCCTCGCCGCTGGTGGCGTGGCTGGCCAGTGACAAGGCGGGTCACGTCACCGGCCAGGTCATCCGGGCCGTGGGCGACGAGATCGTGCTCATGGAGGGCTGGAGCAACGGCAACACCATCCGCAAGCCCTCGGCCCGGTGGGAGGCCTCCGAGCTCACCGCGCTCGATGAACGCCGACATCTTCCACAGCCGGGCCCCCGGCCTGCGCTACTGACCGGCCCATGTCCGATGGCCGCGGGACGATCGGTGAGCTGATCGGGCGCTGCCTGGCCGCCCTGGGCGCGCGGCGGGTGTTCGTGGCCTCGCCCCTCACCCCCGTCGACCCGCAGGTGATCGCCCCGTCCACCGACGTGGGCCTCGCCGTGCACCCGGTGGGCGAGGCCGAGGTGGCCATGGCGCTGGCCGCCGCCGACGGGCGCATCGGCCCCGGCCCGGGCGTGGCCATCATCGACGGCCGTCGCCTGGTGTTGACCTCGGCCCCCGGGGTTCCGCCCGAGGTCGTCCGGGTCAGCGATCCCCTGCACCTGCCCGGGGCGCTGGCCGGCTGGACCCTCGGCGTCGTGCACGCCGCCGTCGCCTTCGACCTCGACCTGGACCTGGAGGCGCCGGCCCCACCGGGGCTCGAGCCCATGGTGCTGGACGACACCACCGACGAGCTGTTGACGCTGTCGCCCAGCCTGGCCGAGTTCGAGACCCTGGTGCTGGTGGGGCCGGGCGTGGTGCGGGCCGGCCACGTCAACGGCCTGCGGGCCCTGGCCGCGTCGGTGGGGTGCGGGGTGGTCAACACGTGGGGGGCCAAGGGCGTGTTCGAGTGGGACGACCCCCACCACTTCGGCACGATCGGGCTGCAGGCCCGGGACTTCGACCTGGCCGGGCTCAACGACACCCAGCTCATCATCGCCGCCGGGATCGACCCGCTGGAGGCGCCGGTGGGCCGCTGGAACGTCTCGGCCCAGGTGCTCGAGGTGGAGCCGTGGCAGCTGTCGACGCTGGCCCACCACTGGCCCGACCCGGGGCCCGTGCCGCCCCCGCCCCGGCTCTACACCGAGCTGTCGGCCGCCCTGGCCGACCGCTACCGCAGCGACGACGTGCCGTTGGCTCCGGCCCGGGCGGCGGCCGATCTGGGCCAGGTCCTGCCCGACGGCGGCCTGGTGGTGGCCGACCCCGGCCCGGCCGGGCTGTGGGTGGCCCGGGCCTTCCCCACCCGGGCCGCGGGATCGGTCATCGTGCCCGCCGCCTTCGGGCGCGGCTTCGCGGCCGCCGCCGCGGTGGTGGCGGCCCTCGCCGGCCGTCCGGCCATCGCCGTGACCACCGACCCGGTCGACCCGCTCACCGAGACGGTGCTGGCCCTGGCCGAGCGGTGGGAGCTGGCGGTGACCCTCGAGGTCTGGGGCGCCGACGGCCCGCTGGCGAGCGTCGAGGACCACGGCGAACGCCTGGAGGCGGCGTTGGCAGGGCCCGGCGTGGAGCGCCTGGGCGTGCCGGTGAACTTCGCCGACACGGCCATCCTGGTCGAGGTGGCCGGCGAGGTCATCGCCTGGCAGGCCTGACCCGCTTCTGCTCCTCCGCCATCACCGACGCGCAAATCTGGACGGAAACGCACCGTATAGGTGCTTTCCCGTCCAGATTCATGGGCGAGGACGCAGGGAGGACGGCCCAAACTAGAACCTGTTATAGTTTCCGGCGTACCGCTGAGGGGGAGGAACCTTTCATGGAATTCGGCGTGTTCGCCCAGCTCTTCGTGCCCCGCTACGAGCGCGACATCGATCCCATGGCCGAGCACCGGCGGATCATGCGCAACGTCGAGGTGGGCGTGGCCGCCGACCGGGCCGGCATCAAGTACCTGTGGTGCCCGGAGCACCACTTCCTGGACGAGTACAGCCACATGCCCGGGCCCGAGGTGTACCTGTCCTACGTGGCGGCCCGCACCGAGCGCATCCACGTGGGGTCGGCCATCTTCAACATCACCCCCAAGGTCAACCACCCGGCTCGGGTGGCCGAGACCGTCGCCTTGTTGGACCACATCACGGAGGGTCGCTTCGAGTTCGGCACCGGTCGGGGCTCGTCCACCACCGAGGTGTTCGGCTTCGACATCGACGACCTCGACGAGACCAGCGCCATGTGGGACGAGGCCGTCCGCGAGATCCCCAAGATGTGGGTCGACGGGCAGTACGCCTACGAGGGCACCTACTTCCGCATGCCGCCCCGCGAGGTGTTCCCCAAGCCCTACGGCCACGCCCACCCGCCCATGTGGGTGGCGGCGGGCAGCCCCCCGACGTTCGCCAAGGCCGGCGGCATGGGCCTGGGGGCGTTCTGCTTCACCCATGGCACCCCGTCCAAGATCGCCCCGCTCATCACCTCCTACAAGGACGCGGTGGCCAAGGCCGAGCCGGTGGGGCAGTTCGTCAACGACAACCTCATGGTCGTGACCAACATGATCTGCATGGAGGATCGCGAGCAGGCCTTCGAGGTGGCCATCTCGTCGGGCATGAACTACTACACCAGCCTCCAGATGCACTGGTTGGACAACATCCCCAAGCCCGACGGCTTCCCCGTGTGGCCCGAGCTCATCCCCGAGCCCACCATCGACCAGATCAAGAAGGCGTCCGAGATCGGCATGGTGGTGGTCGGCGATCCCGACGACTGCGCCAAGGCCGTCCAGCGCTGGGTGGACATCGGCGCCGACCAGCTGTGCTTCAGCCCCACCACCAACAACATGGACCAGGACGCGATCGTCGCCTCGATGGAGCTGTTCGGCCGGGAGGTCATCCCCCGCTTCGACACCGACCCGGTGCACCGCACCACGCGGATGCGGGCAGCGGCGGGCTCGCCGGTGGCGGGCTCGGCAGCCCCGGCGTCGGTGGGCTAGACCACACCACGTGTCCGCTGCCGAGGCCCCCCTCGCCCTCCCGCGCTCGTTCAACCTGGCCGACCTGTGGGAAGCGGTGGCCGACCGCGTGCCCGAGCGGACCGCGGTCGGTGTGTGCCGGCACCCGGCGCACCTACGCCGAGCTCGAGGAGCGGACCAACCGCCTGGCCCACTGGATGCTCGATCAGGGGGTTCGGCCCGACGACCACGTGGGCCTCTACCTGACCAACGGCATCGAGTACCTCGAGGCCATGCTGGCCTGCTTCAAGATCCGGGCGGTGCCCATCAACGTCAACTACCGCTACGTCGCCGGCGAGCTGCGCTACCTCTTCGACGACGCCGACGTGGTGGGGATCTTCGTGCAACCCGAGTTCGGCCTGCGCCTGGCCGAGGTGATCGCCGATCTCCCCGAGGTGGGCTGGACCCTGACCCTGGGGGAGGAGTACGAGGCCGCCCTGGCGGAGGGCTCCCCCGAGCGGGACTTCGGCCCCCGCAGCGGCGACGACCACTACGTGATCTACACCGGTGGCACCACCGGCCTGCCCAAGGGGGTGGTGTGGCGCCAGGAGGACGCCTTCTTCGCCTGCATCGGGGGGGCCGACCCCACCCGCCAGCAGGGCCCGGTGGCCACCCCGGCCGAGGTCGTCGACCGCATCATGGACGGCGTGGTGGTGTACCTGCCGGTGGCGCCGCTCATGCACGCGGCCGGCCAGTGGACCTCGCTGTCGTGGCTGTACGCCGGCGGCACCGTGGTCCTGCTGCCCGGCTCGCTCGACGCCCTGGCGGTGTGGCGCACCGTCGAGTCCGAGCGGGTGAACCTGATGACGGTGGTGGGCGACCCGGTCGTGCGCCCGCTGGTCGACGCCTGGGTGGCCGAGGGCCCGTTCGACGTGTCCAGCCTGTTCTCCATCGGCTCGGGCGGTGCCCCGCTCACGCCCTCGCTGAAGGATCAGCTGGTGGCCCTGGTGCCGTCGGCCGCCGTGGTCGACGGGTTCGGCTCGTCGGAGACGGGGGCGCAGGGCTCGCAGCGCCTCGAGGCCGGATCGGTCTCCGGCGGGGTCACCGCCTTCACGCCCTATCCGACCACCACCGTGCTCGACGACGTGAGCCGCCGGCCGGTCGAGCCCGGCTCCGAGGTGGTGGGGCGCGTCGCCCTGCGGGGCCGGATCCCCGTCGGCTACTACAACGCCCCGGCCAAGACGGCCGAGACGTTCGTCGAGGTCGACGGCGTGCGCTGGGTCCTGACCGGGGACATGGCCACGATCGAGCACGACGGCACCATCCGCCTGCTCGGTCGGGGTTCGGTGTGCATCAACACCGGCGGGGAGAAGGTGTACCCCGAGGAGGTCGAGGCCGTGGTCAAGGGCCATCCGGCGGTGTACGACGTGGTGGTGGTGGGCGTGGACGACGAGCGCTGGGGCCAGCGGGTGGCGGCCGTGGTCGAGACGGTGCCGGGCCGCTCGCTGTCCCTCGACGAGCTGGCCGGGTTCTGCCGGGGCTCGCTGGCCGGCTACAAGATCCCCCGCTCGCTGTTCACGGTGGACAAGGTCGAGCGCTCGCCGGCGGGCAAGGCCGACTACCGCTGGGCCAAGGACGTCGCCAACTCGGTGTAGCGGTCCCGGCGGGCGCCGAGCTCCCGAGATCTGCAAGCGCAGCCACCCCTGCGGTCGTTCCCCTTGCAGATTTCGGCGGGCGGTGCTCAGGTCGGGGTCGGCGCCGGCGGGTTGACAGGGTGGACGAGCGATCGCACACTCGAAGCGGGACACCTGGGCGAGTCGGGCTCGGAACGGGCCGACGGGTGGGGCGGGCGACCGATCCCGAAGGAGGGCGATCATGCCCAACCCAGGTCAGCCCACCATCTCGATGGGGGCGTCGGGCGCTGCCGTGCGCCGCCTCCAGCGAGCACTCCGCCGGACCCCCAACCTCGGCGTCGCCGTCGACGGCAGCTTCGGTCCCCACACCGCTCAGGCGGTGAGGGAGTTCCAGCAGGGAGCGGGGCTCGTCGTGGACGGCATCGTCGGGCCCCTCACCTGGGCCGCGCTGCCTGCCGGTGGCCCCATGCCGCTGCTGCAGATGGGCTCGACCGGGGCGGTCGTGAGCAGCCTGCAGACCGTGCTGGCCAACGGAGCCGCCACCGGGTGGCCGTCCCCCGGCCCGATCGACGGCGACTTCGGCCCGCTCACCCGTGCCGCGGTCGAGGGCTTCCAGACCTGGGGTGGGGTGGCCGCCGACGGGATCGTGGGCGACCACACCTGGTCGGTCTCCCTCCACGCCGCCATGGCCACGCTCGAGTCGGCCGTCGGCCTGAACTTCGTCCTGCCCTGAGCAGAGCGTCGACGCCCCGCGTTTCGGCGTCAGTTTGTATCGCTCAGCGGAACATCCGGGGGGTCGAAAGCCGTCGATCAGCGCGGGATATGGGCCAACGCCGCCGGAAGGACGACGACCAGCAGGCCATGACGAGGGGTGCAGCTCCAGACCCAGGCCGCGGGCGAAGCGATCGACCCCCCGGCCCACCTGGCCCCGTGGGCGGCCCGACCCAGGGACGTGCCGCCGGGAGAAGACACGGTCACGCCGAGCTCGCCGCCAAGTAGTGTGTCATGTGCATAGGGTGATCGAGCTGAGGGTTGGATTTGGACGATTCAATTGCCGAGTGGCTGAACGCGCAGGCGCAGCACTCGGGACTACATCAGCTCGCTGTCTTCGGAGCGAAGTACCTCCTGGCCGTCCCCATCGCCATCGCGCTCTACCTCGCGGTGCGGAGCTTCATTCGGCGTGACAACACGGCGATGGCGTCGCTGCTCATCGCTGCTGGCGGGATGGTGCTCGCCTTCCTGGCGAACGTCGTGGCCACCAGCACCTGGATGCGAGTTCGGCCCTACAACCGACTGGTCGACGTTCACGCGCTGACGGCCCGGGCCACAGAGAGCTCGTTCTTCTCCGATCACACCATCGCGGTCGCCGGATGCGCCATCGGCGCCCTATTGGTGTCACGACGCTGGGGCATCGCAGCGACGGTGTGCGCCGGGCTCGTTGCTGTCGCCCGGGTGGCCGTCGGAGCCCACTACCCAACCGACGTCCTCACTGCGGCAGCTGTCACAACACTTCTGATACTCGCGCTGCTACCGCTACGTGAGCGACTCGCAGCCCTGCTCGGCGCGATCCTGACTCGCGTCGGGTGGGAACACGGCCACGACGCACGGGAGAAGCCGCGCTTCTCATAACGTCGGGACCACGGCTGGGCAACGCGGCGTGTATCGCTCAGTTCTCCCCACCTGAGGTGGGCACCGAGGCAAGTACCTCTGCCGGTTATCAGCCGCCTGGCCGCGTCCGTGTCCCGGGGGATCTGGGGCCCCTACCGTGTCGGAGGGGCCGATGGTTGGGCTCACCCAGTGATTGCCGCCCAACCGGAGTAGATGGCCAGGCCGACCAGAACCACGCCAGTAACGCGACGCACCGCTTTGACCGATAGGTGTTGCAGGAGCCGCGCCCCTCCGGTCACCGCGATCGCCGCCACCAGCCACAAGGCCAGAACCGCCCCGAGGCCGACGCTCAACGCCGAGTGATAGTGGGCGGCCAGGTTGGCCGTCAGGATCTGGGTCAGATCGCCCCATTCCGCTACGAAGATGACCAGGAAAGCCGTGGTCACCACGCGGCCATGCGAGGCCATCTCCCGGTTCACCAGATCCGACTCCTCGGCGCCGGTCTCACGGAACGCCCAGACAGCCGAGCCGGCGAACATGACCGCGACGATTGCGTCCACCACCCTCGTCGGGAGCAACCGGAACAACGCAACGCCGACGGTGGTCGCAATGACCACATGCACCAGAAAAGCGCCAGCGGCCCCGACCCAAACCGCCAACGGACGGCCGCGTGTCGCCAGGACCAATGAGGCGAACATGGTCTTGTCCGGCAACTCGCCCAGAAAGATGACCGGGAAGACGGCGACCACAATGGCGAGATCCAACCCGACGCTCCTTCGGAACACGGGGCTGCTCCCGCTGGAAGCCCAAGGTACTTCTGGGCGCCATCTCACTCACAACCCCCGGTAGCCCCGGCCCCGGGGACCCGGGGCGCCCCTAGTGATGGTGGTGCGGGTGTCCGTCGCGGTGGTGGGCGAGGGTCTCGTGGGGGTTTGTTCCGTCGACCGAAGCGGGACTGGTGTGGACGATGGCGTGGTCGAGGCGAGGTACGGAGTGGAGCAAGGCGTGCTCGACTTCGTGGGCGATCTGGTGGGCGTCGTCGACCCGGAGTCCGGGGGCCACGGTGACTTCCACTTCGCCGTGCATGCGGTGCCCGATCCAACGAACCCGCAGCTCGTCGACGGCTTCCACGCCGGGGACATGGCTGGCGGCGTTGCGGGCGTCGCTGACGAGTTGGGGATCGACAGCGTCCATGAGTCGCATGTAGATGCTGCGGGCGGCATTCTTCACCACGAAGGCGATGGCGAAGGCGATGATCAGGCCGATGATGGGATCGGCAGCCGGGTAGCCGAGGGCCACCCCAGCCGCGCCGAGCAAGACGGCGAGCGATGTGAGGCCGTCGGTTCGGGCGTGGAGGCCGTCGGCGATGAGAGCGGCGGAGCCGATACGGCGCCCGGTACGGATGCGGTACTGGGCGGCGATCTCGTTGCCGATGAACCCGGCGACGGCGGCGGCGGCGACCCATCCGAGGTTGTGGATCGTCTCGGGGTGCACCAGCCGGTTGATGGCTTCGTATCCGGCGAACAGGGCCGAGGCGGTGATGACCAACACGATGAAGATCCCGGCGATGTCTTCGGCTCGGCCGTAGCCGTAGGTGTAGCGATCGTTCGCGGTTCGTCGGCTGAGTGTGAAAGCCACCCACAGGGGCGCCGCGGTGAGGGCGTCAGCGAAGTTGTGCAGGGTGTCACCCAACAAGGCGACCGAGCCGCTGGCGGCCACCACGAACGCCTGGGCAACGGCCGTGATGAACAGCACCACCAGCGACATCTTCAACGCCCGGATGCCGTCACGGCTCGATTCGAGCACCGAGTCAACCTGGTCAGCCGAATCGTGACTGTGGCCGCTGAAGAACTGCTCTGCCCACCCCCGAACGCCACCGTGGTGCTCATGGTCATGTTGATCGTGATGGTGGAGATCGCCGCTCGCGTGTTCGTGTCCCGGCTCACCGCTCATCACAGCAAGACGCTACTTGGCCTCCCTTGGAAGGACGTCCCACCCCCGGGGTTAGGGGGGAGCAGCCGGGCAGCTCGAGGCGGCACGCCCCCTGAGTCGATCACCGACCCCAGACCGACCGACGTAACTGACCAGTGTCAGCCCCGCCTGGGGCCTGGTGTGTACTTCACCGGCATGTGCTTGATGCCCCCGATGAAGTTGGACCGCAGGTACTCGGTCTCACCGTTGGGCTCCATGTCCCCCAGGCGCTCGAGGATCTCGGTGAAGATCAACCGCAGCTCCATCCGGGCCAGGTTGGCCCCCAGGCAGAAGTGGGGGCCACCGCCCCCGAAGGCGATGTGGTCGTTGGGCGAGCGCTCGATGTCGAAGCGGAACGGGTCGTCGAACAGGTCCTCGTCACGGTTGGCCGAGATGTGCCAGATCACGACCTTGTCGCCTTTGCGGATGAGCGTGTCACCCAGCTGGTAGTCCTCGAGGGCGGTGCGCCGGAAGTGCAGCACCGGGGTCGCCCACCGCAGGATCTCCTCGATGGCGCTGTCGAGCAGCTCGGGGTTGGCCCGCAGCTTGGCGAACTGGTCGGGATGGTCGAGCAGCGCCTTCATGCCGTGCGAGGTGGCGTTGCGCGTCGTCTCGTTGCCGGCCACCGACAGGAGCATGAAGAACATGTCGAACTCGGTCTCGCTCAGGGCGTCGCCGTCGATCTCCGAGCCGAGCAGCTTGGACAAGATGTCGTCGGTGAGGGCCTGGCGCTTCTCGGCGGCCAGGCTGTTGGCGTACATGTAGAGCTCAGCGGCAGCCTCGCCGGCCGAATCGCGGTCGCCCTCGAACTCGGGGTCGTCGATCCCGATCATGCGGTTGGTCCAGTCGAACAGCTTGTGGCGGTCCTCGGCCGGCACCCCCATGAGCTCGGCGATCGCCTGCAGCGGCAGCTCGGAGGCGATGTCGATGACGAAGTCGCACTCGCCGGCCTCGATGACGTTGTCGACGATGAGCCGGCACTTGGTGCGCAGCCCGGACTCGAGCAGGCCGATCATCCGCGGCGTGAAGCCCTTGTTGACCAGCAGCCGGTAGCGGGTGTGGCGGGGCGGGTCCATGTACAGCATCATCTCCCGCACCATCTCGCCCTCGGGGGTGATGTCGGGGATGGAGATGCCCTGCTCGGCCGACGAGAAGACGTGGGCGTCGCGGTTCACCGCGATGAGGTCGGCGTGGCGCGTGATGCTCCAGAAGCCGCCGCCCCCGGGCTCCTCACACCAGTGGATGGGATCCTCGGCCCGCAGCACCGTGAACATCTCGTGGTGGCGGCCGGTGCGGAACACATCCGGATCGAGCAGATCGATCTCGTCCAACCTCACGTGTTTTGCCCCTTTGCATCGCCGCGGCGGTGTTCGCCGCCGACCCTGTGTTCTTCGGCAGCTAGGGGCGAAAACTAGAACAGATTCTCGTTCTGGGGAAGCACACTAAGGTCCGGGCATGGGTGGACCGCTCGAGGGGATTCGGGTCATCGAGGTGGCCGGGCTGGGCCCGGCGCCGTTCGGGGCCATGGTGCTGGCCGACCTCGGGGCCGACGTGGTGACCGTGGACCGGGCCGACCGGGCATGGGGGGCGGAGCTGTCGACCGCCGCCGGCAACGTCTACGGGCGGGGTCGCCGATCGGTGGCCGTGGACCTCAAGTCGGCCGACGGCATCGCCGTCGTCCGCCGCCTGACCGCCACCGCCGACGTGTTCGTCGAGGGCTTCCGCCCCGGGGTGGCCGAGCGCCTCGGCATCGGGCCCGACGACCTGCGGGCCGACCACCCCCGCCTCCTCTACGCCCGCATGACCGGCTGGGGCCAGGACGGCCCGCTGGCGCACAAGGCCGGCCACGACCTCAACTACGTGGCCCTGGCCGGGCCGCTGGCCCACATCGGCCGCGCCGGCCAGCCGCCCACGCCGCCGCTCAACCTGCTCGGTGACTTCGGGGGCGGCGGCCTCCTGCTGGCCCTGGGGGTGTGCGCCGGTCTGGTCGAGCGGGCCACCTCGGGCGAAGGCCAGGTCATCGACGTGGCCATGGTCGACGGGGTGGCGCTGCTGTGCGCGGCGATGGCGCCGGCCTACACCTCGGGAGTGTTCAGCGACGAGCGGGGCACCAACCTGCTCGACTCGGGAGCACCGTTCTACGACTGCTACCAGTGCTCCGACGGCGAGTGGATCTCGGTGGGGGCGCTGGAGCCCCAGTTCTACGACGACCTGCTCACCGGCCTGGGACTGGCCGAGCCCGCCGCGTGGCCGGGGGGCTCGAGGCCCGATCGCGACGACCAGGGTGTCTGGCCGGCGCTGCGGGCCCGCTTCACCGAGGCCTTCGCGTCCCGCACCCGGGCCGAGTGGCTGACCGCCTTCGCCGGCCTCGACGCCTGCGTGGCGCCCGTCCACACCTTCTCCTCGACCGCGGCCGACCCGCATCTGGCGGCCCGCGGCACCTGGGTCGAGCGCGGCGGGGTCACGCAACCGGCGCCGGCACCCCGCTTCGGTCGCACCCCCGGAGCACTCGATCGCCCGCCGGCCCCGGCGGGTCACCACACCGACGAGGTGCTCGAAGAGGCCGGGCTGTCGGCCTCCGAGATCGCTGAGCTCCGCTCCCGCGGGGCCGTCGCCTGACCATCCCGAGGGGGACTTCGCATGACCACACGAACCGCGGTCGTCACCGGCTCGGCCTCCGGCATCGGCGCCGCCGTGCGGGCCCGGCTCGAAGCCGGAGGGTGGCGGGTGATCGGCGTCGACCTGGCCGGCCAGGAGATCGCCGCCGACCTCTCCACCGACGACGGTCGCAGTGCCGCGGTGGCCGCCGCCCTGGACGCCTGCGACGGCCGGCTCGACGCGTTGGTGCCGTGTGCCGGGCTGGGCCCCCAGGTGCCCGACCGGCGCCTGTTGCCCGCCGTCAACTACTTCGGGGCGATGGCCACGTTGGACGGGCTCTTCGCCGCCCTGCAGGCCGGGGACGACCCCGCCGCCGTCGGGATCTGCTCGAACTCCATCTCCATGACCCCGATGCCCGACCTGACCCTGGTCGAGCTCATGGTCGCCGGCGACGAGGCCGCGGTCGCCGAGGCCTGCGTCGAGCTGGACGGGCCCACCGTGTACGCCATGACCAAGGTGGCGCTCGGCCGCTCGGTTCGCCGCCGGGTGCAGGAATGGGGCGAGGCCGGTGTGCGGCTCAACCTGGTGGCGCCGGGGCCGGTGACCACGCCCCTGCTCCAGGGCACCCGCGACGACCCGGTGATCGGTCCCTTCGTGGACCTGCTGCCCATCCCGCTGGGGCGGGTGGCCGAACCGGCCGAGATCGCCGGACCCATCGCCTTCCTGCTCGGCCCGGAAGCCTCCGACATCCACGGTTCGGTGCTGTTCATCGACGGCGGCAGCGACGCCGTGTTCCGCCCCGACCACGTCTGACCACCCCTCATCCGTTCTGGCGTCCCTGGTGTCGGTCATGACCGACACCAGGGACGCCGGTTCGCCGAGAAACCCCTGGAGGAAACGACCATGTCCGAACCCACGGCCACCGAGGAACCGCACCTGCGATTCGAGCGTGACGGCCACATCGCCCTGGTCACGCTCAACCGACCGGCCAAGAGGAACGCGCTCAGCTCCGAGATGCTGGTGCGCATGTACGACGCCTGGCTCGAGATCGATCAGAACCCCGACATCCGGGTGGCCATCGTGACGGGGGCGGGCGGCAACTTCTGCTCGGGGGCCGATCTCAAGGCCATGGCCGCCGGCCATCCCGACAACGAGTACTCCAAGCGGTTCGCCGAGGACGACGACCTCCACTGGAAGGCCCTGCTGCGTCACTTCATCCCCAACAAGCCGATCATCGCCGCGGTGGAGGGCTACGCGGTGGCCGGGGGAACCGAGATCCTGCAGGCCATGGACATCAGGGTGGCCGGCGCGGGCGCCACCTTCGGGGTGGCCGAGGTGCGCCGCGGCTTGTTCCCCCTGGGTGGTTCGACCGTGCGCCTGTCGCGCCAGATCCCGTACACGGTGGCGGCCGACCTGCTGCTCACCGGCCGGTTCGTCCCGGCTGAGGAGGCCCTCGCCGTGGGGCTCATCGGCTACGTCGTCCCTGACGGGCAGGCGGTGGACAAGGCCCGGGAGATCGCCGACACGATCGCCGCCAACGGCCCGGTGGCGGTCCAGGCCGTGCTGCGGTCGCTGCGGGCCACCCGCGAGCTGCCCGAACGCGAGGGCCTGGCGCTGGAGCTCGAGATCGGCTGGCCGGTGTTCGCCACCGAGGACGCCCAGGAGGGCCCGACGGCGTTCGCCGAGAAGCGGCCGCCGCAGTTCAAGGGGCGGTGAGGCCGCTCTCCCCGCCTCGACGCCCGCGGCCCGTCCCGGGGCTGCGTCGAGCGCTCCCGGCCCCTAGGGTGAGCGGCATCACCGGGGTGCCTGGCACCGTGTCGGGCATGGGACCGGCCCTGGGCCGCCCGCTGGGGGAGTTGCAGGGGCAGTCGTAGAGGCAGTCGTAGAGGTAGGGCGATGGCAATGACGAGGAACCAGAAGGCGTTGTACAGCTTCGGCGCGCTGTGGCTGATCTGGCTGGCGGGCCTGCTGTTCATCGACACGTTCGTCGACGTCGCCCTCGGCATCTTGTACCTGGTGGGCTGGGTGGGCGTCCTGCGGCTCACCAACCCCCGCGTGCGGCACCTGCCCGTGCTCGAGCGCTTCTCCACCGGGCCGGTGGCGCCGCCGGCTGTTCGCGTCCGACCTGGCGCGCCGCCCCCTCCGCGGCCCCTTCCCCCGGTCGACCCCACCCTGGACGAGGGTGCTGCCGGCGTCGTCATCCCCGCCGAGCCCGAGGAGCAGGCCCGGTTGCGGGCCGAACGCCAGGCCCGGGAGCAGGCCCGCCTCGACGAGCGGGACCGGGCCCGGCGGGCCCGTGAAGAGGTCAAGGCGGCCGACAAGGAACGCAAGCGCCAGGAGCGGGCCGAAGCCGAGGCCGCCCGCCGGGCGGCAGCCGCCGAACGGGCCGAGCGCGAGGCCGAGGAACGGGCTCGCCGTGAGCAGGAGGAGGCGCAGCAGCAGGCCGCCGAGGCCGAGCAGGCCGAGCAGCTGGCCCGGGAGCAGGCCGAGGCCGAGGAGACGGCCCGTCGTGAGCGCGACGCGGCCGAACAGCGCCAGGCCGAGCTGGCCGAGCGAGAGGCGGCCGAGCGGGCCCGCCTGGAGGCCGAGGCCCTGGCCCGGCGGGAGGCCGACGAGCGGGCCCTGCGTGAAGCGGAGGCGGAGGCCGCCGCTCAGGCGGCTGAGCGGGAGCGTCTGGAGGCCGAGGCCCTGGCCCGGCGGGAGGCCGAGGCCGCTCGCCTGGAGGCTGAGGCTCGGGCCCAGGCCGACGCCGAGGCCGCTCGTCTGGAGGCTGAGGCTCGGGCCGAGGCCGACGCCGAGGCGGCCGAACTCGCCGAACTGGCCGCCGTGGCCGAACAGGCCCGGCTCGAGGCCGAGGCTCGCTCGCGGTCGGCGGAAGAAGCCGATGCCGGGTCCGACGCCCAGCTGACCCTCATCGACGAGACCGCGGTGCGCAGCGACGCCGACATCCTGGCGGCGAGCGAGGTGGCCTCGCTGGACGAGACCGAGTCCGACGAGGCCGCCCGGGCCCGCCAGCAGCAGGCGCTGCTCAACAAGGTCCGGTTGCGGCTCAGCGACTACGAGTGAGGCTGGTGGCCTCGCGGCCGCCAGGCACTCAGGTGGGGTGGGCGGCCAGATCGATGGCCCACGGGTAGTCGGGTTTGCCGCTCGGTGACCGCCGCACCTCGTCCACGGTCTGGACGGAGCGGGGCACCTTGTAGCCGGCCAGGTGGGCCCGGGCGTGGCGGTCGAGGTCCTCGAGGTCGAGGTGGTGGCCGGGGCGGACCTCGATGATGGCGCTGACCCGCTGCCCCCACCGGTCGTCGGGCGCCCCGACCACGATCACGTCGAACACGTCGGGGTGGGCCTTGAGCACCGACTCGACCTCCTCGGGGTACACCTTCTCGCCCCCGGTGTTGATGCACACCGAGCCGCGGCCGAGCAGGGTGATGCGCCCGTCGTCCTCGACCGTGGCGAAGTCGCCGGGGATGGAGTAGCGGTTCCCGTCGGCGGCCACCACGAAGGTGGCGGCGGTCTTGGCGTCGTCCTTGTAGTAGCCGAGGGCGATGTTGCCGCCCCGCGCCACCCGGCCGATGGTGCCCGAGCCGGGCTCCACGATCTGCAGGTCGTCGTCCAGCACCACGGTGTCCACCCCCCTCGAGACGGTGGGGCCGCCGCCCTTGTTGGCGGTGTCGTCCTTGGCCACCGTGCGCAGGCCGGTGAAGCCGCTCTCGGTGGCCCCGATGGAGTCGGTCAGCACCAGGTTGGGGAAGCGCTCCAGGAACCGGTCCTTGACGACGGGCGAGAACACGGCGGCGCTGGAGCTGAGGCTGATGAAGCTGGACAGGTCGGGTTCCTCACCGTTGGCCTCCATCTCGTCGAGCGCCTCGATGAGGGGGCGGCCCATGGCGTCGCCCACGATGAGGATGGCGTTGATGCCGTGGCGTCCCACCAGGCGCCAGACCTCGTAGGGGTCGAACTTCTCCATGAACACGTTGACGTTGCCCTGGAAGAGCTGCATGAGGCTGCTCGAGAAGGCGGCGCCGTGCATGAGCGGCGGGGTGTTGAGGAACACGAGCTGACCGCCGGCCGCGGCGGCCCGCTCGGCGTGGAAGTACTCCGACGGGACCTTCTCGTGGGTGAAGAAGTCGGTGCCGCCCATGAGGGCGTGGAAGATGTCCTCGGCCCGCCACATCACGCCCTTGGGCATGCCGGTGGTGCCGCCGGTGTAGATGATCACGATGTCGTCGGCCGATCGCTCGCCGAAGTCGCGCTCGGGCGAGTTGGCCGCCTGGACCTCGGGGTAGGTGACGGCGTCGAGCCCGTCCTGTGAGGCCCCCGAGCCGTCGGGGATCATGACCAGCGTGGTCAGGCTGGGCACCTCGTCGACGACGGCGCTGACCCGGGGCCCGAACTCCTCGCGGTAGATCAGCCCGACGAGGTCGGCGTTGTCGAACAGGTAGCGCAGCTCGTCCTCGACGTAGCGGTAGTTGATGTTGATGGGCACGGCCCGGATCTTGAAGATGGCCAGCAGCGCCTCCATCCACTCCACGCAGTTGGCGGCGTAGATGCCCACGTGGTCGTTCGGCCCGATGCCGGCGGGAGGCCAGGTGGTGGGCCAGGCGGTTGGACCGCTCGTCGAGCTCGCCGTAGGTGCGGGTGTCGTCGCCGCAGATCAGGGCCGTCTTGGCCGGGATCACGTCGGCGGTGTGCTCGAACAGGTCGGCCAGGTTGTATGCCATGGGGGCAAAGTAGAACACGTTGCAACTACGCGCTCAACTACTACCTGACACCCCGTCAGGTCTCCGCCGCGGCCCACCGGAGCCACCGGGCCGACGGGCTCGCCGGTGGATGCGCGACCATGGCGCCATGATCGCTGCGTTCTCCATCACCCCGCTGGGCGTGGGCGACTCGGTCAGCGCGTCGGTGGCCGACGCCGTGCGCCTCGTCCGCGCCAGCGGGCTGCCCAACGAGACCAACGCCATGTTCACCAACGTCGAAGGGGAGTGGGACGAGGTCATGGCGCTGGTCAAGGCGTGCGTGATGAAGGTCGGCGAGGTGGCGCCGCGCGGTCAGCGTCGTCATCAAGATCGATCACCGCCCCGGCGTGACCGACGGCCTCCACACCAAGGTCGAGGCCGTCGAGTCGCGGCTGGACCGACCGCCGGCCTGAACCCGGCGGCCGCTGATCAGCCGGCGGCGCGGGCGGCGGTCAGCAGCTCGGCGAAGGCGGGCCGGACCCGCTCGGCCAGGTCGTCCAGGTCGGGCACCAGGTTGGTGGCGGCGATGAAGCCCACGTCGACCGAGTCGCAGTAGCTCAGCACGGTGATGTTGAGCCCGGCGCCTTCGAGGACGGGGCCCATGGGGTAGGCCTGCTCGAGCTTGGCCCCGGCCAGGTAGACCGGGAAGCCGGGGCCGGGCACGTTGGACACCACCACGTTGTGGACCGGAGGCAGGCGGTCGGCCAGCTTGAACCGGGTGAGCACGTCAGTGGCGAACGACAGGACGCGCGGATCGGCGATCTCGGTCCAGTCGCCCAGCATCGAGTCGCCCAGCTGGCGCTGCTCGACCTTGGCGGCGGCGGCCGCCTCGGCCGTGGCGTGCAGGGTCTTGGTGGGGTCATCGAGCTCGGTGTGCAGCCGCGAGAACATCACCGACGTCCGGTTGCCGAACTGACCGCTCTCGTCGGCGCTGCGGATCGACACCGGGCACGACGCCAGGAGCGGACCCTCGGGCAGGCACTGGTGATCGATCAGGTACGAGCGGAGGGCCCGGGTGCAGGTGGCCAGGATCACGTCGTTGATGGTCATCCCGAACGCGTTCTTGACCTCTTTGACCTCGGTGAGGGAGATCTGGGTGAAGGCCATGGACCGGTCCCGACCGATGGCACCGTTGAACGGGGTCTGGGGTGCGTCCAGCGGCGTTCCCCCGCTGGGGCCTTCGCTGGCCGAGCGCCCCCGGACGACCTGTGAGACGGCGTCGCCGGTGCGCCGGATCAGGCCGGCCACCTGGAGGTTGGCCCGCAGCCGGTCGGCGGCCGCGGCCAGCACGAGCTCCAGGTCGCTGGGGAGGGACTGGGGCTTGGGCGCCGGCGGGAGCGGGACCTCGGCCGGGTCGGGCTCCAGGTCGAACAGGGCGTAGAGGATCTCGATGCCGGCGGTGCCGTCCATGGCGCTGTGATGGACCTTGGCCACCAGCCCGATGCGTCCGTCGGCCAGGCCCTCCACCACGGTGATGTCCCACAGGGGACGCGAGCGGTCGAGGGGAACGGACGCGATGGCGGCGGCGTGATGGGCGAACTGCTCGATCGAGCCGGGAGCAGGCAGCTCGGCCAGGTGAACGTGATGCTCGATGGCGAAGTCGGGGTCGTCCACCCAGACCGGGTGGTGGAGGCGCAGGGGCACCTCGTGCACCACGCGCCGGAACGGAGGGATCTTGGGCACCCGGGCGGCAACGCGGTCCCGGATCACCTCGAACGAGTACGGGGTCGGCATGGTCGAGGGGTCGAGCACCGCGGCCAGGCACACGTGGGCGTGCATCGACGGCGTCTCCACGTACAGGAACGAGGCGTCGAGCCCTGAGAGCCGTGTCATGGGCTCAGTCTGCACCTGCCCGACCCCTGCTGTCCCGTCGAAGTCGCCGGGCGGTCCCCGGTTTCCGCTTCCGAGCCGGATCCGGGCACACTGGAGGCATGTCCTGGCTCTTGTTCGCCCTCGGTGTGTGGTGCGCGTTGATGCTGGTCAACGCCTTCCGCCCGGTCCGGCGCAACCGTGTGCTGTTCGTGATCAGCTTCTTCAGCTCGTGGCTGAGCATCGAGGCCGCACCCGTCTGGCTGGTGCTGTGGCCGGTCATCGCCGCAGTCCTGGTCGCCACCGGCGCCCTCGACAGCTGGCCGGGCTGGGTGGGCCTGGTGCTGGTGGCGGCGTGGTGGGTCGGCCTCGTCGTGCTGCTGTTCCAGGGCCGCGGCGCCGGCGCCACCGCCACCGCCGCCTTCGGGGACTTCGGTCGCGACGTGCTGGCCGAGCGGGAGAACCCGGTGCGGTTCAAGGTGCGGGTCGATCGCAACATCGAGTACCGCAAGGTGGCGGGCCGGCGGCTCAAGCTGGACGTGTACCAGCCGGCCCCTCCGCCCGAGGAGGGCGCCCGGCGCCCGGCGATCCTGCAGATCCACGGCGGCGGATGGATCATCGGAGACAAGCGGGAGCAGGGTCTGCCGCTGCTCAAGTACCTGGCGTCGCACGGCTGGGTGGGCTTCAACGTCAACTACCGCCTGAGCCCGGCGGCCACCTTCCCCGACCATCTCGTCGACCTCAAGGCGGCCCTGGTGTGGATCCGGGACCACGCTGAGATCTACGGCATCGACCCCGACTTCGTGGTCGTCACCGGGGGCTCGGCGGGCGGTCACCTCACCGCCCTGATGGCGCTCACCGCCAACGACCCCGAGTACCAGCCCGGCTTCGAGGAGGCCGACACGTCGGTGCAGGCCGCGGTGCCCTTCTACGGCGTCTACGACTTCACCAACCGCGACGGGACGAGCGCTCCCGAGCTGCGCAACTGGATGCTCGAGCCCCTGATCATGAAGGCGTTCTTCGACGACGAGCCCGAGCCGTTCCACCGGGCGTCGCCCCTCGATCGCATCCACGCCCAGGCCCCGCCGTTCCTGATCATCCACGGCGACAAGGACACGCTGGCTCCCGTGAGCGACGCCCGCCGCTTCGCCCAGGAGCTTCGCCAGACGTCGGAGTCCGAGGTCCTCTACATCGAGCTGCACGGGGCCCAGCACGCGTTCGACGTGTTCGGCTCGCCCCGGACCCGCCGCATGGTCCAGGCGGTGGAGCGGTTCCTGTTCGCGGTGCACGACGCCTACGAGCACCACCCCGCGGACCGGCTGGCCCCGCCGGTCGACCCCACCCCGGAGTCGACCTCGGGCAACGGTCCGGGCCCGGCGCCGGTCGAGCCGTCGTCGCCGGTGGCCAGTCGCTAGGTTGCGGCGATGGCCGACGAGCTCACCAGCGTGCACCTCCCCACCCATGACGGTGGGACCATGGCCGGGCGGCTGGCCCGGCCCGAGCGGGGGAGTGGTCCCGGGGTCTTGCTGATCCACGAGATCTTCGGGGTCAACGACTACATGGATGCCGTGCTGGAGCGCCTCGCCGGGCTCGGGTACGTGGCGTTGTGCCCCGACCTGTTCTGGCGCATCGACCCCGACCACCCCGTCCCGCAGACCGAGGAGGGCATGGGTGAGGCCATGACGCGGATGGGCTCGTTCGACGTGGCCGAGGCCATTCGGGACTGCGACGCGGCGCTGGGCTGGCTGTCCCGGCTCGACGAGGTGACGGGCTCGGTGGGGGTGCTGGGCTTCTGCCTCGGCGGCACGCTGGCCTTCGCCACCGCCGTGAGCAGCGAGCCCGACGCGGTGGTGTCCTACTACGGCTCGGGGGTGGGCGACTTCCTCGACGACGCCCCCGCCGTGCACTGCCCGGTGCTCTTCCACTTCGGCACCGAGGACCCGTTCATCCCCAACGAGGTGGCTGATCGGGTCGAGGCGGCGTTCGCCGAGCGCGACGACGTGGAGCTGCGCCGCCATGCCGCCGGCCATGCCTTCGACAACTCGTTCTCCGACCTCTTCCACCAGCCGGAGGCGGCCGAGGAGGCCTGGGGCCTCACCGCCGACTTCCTGCGCCGGACCCTGCCGGCCTGATCACCTGGCCTGATCACCTGGCCTGATCGTGGCTGGGCGGGCCGGATGAGGCGGGCGAGGCGCAGGAGGTGCCGGTCGTCATGGCGCGCTCCCAGCAGTGACAGCCCGACGGGGACGCCGGTCGGCGTCGTCGCCGCCGGCACGGAGATCTGGGGTAGGCCGGCCAGGCCGGCCAGGGCCGTGAATCGCATCGTGGCCCGGTTGTAGGCGTCGAGCTCGTCGTCGCTGCTCGTGAGCAGGGGCGCAACCCCGGGCATGGTGGGCAGAACGAGGGCGGCGCCGCGTGAGGTCAGCTCGTCGAGTCGGGCGGTGACCCGGCGGCGGAGGTCACCGGCCTCCCGCTGCCCGCGATCGGCCAGCTCCGCCACGCCGGCCACCTTCCGGGCGGTGCGCTCGCCCAGATGCGGCTGCACCGCGGTGATCCACGCCCCGTGCTCCGCCCAGAACTCGTGCGCCGTGAGCAGGCCGCGGGCGACGTCGGCGTCATCCAGCCCCTCCACCCCGAGGGCCTCGACCTCGACGACGTGGGCGTGACGGCGCAGCTCACCGATCGTGGGGGCCAGGGCGGCCCGCACCTCGCTGTCGGCCGCGTCGAACAGGTCGGTGGCCAACACCAGCTCGGCCGCCCCCACCGCCGGGGGCGGGACGTGGCCCCGCGGTTCGGGCCCCAGCAGGACCTCGGCCACCCGCTGCAGCGTGAGGAGCTCCCGGGTGAGCCAGCCACAGGTGTCGAACGACGGTGCCGCCGGGAACACCCCGGCCAGGCTGACCCGGCCGTGGGTGGGGCGGATGCCGTAGAGGCCGTTGCACGCCGCCGGGACCCGCACCGACCCGCCCGTGTCGGTGCCGAGGGCGAAGTCCACCAGCCCGTGGGCCACGGCCGCGGCCGACCCGCTCGACGACCCTCCCGGGATGCGGTCCGGTGCGGCGGCGTTGCGGGGCGTGCCCTCGTGGGCGTTCATGCCGATGATGCTGAAAGCCAGCTCGTCGGTGACGGTCCGCCCGGTGAGGGTGGCTCCGGCGCCGAGCAACATGGAGACCGCCTCGGCGTCATGCGTCGCCGGCTCGTGGGTGCGGGCCCAGTCGGGGTTGCCGGCCCCGGTGACGAGCCCGGCCAGGTCGAACAGGTCCTTGGCCGCGAACGTGAGCCCGACGAGCGGGCCGTCGGGCGCGCCGGCGCGGTGCACCCGCGGGCCGGGCACGAAGGCTCCGGGGTCGGTCGGGTGACCCCTCCCGTCGGCGTCCATGGGTTCATCCTGCCAGCGCGGAGGGCTGCCCGGACCCGCGATGGAGGCCGCGCTAGGGTGCGCCAGCTTCGGTGAGGGCCGGAGGCAGGCAAGGGGGAACGTCGTGGATCACAGGCACGGTTTCGACCGGCACCGTCCGCTGATCGCCTTGGTGTCGATCGTGGCGCTCATGTCCCTGCTGGCCGCGGGGTGCGGCAAGAGCTCCAAGTCGGCGACGGGCACGACCGAGCCCGGCCTGGCCAACAACACGAACATCACGGTGGCCGACCCGGGCACCCCCCAGGCGGGCGGGACGCTGAAGGTCGGTCTCAACGCGGAGACCGACGGCTGGAGCCCGAGCAAGAACCAGTGGGCGGGCTCGGCCTACATCGTGGCCGGGGCCATCTTCGACCACCTCGCCGAGTACGACGCCAACGGCGTGGCCCAGCCCTACCTGGCCGAGGCGCTGACCCCCAACGCCGACTTCACCGAGTGGACGATCAAGCTCCGGCCCAACGTCACGTTCCACGACGGGGAGAAGTGCGACGCCGCCGCCGTGAACAAGAACTTCGAGGCTCAGCGGGCGTCGATCCTCACCGGGCCGGTGTTCGAGAACGTCACCAAGACCGAGATCGTCGACGACCTCACGGTCAAGCTCACCATGAAGCAGCCGTGGTCGACCTTCCCCGACACCATGACCACCCAGCCCGGTGCCATCGCCGCGCCGGCCATGCTCGACGCCCCCGACGGGGGAGTGCGCCACCCGATCGGCACCGGGCCGTTCTCGTTCGTGGACTGGACGCCCGACAACAAGCTGGACGTCAAGAAGTACCCGTCGTACTGGCGCCAGGGTTACCCGCTGCTCGACGCCATCGAGTTCCAGGTGCTGCCTGACCTGAGCAGCCGCAGCGCGGCGCTGCTGTCGGGGGCGGTCGACATGATCGAGCAGGGTGACGCCCAGCAGATCAAGACCCTCACCGAGGATGCGCAGAACGGCCAGGTGCAGCTCTACACCGACTCCGGTCTGCAGCAGAACGAGACGTTCACCGCCCTGAACGTGGCCAAGGCCCCGTTCGACGATCCTCTGGCCCGCCAGATCGTGGCCTACGGCACCGACCGGGACCTGCTGTCCAACAGCGTCTACCTGGGGCTGTTCAAGCCGGCCCTGGGCCCGTTCGGCGAGAACGAGCCGTACTACGTCCAGACCGACATGCCCACGTTCGACAAGGCCAAGGCGCAGGACCTGTCCAACCAGTACCAGGCCAAGTACGGCCATCCCCTCCAGTTCAGCCTGCTGGTCACGCCCCAGCCGGAAGTGCTGTCGATCGCCCAGGCGGCTCAGCAGACGTTCAAGGAGATCGGGGTGGAGCTGACCATCCAACGCGAGGACCAGGCCACCCTCATCGCCGACGTGATCCTGGGCAACTACCAGGCCACCGGCTTCATCTTGTTCGGGTCCAACACGCTCGACGTGAACTACGTGTTCCTGCACTCGTCGACGGTCCGGCCCCCGGGGCAGCTGTCGCTCAACTTCACCCGCAACAGCGATCCGGTCCTGTCCCAGGCGCTCGACGACGCCCGCAAGACCGACAACCGCGACGAGCAGATCGCCCAGTACAAGATCGTGCAGCAGCAGATGGCCAAGGACCTGAACTTCATCTTCCTCGTCCACAACCTCGAAGCCATCGCCTACACCAACTCCACCCACGGCCTGACCGACCAGACCCTGCCGGACGGCCAGCCCAAGCAGATCAGCGTGGTCCCCACCCTCTACGGGGCCTGGAAGAGCTGACCGGGTGGAGATCGGCCTCACCCTGCCGTCGATGATCGCCGGGCTGGACCGGTCCACCGTGGTGGAGTGGTGCCGTCGCATCGACGCCGGGCCGTTCTCCACCCTGGCCGTGGGTGAGCGGATCGCCTACCCCAACCTCGAGCTCATGGTCACGCTCTCGGTGGCGGCCGCGGTCACCGAGCGGGTGCGGCTGATGACCACGGTCGTCATCTTGCCCATGCACCCGGCCGTCGGCATCGCCAAGCAGGCGGCCAGCGTCGACGTGGTGTCGCAGGGGCGGCTGGTGCTCGGGGTGGGGGTCGGAGGCCGTGACCAGGACTACCGGGCCCTCGAGGCCGGCTTCGACCGGCGCCACCAGCGTCTCGACGAGCAGGTGGCGCTCATGCGGCAGGTGTGGGCCGGGGCCGTGCCCTTTCCCGGCCTGGCCCCGGTCGGCCCCGCCCCGTTCCAGGCCGGGGGGCCGCCGCTGTACTCCGGCGCGCTGGGACCGAAGGCCATCGCCCGCTCGGCGCGCTGGGCCGAGGGCGTGTGCGGCTTCGTGCTCGACCCGGTCGGCGACGATCACCGAGCCACGTTCGGCCGCATCGAAGCGGCCTGGTCGGCCGCCGGGCGGTCCGAGCCACCCCGCCACGTCACCAGCTTCTGGTACGCCGGGGGCGACGGCGCGCGGGAGCGACTGGCCGACTACGCCCGCGGCTACCTGGCCGTGTTCGGCGACGCCGCCGCCCGGGCGATGGGCGAGCTGACCAGCGCCTGGTCGGTCGAGCGCGTGCTCGACGCGCTGGGTCGGCTGGCCGAGGCCGGGTGCCACGAGGTCCTCCTGGTGCCGACGTCGGCCGACCCCGACGAGGTCGACCGCGCCGCCGAGCTGGTGGCCGCCTTCAACCGCTGAGCTGCGCGTCCAGGATGCGGGCCAACTCCAGGGGCTGGTCGCCCTGGATGCTGTGGCCGGCGGCGTCGACGACCATCACGTCGGCGTCGGGACGGCGGCGCTGGAGCTCGGCCACGTCTTCGTCGTCCACCACCGGCGACAGGCCGCCCTGGATCAGCAGCACGGTGGCGTCGACGCTCGACACCGCGTCCCACAGGTCGGCGAAGCGCCCATCGAGCTCCCCGAGGCGCTCCGGGTCACCGGTGGGGCGGTCGTAGCGCCACTCCCACCGGCCGTCGTCACGCTCGCGGGCGTTGTGGAGGATCCCGCGGCGCAGCGACTCGCGGGAGCGGGTGGGGTTGTGGGCCATGGTCCGCTCCAACAGGGCGTCGAAGCTCTCGAAGTCGGTGGGGCCGTCGACGAAGGCCACCACCGCCGCCGCCTTCTCCCGGTTCACCCCGGGGGTGATGTCGACGAGCACGAGGTGATCGGCGGTCGCCGGCTCCATGGCCACGGTGGCCAGTGCGGTCAGCCCACCGAGCGACATGCCGACCAGGGTGTCGGCGGAAGGAGCGAGGGTGGCGATCACCGCGGCGACGTCGACCGCCATCGACTGCGGGCGGTAGTCGTGATCCGGACGCCAGGCCGAGTGGCCGTGGCCGGGGAGGTCGATGGCGACGAGCGGCCGGCCGAGCGCGAGGGCCACCGTGTCCCACGTGTGGGCGTTCTGGGCGCCGCCGTGCACCAGGACCAGCTCCGGCGGGGCCTCGCCCCAGACGAGCGCGCTGACCTCGAGGCCCGACGGGGCCCGGACGCCGACCCGACGAACCGATGGAGAGCGGAAGGTCAGGCCCACCTCCCGGGCGTTGTCGGGGAGCAGGGCGAACTCGTCGTAGGCCACCATTCGGCTCAGCCTATGGCGGTGCGGGCCCGGGTATGGTCGGCCCATGGGTCTCTGGGAAGCACAGGTCCTGCCCCGGGTCATCGACAAGGTGCTGGGCAACGACGAGATGGCCAAGGTGCGGGTCCGCTCGCTCGGTGATCTGCACGGCACGGTGGTGGAGATCGGGTTCGGTTCGGGGCCGAACGTGCCCCTCTACCCCGAGGCGGTGACCAGGGTCTACGCCGTCGATCCGTCGGCGGTGGGCCGCAAGCTGGCCGCCGAGCGCGTGGCGGCGTCGCCGGTCCCGATCGAGTTCATCGGGCTGGACGGCCAGCACCTCCCGCTGGCCGACGACACCGCCGACAGCGCGTTGAGCACCTGGACCCTGTGCACGATCCCCGATGCCGGCGCGGCCCTGGGCGAGCTGCGCCGGGTGTTGCGCCCCGGCGGCGAGCTGTACTTCCTCGAGCACGGGCACTCGCCCGTCGACAAGGTGGCCCGGCGCCAGCAGCGCTTCGAGCCGATCCAGAAGCGCATCGCCGGTGGCTGCCACCTCACGCGGGACATCCCGGCCCTGATCGAGGGCGCCGGCTTCGAGGTCGAACGGGTCACCGAGTTCGACATCGCCGGGCCCCGGATCATGAGCCACATGTTCTCCGGGCGTGGCCCGCAACCCCGCCTGAGCGTCATCGGTGCCGACTGCCCGCCTCCACCTCGTCGACGACCAGCCCGCCGTCACCCTGGCGGCCGGCGATCTGCAGGCCACGTTCCTGCCCGGCCTGGGGATGCTGGGCACATCGCTGCGCAAGGGGTCGGGCGAGTTCCTGAGCCTGCACGCCGGCGTGGACGGCTATGCCCAGGGCCACACCACCGGCCTGCCGTTGCTGGCCCCGTGGGCCAACCGTCTGAGCGGCGACGAGTACAAGGTGGGCTCGCTCACCGTCGACCTGGCCGGCGCCCCCCACCTGCACCGCGACGGCAACGGCCTGCCCATCCACGGCACCCTGGGGGCCGATCGGGGCTGGGAGCTGGTGCGGGTGGCGACCGACGCCCGCTCGGCGGTCCTCGTCGGCCGGCTCGACGTGGGCGCCCGGCCCGACCTGCTGGCGTCGTTCCCGTTCCCCCACGAGCTCAGCGTCGAGTACCGCCTCGACGCCCTGGCCCTCACCGTGGCCACCACCGTCCGGGCCACCGGGCGCCGTCGAGTGCCGGTCTCGTTCGGGTGGCACCCCTACCTGCGCCTGCCCGGCGTGCGGCGCTCGGCCGTGCGCCTGGTGCTCCCCGCTCGGCGACACCTCCTGCTCGACGAGCGGGGCCTGCCCACCGGGGTCGGGCACAAGGTGGCGGCGGAGGCCGAGCCGCTGGGCAGCCGGACGTTCGACGACCTCTACGCCTTGGGCCGCGACCGGCGCCTCGCCCTGGTCGGAGGCGAGCACGAGGTGCGGCTGCAGTTCGACCGCAACTACGGCTATGCCCAGGTCTTCGCACCGCCGGACCTCAACGTGGTCTGTCTCGAACCCATGACGGCTCCGGTGGCTGCCCTCGCCACCGGGGCGTGCCCGTTCGTGTCTCCGGGACAGACGTTCACGGCCCGGTTCTCGATCGCCCCCGGCTGACGCAGTTCCCCTGATCCGTGGTGGATGTCAGACTGCGGGCCGGCCGTCGTCGTCACCGCAGAGGAGCGCAGATGCAGGCATTGGGGATCGACATCGGCGGTACCGGCATCAAGGGTGCCGTGGTGGACACCGCCACCGGCGAGCTCACCGTCGAGCGGTTGCGCATCGAGACCCCGAGCCCGGCCACGCCCGCGGCGGTGTCGGATGTGGTGCGCCAGATCACGGAGCACTTCGAGTGGACCGGGCCGGTCGGGTGCACGTTCCCCGGGGTGGTGAAGCACGGCGTCATCCGGACCGCGGCCAACGTCGACCACGAGTGGATCGACCTGGGGGCCGAGAAGGTCTTCGCCACGGCCACCGGCTGCGCCGTGGCCGTCGTCAACGACGCCGACGCCGCCGGCGAAGCCGAGTGCCGCTTCGGCCACGAGCAGGCCCGCTCGGGGGTGGTGGTGCTGCTCACCCTCGGAACCGGCATCGGCAGCGCCGTCGTCATCGACGGCGAGCTCATCCCCAACACCGAGTTCGGTCACCTGAAGATGGGCAAGAAGCAGCGCGACGCCGAGGACCTGGCCGCCGAGTCGGTGCGCGAGAGCGAGGACCTCGGGTGGAAGGGCTGGGCCAACCGGCTGAGCGAGTACCTGCGCGAGCTCGAGCAGCTGCTGTGGCCGGACCTGTTCGTGCTCGGTGGTGGCGTGTCCAAGAAGGCGGACAAGTTCATCCCCCACATCCGGTGCGCCACGCCCGTCGTGGCCGCCGAGCTGATGAACCAGGCCGGCATCGTGGGGGCCGCCCTGGCCGCCGAGCGCATGACGGTGGCCCGGGCCCCTGACTGAGCGGTCAGCGGGGCCGGCGGAACCCGTCGGTGACGGCCGTCTGCAGCGAGCGCAGGTACTCGGTGGCCGCATCCGGCGAGCCCAGCATGCCGCGCAGCTCGAGCGACGTGACGCCGTGGATGACGGCCCACATCTGGTGGGCCATGTCTGCCGCGTCACCGACGAAGAGCCCGGCGTCGACGCAGCGCTGCACGGCGTCGATGCACATGTCCAGCGTGCTGAGGGCGAACGTGGCGTCGTCATCGTTGGGGTGGAACTCCGGGACCGGTGAGCCGAACATGATGTCGTAGAAGTACGGGCTGTCCACCGCGCTCTGGTGGTACGCCTCGACCGAGGGACAGGAGGTCGGCCAGGGGGTCGTCGGTGAGCCGGACGGCCCGCTGGTGGTCGTCGAGGCGGCGGAAGCCCTCGAGGTAGAGCTGGCGGACGAGCTCCTCCTTGGAGCCGATGAGGCTGTAGATGGCGGTCGTCGAGGTCCCCACCTCGGCGGCCACGCGCCGGGTGCTCAGCGCCTGGGGCCCCTCGGTGGCGAGCAGGCGCGCCGCGGTGTCGAGGAGTTGCTGGCGCAGATCGTCGCTGTACTCGCGGGGCCGGGGCACCTTGACACCTTAACCGAATCGTTGTTATGTAACAGCGTTACCGATTTCCCCAGGGGGAGCGCACCATGACGTCGACCGCAGCCGACACCCACGACCGCACACGGGAGCCCAACCGCTACCTGCAGGGCAACTTCCGCCCCGTTCCCGACGAGATCACCGCCACCGACCTCGAGGTGGTCGGCTCCATCCCCGCCGCGCTGGCCGGGCGCTACGTGCGCACCGGCCCCAACCCCATCAACGTCCCCGACCCGGCCAACCACCACTGGTTCGTCGGCGACGGCATGGTCCACGGGGTCGACCTGCACGACGGCGGGGCCCGCTGGTACCGCAACCGGTGGGTGCGCTCGCCCGAGGCCGCCGCGTTCCTCGGCCAGGCCGAGGTGCCCCGTCCCGCCGAAGGGGGCATGTTCCCGGGCTCGGGCAACACGAACGTCGTGCACCACGCCGGGTCGATCTGGGCCATCAACGAGCTGTCGCTGCCCTACGAGCTGTCGCCCCGAGCTCGACACGATCCGCCAGTGGGACTTCGGCGGGCCCGCTGCCCGGCCGGCACCACCGCCCACCCCAAGTTCGACCCGGTGACCGGCGAGATGCACGTCATGGCCTACAACTTCGTCGAGCCGTTCCTCTGGTACCACGTCGTCGACGCCGCCGGCCAGCTCGTGCGCAGCGAGACCGATCGACGTGGCCGGCCCGGTCATGGTCCACGACATGGGCCTGACGCGCACCCAGGTCGTGGCGTTCGACCTGCCCGTCGTGTTCAACCTCGACAAGGCCATGGCCGGCGTGACGTTCCCCTACGAGTGGGACGACGACTACGTGCCCCGGGTGGGCCTCGTGCCCCGGGCCGGCTCGGCCGCCGACACGGTGTGGGTCGAGGTCGACCCCTGCTACGTGTTCCACCCGCTGAACGCCTACGACGACGACGACGGCACGGTCGTCATCGACGTCGTCCGCCACCCCTCGATGTTCCGGTCGGTGAAGAACGGGCCCGCCGAGGGCACGCCGGTGCTCGAGCGCTGGGTGCTCGACGCCGCCGCCGGCAAGGTCTCGACCGAGCTGGTCGACGACCACGCCCAGGAGTTCCCCCGGGCCGACGAGCGCCTCGCCGGGCTGCGGCACCGCTACGGCTACTCGACCGGCGCCTCGCTCAACGCGTTCGGCGGCGAGACCGACGACCACACGTTCGTGCTCAAGCACGACGTCGTGGCCGGCACGACCGAGGCGCACGACGTCGGCGCCGGTCGGGTCGCCGGCGAGTTCGTGTTCGTTCCCGCCGACGACACGACGGCGGGCGAGGACGAGGGCTGGCTCATGGGCTACGTGTACGACCGCACCACCGACACGAGCGACCTCGTCATCCTCGACGCCCACGACTTCGGCGCCGACACCGGTGGCCACCGTCAAGCTGCCCGCGTCGGGTGCCGGCCGGCTTCCACGGCAACTGGATCCCGGACCGCGCCCTGCGCTGATCCCCCGGCCGTCCGATTTCCGCCAGTCAGGCGTCTCCGATCGTGACACCATCAGGGCATGATCGAAGACGAGGAGCGTTGCTACCGGGCCGTCCAGAGCCGTGACCCCCGCTTCGACGGCATCTTCTGCGTGGGCGTCACCTCCACCCACATCTACTGTCGGCCCAGCTGCCCGGCCGTCACGCCCAAGCGGGAGAACGTGCGCTTCTACCCGACGACGGCGGCGGCCCAGAGCGCCGGGTTCCGAGCGTGCCTGCGCTGCCGGCCCGACGCCACGCCCGGCTCGCCCGAGTGGGACCGTCGCGCCGACCTCGTGGGTCGGGCCATGCGGCTCATCGCCGACGGCGTCGTGGACCGCGACGGAGTGGCCGGCCTCGCCTCGCGCCTCGGCTACAGCGCCCGGCACCTGCATCGTCAGCTCGCGGCCGAGGTGGGGGCCGGGCCCATCGCCCTGGCCCGCGCCCAACGGGCGCAGACGGCCCGCATCCTGATCGAGACGACCGACCTGTCGTTCGCCGATGTGGCCTTCGCCGCCGGGTTCGCCAGCATCCGCCAGTTCAACGACACCATCCGGGAGGTGTTCGCCCGCACGCCCACGGCCATGCGGGCCTCGCGGCGCCGGGCGCAGGACCGCGTGGCGGGGACGATCACGGTGCGCCTGGCCGTGCGCCAGCCCTTCGACGGGGCCGGGCTCGTGGCGTTCCTGGCCACGCGGGCCGTGCCCGGCGTCGAAGAGGTGGTCGACGGCACGTACCGGCGCACGCTGCGCCTGCCCCACGGCCTGGCCACCGTGGCGCTGACCCCCCACGCCGACCACGTGCAGGCCCGCTTCGGCCTCGACGATCTGCGCGACCTGGCCGCCGCCGTGCACCGGTGCCGCCGGCTGCTCGACCTGGACGCCGATCCGGCCGCGGTGGCGAGCGTGCTGGGTGCCACCGGTGTGCTGGGCCCGGTGGTGCGAGCGTGCCCGGGTCGGCGGGTGCCGGGGGCGGTCGATGGGTTCGAGCTGGCCGTGCGGGCGGTGCTCGGCCAGCAGATCTCGGTGGCCGGGGCCCGCACCCTGGCCGGGCGGCTGGTGGCGGCCGTGGGGACCCCGCTGGACGGCCCCGACGGCGGGTTGACCCACGCCTTCCCCCTCGCCGGTGCGGTGGCCGGCGCCCCCGACACGGCCCTGGCCATGCCCGCCCGGCGTCGGGACACGCTGCGCTCGGTGGCGGCGACGGTGGCGGCGGGAGACCTCGACCTCGACCCCGGAGCCGACCGGGGCGCCACCGAGGCGGCCCTCGTCGCGCACCCCGGCATCGGCCCGTGGACCGCGTCCTACGTCGCCATGCGGGCGCTGGGTGATCCCGATGCGTTCCTCCCCACCGACCTCGGCGTGCGCCACGCCCTCGAAGGGCTGGGCGCGCCCGGCGACCCGGCGTCGGCCGAGCTCGCGGCCCAGAGCTGGCGGCCATGGCGGTCGTACGCGGTGATGCACCTCTGGTCGACGCTCGGCGGTTAGCGTTCGGCGCCATGGATGGTCTGCTCATCGTTCTCGCCGTGGTCGTCGTGATCGGGATCGTGGTCGCACTCGCTCTCAACCCGGTCCTCAACAAGAAGGGCGATGCCGCCATCCTCCGGTGCAAGGAGGTGCTGGGGGCGGATGCCATCACCACCATCGAGCCCAAGGCCAACGGCTTCGGGACGGAGCCGGCCGACGCCGGCGGCCTGCGGGGCATGGGGTGCCTGGCCCTGAGCGCCACTGACCTCATGTTCGTCACCTGGGCCCCCCAGAAGGAGTTCCGCATCGCCCGCGAGGCCATCACGAAGGTCGAGACCTCCGCCGACGACGTCGCCGGTGCCCAGAAGGCGATGATCATGATCAGCTACGCCACCGACGACGGCGGCACCGCGGTGGCGTCGTGGCGCCTGCCCGAGCTGGTCGAGTGGCTCACCGCGCTCGACTACGACTTCGGCCCCGACGGGCCGCCCGCGCCGGTGGCCGACGAGCCGGCCGACGACGAGGACGACTGAGGCCGATACCCCGGGAGGCGCCTCTCCCGCCGCGACCCCGCCGCTTCGCCGGACCGAACCTTCGCCAACTTCCCCCGCCATGAGCAACATAGCGCGAGGGAGGGGGCTTGCCGCAAGCGGCCCGAACGTGCTGACCATGACTCGTCGGCTGAGCCGGTGACGGCCAGGACCTCGGAGCCAGGAGTCGTGGGATCGATGAGCGAACATGCGGTGGTGATCGCCGGGGGTGGCCCGACCGGGCTGATGCTGGCGGGCGAGCTGGCGCTGGCGGGGATCGACGTCGTCGTCGTCGAACGACGCGCCAGCCAGGATCTCGACGGATCGCGATCCGGGGGCCTGCACTCCCGCACCATCGAGGTGCTCGATCAGCGCGGCATCGCGGACCGGTTCCTGTCGGCGGGCCAGGTGCACCCGAGTGTGGGCTACGCACTGATCGCCCTGGACATCAGCGACTTCCCCACCCGCCACAACTACGTGCTCGCGCTGTGGCAGAGCGAGTTCGAGCGCATCCTGGCCGGGTGGGTCGCCGAGCTGGGGGTGCCGATCCTCCGTCGCTGCGAGGTGGTGGGCTTCGCCCAGGACGACACCGGCGTCGACGGTGGAGCTGTCGGACGACACGTCGCTGCGGGCGGAGTACCTCGTCGGCTGCGACGGCGGACGCAGCCTGGTCCGCAAGGCGGCCGGCATCGACTTCGCCGGGCTGGACGCCTCGGCCAGCTGGATGATCGCCGAGGTCGAGCTGGACGAGGTACCCCTGATCGGCGTGCGCCCCGAGGGCGGCGGCATCGGGCCCGTCGACCGGGAGGGGGGCGGCGGTCCGTACCGGGTGGTGCTGAGGGAGCAGCAGGTCGAACACCAGGGCGACCCCACGCCGGAAGACCTCAGCGAGGCCCTCGTCGCCCTGTACGGGACGGACTTCGGGCTGCGCCGCGCCCGCTGGATCTCCCGGTTCACCGACATGTCGCGCCAGGCGGTGTCCTACCGCGCAGGGCCGTGTGCTGCTGGCCGGGGACGCCGCCCACGTGCATCCCCCGCAGGGCGGCCAGGGTCTCAACCTCGGCGTGCAGGATGCGGTGAACCTGGGGTGGAAGCTGGCCCAGGTGGTGGACGGGACCTCACCCGACGGGCTCCTGGACACCTACCACGCCGAACGCCATCCCGTCGGGGCCCGGGTGCTGCACAACACGATGGCGCAGGTCGCGCTCAGCAGCGCCGATGACCGTCACCAGGCCCTCCGCGACACCATGACCGAGCTGCTGGGCATGGACGAGCCGCGCCGGCGCATCGCCGCCATGATCTCCGGCCTCGACGTCCACTACGACCTCGGCGAGGCGCACCCGCTGCTCGGACGGCGCATGCCCGACCTCGACGTGCGCACCGCCGATGGCCCCACGCGGGTGTTCTCCCTGCTGCACGACGCCCGGCCCGTGCTCCTCAACCTGGGTGAGCCCGGCGGCTTCGACATCTCCCCGTGGGCGAGTCGGGTCCGATTGGTCGACGCCACCCACGCCGGCGTGTGGGAGCTGCCCGTCCTCGGCGAGGTCGCCGCGCCCCGGGCGGTGGCGATCCGACCCGACGGGCACGTCGCCTGGGCCGGGGACCTGTCGGATCCGGAGCTGCCTCGAGCCCTCACGACCTGGTTCGGAGCGGCCACTCCGGTGCACCGGACGTGAGTCAGGCGATCGAGGCCCCGCCGCCCTGAGAGCTCCCGTTGTAGACGCCGAGGCCGTCCGGGGCCGGGAGGTTCGTACCCATGGCGTCGGGCGGCGGCGGTGACGCGAAACCGGACGTCGTGGCGAGCCGGCGGATGGTGCCGGTCTTGTCGCCCGGGGCGATGACCCCGTCGGGGCCCTGGACGAGGCCGGGGTCGGCGTAGAAGACGGACCCGTCGGAGCCGACGGCGACGCCCAGGGGCGTGCCTCCGGCGAACGGCGTGGTGCCCACCATCTTGGCGGAGGGGTCACTCAGGATCGGCGTGGGGGCCGAGCCGTCGAGCCCGAACGCGGTGATGGCGCCGAACGGGGCACTGGCCACCACCAGGTTCTGGCCGTCGGCGGTGACGGCCACCGAGGTCGGCGCCGAGGCGGCACCGGCGCCGGCCGGGATCAGCAGGGTGGCGGTGACCGCCGCCGGGGTGGGAGCCGGGACGGTCGCACCCGGGCTGGGATCGGTGCCGTTGTTGGCGTCCGGTCCCGGTCCGCGGGTCACCGTCGGCCCCGGCTGGGTGGTCGACGGGGTGGACGAGGGGGTCGTCGACGGGCTCGACGGCGCGGTGGTCGTGGTCGAGTTGGGGGGCGCCGGCCCGGCGGTGGCGGTGACGCACCCGGCGGCGTCGGCCGGGTAGGTCCCGCTGTAGCGCCACACCCCGGCGGTGGGGGCGCGGGCCGAGGCGAGGTAGACGTTGTCGGCGCTGTCCGACCGCCAGGCCCAGGGGCGTGGCCAGGGCGGAGCTGAGGACGCACGAGCCCGGGTTGCCCTTGTCGTAGGGCGGGAACCACTCGACCAGCGCGCCCGGTGGCGGGGCCCGACCGCTGGTTGCCGAGGTCGGTGGTGATCAGCCGTCCGTCGGCCAGGAACGCGCACCCGTACGTGGTGGGGGCGTCGGTGGAGGCGCCACTGGGACTGGTCCAACCGCTGACCCGCCGCACCCGCAGCGAGCCCACGTCGTCGCCGGTCAGCTGGTACAGGCCCCACCCGGCGCTGGCCGGTGTGGTCCCGGCCGGTTTGGTCTCGGCCACCACGAAGCGCCGGCTGCCGTCCGAGGAGAAGCAGATCTGGCCGTGGGGATCGGTGCCGTCGGGGGCGGTGCCGGCGGCGATGACCCGCTGGCGGGTGTAGGGCGGCACGGACAGGTAGGCGTCGATGTTGCCGTCGACGGTGGCGAAGACGATCGGTTGCGCGGCCGGGGCCGTCGTGGACGACGTCCCGCTCCCGTCGCTGGAGGCGGAGGCTGGACGGCGTCGTCGTGGTCGAGCCGGCCGTCCGCGACGGGGAGGAGCACGCCGCGGTGGCGGCCACCACGAAGGCGACGAGGGCCACGGTCAGGATCGTGCGTCGCCGAGGGGTCATCCCCGCGAGGCTACGGGGAGCGGCGGAAAGGCGAGGTAAAGGCCGTCCCGGTGCCAGGCGCCCGCGAGGGTGGACATACTGGTCCGATGGACGGATCAGGCCAGGTCATCGCGTCGGGGCGCGACACCGAGATCGTCGACTACGGCCCCGGCCTCGTCCTGCGCCGCCCCCGGATCCCCCGGTCCCTGGCCGCCGAGGCGGAGGTCATGCGGTGGGTGGTGGCCCACGGCTACCCGGCCCCGGCCGCCGTGGAGCTCGTGGACGAGGGCCTCGTGATCAGCCGGGTGTCCGGGGTCTCGATGCTCGACGACCTCGTGGCCCATCCGTGGCGGGTGCGGGCCCACGCCACGCTGCTGGCCGACCTGCACGGCTGGTTGCACCGCCTGCCCGTCCCGACCGGCCTGCCGCGAGCCGTTCGGGCCCGGGCGGGCGCTGCTGCACGGCGACCTGCACCCCGGCAACATCCTGCTCAGCCCCGACGGCCCGGTGGTGATCGACTGGACCAACGCCGTGCAGGGGCCGCCCGGCGCCGACGTGGCCGTGTCGTGGCTGCTGATGGCGCGCCGCCCAGGTGGAGACCTCGTCCGCTCGAGCGAGTGGCGGTGATGGCCCTGCGGCAGCTCCTGGTCCGGGCGTTCCTGCACACCGCCGGACGCGACGAGGCCGCGGCCCACCTCGCGGGCGGCGTACGACCATCGCCGCCAGGATGCCAACCTGTCGCCCGCCGAACTGGAGGCCATGGGGCGTATCGTCGCTCATCACGGCCCGGGGTGACCGGGCCCGACCGCCACACGAAGGGGAGCAACGTGCCAGCAGACGAGCCGTATCAGGGAACCGTGGGGCGGACGTTCGAAGAGTCCACGCCGTGGTGGCCCGAGCTGGACCACGGCCCCGCCGGCGCCCCCAACGTGGTGGTGGTGCTGCTCGACGACGTCGGCTACGCGCAGTACGGCTGCTACGGCTCCGACATCGCCACCCCCACGTTCGACCGGTTGGCCGCCGGGGGGCTGCGCTACAGCAACTTCCACACGACGTCGCTGTGCTCGCCGACGCGCGCCGCGCTGCTCACCGGGCGCAACCACCACACGAACGGCATGGGCCGCATCGTCGAGTTCGCCAGCGGCTTCCCCGGCTACGACGCCCGCATCCCGAAGACCAACGGGTTCATCTCGGCCATGTTGCGGGCCGAGGGCTACGCCACGTTCGCCCTCGGCAAGTGGCACATCGCCCCGGCCGGGGAGATGACGCCCGGCGGCCCCCGCGACCGCTGGCCGTTGGGCCAGGGCTTCGAGCGCTTCTACGGCTTCCTGTGGGGCGAGACCGACCAGTACCACCCCGACCTCGTCCACGACAACCACCAGATCGACCCGCCCCGCACGCCCGAGGAGGGCTACCACCTCACCGAGGACCTGGCCGACCACGCCATCGAGTTCCTGAAGGACCTGCGGGCCGTGTCCGACCGGCCCTTCTTCACCTACTTCGCCCCGGGGGCCTGCCACTCACCCCACCAGGCGCCGCTGGACTACATCGACCGTTACCGCGGCGCCTTCGACCAGGGTTGGGATGCGTGGCGCGACGAGGTCTTCGCCCGCCAGACGGCGTCCGGCCTGCTGCCCGAGGGCACCGCGCTGAGCGAGCGCCCGCCGTGGGTGCCGGCGTGGGACACGCTGTCGGCCGACGAGCGTCGGCTCTACGCCCGCATGATGGAGGTGTACGCCGGTTTCCTCGACCCACACCGACGCCCAGGTGGGGCGGGTCATCGACTTCATCGACGAGCTGGGCGAGCTGGACAACACGATCGTGCTGGTCATGAGCGACAACGGCGCCAGCTCCGAAGGCGGGCCCAAGGGCTCGTTCAACGAGATGTACTTCTTCAACTTCGAGCCCGAGTCGCTCGAGGAGAACCTCGCCCGCATCGACCAGCTGGGCGGGCCCGACGCCCACAACCACTACCCGTGGGGGTGGGCGTGGGCCGGGAACTGCCCGCTGCAGCGGTGGAAGCGCGAGACCTACGAGGGGGGTGTCACCGACCCGCTCATCGTCCACTGGCCGGCGCGGCCTGGCGACGGCGGGCGAGACCCGGCACCAGTACGTGCACGCCATCGACGTGCTGCCCACGCTGCTCGACGTCATCGGGGTGAGCGCCCCCGGCGAGCTGGACGGCGTCGAGCAGAGCCCCATCGAGGGCGACCAGCTTCCGCCACACGTTCGACGACGCCGCCGCGCCCAGCAACCACACCACGCAGTACTACGAGATGCTCGGGTCGCGGGCCATGTACCACGACGGGTGGAAGGCGGTCGTGTTCCACCCCATGCCCTTCGCCGCCTACGACGGGTCCGACCCGTTCCGGCCGTTCGACGAGGACGAGTGGGACCTGTACCACGTGGCCGAGGACTTCGCCGAGACGGTGAACCTGGCCAAGGAGCGGCCCGAGAAGCTGGCTGAGCTCGTCGAGCTGTGGTGGAGCGAGGCCGAGGCGCACCAGGTGCTGCCGCTGACCAACATCCCGCTGGGCGCCGACCTGCGCTACCGCCGCGAGCGCTACGAGTACTACCCGGGCATCGGCAGCCTGCCCGAGGTGGCCGCTCCCCGCCTGCGCAACCGGGGTTGGCGGGCCCGGGCCGAGGTGACCGTCCCGCCCGATGGCTGCGAGGGGGTCATCGCCACGCCAGGGCAGCGCGTCCGGCGGCTACAGCTGGTACGTGAAGGACGGGCGGACTCCACTACGCCTACAACCACCTGGGCGCCTCGCTGACCACGATCTCGGCCGACGTGGATCTGCCGGCGGGACCGGTCACCGTCGGGGTGGAGTTCACCCCGACCGGCCGGTTCGAGGGGGATGTCACGCTCTACCACGACGACGTGGCGGTGGGGCACGGCCACGTGGATCGCACGACCCGGGTGACCTACGGCGTGGCCGGCTTCAGCGTGGGCTCGCAGCGCGGCTCGGCGGTCACGCCCGCCTACACGGGGCGCTTCGCGTTCACCCCGGGCGCGCTCGGCCGAGTCGTCATCGAGCCCGAGGGCCGGTCCTACCGCGATCCGGCGGGCGAGAGCGCGGCAGGCATGGCCATCCAGTAGGCCGTGGCCAAGCTCCTCGTCGATGTCGGGCCGCTGCGGCGATCGCCGCAGTTCCGGCTGCTCTATGCCGGGCAGGTCGTGTCCAGCATCGGCAGCCAGGTCACGGTGGTGGCCGCCCCCTACCAGGTGTACCTGCTCACCCGATCGTCGCTCATGGTCGGCCTGCTGGGCCTGGTGGCGGTCGTGCCCCTGATCGCCGGCTCGCTCATCGGCGGAGCCATCGCCGACGCCCACGACCGGCGCAAGGTCCTGCTGCTGGCCCAGGTCCTGGTGGGCGCCACCAGCCTCGGGCTCGCCCTCAACGCCATGCTCCCCGATCCCCAGGTGTGGCTGATCTTCGTGCTGACCACCCTGCAGGCCGCCTTCTTCGGCCTCGATCGCCCGACCCGCAGCGCGGCCACGCCGACGCTGGTGCGGCCCGCCGACCTGCCCGCGGCGCTGGCCCTCAACCAGCTCCTGTTGCAGCTCTCGCTCGTGGTGGGGCCGGCCCTGGGCGGCCTGCTCATCGCCAAGGTGAGCATGGCCTCGGCGTTCTGGGTCGACACGCTGTCGTTCCTCACCGCCATCGCCGCCCTGCTGGCCATGCGGCCGATGCGTCCCGAGGGCGGCGGCACGCGGGCCAGCGCGTCGTCGATCGTCGAGGGCATCCGCTTCCTCAAGGGTCGCCAGGCGCTGCAGGGCTCGTTCGTGATCGACATCAACGCCATGGTGTTCGGCATGCCCCGGGCGCTGTTCCCGGCCCTGGGCACCACCGTCTTCGGCGGCGGCGCCGCCGCCGTGGGCCTGCTCTACGCCGCGCCCGGGGCGGGCGCCCTCGTCGGGGCCATCACCTCGGGCTGGGTGTCGCGGGTCGACCGCCAGGGTCGGGCCACGATCGTGGCCGTCATCGCCTGGGGTGCGTCGATCGCCCTGTTCGGGCTCACCCGCTCGCTGCCCGCTGGCCCTGGCTGTTCCTGGCCCTGGCCGGCGCCGCCGACGTGATCTCGGCCGTGTTCCGCAACACCATCCTCCAGCTGAGCGTGCCCGACCGGCTTGCGCGGCCGGCTGTCGTCGGTCCACATCGCGGTGGTCACCGGCGGCCCCCGCGTGGGCGACGCCGAGGCCGGCCTCGTGGCCGGCCTCACCACGCCCGACGTTCTCGGTCGTCTCGGGTGGGTTGGCCTGCATCGCCGGTGCCCTGGTCATCGGCCGCCTCATGCCCCGCTCACCGCCTGGCGCCTCAGCGCCCACGAGGCCGATCCCGACGGCGAGGTTCCGGTGGCGTGAGAGCGCCCGTACCATGACCGGGCGCTTCGACCCGGAGATCCCATGACCCCGTCGCTCCCCGAGCACCTCACCCGCACGGTGACGCTGGCCGACGGTCGCACGCTCGCCTACGCGGACGTGGGCGATCCCGACGGGCCGTCCGCTGCTGCTGTTCCACGGCACGCCCAGCTCCCGCCTCGACGCCTACTGGCTGGACGAGGCCGCCCGCCGTCACGGGCTGGCGGCTGGTGGCCCCCGACCGACCCGGTCACGGCCGTTCCAGCCCGCAGCCGGGTCGGCGCGGTGACGGACTGGCCGGCCGATGTGCGCCGAGCTCGCCGACCAGCTGGGTCTGCGCCGCTTCGGCGTGCTCGGCTTCTCCGGCGGCGCGCCCTACGCCCTGGTCACCGCGCCACCAGCTTGCCCGAGCGGGTGACGGTGGTGGGCGCTGGTCAGCGCCTGGGGCCCACCCGACCGGCCCGGCGCCTACCGGGGCGTCCCGCTGCAGCGAGCGGGTCTTCGACGGCCTGTCCCGCCAGGCGCCCCGGCTGAGCACCCTGAGCTTCGCCGTGCTGCGGGCCGTGCTGGTGCGCACTCCCGCGCCTGGGTGCCGCGCTGCTCGGCCTGCCGCGTCCGCCATGGACACGACCGGCGTCGGGCCTCGACCCGGCCGCCGCCGTGCGCGAGTCGCTTCAGGCCGGGGCGCGCCGGGCCGGCCGAGGACCTGCACCTCATCGTGCGAGCCCTGGGGGTTCCCGGTCGGGCACGTGGCGGCACCGGTGCGGATCTGGCACGGCGGCCGCGACGCCGAGGTCCCGGTGCACCACGCCGAGTTCCTGTGCCGCATCGTGGCCGACGGCCGGCTCGAGGTGGTGGCCGAGGGCGACCACCTCGTGCTGTTCACCGAGGCCGACCGGATCCTCAGCGTGCCTGGCGGCTGACGAGGCCGTCGACGGGTCAGACGAGCTTGATGATCTCCTCGAAGCAGTCCCGCAGGCAGTCGAGCGAACAGGTCGGGCTCGGTGACCGCCATGGGGTCGGTGTTCACGCCGATGTTGAGGTCGTCGATGTAGGACAGCAGCGTGATGTTGGCGGCGGACGCCGGTCATGGGGCCGAACGCGATCTGGCGCTCGAGGCGGGCCGCCGGCCAGGAACACCGGCACCGGGCGGCCCGGGCACGTTGCTGGTCACGAAGTCGATGCCGCGCAGCATCGAGCCGAAGATGCCGGTGGTGGCGGTGACCGGCAGCCGGTTGAGGATCCCGGCCAGCGCGTCGGTGAGGGCGAGGGCCGGCTCGCGCCGCTGGGCCTCCATCAGCTCGCGCACGGCGTTCATGCGGGCGATCGGGTCGTCGATGCCGACCGGCACGGCGAAGCGGGCCGGAGCGAACTGGTTGCCGGCCAGGTTGGCGGTGGCCTCGGTGCGGATGTTGATGGGCATGGTCATGCGCAGCTCGTCGACGTCGCACGCCCATCTCGACGGTGGTAGCGGGCCAGGCCGCCGGTCACGCCGCGCCACGAAGGCGTCGTTGAGCCGGCCGCCCACCAGCTTCGAGGCCCGCTTGAGCGGGCCGATCGGCACCTGCAGGGTGTCGAAGTGCACGCTCAGCGAGCGGTCGCGTCATCAGCGGGCTGAGCGGTTCGGTGGCCGGGCTGACCATCCGCACCACCGAGCCCGGCGGTGGTGAGGGCGTCGATGCCGACGCCCAGCGGGTCGGCCCGCACCTTGCCGGCCTGGGACAGCGACCGAGCCGACCAGCGCGGGAGGCGTTGCCGAGCTGGCGCCGGCCCTCGTAGCCGACGCGCGTCGGTCATGCGCCGGCGCTCGCTGACGTCGACCGCCTCGGGCGCCGGCGGGCAGCGGCGCGTCTCGGGCTCGGCGTCCGCGGCTCGAGGTCGAGCATCTCCATCAGGAGCTTGACGCCGCCCACCCCGTCGGTGATGGCGTGGTGGATCTTGGTGATGAGCGCCGAGCGGTCGTCGTCGAGACCCTCGACCAGGGTGAACTCCCACAGCGGGCGGGCCCGGTCGAAGCCCTGCATGGCGATGGGCTCGGCGATGTCGAACACCTCGCGCAGCGTGCCGGCGCCCACCGCCCGCATGAAGCGCAGGTGGTAGTCGAGGTCGAAGTTGGGGTCGACGTCCCAGCGGGGCGGCGCCACCGACAGGGCGTGACCCCGCACGCGCTGGCGCAGCCGGGGGACGAGGCGGCTGACCCGGTCCATGCGGCGCCGGAACCGTTCGGGGTCGAGCGGGCCGGTCGAACACCATCACGGTGGTGATCGTGCTGCGCAGCAGCGGATCCTTCTCGATGTTCCACATCAGGGCGTCGGCGTCGCTCATGCGGGGCTCGAACTCGAACGTCGTCTTCCATCGGCTCCATGGGCCCCACGCTACGACCATCGCTGCGCCGGTGCCGGGGCGTCCCGCAACCGTGACAAGATCCCCCCGTGCCCGGTCGTGGGTACGCCGGGAATCGACAGGGGGTTCGACCGATGGTCGGGTTGTGCGAGGGACGCGTGTGCATCGTGACCGGTGCCGGACGCGGCATCGGGCGGGAGCACTCGCTGATGCTGGCGGCGCAGGGCGCCAAGGTCGTGGTGAACGACCTGGGCGGCTCGATGGACGGCGAGGGCGCCGAGGCCGGGCCCGGCCCAGCAGGTGGTCGACGAGATCGTCGCCCTGGGCGGCGAGGCGGTGGCCAACACCGACGACATCTCCGACTGGGACGGCGCCGAGAGCCTCGTCGCAGCAGGCCATCGACGCCTTCGGCCGGCTCGACGTGCTGATCAACAACGCCGGCATCCTGCGCGACCGGATGCTCACCAACATGACCGAGGCCGAGTGGGACGCGGTCATCAAGGTCCACCTCAAGGGCACCGCCGGCCCGTCGCACTTCGCCGCCGCCCACTGGCGCGAGCGGTCGAAGGCCGGCGACGCGGTCGACGGCCGCATCATCAACACCAGCTCGCCGTCGGGCATCTACGGCAACGTGGGCCAGACCAACTACGGCGCGGCCAAGGCCGGCATCGCCGCCTTCACGATCATCGCCTCGATGGAGCTGGCCCGCTACGGCGTGACCGTCAACGCCATCGCCCCGGCCGCCCTCACCCGCATGACCGAGGGCCTCGGCATGGGGCAGGCCTCCGACGAGGCCAAGGAGCAGATGTCGCCGCGCTGGATCGCCCCCATCGTCGACGTGGCTGGCCAGCACCGAGTCGGCCGGGGTGACCGGTCGGGTGTTCGACATCACCGGCCGGGCCCTGTCGGTCTCCGAGGGCTGGCACCGCGGGCCGACGGTCGAGCCGGTCGACGACCCCACCCTCTACGGCCCGCTGGTCGAGCAGCTCATGGCCGACGCCCGACCCAACGCCGACATGTCCGGCTACGACAAGAAGGACTGACGAACCCATGCCCATCAACCCCGACGCCGTCGGCTCCAAGAGCGAGCCCACCGAGCACAGCTGGACCTCGAAGGACGCGCTGCTCTACGCCCTCGGCGTGGGTGCCGGCGCCGTCGACCCGCTGACCGAGCTGGAGTTCACCACCGAGAACACCGCCGACACCCCCCAGCAGGTGCTGCCCACCATGGCCGTCGTGCTCGGCGTCGGCGGCTTCGGCGCCATGGCCAAGATCGGCACGTTCAACCCGGCGATGCTCGTCCACGGCGAGCAGGCCATCGAGCTGTTCAGCGCCCGATCCCGGTCGAAGGGCACGGTCAGCACCGTCGGCGAGATCGTCGGCATCTACGACAAGGGCAAGGGCGCCGTGGTCGTGACCGAGTCGGTCTCCACCGACGTGGCCACCGGCCAGAAGCTGTTCACCAACCGCTCGTCGGCGTTCATCCGCGGCGAGGGCGGCTGGGGCGGCGACCGCGGGCCGTCGGGGCCGCAGAACGTGCCGCCCGAGCGCGAGCCCGATCACGTCGCTGACCTTCCAGACCCGCTCGGACCAGGCGCTCATCTACCGGCTGTCGGGCGACCGCAACCCGCTGCACTCCGACCCGTCCTTCGCCGCCATGGGCGGCTTCGACCGGCCGATCCTCCACGGCCTGTGCACCTACGGCTTCACCGGCCGGGCGCTGCTCCACGCCGCTGTGCGAGCGGCGACCCGACCCGGTTCCGGTCGATGGAGGGCCGCTTCTCGTCGCCGGTGTTCCCGGGTGAGGCGCTCACCGTCAACATGTGGGTCGACGGCGACGCCGCCGTGTTCCAGACCACCGGTGGCGACGGCCGCGTCGTCCTCGACGCCGGCCGCTGCACGTTCACCACCACGTAGCGGTACCCCGTCAGGCCTCGGGTTCGAGGGCGGCCAGGACCTCGGCGATGATCTCGTCGGTGGGCGGCAGCCCCGGGGTGTCGCGGAACAGCGCGGGCTGGTCGCCCGCCGCGATCTCGTGCCAGCGCTGGATGCACAGCTCCACGAAGTCGGGGTGGGGGAACACCCAGAAGCGGTCTCCCACGACGGCGTCGGCCACCAGGTCGGCCACCGCGGCGGGGGTGGTGCCCTCGTCGATGGCCCGGCGCACGTACTTGAGCATGATCTCGCTGCCGTCGGCCGCGCTCGGCGCCGCGCCCTGGTCGGTGGGCCAGTTGCGCTCGGCGTCGAGGATGCCGGTGCGCACCCAGCCGGGGCACAGCACGCTCACGCCCACGCCGCTGGCGCTCATCTGCGTGTCGCGGTAGAGGTCTTCGGTGAGGGCCACCACGGCGTGCTTGGAGGCGTCGTAGGACGGCCCGAACCCGGGGAGCAGCCCGGCGATGGAGGCGGTGTTCACGATGTGGCCCTCGCCCTGGGCGGTCAGGATGGGCAGGAAGGCCCGCACGCCGTGGATGACCCCCCACAGGTTCACGCCCAGCACCCACTGCCAGGTCGACAGCGGACCCGTCCACGGGTCGGCGGCGCTCATGACCCCGGCGTTGTTGCACACGACGTGGACGGCACCGAAGCGCTCGACGGCGGCGGCGGCGAGGGCCTGCACCGAGGCCTCGTCGCTCACGTCGCAGACGACCTCGAGCGTCGCCACCCCGTGGCCTCCGACGCGCTCGGCCGCCTGAGCCAGGGCGGTGGCGTCCACGTCGGCCAGCACGACGTTCAGGCCGGCGGAGGCGAATCGCTCGGCCAGAGCGAGACCGATCCCGCTGGCCGCACCGGTCACGACCGCGACCTGTCCAGTTCTGAGCTCCATCTCGACCCCCGTGAGTCCCAAGGCCCGAGCTGGGCCGTGTCCGCCGGGCAGTCTGTCAGGAACTCACGCCGCTGACCGGCGGGTGCACGGGCGGCCGGCGTGCGCGACCCTGGGGCCGTGAAGCGCAGGGGAGCCGTCCTGGCGGTGGTCGTGCTCTTGGCGTTGGCGGCGGCCTGCAGCGCCGACGGTGGGGGGACGGCCGTCGGCGGGACGACACCGGTGACGGGGTCGAGCGCCGATTCCGCCGGGGTCGACTGGCCGGTGTACGGCCACGACCCGTCCAACAGCCGGACGAACGTGGCCGAGTCAGCGGTGACGCCGGCGTCGGTGGCCAAGCTCACCAAGCGCTGGTCGAAGGACGGCCTGGTGGGGGTGACCGGCACGCCCACGGTGGCGGACGGGGTGGCCTACTTCGGCGACTGGCAGGGGGCGGTGTGGGCGGTGAAGGCCGACACGGGCGAGGTGGTGTGGAAGAGCCCGGTGGGGGGCACCATCGTCGGGGCTCCAGCCCTCAGCGACGACGCTGTGTTCGCCTCGAGCGACCACACCCTGTTCCGCCTGGATCGGGCGACGGGCGCCAAGCAGTGGCAGGTGTCGACCGACGACCACCCCCAGGCGCAGATCAACGCGTCGCCCGTCGTGGTGGGCGACCTGGTGATCCAGGGCACGGCGAGCTTCGAGAACATCCTGAAGAAGGACACCTACACGTTCCGGGGGTCGATCGCCGCCTACGACACGGCCGGCGGCGCCCAGCGCTGGAAGTTCTCCACCACGCCGGGGGACGCCACCGCCGGGCCCGGCGTCGGCATCTGGTCGACCCCCGCGGTGGACGAGGCCCGGGGCCTGCTCTACGTGGGCACCGGCCAGAGCCTGGCCGAGCCGACGGCGCCGCTGGCCGACTCGCTGCTGGCCATCGACTACCGGACCGGCGCGCTCAAGTGGTCGAGGCAGTTCACCTACCCCGACGTGTTCAGCGCCGGCCACCCCACCGGCAAGGACGCGGACATCGGCGCCTCCCCGAACCTGTGGACGTCGGACGGGCGCGACCTGGTGGGGGCGGGGGACAAAGGAGGGACGTTCCACGCCATGGACCGCGACACCGGCGAGGAAGTGTGGGACACGGTGCTCACCCCGGGGAGCCTGTTCGGTGGTGAGATCGGCTCGGCGGCGTTCGTGGACGGCCGGCTGATCGTCTCGTCGAACGTGGGCGACCCCAACACCAACGCCCCGACCGACGTGTCCAAGGTCTTCGCCCTCGACCCCGCCGGCGGCGCCATCCAGTGGACCTCGACGCCCTTCCCCGGGAAGATCTTCGCCCCGGTGAGCGCGGTCCCCGGCCTTGCCTTCGTGGGCACCGACCGCTCGACCATGACCGCCCTCGACACGGGCACCGGCCAGAGCCTGTGGACGTACCAGGCTCCCGACAAGACGGCGTGCGGCCCGTCGATCGTCGACGGTCGGGTGCTGTGGGGCTACGGGTTCACCCTGTTCGCCGGGCCGGCCCAGGGTGGCGTGATCAGCTTCGACGTCGGCGGATGACCGGCCGGTGGCGTCGGGGTCGGGCGCCGACCGTGGTGGCCGTCCTGGCGGTGGCATCGCTGCTGGGGGCGGCGTGCTCCAGCGGCTCGGGAGACGCCGCCGACTCCTCGACGACGGTGCCGGCGGCGCCGTTGGTGGCCACGACCCCGGACCTCGCCCCCGCCCCCTCCGCCGGGTGCCAGGGGACGGCGGCGACCCCGCCCGGCGTCTCGGAGGGACACGTCACCTCCGGTGGGGTGGACCGGGTGTACCAGCTCGATGTCCCGCCGTCCTATGACGGCACCCGGCCGTTCGCCCTCGTCCTCGGGCTTCACTCGCTGACCGTCGACTACCGGTTCGTGGCCATGCTCAACGGGTTCGACGAGGTGAAGGGGAAGTACGACTTCATCGCCGTCATGCCCTCGGGCCTCGTCGACGGCCGGACGCCCTACTGGTACGCGGCGCCGACCGCCGACAACTACGACGTGACGTTCATCAGCGACCTGCTCGACCAGCTCGAGTCCACGCTCTGCGTCGACACCGCGCGGGTGTTCTCCACCGGGATGTCCAACGGGGCGCAGATGTCGGCGCTGCTGGCCTGCCGGCTGTCGGATCGCATCGCCGGCATCGCGCCGGTCTCGGGGGTCGAGTACCCCGAGCCGTGCGACGGCAAGCCGGTGGCCGTCATGGCCTTCCACGGGAGCGCCGATCCCATCCTCCCGTACACGGGGGGTGGGCTGAACGCCACCAAGATCGCCGACCTCGACTACTGGAAGGGCAAGGTCCCGCCCGGGATGCCCGCCGCCGCTGGGGGTGGACGAGTCGATGCGCCGGTGGGCGGAGCACAACGGCTGCGCCCCCGACCCAGTGGAGGTCCACGTCTCGGCCTCGGTCCGCAAGCGGACGTGGTCGGGCTGCGCCGCTCCCACCGAGCTCTACGTCGTCGACGGTGGAGGTCACTCCTGGCCGGGCCGGCCCGTGCCCGCCTTCGAGGCGACGTTCGGGCCCGGCACCACCGAGATCGACGCCACCGCCCTCATGTGGGCCTTCTTCTTCGGCCGCCCGCCGGCCTGACCCGGAGCCGTTGCGATCGATTCTGTCGGGCCATAGTGATGGGGTGCCATCTCCTGAGACTGCGTCTGATCCCGGCAATGAGCCGCATCACCACCGGCAGGCGGCGGAATCCTTCGGGTCGGACCCTGAGCGTTATGACCGGGCGCGACCGCGCTATCCCGACGCCCTGATCGAGCGCATCGTCGCCGCCGCCCCTGGGCGGCTCGTTCTCGACGTGGGCGTTGGGACGGGCATCGTGGGGCGGCAGCTTCAAGCGGCTGGTTGCCAGGTGTTCGGGGTCGACCCTGACGCACGACTGGCCGAGTTCGCGCGGCGCAGCGGGCTGGAGGTCGAAGTGTCGACCTTCGAAGCCTGGGAGGCTGCAGGACGGCAATTCGACGCGATCGTCTCGGGGGAGAGTTGGCATTGGGTGGACCCCGTTGCGGGGGCAGCGAAGGCGGCCGAGGTGCTGCGGCCAGGTGGTCGGTTGACCGTGTTCTGGAACACTGGCCAGCCCCCGGCGGGTCTCGACGAAGCCTTCGCCGAGGTCTATCGCCGAGTGTTGCCGGCTTCACTCGCCGCCCGCCTGAAGAAGACGATCGATCGACGAGGCGCATTCGGCCATGTGCGCCAGGGCGACAGACGGCCTGCAGTCGACGGGCGCGTTCGATGGGCCGGAGCAGTGGCGATTCGAGTGGGCTCAGCCCTACACCCGTGAGCAGTGGCTGGAGGCGCTGCTGACGAGCGGCGGCGCCATCCCGGAGAGCCAGCTCGGCGATCTGCTGGCAGGCGTCGGAGACGCGATCGACGCCGTAGGCGGAACCTTCACGATGGACTACGTCACCTTTGTCGTCACCGCCCGGCGGCGCACGGAGTCCGAGCGTCCCTGACCGAGGTGACGGCCGCCGCAATCTGGACGCAGAACGACTGTCGGAGGCCCGTTTCCGCCCAGATTCCGGCGGCGCTGAGCCGTCGACTAGCCGGTGAAGGGGGGGTTGGCAGCAACTGGTGTCGGTGAGCGGGATGGTTCCGGGATCGTGGTCGACGTCGTCGATGTGTCTGCGGTGGTGATCACTGCGACGTGGCCCCCGAAGCCCTCGGTGAACCACACGTTGCCGTCAGGGCCTCCGGTAATCCCGGACAGGACACCAGCGCTGGGGGTGGGGATCGGGTATTCGGTGACCACACCGGTGAGGCTGACCTTGGCGACCTGGTCCACCCCGGCTTCGGTGAACCAGACATTGCCGTCAGGCCCGGCCGTGACTGCTTCTGGTCGGCTGTTGGAGGTCGGTGTGGGGTATTCGGTGAACGCGCCGGCAGGGGTGACCTTGGCGACCTTGTACGCCCCGGCTTCGGTGAACCACACGTTGCCATCCGGTCCGCCCGTGATTCCCGCCGGTCCTCCGTAGATGTTTGGGATGGTGGGAACCGCATATTCGGTGAACACCCCCGCCGGGCTGACCTTCGCGACCTTGTTCGCCGAGCGCTCCGCGAACCACACGTTGCCGTCAGGGCCGGCCGCAATCGCCGTCGAGCCACTCTCGGCGGTGGGGACTGGGTATTCGGTGAATGCCCCCACCGTGGTGACCTTGGCGACCTTGTTGGCTGAGCCCTCGGTGAACCACAGGTTGCCGTCGGGTCCGGCTGTGATGGCTGAGGGACCGCTGTTGGGGGTGGGGATCGGGTATTCCGTGACCACACCCGCCGGCGTGATCTTGGCGAGCTTGTTCGCGTTGTTCTCGGTGAACCACACATTGCCGTCGGGCCCGGTGGTGATCCCCCCGGGGAAGGTGGCTGGAGTGGGGATCGGATATTCGGTGACCACACCCGCAAGGGTGATCATGGCGACCTTGTTCCCGTAGGACTCCGTGACCCACAGGTTGCCGCTGGGGCCGGCCGTGATACCCAACGGGACTCCGCTGACGGGGTACTCCGTGATGGTCCCGACCGGTATCGCACTCACACCGACGGCCCACACTGTGGTGGCAGCCACGAGACCGAGCGCAGCAATGACGACCTTCCACCGTCGTGGCAGGACCATGGGACAACCTCCCCTCGTTGGACGCATCGCGGCGTGAGGTGATTCGCCGCAAGCTCGGAACCCGCCTCGGGCCGAACTGCCTCCGGATGTCAACGTAAGACTGACCGGAGACCACCGGTAGAGCCGTAGGTCACGGACCGGTTGGCCCCTGTCGTGCCTCGGCCTTCGGTCAGAACAGGCGCAGCTCGTCTGACTCGATGCCACGCAGCTCGTCGTAGTCGACCTCGACGCAGCCGATGCCGCGGTCGGTGGCCAGCGTTCGGGCCTGCGGTTTGATGACCTGGCCGACAACTCCGCAGTCCCGTCTCAGAACCGGCGATCTGGGGCACCCCAGTGGGGCCGACGTAGTGTTGCCCGGGTCGAGACGGGGAGACCACGATGACCATCGACCTGGATGATCCGACGCTCCTCCTGGCGCCAGAGGTGCTGGAGGATCCTCGGGCGCTGTACGAAGTGTTGCTGCGAGACGCGCCGGTGTGGCAGGTACCGGGCCAGGACACCTTCGTGGTGTCCTCTCCCGCCCTCGTGCGTGAGGCAGTGGCCCGGACCGAGGACTTTTCCTCCAATCTCGTCAGCGTCGTTCACGACGGTGGTCACGGCTCGCTGGTTCCGTTCGACATGCTTCCTTATGGCGATCCGTCCCATGTGATCGCCACAGCCGACCCTCCGATCCACACCAGGCAGCGCAAGGTGCTCCAGTCGCACCTGAGCCCGTCCGCGGTGGGGGCGTACGAGCCGATGATCACGGCCGTCGTGGAGGCGCAGGTCGCGCAGTTGCTGTCGACCGACCGACCGGACGCGGTGTCTGGTTTCGCCGACCCGGTGCCGGGTGCCGTGATCTGCCGGGTGCTCGGCCTGCCGGTCACCGACGGGTCGCGGCTGGTCGCCCTGGTCGGAACGATCGGAATGCTGCTCGACGGGGTCACCGACGCTGCAGGCATGGGCCAGGCAGGCGAGGCGGCGCTCGACCTGATGATGTACGCCCAGGACCGTCTCGACGCCACCAGCGCCTTGGCGGCCTCGCAGCGCACCGGGCACTCGGTGTCATCGCCGACGCCATCGACTCCGGAGACCTCGGGCGAGACGAGGGTGTGGGCGTCGTTGTGCTGCTCATCAACGCGGGCACCGAGACCACCGCGAGCCTGATCGCCACGACGATTCGCACTCTCGCCGAAAGGCCAGACCTGCAAACCGAGCTACGGAGCCACCCGGACCGCATTGCCGACGCGCTCGAAGCCATCCTCCGTGACGACGGGCCGTTCCAGTTCCACTATCGCTACGCCCCGGCCGACACCGTGCTCGGCGATACGAAGATTCCAGCGGGCAGCCGCCTGATGATGATGTGGGCGGCCGCCAACGCCGCTACCACCGGGCCCCCGACAACCGAAGGCGACCGACGCCCGCCGCACTTCGCGTTCGGCCGTGGGCTGCACTTCTGCATCGGCGCACCACTCGCCCGTCTCGAATCGCGTATCGCGATCGAGAAACTCCTTGCCGCCACGTCGTCCATCTCGCTCGATGCAGACCGGCTGCCCGTGCGACGACACAGCATCCTCATCCGCCGCCACACGTCGCTCCCCCTCGCCCTCGACACCTAACCTAGAAGGGCCGGTATGGGACACCCGCTCAGAACAGGCGCAGCTCGGTGCTCTCGATGCCGCGGAGCTCGTCGTAGTCGACCTCGACGCAGCCGATGCCGCGGTCGGCGGCCAGCGTCCGGGCCTGCGGCTTGATCGACCTGGGCCACGTAGATGCCCCGCACCGGCCGCAGCAGCGGGTCGAGGTTGAGGCGGTCGAGGTAGCGGGTGAGCTGCTCGACGCCGTCGATCTCGCCCCGGCGCTTGACCTCGACGGCCACGGCCCGGCCGTCGGCGTCGCGGCACAGCAGGTCGACCGGGCCGATGCCGGTCGGGTACTCCCGCCGCACCAGGGTGAGGCCCTCGCCGATGCGTGGTGGGGTTGGCGGCCAGCAGCTCCTGGAGGTGGGCCTCGACGCCGTCCTTCTGCAGGCCCGGGTCGACGCCGAGCTCGTGGGCGCTGTCGTGCAGCACCTCCTCGATGAGGATGGTCAGCGTCTCGCCCTTGGGGCTGGTCACGATCCAGCGGTCGTCGAGCTCGTCGACCGTGTTGGGGGCGTTCATCCAGTTCAGCGGCTTGTAGGCGCCGCCGTCGGCGTGGATGGCCACGCAGCCGTCGGCCTTGACCATGATGAGGCGCACGGCCGTGGGCAGATGGGCGGTCAGCCGACCGGCGTAGTCGACCGAGCAGCGGGCGATGACCAGGCGCATGTCCGGACGCTACCCGCGTCGACCGGTCCGTGCCGCTCAGCCAGGTCAGGTCGGTCGCGGTTCTGGAAGCGGCTGCGGATCAGCTCGCGCCGCTCCTGCAGCTCGCGGTAGGTGAGCCGCTCGGTGGCCGGGTCGACCCCGAACGAGCCCTTCACGCCGGTGAGGTCCATCTCGTAGCTGTCGGGGTCGAGGCCGACCTCCTCGGCGATGCGCTCGCCGTGGGTCTCGGCGAAGTACATCGAGATGTTGGCGATCTCGGCGAACAGGTCGAGGTCGGGGGCCAGCGAGGCGATGGCCCCGTCGAGGAACACCATGTTCTTGACGAACAGCATGAGCTCCTTGGGCAGCCGGGCGCCGTAGCCGAGCAGCGCCTTCACCACCTTCTGGATCTCGCCGATCATCTCGTCGGGGGTGAGCGTGGTGGGGTCGATCGGCGGGCCCTCGAGGTTGAGGTCGCGGATCACGGCGTCGAGGTCGGTGTCGGGCGGCAGGGCGCCGAGGTCGCGGAGCGCGGCCAGCTGGCCCTTGACGTCGTTCATGGTGGCGGTGATCGAGCAGGCGCAGGAAGGCCCGGCGCTTGGTCTCGTCCATGCGGCCGATGATGCCGAAGTCGAGCAGGGCGACCCGACCGTCGGGCAGCACGAACAGGTTGCCGCCGTGCAGGTCGCCGTGGAAGATGCCGTGGATCATGGCGCCCTCCATGAAGCCGATCATCCCGATGCGCACCACCTCCTCGGTGTCGACGCCGGCGTCGACCATGCCGGCCACGTCGTCGAAGGCGAAGCCGTCGAGGCGCTCCATGACCAGCACCCGGGGCGTGACCAGCGTGGGGTGGGGCCGGGGGATGACGTAGCCCCGCTGGCCGAGGTCGTGGAACGACCGGGCCACGTCGAGCATGTTCTGGGCCTCGAGGCGGAAGTCGAGCTCCTCGGTGATGGTCTCGGCGAACAGCTCGACCAGCGCCGGCGGGTTGGCCAGCGCGGCGATCGGGATGCGCCCGACCAGGAACGGGGCCAGCCAGGCCATGACCTTGAGGTCGGCGTGCACCAGGCGGGCCACCGACGGCCGCTGCACCTTGACGACGACCCGCTCGCCGGTGCGCAGCGTGGCCGCGTGCACCTGGGCGATGGAGGCGGCGGCCAGGGGCGTGCGGTCGAACTGGGCGAACACGGCCTCGAGCGGCCGCCCGAGCTCGGCCTCGACGACGGCGCGGACCTGGTCCCACGGCTCGGCGCGGCACCTGGTCGCGGCACTTCTTGAACTCGGTGACCAGCTCCTCGGGGAACAGGCCCTCGCCGCTGGAGATGATCTGGCCGAGCTTGATGTAGGTCGGGCCGAGGTGCTCGGCCGCGATGCGCAGCCGCCGGGAGATGTCGGCCCTCGACGCCGAGCCACCGCGCGCGCCGGGCGCCGAGCGCCCACGCGCCGACGGCCAGGCCGAGGTGGCGGGCCACCCGGAAGACCCGGGGCCCGGCGGGCAGGCGGCGGGGCCGGGTCAGCTCGGGGACCTCGCGGCGGACGACCCAGCGGACGCGCGTCGACCGAGCGGCGCCACGTCATGGCCTCGGGCTCGACCAGCCAGGGCGGGTCGTCGCTGAACGACCCGATGGCCAGGTCGGCGGAGTTCGGCGAGGTCCGGCCGAGGGTCGGCCGAGCCTCGGAGCAGCGGTCATGGTGGGGGGAGTCTACGGTGGCCCCCGTGCTGCACGACTACCGGGTGATCGAGTTGGGCATGTGGGTGGCCGGGCCGGGAGCCGGCGGCGTCCTGGCCGACTGGGGCGCCGACGTGGTCAAGGTCGAGACGCCGCGTCGGCGACCCGATGCGGCGGCTGTTCCAGCTGCTCGCCGGCCACGGCCAGCCCGAGTCGCCGCCGTTCGACCTCGACAACCGGGGCAAGCGCAGCGTCGTGGTCGACCTGGCCACCCCCGAGGGCGCCGAGATCGTGCGGCGGCTGCTGGCGCGACGCCGACGTGTTCCTCACCAACCTCCGCCCCGAGGCGGTCGAGCGGCTGGGCCTCGGCCCCGACGAGCTGCTGGCCGAGTTCCCCCGCCTCGTCTACGCCAGCGTGAGCGGCTACGGCCTCGAGGGCCCCGAGATGCGGCCGGGCCGGCTACGACGTCGGCGCCTTCTGGGCCCGCTCGGGCATCGCCGTCGCTGATGGCGCCCGACGGCATCGCGCCCGCCCGGCATCCGCTCGGGCATGGGCGACCACGTCACCGGGCATGACCACGGTGGCCGGCATCCTGGCCGCGCTGCTCGACCGCGAGCGCACCGGCCAGGGCCAGCTGGTCGAGACCTCGCTGCTGCGCACCGGCATCTACGCGGCTCGGGTGGGACCTCGGCATCCAGCTGCGCTTCGGCAAGAACGCCTCGGTCGCAGCCCCGCACGACACGAGATGAACCCGATGTGCAACTGCTACGTCGCCGGCGACGGCCGCTGGTTCTGGCTGCTCGGCGTCGAGGCCGACCGCCTGTGGCCCAAGCTGTGCGCCGCGCATCGAGCGCACCGACCTGCTCGACCGACGAGCGGTTCTCGACGGCGCGAGGCCGCCGCCACAACGCCGCGGAGCTCGTGGCCGAGCTCGACGCGGTGTTCGCCGCCTCGACCCGCGACGAGCTCACCGAGCGCTTCGACCGCCACGACGTCTGGTGGGCCCCGGTGAACACGCCGGCCGAGGTGCTCGCCGACCCGCAGGCCATCGCCGCCGGCGCCTTCGTCGACGTGCCCGCGGGCGAGGGCGCCCCGGCCCACCGGGCGGTGGCCACGCCGATCACGTTCCACGGCCGGGGGCTGCCGCCGCTCGGCGCCGTGCCCGGGCTGGGCGAGCACACCGACGAGGTCCTGACCCGCGCCGGCTTCACCGCCGACGAGCTCGCCGCCCTGCGCCGCGCCGCCGTCATCGCCTGACTCAGTCGAGCTCGCGCAGGACCTCGGTCATCTCGTCGCGGAAGCGGCGCAGCTCGTCGCGGTGCAGCAGCGAGAGCGCGGCCAGACTTGGTCGGCGCCCGCGGCGGTGAGGGCCAGGCAGCTGGCGGCGCCCGTCGCCGGGGTCCGGCGCGGTCGTCGACCAGGCCGGCCTGCTCGGCGCGCGTGCACGAGCTCGACCGGCGGAGTGGTGGCTCAGCTGGAGGAGGTCGGCCACGTCGCTCGATCGACGGGCGGCCCGTCGCCGGCCCAGCCCCGGATGGCCAGCAGCAGCTGGTGCTGGGCGGGGGTGAGGCCCGGCGGCGCGGGCCGCGTCCTCGGAGAAGCGCAGGAAGACCCGCAGCGCGTGGCGGAACCGGGCCAGGGCCCGGTAGTCCTCGTCGGAGAGCGGCCGGTCCTCGTTCACGGAGGCGGTCCGTCGGGGCGGTCGGCCCGGCCCCGCTGGCTGGTGATGGGGCCGATCGTGCCTGACGCCACGAGCGCCACGACGGCGGCGATCAGCGTCACCGGCAACAGCGGGAGCCCGGCCATCTCGGTGACGACCAGGGTCGGCCCGAGCGGCGTCTTCGTCACCCCGACGCACAGCGCCACCATCAGCGGTGGCCATCAGCACCGACTCGTTGATCCCCGGCACGGCGAGGTGGCACCAGCTGACCGAGCGTCGGCGCCCATGAAGAACAGCGGGATGATGAAGCCGCCCTTCCACCCCGACGCCAGGGTGACCGTGGTGCCGGCCAGCTTGGCCACCACGGCCACGGCCAGCGCCCCGGCCGCCAGGCGGTCGTCGAGCAGGCCGGCCGAGCTGCTCCTCGCCGAAGGTGAGGGCGTAGGGCGACCAGCAGCCGAGCAGGCCGAGCACCAGCGCCGCCGAGCGACGGAGCCGCGCCGACCGGGGGACGCGGCTCGAGCAGGCGGCGGGCGCCGGCGGCCAGCAGCGGCGAAGACGGCGGCGCCCAGCGCTCCGACCAGGCCCGACGCCGACGGCCGCGAGCCAGGTCGCCGCCGTGCAGCGGGCCGACGGCGGGGAACGACCACACCGGCTCGATGCCCGGCGCCGCTGAGGGCCGACGAAGACGGCGTAGCCGCACAGCGAGCCGACCAGCGGCGGGCAGCAGGGCCTCGTAGTACTGCAGGCCCCGGCGGTGGAGGATCTCGAGGGCGAAGAGGGCGGCGCCGAGCGGCGCGCCGAACAGCACGGTGAACCCGGCCGCCATGCCGGTGATGGTGAGGATGCGCACGTCGGTTCGGGTCCGGCCCAGTCCGGCTGCCGACCCAGGTGCCGAACGTGCCGGTGGTCTGCACGAGCGGCGCCTCGGGGCCCATGGCCCCGCCGGCGGCCACGCACAGCAGCGAGGCGGGGATCAGCGGTGCGCAGCCGGCGAGCGTCGTCGGCGCCGCCCAGCACGTGGATGTTGTCGACCAGCAGCTCGACGGTGCCCGTCGGCCCGGCCAGTCGGGTGAGGGCGACGACCGCCACCCCGGCCGTCACCAGGATGGCGGCCGTGATCAGGTCACCGTGATGATCCGGGCCGAGGACGTCGGTCAGCCGATGCAGGACGGTGACGTAGGCGGCGCCGATCCCCCCGCCGGCGAGGCCCACGGCCAGCACGGCGAGGCTGAGCTGATGGCGCGATCGACGGAACGCTCCACGCCAGCGCTCGGCGGGGGTAGGGGCCGGATCGCGCGGTGGGTGGTGGCCGGGCGTCGCCATGGGGGAAAACATATCGTGTCACGATAGAAATAGCGCCATTCGGCCCATGTATTCGACACCACGAATCGGCAGAAAAGGGGTAGGTATAGAACATGGCCACGGCACCGGCGCACGTTCGCATCCTGGATCTGGGCCCCATGACCATCCTGGGCCTGGAAGGCGACCTCGAAGCCACCTCGGCCCACCTGGTCGACACGGAGATCATCCACGCCCTCGAGCGCGACTCCACCACCATCGTGTTGGACTGCAGCCTGCTGCGCTCGTTGGGTCGTTCCGAGGTCACCGTGCTGGCCCAAGCCAGCGAGCGGGTCCACGAGCGCCGCGGCCGCTTCGTCGTGCGGGAGCCCAACGCGACGACCTTGGCCCTGTTGACCAGCGACCCGGCCTTCGCCGATCTGGAGATCGAGAACTGAGCCTGCGCGCCTAGCGTTGCCGCCGTGAAGCCCATCACGTCGTGCCGCAGGTTCGCGGTGGGGCTCGCTCCCGACCGCCTGTGGCAGCAGATGGGCTCGGTCGAGGAGTTCCAGACCTGGTGGCCCTGGCTGCGCCACTTCTCGGGGGGTCCGCCCGCGGCCGGCACCTCCTGGGCGTGCACCGTGCGCCCGCGAGTTCCCTACCGGGTGCGCTTCGTCGTCCATCTCGATGAGGTGGTCGACGTCCAGCGGCTGCGGGCCACCGTGGCGGGCGATGTGCGGGGCACGGCGCTGGTCGAGCTCGAGCCGGCGGTGGGCGGCACGCGTCCTGACCCTGTCCAGCTCGCTCGAGCCCCGGAGCCGGCTGTTGCGGGGCGTCGGCCTGCTCGCCCCACCGGTGGCCCGGTGGGGGCACGACTGGGTGCTGAACCGGGCGGCGTCGGACTTCCCCGGCCCCGTCCTGGCCGTGGAGGGCGAGGGGGTCAGCTGAAGTCGGGCGGACGCTTCTCGGTGAGGGCGGCGACGCCTTCGGCGAAGTCGGGCTCACCCATCATCCGGTCGAGGCGCACGGCGGCGTCGACGACCGACTCGCCCGAGGCCCCGGAGCAGGTCGAGGGCGATCTGGCGCTTGGTCGCCGCCAGCGACCCGCGGGACACCGGTGGTGGCCAGCGTCGCGGGCGTAGCGCGTAGGTGTGGGCGAGCAGCTCGTCGGGCGTCGACGACCGCGTTGACCAGGCCCATGGCCGCGGCCTCCTCGGCGAGGAACGTCCGGCTCGACAGGAGCAGGTCGTTGGCCCGGGTGAGGCCGATGAGGCGGGGGAGCAGCCACGACAGGCCGTACTCGGCCGGCAGGTTGAGCTTGCCGTGGGCGGTGGTGAGCTTGGCCCCGGCGGCGGCGAAGCGCAGGTCGCAGTAGCAGGCCAGCACCAGCCCGACGCCGGCCGCCGGGCCGTTGATGGCGGCGATGACCGGCGTGGTCAGGCCGAAGTGGAAGGCGAAGTCGTGGTCGAACTCGGGCGACACGCCGTAGCCCGGCGTGGCCAGCTCGTCGTCGGTGCCCGGGTCGTAGCCGCCGCGCTCGGCGTGGCCCGTGAGCGCCCGGGCGTCGGCGCCGGCGCAGAAGCCCCGGCCCTCGCCGGTGACGACGATGACCCGCACGTCGGCGTCGGCCTCGGCCTGGGCGACGGCCCAGCGGTACTCGGTGTGCATGCGACCGGTCCACGCGTTGAGGCGCTCGGGCCGGTCCAGGGTGATGGTGGCGACCCGGTCGTCGACCTCGTAGCGGATCGTCTTCAGCTCCACGGCGTCGCCATCCGGTCAGCCCTCGAAGTCGGCCAGCGCCTCGAGCGCGGCGTCGGCCAGCTCGGCCCGGCAGATCAGCAGATCGGGCAGGTACGGGTCGGCGTTGTTGTAGACGAGCGGCGAGCCGTCGAGCCGCGACACGTGCAGCCCGGCGGCGGCGGCCACCGCCACCGGCGCGCACGAGTCCCACTCGTACTGGCCGCCGGAGTGGGCGTAGACGTCGGCCTCGCCGCGCACGACGGCCATGGCCTTGGCGCCGGCCGAGCCCATCTCGACGAGCTCGCCGTCGCAGCTGCTCGGCCAGCCAGGTCGCCGCCGCCGGCGGGCGCGAGCGGCTGACGATGACCCGCGGCGGGCCGGTCATCGGCGGCGGGGGCGGCGGGGGCGGGTCGGTGCCGAGCGTGAGCCCGAGCGCGGGCAGGGCGACCGCGCCGGCCACCGGCGCGCCGCCGATGACGAGGGCGACGTGCACGGCCCAGTCGGTGCGGGGCGGCTCGCCGAACTCGCGGGTGCCGTCGAGCGGGTCGACGATCCAGACCCGCTCGGCGCCGAGCCGGGCCGGGTCGTCGCGCGCCCTCCTCGGAGAGCACGGCGTCGCCCGCCCGGCGGCGTTCGCGCGAGCCGCTCCACGATGAGCAGGTGGGCCTGGCGGTCGCCCTCGTCCTTGAGCGTCTGGCCGTCGGCGCCCTCGGCCACCAGGCGGCCCGCGGAGCTCGACCAGCAGCTCGCCGGCCTGCTCGGCCACCTCTCGCGGCCAGGCGGTGGTCGTCGGGCCGGGCCCCGGTCGGCGGAGCGGTCGGCAGGGGCGACAGAGCCGATATCGTCGTGGTTCGGCACGATTGTCGACCTTTCGGGTCAGCATTTCCCCCCGATGGTCCCCGTACCCTACGTTGGTCACCTCCGATGGACTACGAACTCTCCAACCTCCGAGCGCTCGAGGCCGAGTCGATCCACATCATCCGCGAGGTCGCCGCCGAGTTCGAGCGGCCCGTGCCTGCTGTTCTCCGGGCGGCAAGGACTCGGTCGTGATGCTGCACCTGGCGGTCAAGGCGTTCGCTCCGTGCCAGCTGCCGTTCCCGGTGATGCACGTCGACACCGGCCACAACTTCCCCGAGGTGATCGAGTTCCGCGACCGCGCCGTCGAGGCCGCTCGGCGCCCGGCTGGTCGTGGCCTCGGTGCAGGAGTCCATCGACGCCGGGCGGGTGGTCGAGGAGACCGGGCCCCGGCGCCAGCCGCAACCGGCTGCAGACCACGACGCTGCTCGACGCCATCGAGGAGCAACCGGTTCAACGCCGTGTTCGGCGGCGCCCGGCGCGACGAGGAGAAGGCCCGGGCCAAGGAGCGGGTGTACTCGTTCCGCGACGAGTTCGGCCAGTGGGACCCGAAGAACCAGCGCCCCGAGCTGTGGTCGCTCTACAACGGGCGCCACAAGCCGGGCGAGCACATCCGGGTGTTCCCGCTCAGCAACTGGACCGAGCTCGACATCTGGCAGTACATCGCCGACGAGGACATCGAGCTGCCCGTCGATCTACTACGCCCACCGCCGCGAGGTCTTCCGGCGCGACGGCATGCTGCTGGCCGTCGGGCCCGTTCGTCACCGTGATCGACGGCGAGGAGGCCTTCGAAGCCACCGTGCGCTACCGCACCGTCGGCGACGCCTCGTGCACCGGCGCCGTCGAGTCGACGGCGGCCACGGTCGAGGAGGTCATCGTCGAGGTGGCCGCCACCCGCATCACCGAGCGGGGCGCCACCCGGGCCGACGACCGCACGCTCGGAGGCCGCCATGGAGGACCGCAAGCGCGAGGGGTACTTCTGATGACCGTTCGTCGCACCCGTGAGGGGCACTGCTGATGGAGATGCTGCGCCTCGCCACGGCCGGCTCGGTCGACGACGGCAAGTCGCACGCTGATCGGGCGGCTGCTCTACGACTCGAAGGCGATCTTCGAGGACCAGCTCGAGGCGGTCGAGCGCACCAGCCGCGACCGCGGCGACGAGTACACCAACCTGGCGCTGCTCACCGACGGCCTGCGGGCCGAGCGCGAGCAGGGCATCACCATCGACGTGGCCTACCGCTACTTCGCCACGCCCAAGCGCAAGTTCATCATCGCCGACACCCCGGGCCACATCCAGTACACGCGCAACATGGTCACCGGCGCCTCGACCGCCGACCTCGCCCTGGTGCTGGTCGACGCCCGCAACGGCGTCGTCGAGCAGTCCCGCCGCCACGCCTTCATCGCCTCGCTGCTGCGCATCCCGCACCTCGTGCTGTGCGTCAACAAGATGGACCTCGTCGACTACGACCAGGACGTCTTCGAGGCGATCAAGGACGAGTTCCGCCAGTTCGCCACCAAGCTCGACATCACCGACCTGACCTTCATCCCGATCTCGGCGCTGCGACGGCGACAACGTCGTGCAACCGCTCCGACAACATGCGCTGGTACGAGGGCTCGTCGCTGCTGCACCACCTCGAGGAGGTGTTCATCGCCTCGGACCGCAACCTCATCGACGCCCGCTTCCCGGTGCAGTACGTGCTGCGCCCGCAGAGCGGCGCGCACCACGACTACCGCGGCTACGCCGGCACGATGGCCGGCGGCGTGCTCAAGCCGGGCGACGAGGTCATCGTGCTGCCGTCGGGCTTCACCTCCACCATCGACCGCATCGACGGGCCCGACGGTCCGGTCGACGAGGCCTTCGCCCCGATGTCGGTGACCATCACGCCTCGCCGACGAGATCGACATCTCGCCGCGGCGACATGATCTGCCGCCCGCACAACCAGCCCCACGTCGGCCAGGACATCGACGCCATGATCTGCTGGATGAGCGAGCAGCTCGACGCTCACGCCCGGCGCGCAAGCTCGCCATCAAGCACACCACCCGCTCGGCCCGGGCCATGGTGAAGGACCTGCAGTACCGGCTCGACGTCAACACGCTGCACCGCGACCACGAGGCCGACCGGCGCTCGTCGCTCAACGAGATCGGCCGGGTCAGCCTGCGCACGACGGCGCCGCTGTTCTTCGACGAGTACCGCCGCAACCGCGACCACCGGCAGCTTCATCCTCATCGACGAGGCCACCAACACGACCGTCGCCGCCGGCATGATCCTCGGCCCGACCCAGTGAGCCGTCGACGGTCATGAGCGACGCGCCGGTCAGCCCCAACGTGGTCTGGCACCCCGGCGACGTGGCCCGGGCCGATCGGTGGCGGGCCGACCAACCTGGGCGGGGCGACGGTGTGGTTCACCGGCCTGTCGGGCTCGGGCAAGTCGACGGTGGCCGTGGCCGTCGAGCGACTGCTGCTCGACCGGGGCCACGCCGCCTACCTGCTCGACGGCGACAACCTGCGCCACGGCCTCAACGGCGATCTCGGCTTCAGCGCCGCCGACCGCGACGAGAACGTGCGCCGGGCCGGCGAGGTGGCCCGGCTGTTCGCCGACGCCGGGGTGGTCGCCCTGGTGCCGCTGATCAGCCCGTACCGCGCCGGTCGCGACCGGGCCCGCCTCGATCCACGAGATGGCGGACCTGCCGTTCGTCGAGGTGTTCGTCGACACGCCGATCGAGCAGTGCGAGCAGCGCGACCCCAAGGGCCTCTACGCCAAGGCGCGGGCCGGGGAGCTCACCGGCTTCACCGGCATCGACGATCCGTACGAGGCGCCCGGACGAGCCCGATCTGGTGCTCACCCCCGCCGACGGCTCGCCGCTCGACCAGGCCCAGGCCGTGCTGGCCACCCTGATCGACCTCGGCGTCCTCCACGACTGACCGGCGCTCGAGCAGCCGGCTTCAGGCCGAACGCCGGCCGAAGCTGATGGCCTGACGGACGAGGGCCCGCACCGCCGATTCGTCGGCGCCGCCGGCCACGAGCTCGGAGATCTGCGCCTCGAGGCGCGCCGCGGCCTCCTCGGCGCCCGGGTCCCCGTCGCGCGACGCGGCATCGGGCGAGCCGGTGCCCCGATCGGGGCCGGAGCCCGGCCGGGCGAACGCCTCGGGCCCGGCCACGGCCGTGACCAGGATGAGCCCGACGGCGGCGGCCGCGGTGACCAGGCCGAACGTGATGGCCACGCCGTTGTTGTCGGCGATCGAGCCGACGATCATCCCGGCGATGCCGCCCACGAACACGATCCAGACCAGACGCCGGACCGTCCGGGGACGCACGTCCGCCTAGCCCCGGACCAGCGGCTTGTACTTGAGGCGGTGGGGCTGGTCGGCCTCGGCGCCGAGCTCCTTGTGGCGGTAGGCCTCGTACTCGCTGAAGTTGCCCTCGAACCACCGCACCTGCGAGTCGCCCTCGAAGGCGAGCACGTGGGTGGCGACCCGATCGAGGAACCAGCGGTCGTGGCTGATGATGACGGCGCACCCGGCGAACGACTCGAGGCCGTCCTCCAGGGCGCGCAGGGTGTCGACGTCGAGGTCGTTGGTGGGCTCGTCGAGCAGCAGCACGTTGCCGCCGTGCTTGAGCACCTTGGCCAGGTGCACCCGGTTGCGCTCGCCGCCGGAGAGGACGCCGACCTTCTTCTGCTGATCGCTGCCCTTGAAGTTGAAGCCGGCCACGTAGGCCCGTCCGTTCATCTCGCGGTTGCCGAGCTTGATCGTCTCGTTGCCGTCGGTGATCTCCTCGTAGACGGTGCGGTCGGGGTCGAGCGCGTCGCGGGACTGGTCGACGTAGGCCAGCTCCACCGTCGGGCCGACCCGCAGCGTGCCGCCGTCGGGCTCCTCCTGCCCGGTGATCATCCGGAACAGCGTGGTCTTGCCGGCGCCGTTGGCGCCGATCACGCCGACGATGCCGGCCGGTGGGAGCGAGAAGGTGAGGTCGTCGATGAGCAGCCGGTCGCCGTAGCCCTTCGTCAGGTGCGTCGGCCTCGATGACGACGTCGCCGAGCCGCTCGCCCGACGGGATGACGATCTCGAGCTTGTCGGCCCGGCCGTCGGCCGCCTTCGCCTCGGCCAGCAGCTTCTCGTACGCGGCCAGGCGGGCCTTGCCCTTGGCCTGGCGCGCCTTGGGCGCCATGCGCACCCAGTCGAGCTCCCGCTCGAGCGTGCGGCTGCGGGCCGAGTCGGCCTTGTCCTCCTGGCGCAGCCGTTCCTGCTTCTGCTCGAGCCACGAGCGTGTAGTTGCCCTCGAAGGGCATGCCCCGGCCGTGGTCGAGCTCGAGGATCCACTTGGCCACGTTGTCGAGGAAGTAGCGGTCGTGGGTGATGGCCACCACGGTGCCGTGGTAGTTCTGCAGGAAGCGCTCCAGCCAGGCCACCGACTCGGCATCGAGGTGGTTGGTGGGCTCGTCGAGCAGCAGCAGGTCGGGCGCGCTCAGCAGCAGGCGGCACAGCGCCACGCGACGGCGCTCGCCGCCCGACAGCGTGGTGACCGACGGCGTCGCCCGGCGGGGTGCGCAGGGCGTCCATGGCGATCTCGATGGTGCGCTTCAGGTCCCAGGCCCCGGCCGCCTCGATCTTGCGCTCGAGCTCGGCCTGCTCCTCGCCGAGCTTCTCGTAGTCGGCGTCGGGGTCGGCCCACTTGGCCAGGACCTCGTCGTAGCGCTCCAGCAAGGTGGCGGTCTCGCCCAGACCGTCCATCACGTTGCCCATGACGTCCTTGTCCGGGTCGAGGTGGGGCTCCTGTTCGAGCAGGCCGACCGAGAAGCCGGGCGACAGCCGGGCCTCGCCGGTGAACTCGGTGTCGAGGCCCGCCATGATCTTGAGCAACGACGACTTGCCCGATCCGTTGGCGCCGAGCACGCCGATCTTGGCGCCCGGGTAGAACGACAGGCTGATGTCGGTGAGCACCTCGCGGTCGGGCGGGTAGAACCGGCCGACCTTGTGCATGGTGAAGATGAACTGCGCACTCATGGCGCCAGACGTTACCGAGGTGCCGGGCCGGGGACCGCATGGGGCGTCGTCGGCCCCGGGCGAAAACGACGATCGCCCCGCCCGGTGAGGGCGGGGCGATCGGTCGACAGGGAAGGAACTAGCGCCTGCGCGCCGGTGCCTTGCGGGCCGGTGCCTTGCGCGCCGGAGCTCGCTTGGCCGCGGTCTTGCGGGCCGGAGCCTTCTTGGCCGCGGTCTTGCGTGCGGGTGCCTTGCGGGCGGGAGCCTTCTTGGCCGCGGTCTTGCGTGCGGGTGCCTTGCGGCAGCCTTCTTGGCCGCGGTCTTGCGGGCCGGAGCCTTCTTGGCCGCGGTCTTGCGTGCGGGTGCCTTGCGGGCGGGAGCCTTCTTGGCCGCGGTCTTGCGGGCCGGAGCCTTCTTGGCCGCGGTCTTGCGTGCGGGCGCCTTTCTGGCAGCAGCCTTCTTCGCTGTTGCCTTCCGGGCGGGAGCCTTCTTGGCTGCCGCCTTGCGTGCGGGAGCCTTCTTTGCTGGTGCCTTCTTGGCCGCAGCTTTCTTTGCTGGTGTCACCGGCGCCTCCTCGGCGAAGTGGATTGCTCCTGAATGTGTAGCAGCGACAACCTCGCGAGTGGAGGTTTTCCCGCGGTCGCGTCGCGTCACCTGTCGCGCCACGGTTCCGATCGGAACACCTTGTGGCAGTGGAACTGACACAAGATTGCCCTTCGGGCGCCGGCTCCCGAGGTCGTCATCGGCCAGGGCCAGGTCGATGCCGCGGCGCGGCGCGTCGATCGAAGCGACGACGAATCGGCGGGTCTCGCCGACGTCGAGGACGTCACGCGCCCGTAGCGGGGCGGGGTCGCCCATCGCCTTCAGCGGCACGTAGCAGCGGACCTCACCCACCATGGCGTAGGCACCGTGCGAGCTGAACGTGTCGACCACGGCCTCGACCACCGAGCCCACCGGGTGGTCGTGCACGAAGTCCACGAACGGGAGCAGGTCGTTGAGTGGTTCGGACGGCTTGGCGCTGGTGCGGCGCCGGGTCGATCGCTCAGCCCCGGCCCCGGCCCCGGCCGGGGTGGCGGTGGTGGTGCGTCCGGCCCGGGATCCGCTCGCCCGGGACCGGGCCGGCTCCTTGGTCGCCTCACCCCGGCCTCGGGAACGCCCTCGGCCGGCTCCGGCGGGCTCCCGCTCGGCCCGGCGCCCGGCCCGGGCCTCCTTCACCGACCGGCGACTGGCCGGCCCCCGCACGGGCGTCCGGTACAGGAAGACCCAGCCCAGGCCCGGCACGGGCTTGCCCCCGATGAGGCGCCCCTCGTCGAACAGCCAGGTGTACTGGCCGTGGAACTCCTGGAACGAGTCGTTGGAGAGGATCACGGCGTTGGCCCTGTCGGCGATCTGCAGGACGAAGGCGTCGCCCCGACCGATGGCGCCGGCCGGGGGCGACACCAGCTCGCCGGCCAGGACGGCCGCTTCGTACTCGGCGCGCTCGGACGGGTCGATGCGATGGCCGAACGTGGCATCGACGACGACGGTGAGCTGATCGGCGGGATGCTCGGCCAGGAAGGCCCGGACGGCTTCGTCGAGCTGGCGCAGGCTGGGGAGGGAGCGACCTTCGGTCGCGATGTTCGAGCCGTCTACGACGACGTACTGGGTAGTCATTGGGGGTAGGTCAACCGTTCTGTTTGGTGGAGCCCCGGAGGCGGCCCGACCGCTCCGCACGCCACACCGCGAGGGGCGGTTGGCGCCGGTTCGATCCGGGCGGCGTCCGGCGGCAATGGTTCTTCCGACGTGAACGTCCCCAGCAGCCTACGCTGCGTTTCGTGAGTGACACGACCACCGACGCCACCGCGGAGGTCACCGACCTCCTGCAGCACCTCATCCGCAACGCCTGCGTCAACGACGGCCAGGTGACTTCGGGGGAGGAGATTCGCAGCGTTGATCTGCTGCGCGGCTACCTGGAGGGAACGTCGCTCGACCTCGAGGTGTACGAGCCCGAGCCGGGCCGCGCCAGCCTCGTGGCGCGCCTCGAGGGCCGCAACCCCGACGCCCCCACGTTGCTCTTGATGGGTCACACCGACGTCGTGCCGGTGAACCCCGACGGCTGGGACCGCGACCCGTTCGGGGCCGAGCTCGTCGATGGCGAGGTGTGGGGCCGCGGCGCGGTCGACATGCTGAACCTCACCGCGTCCATGGCCGTGGCCACCAAGCGGCTGGCCGACAGTGGGTTCCAGCCCGAGGGCACCCTCGTCTACCTGGCGGTGGCCGACGAGGAGGCAATGGGGTCCTACGGTGCCCAGTTCCTCGTCGATCACGAGACCGATGCCGTCAAGGCCGACTACGTCATCACCGAGTCGGGTGGCATCCCCATCCCGTCGCCGAACGGCCTCAAGCTCCCGGTGATCGTGGGGGAGAAGGGCTCCTACTGGTGCAAGCTGCGGGTGCACGGCACCCCGGGTCACGGCTCGACCCCGTTCCGGACCGACAACGCCCTGGTGACGGCGGCCGAGATCGTGCGGCGTCTCGACCAGTTCCAGCCCGAGACGCAGATCCACGACGTGTGGCGCCGGTTCATCTCGTCGATGGGCTACCCGCCGGAGATCACCGACCCGCTGCTCTCCTCCGACGATCTCATGGGGATGCTGGACACGCTGCCGGTGGGCATGGCCCGCCAGTTCCACGCCTGCACCCACACCACGTTCTCGCCCAACATCGCCCACGGCGGGTCGAAGATCAACACCATCCCCGACCTGGTCGAGCTGGAGGTCGACATCCGAACGCTGCCGGGCCAGACCGACGACGAGATCGCCAAGTTGCTCGACTTGGCGCTCGGCGACCTGGCCGAGCGGGTGGAGGTCGTTCGCATGGCCGGCGAGGAGTCGAGTGCCTCGCCGCTGGAGACCCCGCTGTGGGACACCCTCAGTCGCGTGACCCAGCGGTTCTACGAGGGGAGCGCCACGGTGCCGTACCTCACCGTCGGGGCCACCGATGCCCGCTTCTTCCGGCGCGAGGGCATCACGTCGTACGGCTACGGCATGTTCTCCCAGAAGATGAGCTTCGAGGACTACGGCTCGATGTTCCACGGCGACAACGAGCGCATCGACGTCGAGTCGCTGGGGATGTCGGTCGAGCTGTGGGAGCTCGTCGCCCGCGACCTGCTCGGCTGACCGGGCCGCTCGGCGCGGGGTTCGCCTCCGCCTACGATGCCGGCCGTGATCAGAGCAGCGCTGTTCGACTTCGGTGGGGTCATCCTGTCGTCTCCCTTCGACGCCTTCAATCGCTACGAGCGCGAGCACGGCCTGCCCGACGGGTTCCTGCGCACGGTGAACGCCACCGATCCCGACACGAATGCCTGGGCCCGGCTCGAGCGCAGCGAGGTCGACCTCGACGGGTTCGCCGAGCTGTTCTCGGCCGAGGCCATGGCCTTGGGCCACGAGGTGGACGGAGCCGACGTGCTGAGTCTCCTGTCCGGTGACATACGCCCGGCGATGGTGGAGGCGGTGCGGCGGTGCGGCGAGCGGCTGCGCACCGGGCTGCTGACCAACAACTTCCTGTTGGCCGATCACCACGTCGACCGTGAGACCGAGATGGGGGAGATCCTCGGGCTCTTCGACGTCGTGGTCGAGTCCAGCAAGGTCGGCGTGCGCAAGCCGGACGAGCGCTTCTACGAGATGGCCTGCGAGCTGCTGGACATCGAGCCCGACGAGGCGGTGTTCCTCGACGACCTGGGCATCAACCTCAAGCCGGCGCGGGCCATGGGCATGGCCACGATCAAGGTGGTGGACCCGGCCGAGGCCCTGGCCGAGCTGGAGCAGATCGTCGGCTTCCCTCTCTCCTAGGTTCGCTCACAGCCGTTCTGTCCTCCCCTTCGCGTTTCTGTCCCTTCAGCGACCTCAGAGAGGTCGCTGAAGGGACAGAAACGTCGTGGGGGCGGGGGTGGGGGCGGTGGCGAGCTCGCGACGGCGGGTGCGGACCTGGGTCTTCACCCAGTCGGGGCGATGCCAGACGTCCTCGTCGGAGAAGACGAGCACGCTGAACCCCAACCGCTCCAGCCCCGCCCTCCTCCGGGCGTCGTTCGCCTTGTCCGTGAGGCTGGAGTGGAACGTCGCGCTGTCGATCTCGATGACCAGGGGCGCGGTGCGGTCCCTGAAGTCCACCCGGCCCAGCCAGTCGTCGGCGCCGAGATCGACCTGACGCTCGAGGGTGCGGATGCCGACGGCGATCATCAACTCCTCGAACCGGTGCTCCAGATTGCTCTCGGGCGGGCGGTAGCCGTCGCCGCGGAGCTCGATGTGCTCCCGCATCACGACGATGCCCGCACGGCCGTGCTCGGCGAGCTCCGCCAGGGTCCGGCGCAGGAGCCGGCCCGTGACCAGGCGCATCCGCCACGCCGCGTCGATGAGGCGGCCGACCCGGTCGGGATGCAGGCGACCGGCGAGGTCGAACAGGGTCCGCACGGGCACCGTGACCGGGAGCCCGTCGACGACCGTGATGTGAGACTCCGGCAGGTGGGTGGTCGAGTGGAGCCGGGCGAGGGAGGAGCAGGTGGTGCGAGACGGCCGCGCCACCGTGACCTCGAACGGGATGATCCGGAAGCCCGGGAGGCGCCAGTGGCCGGCGGCGGACGCGTGCGAGAGCACGGCCGGCGGGCGTGCGTCCAGCACCGCGGCGATCGCTCGCTGGTGGTCCGTGGCGGCTGATCCGGCCAAGGCGAGCACCTCGTCGCTGAGCCGGACGAGGTCGCCGCGCCGGAGCCTGGGTCGCCAGCATCTGGCGGCTGATGCCCGCGAGCCGGGCTTCCGAGCGGGAGAAGACGCCGTGCTGAGGCGCGGCAAGGGCATGGATCGTTCGGTCGATGTCGGACATCGGACCCTCCAGAGTTCGCAGTTCGCACGTCAGGCGGCGTTTCTGTCCCTTCACCGACCTGACAGAGGTCGCTGGTGGGACAGAAACCGCGAGGCGGGGCGGGAGGAGAACCGCGAGGGTGGGGGAGGGTCAGTCGAGGCCGGCGAAGGTGCGGTTGATGAGCTCCTCGAGCTCCTGCAGGTGGATCGTGTGCGAGCCGGTGGCCGGGGAGCCGGACTCGGCCCGGCTCTCGCGGTGGATCCAGTGGGTCGTGCCGTGGGCCTCGTACAGGCGGCCCTTGATGGCGTTCCAGGGGCCCATGTTCTCGGGTTCCTCCTGGAGCCAGAAGATCTGATCGGCGTTGGGGTAGTGCTCGAGCACTGCGGCCACGGCGTCGAACGGCCACGGGAACAGCTGCTCGACCCGGGCCACGGCCACCGGGGCCTGGCGGGCGTCACGGGCGTCGAGCGCGTCGTAGGCCACCTTGCCCGAGGCGAACACCACCCGCTTCACCGCGTCGGGGTCGCCCACGCGGGGGTCGTCCAGCACCTCCTCGAACGAACCCCGGGTGAGGTCCTCGATGGGGGAGCGGGAGGTCTTCGCCCGCAGCAGCGACTTGGGGGTGAACACGATGAGCGGCTTGCGCACGCTGCGCTTCATCTGACGGCGCAGCAGATGGAAGAACTGCGCCGCGGTGGTGGCGTTGCACACCTGGATGTTGTCCTCCGCCGCCAGCGTCAGGAACCGCTCGATGCGGGCCGACGAATGCTCCGGCCCCTGGCCCTCGTAGCCGTGGGGCAACAGCATGACGAGACCGGACGTCTGACCCCACTTGTCCTCGGCGGCCACCAGGTACTGGTCGATGATGATCTGGGCGCCGTTGGTGAAGTCCCCGAACTGGGCCTCCCACATGACCAGCGCGTCCTTGTTGGCCACCGAGTAGCCGTACTCGAAGCCGAGGGCGGCGTACTCGGACAGCAACGAGTCGTAGAGCCAGAACTGCGTGCCCGGCGCACTGAGGCCGGCCAGCGGCGTGTACTCCTCACCGGTCTCGTAGTCGACGAGGACGCCGTGGCGGTGGGAGAACGTGCCCCGACGGGAGTCCTGGCCGGCCAGGCGAACCGACGTCCCCTCGAACAGCAAGCGAACCGAACGCCATGGCTTCGCCCAGGGCCCAGTCCACCTCGCCGTCGGCGAACATGCGGGCGCGGGTCTCGAACTGCCGGGCCAGCTTGGGGTGCACGGTGAAGCCCTCGGGCACCGATTCGAGCGCCCGGAAGATGGCGTCGACCTCGTCGCGACTGATGCCGGTGTCGACGTGCGGGAGCACCCCGGTGGCGGGCGGGGCCGGCTTGGCCCGGGTGCCCTCGGGGGGCGCGTGCAGCCGGGTGTCCTCCAGCGCGGTCTGCAGCTGGTTCTGGAAGTCGTCGAGGGCGGCCTCGGCCTCGTCCAGGCTGATGTCGCCCCGCTTCACGAGGGCCTCGGTGTAGAGCTTGCGGACCGAGCGGCGGGCGTCGATGCGCTTGTACATCTGCGGTTGGGTGTAGCTGGGGTCGTCGCCCTCGTTGTGGCCGTGGCGCCGGTAGCACACCATGTCGATGACGACGTCCTTGTTGAACTCCTGGCGGTAGGCGAAGGCCAGTCGCGCCACTCGCACACAGGCCTCGGGATCGTCCCCGTTGACGTGGAAGATGGGCGCCTGGACCATCTTGGCCACGTCGGTGGGGTACTCCGACGAGCGGGCCGAGTCGGGCGGGGTGGTGAACCCGAGCTGGTTGTTGATGATGAGGTGGATGGTGCCGCCCACGCGGTAGCCCTTGATGAGCGACAGGTTGAGCGTCTCGGCCACCACGCCCTGGCCGGCGAAGGCGGCGTCGCCGTGCACCAGGATGGGCAGCACGGGGTAGTGCCCGGGCGGCTGGATCAGGTCCATCTTGGCCCGGGCCAGGCCCTCGACCACCGGGTCGACCGTCTCGAGGTGGGATGGGTTGGCGGCCAGGTCGACCTCGATGGTGTTGCCGGTGCGGCTGACGAACTTGCCGGTCTGGCCCAGGTGGTACTTCACATCGCCCGACCCCTGGGTCGACTCCGGGTCGACGCTCCCCTCGAACTCGTTGAACAGCTGCTCGTAGGACTTGCCCACGATGTTGACCAGCACGTTCAGCCGGCCCCGGTGAGCCATGCCGATCACCGAGGAGTCGAGGTGACCGTCGGCCGCCTCGCCCAGGATGGCGTCGAGGATGGGGATGGCCGACTCGGCGCCGTCGATCCCGAAGCGCTTCTGGCCCAGGTACTTGGTGGCCAGGAACTTCTCCAGCGCCTCGGCCGCGTTGAGGCGCCCGAGGATGTGGAGGTGCTCGTCGGGGGAGAGGGTGACCGACACCCCCTCGACCTGACGCTGGATCCACGCCTTCTCCAGGGGCTCCTGGATGTGCATGTACTCGATGCCGATGGTCCGGCAGTAGGCGTCGCGCAGCAGGTGGAGCAGGTCCCCCAGAGCCCGACGATCCGATCCCCCGATGCCGTTCGTCAGGAACTCGCGGTCGAGGTCCCAGATGGTGAGCCCGTACGTGGCCGGGTCGAGCTCGGGGTGCATCACCGGGTCCTTGGCCGCCAGCGGATCGAGATCGGCGATGAGGTGGCCTCGCACCCGGTGGGCGTTCACGAGCTGGTCGACCCGCATCTGCTTCTCGAGCATGCCGTGCTCGTGGTCGACGGGTCGTACGTCGCGGTGCCACTGCACCGCCTCGTAGGGCACACCGATCGAGCGGAACACGTCGGCGTAGAAGCCGTCGGCCCCCAACAGCAGCTCGTGCACGCGCTTGAGGAACAGGCCCGACTCGGCGCCCTGGATGATGCGGTGGTCATACGTCGACGAGAGGGTGATGATCTTGGACACGCCCAGCGTGGCCAGCGTGGCCGGGTCGGCCCCTTGGAACTCGGTGGGGTAGTCGAGGGTGCCCACGCCCACGATCACGCCCTGGCCGGGCATCAGGCGGGGCACCGACTGCACGGTGCCGATGGTGCCGGGGTTCGTGAGGCTGACCGTGACCCCGGCGAAGTCGTCGGCCGAGAGCTTGTTGTTGCGAACCTTGCGGATGAGGTCCTCATACGACGCCAGGAAACCCGAGAAGTCGAGCGTGTCGGCGTCCTTGATGCACGGCACCAGCAGCGTTCGACCCCCGGCCTTCTCCACATCGACGGCCAGACCGAGGCCGAGGTGCTCGTGGTGGACGACGCGGGGCTTGCCGTCGGGGTCCTCCACGAACGAGGAGTTCATGTTGGGGACGGTCTCGTGGATGGCGCGCACGACGGCGAAGCCGATGAGGTGGGTGAAGCTGACCTTGCCCCCCCGGGTGCGACCGAGGTAGCCGTTGATCACGCTCCGGTTGACCTCGAGCAGCTTGGCCGGGACCTCGCGGAAGCTGGTGGCCGTGGGTACCTCGAGGCTCTTGGCCATGTTCTTGGCGATGAGGGCGGCCGCCCCTCGCAGCAGCTCCCCCTCGGGCTCGGCCGCCGACCCGTTGCCTCCGGCCGGGGCCGGAGCGGGGCCGGGAGTAGGGCCGGAGGGCCGGGGGCCGGGCTCTGTCCGGGGACGGCCGGTGCCGGCGCCGGCGCGGTCGTGACGGCGGCGGCGGGCCCGCCGCGGTCGACTCCCCCGGGCCGGTAGTCCTGGAAGAACTCCTGCCAGCTGTCGCTCACCGAGCCGGGATCGGCCCGGTACTGCTCGTACATCTCGTCGACCAGCCAGGCGTTGGGCCCGACCATCGAGGATGAGTTCTGATCGTCAACCACGGTCCCCGAGCCTACCGGTGCGTGTCGACGGCCACGGACGGGCCCGCGGCCAGGTCAGCCGGCCGGCTGGGGCGCGCCCTCGGGGACGTCGGGCGAGGCCGGGGGCTCCGATTCGGTCGGGACCTTGGCCCGCTTGCCCCTGAGGCCGGGGGTGGTGGCCCGCAGCACGTCGTCGGGGATCTCGCCCCGCGACACCCAGCCCCGCGTGTCGGCCCACACCAGCAGCGGGGGCAGCACGGTGAGGGCCGAGAGGAGGGCGATGGCCACGTTGAGGCCCACCACGATGCCGAAGTCCCGTAGCAGCGGCAGCTGCGAGGTGGCGATCACGGCGATGCCGGACACGGCGGTGAGGGCCGACACGATGAAGGCGCGACCCGTGCGCGACGCGGCCACGTCCACCGCGGGCGCGGGAACAGACCTCGGCGTCTCTCCTCCAGGTAGCGCAACAGGATCAGCGACGTGAACTCGGTGCACGCCGCCACCACCAGCGGGCCGCCCACCGCGGTGATGGGGCTGAGCTTGAGGTTGAGGCTCCAGGCCACCAGGTTGGCGGCACCCACGGCGATGAGCACCGGCACCAGTGACAGCAACGAGCGCACCACGCTCTTGAGTCGGAAGGCCAGGAACAGACCGACGAAGAGGATGGACAGGTAGGTCAGCACCGTCCGGTTGGCGGTCAGGTTCTCGAGCAGGCCCACACCGACCACGGCCAGGCCCGACGGGGTGGACTGGATGCCCGGAGGTGGCGAGTTCGTGTCGCGGATCTCGTTCACGATGACCTTGCGCTCCTCGAGGGAGCCGGGGCCGTAGCGGTAGATGAGGTTCATGGCCCCCGGCTGCTGACCGGGTGGGGCCGGTTCGGTGGCCGGCGCCTCGGCCAGCGCGACGGTGGACAGGCGGATGTCCACGGGGGCGACGTCGTAGGCCCCCCGGATGTCGTCAGGGGTCGGGTAGACCACCTGCGCACCGGGCACCTCGATGAGGTAGTCGATGGTGGTGACCAGGCTGGACGCGCCGAGCAGGGTGTCCGGGTACGTCTTCAGATGGGTGGCGGCGAGGCCGGAGACGTAGTTGATCGTCTCTTTGGAGAACACGTCCTGGCTCTGCACGAAGATGCCGAGCTCGGAGCTCGACCCGGTCTGGGCCTGGACGGTGCGGTAGTCCTTGATGGCCTGGGAGTGCTGGTTGACCCACTGGACCGGATCGCTCTGCAGGGTGATCTTGTCCTCCACCGCCAGACCGCCGAAGAACACGGCGAAGCTGGCCAGGGCGAGCACGGGACCGGCCCACAGCGGGAGGCTGCCCAGCTTCACCGTCATGCGACCCAGGAAGCCTTCGCGGAAGTCCTTGGCCTTGGTCGGCGACTTGTACTCACGGATGCCGAGGGTGGCCAGGGGCACGATGATGCTGGTGAGGCAGATCACGGCGATGCCCACGGCCAGCAGCAGGCCGAACTGGCGGATCATCGGCACCTTGGCGAAGCGGAGCGCCAGGAAGGCGAAGATGGCGTCGAAGGTGACCACCAGCAGGGCGGGGCACAGGTTGCGGGCGGTTTCCTGGATGGGGTGCTCGGCGTGGTCGATGATCACCTCCTCCTCCACGCGCGCGTGCATCTGGATGGCGTAGTCGATGCCGATGCCCAACATCACGGGCAGCCCGGCGATGGTCACCAGGGACAGCGGGATGCCCAGGTAGCCGGCCAGGCCGAAGGCCCACGTCACCCCGATGAGGATCACCCCCAGGGGCAGCAGCCGCCACCGCACGTTGAACAGCAGCAGCAGGATGATCGTCATGACGACGACGGCGATGCCACCCAGGGTGAGCATGCCCCCCTTGAGGTAGTCGTTGATCTGCTTGAGGAGCACAGGGGCGCCGGTCACCGTGACGGTGGCGTTCTGGACGTCCATCTCCTTGGCCAGCTTCTGAACGAGCACCGACGCGGCGCCCTCGACCTCGATGCTGGAGTTGCCCTTCAACCGCACCACCATCTGGGCGTGGGTGTTGTCGATGTAGACGGCGTTGAGCGGCTTGCGGATGCCGTTGGCGTTGTCGTAGATGAGGAACTGCACCCAGGGCTGGTTGGCCAGCTTGCGCTCGGCGGCCGGAACGGCGCCCAGCCGGTTCAGGGTGGTGACGGCGTCGGCCTGACGCGCCGCCTTGCTCTCCGCACTCTGCGGTTGCCCGTCCACCGTGGGTGAGTCGAGGGCGGTGAGCAGCGCCTTGCCCCCGACGCTGGCCGTGGGATCGGTCACGACCTGGCCGCCGGCGTTCTCCTGGATGAGGTTGTCGCTCCACTCCAGCGCCGTGCTCGGGGTCACCACCGCGTCGATCAGGTCGGGATGGGCCCGCAGCTCGGTGGCCATCTTCTCCATCTCGGCCTGGTTGTGGGCGCTCGAGATGTCGACGACGGTCTTGCCCTCGTCGGCGGTGAAGAGCACGAGCATGGCCTCGCCCCCGAAGAGGTTCTGGTAGGCCACGTTGTCCTTGGCCACCTGGTCGGACGCGTTGAGGTAGCTGTCCTGACCGGTGGCGAACTGCAGCTTGGTGGTGCCGTAGAGGGCCACCATGGTGATGAGCAGGCCGATGAGGGCGACCAGGCCTGCCCGCTTGCCGAGATAGACGGCGAGCCAGGACCAGAACCGTTGCATCCGGGTGTAGTGCGGTGTATCGGCCACGGCGCTCTCCTCAGCACATCGGCGGGCACCCGAACGCTACTTCTCCCGGCGCCGCCATGTGTCGGGCGTCACCGGGCAGTGGCCGGCGGTGCGATCGCTACGATCACGGCCGTGCGCATCGCCACCTGGAACATCAACTCGCTCAAGGTCCGCCTCCCCCGTGTCGAGCAGTGGCTGACCGAGGTCCAGCCCGACGTCCTGTGCCTGCAGGAGACCAAGCTGGCCGACGACGCCTTCCCCGCCCTGGCCTTCGAGGCGCTGGGCTACTCGAGCGCCCATCACGGCCAGGGGCAGTGGAACGGGGTGGCCATCCTCTCGCCGGGTGGGCATCGCCGACGTGGTCGACGGCTTCGGTGACGGCGGCGAACCCGACGCCGAGGCCCGGCTGATCTGGGCCACCTGCGACGGGGTGCGGGTGGCGAGCGCCTACGTGCCCAACGGTCGCGCCCTCGACAACGACCACTACGTCTACAAGCTGGCCTGGCTGGAGCGGCTGCGGGGGGTGCTCGACGGGGTGGACCCGTCCGGGGAGTCTGATCATCAGCGGTGACTTCAACATCGCCCCCGTGGACGCCGACGTGTGGGACCCGGCGGAGTTCGTCGGCGCCACCCACGTGAGCGACCCCGAGCGGGCCGCACTGCGCCGGCTGGAGGACTGGGGCCTGGTCGACGTGTTCCGCCAGCACGTGCCCGACGGTGGCGTGTTCTCCTGGTGGGACTACCGGGCCGGCAACTTCCACAAGGGCAAGGGCATGCGCATCGACCTCGTCCTGGCCACCGCCGCGCTGGCGGCCCGGGCCACCGAGGCCCGTATCGACCGCGACGCCCGCAAGGGCCAGAAGCCCAGTGACCACGCCCCGGTGATCGTCGAGTTCGACCGGTGAGGGCCGGGCTAAGGCGCGACCCCCGGTCGACGGCCATGATGAACCGATGACCGACCCCGATCAGACGGCGACGGACCCCGGCGAGGGCGGCGACGAAGCCTCACTGGCGCTCTACACCCGATGGCAGGAGCCACCACCCGAGCAGCTGACCGAGCGTCGGGTCGGGATGCGCGACCTGGCGACCTCGATGCGCACGATCATCGACCGGATGGTGGCGACCAACGCCCCCACCGAGGCCATCCTCGAGGTGGGGGCACAGCTGGCCCACATCGCCAGCCGGTTCGACACGTGGCCGCACGGCACCCTCTACGAGGGGTTCGCCGAGGCGGCCAACGCCGGTGGCGACCCCCACGGCATGTTCGAGCACAGCCCCTTCATCGGCCGGGCCAACCCGCTGGCGCCGCCGATGCAGCTCATCGAGGAAGACGGCGAGATCCATGCCCGAGTGCGGTTCGGCTCGGCCTACGAGGGCCCGCCCGGATGTGTCCACGGCGGCTACATCGCCGGAGCCTTCGACGAGCTGCTGGGGGCCACGCAGTCGCTGGGGGGCAACCCGGGCATGACCGGGCGCCTGACCGTGCACTACCGCAGCCCCACGCCCCTGCGGGCCGACCTGCGCCTGCGCGGCGTGCTGGAGCGGGTGGAGGGCCGCAAGATCTTCACCCGGGGCTGGCTCTTCGGCCCCGATGACACCGGCGCGGAGCAGTTGTGCGCCGAGGCCGAGGGCCTGTTCATCTCCATCGACTACCGCCGCTTCGCCGAGCTCAAGGCCGAGCGCGACCGCGAGGAGCAGTCCCGCCTGGGCGGGGCCTGACGCCCACTCCAACCTCAGGCGCCTAGCCTCACGCTCAGCCTCCCGCTCACCCGGCGGGCTCGGCTCAGGCGGACTTGGCACCCTTGGTGGACTTCGAGGGCTTGGGCGCTTTGTCGGCCTTCGCCGAGGCCTTGGTGCCTTTGGCGCCCTTGGAGGACCCCTTCTTCGGCGGCTTCTCCGAGCGCTGCTTGGCGGCGTGGGCCACGAGCCGGGCCTCGATGAGGTCGCGTTCGGCGTCGGCGTGCTCTTTCAGCCCGGAGATGAGCGCGGCTTCGACCCGACCTCCGACCAACGGCACCCGGATCTTGAGGTCGCCGTCGAGGCGCCGCGACGAGCGGCCCCGGCCGAGATCGCTGAAGGTGTACTGGCCTCGGCAGCTGAAGCGGTCGGCGTAGTGGTCCGGTTTGAGGTGGGTGGCGGCGGTGGCCGCGGTCAGGTCGAACACGACGACCTCGATCCAGCTGATCTTGTGGGGGTCGATCATGGTCTGGGCGGCCGCCGGCAGGTCACCGGTGTAGCGCTGGCGGTAGCTGATGTGGACCTTGTCGCCGGAGGCTCGGTGGTCGAGCAGCTCCGGGGCGCTGATCTTGGGCAGACCGGTCAGCGTGGCGTAGAAGTCGGGGTCGGTGAAGAGGCCGAGGAGGTGCTCGACCTCAGCATCGAAACGTTGCTCGGCGTCGAATCGCATGGGATCAGGATGCCGCGTGCTCGGCCACGATGCCGAGGATCTCGTCGCCGAAGCGCTGCACCTTGACCTCGCCCACACCCGAGACGGCCAGGAGCTGGCCCCGCGATGCCGGTCGGGTGACGGCCACCTCGACCAGGACCTGGTCGGCGAAGATCACATAGGCGGGCACCTTGGCCGCCCGCGAGCGGATGAGGCGCCAGGCCTTGAGCGACTCGAACAGGGCCAGATCGTCACCGTCGAGCTCGGAGGGGGCCCGGGAGCCCCGGCGGGCGCTCTTGCCCTTGGCCCGGGAGGCCGGGTTGGCGGTGGTGCCGGCCAACCGGACCCGTTGGGCCTGCAGGTGGTGGACCCAGTCGGCCGGGACGTCGCCGGCCCTCAGCGCGCCGATGGCGCCGTCGACCTCGTCCAGGTAGGGGGATCGGGTGCGCGAGGCCGTGCGGGCGCCGAACGTGCGCTCCTCGGCCCAGGTGCACAGGAGCTCGGACTCGGCCCGGGTCACGGCCACGTAGAACAGGCGCCGCTCCTCGGCCAGGGCGTCGTCGTCGCGGGCGTGGCCGATGGGCACGAGGCCCTGCTCGAGCCCGGCCAGGTGCACCACCGGCCACTCCAGCCCCTTGGCCGCGTGGAACGTGGCGATCTCGACGCCCTCGCCCGAGCCGTCGGGCTGATCGGCCCGGGTGGCATCGGTGAGCCAGGCCACGAAGCCGGCCGGCGTGGGGCGGCTGTCGAGGGCGGCATAGTCGTGGGCCATGCGCACCAATGCGCCCAGGTTGGCGGCGCGGTCGTCGCTCTGGCCCTCGGCCTCGTCGCCGGAATCGTCGCCGGCGTGGCCCTCGGCCTCGTCGTCGGCTTGGTCGGCGGGCCCGGACCCCGGCTCGTCGTCGGCCCGGCGGGACGCGCTCATGCGGTCGGCGCTGGCCTGCAGGTCGGCCACCGCGGTGGCGAACTCGCCGGCGTGGCGCTGCAGGTCGCGCAGGGCCGCCTTGACCTCGGGCTGGTCGAGCAGCCCGCCCCCGCCGCGCACCCGGAAGGGAATGCCGGCCTGGTGCAGCGCCCGCTCGATGACCGCCGTCTGGGCGTTGGTGCGGCACAGCACGGCCTGCGCCGACCACCGTCCGTTGGGCCCGTGGCGATCGCGGACGGCTCGGGCGATGGCCCGGGCCTCGGCGGCGTCGTCGGGGAACGAGGCGATCAGGGGCAGGGGACCGTCGGGGCGGTTGGCCCGCAGCGCCGAGGCGCTGGCTTCGGCGGCCGAGCTGGTGCCGTCGAGGGCGCCGCCGGCCAGCACCGCGTTGGCCACCGTCAGGATCTGGGGCGACGAGCGGTAGTTCTCGGTGAGGCGGATGATCTCGGCCCGCGGGTAGCGCTCGGCGAACCCGGTGATGGCGGTGGGGTCGGCCCCGTTCCACGCGTAGATGGCCTGGTTCGGGTCGCCCACCACGCAGAGGTCGTCGCGGCCGCCCAACCACGCCTCGAGCAGGCCGCGTTGCAGGGGGTTCACGTCCTGGAACTCGTCGACGAAGAGGTGCTGGAAGCGCCAGCGCTGCGACTGGGCGAACTCGCGGTCCTCCAGCAGGTCGCGCCGGCACAGGCGCAGCAGGTCGTCGAAGTCGACCATGCGCCGAGCCCGCTTCTCGGTCTCGTAGCGCTCGAACACGGCGGCCATCTCCCGGTAGGCCAGCGGCGCCCGGCGGGTGATGCGATGGGCCTCGGCCCCGTACTCGTCGGGGGTGATGGCCCGGGCCTTGGCCCATTCGATCTCGGTCACGATGTCGAGCACCGATGAGCGGTCGGACGGGCTCAGCAGCCGGGCCACGAAGCCCACCTTGCGGTCGAGCAGCTCGGGCGGTCGCACCCCACGGTCGGCCCACCGGGTGCGCAGCTGGGCGTAGGCCACCGCGTGGAACGTGCCGGCCGCCACCGAGTCGCGCAGGCCCAGCGAGCGCAGGCGGGTGGACAGCTCCCCGGCGGCCTTGCGGGTGAAGGTCAGGGCCAGCACGTGGCGGGGGTCGTGGGCCCCCGAGAGCGCCCGGTAGGCGATGCGCCGGGTCAGCACCCGGGTCTTGCCCGAGCCGGCACCGGCGAGGACGCACAGGGGCGTGGTGGGGCTGGTGACGGCCACCCGCTGCTGGTCGTTGAGGCCGTCGAGCAGCCGCTCCGCTTCCACCGGGTCACCCTAACCAGGGGGTGAGACAGAGCTAGCCTTTCGCCCGTGGCCAACCCCGACCTGCGTCTGCGTGACACCGAGGACCTGATCCTCGATCTGCACCCCCACTGGTGGTACTTCGCCAAGGCGGTGATCGGCGTCGTGGTGGCCGTGGTGCTCGGGGGCTTCGCCCTGAAGATCGACAACGGGCCGCTGAACATCATCGCCGGGCTGTTGATCCTCGGATCGCTGATCTGGCTGGGGGAGCGCTACATCCGCTGGATCAGCACCCACTTCATCCTGACCAGCGACCGCATCATCTGGCTCGAGGGCGTGATCGCCAAGCGGGGCATCGAGTTCCCCCTGCAGCGGATCAACACCATCTTCTTCAGCCAGCGCATCTTCGAGCGCCTCCTCGGCCTGGGCGACCTGAAGGTCGAGTCGGCCAGCGAGACGGGGACGCAGATCTTCGAAGACATCCGCAGCCCGGCCAAGGTGCAGCACGAGATCTACGCCCAGATGGAGGCCAACGAGAACCGCGGCCTCGACAAGCTCGGCGACCGGCTGACCGGTCAGCTCTCGACCCAGGCGGCCCCGCCGGCTCCTCCGCCCCAGACCGTGGCCGACCAGATCGCCGCGCTCCACCAGCTGAAGGAGTCGGGCGCGCTCACCGAGGCAGAGTTCGAGGCCAAGAAGGCCGAGCTCCTCGGCCGCATCTAGGCCGCGGACGCCACCTGCGGTCACCGGCCACCGGGACCATGCGCATCGTCAGCCTCGTCCCCTCGGTGACCGAGACCCTGTTGGCCTGGGGCATCGAGCCCGTCGCCGTCACCCGCTTCTGCGAGCAGCCCCGACTCCGGGCGGTGGGCGGCACCAAGGACCCGGACGTGGCCGCCATCGTCGAGCTGGCTCCCGACCTGGTCGTGGTCAACGACGAGGAGAACCGGCGGGAGGACGCCGACGCCTTGACCGCCGCCGGGCTCACCCTCCACGTGACGTCCATCCGGTCGCTGGCCGACGTCCACCCCCATCTGGTGGCCCTGGCCGCGGCCGTGGACGCCGACCCGCCGGTGCCGTGGGAGCCGCCGCCCCGCCATCGGACGCCCGACGCGCGGGCCTTCGTGCCCATCTGGCGCCGGCCGTGGATGAGCCTGGCCGCCGGGACCTACGGGTCCTCGTTGCTGGAGGCGCTGGGCATCGACTCGGTCTTCGCCGACGCCGCCCGCCGCTATCCCGAGGTGTCGCTGGCCGAGGCGGCGGCGCGGGAGCCGGACCTGGTGGTGGCACCCAGCGAGCCGTACCCGTTCGGTGAGCGCCACCGCGCCGAGCTCGAGGCGGTGGCCCCCGTGGTGCTGGTCGACGGCCAGGACCTGTTCTGGTGGGGTTGGCGGACCCCGGCGGCGCTGGCGCGGCCGTCTGCCGCGGCCGGCGGCTGTCCGACGGCCTGGCCGGAGGGCCCCGCCGGTGAGGGGGGCCGGTCGGTCCCCGAGGAGGGCGGCGCCCGGTGGCGCGGTCCTCGTCGCTCTCGTCCTGGGGCTGGTGTCGGTCGTGGGCTGCGGCTCGTCGCGGCTCGGGCTCGGGCTCGGGCAGCACCACGAGCCCGTCAGGGGCGGTTGACCTCGACGGGCTCACCTTCGTGTCGCAGGCGGTGACCGTCGACGGCCGACCCAAGGAGCTGGTCGGAGGTGCCGGCGCCATCCGCCTGGTCTTCATGGCCGATGGGGTGCAGGCCTCCGCCGGGTGCAACCTCATGAGTGGCGAGCTTCCGCGTCGTCGACGGCGGGCTGCAGGTGGGCAACCTCGGCTCGACCCTGATCGGCTGCGACGGGCCCCTTCAGCAGCAGGACGAGTGGCTCTCCGCCTTCCTGCGGTCCGGCCCGACGGTGGCCCGTGACGGGGACACGCTCGTGCTGACCGGAGGGTCGACCGAGCTCCGTCTGCTCGACCGCCGGGTGGCGGACCCCGATCTCTCCCTCACCGGCAGGACCTGGACGGTGGACACCCTCGTCGAGCGCGGCGGCGCCAGCAGCGTGCCGGTGGGAGTGAAGGCGCCCACCGTGGCGTTCACCGACGACGGCCGGGCGGTGGTCAGCGACGGGTGCAACACGTTCAGCGGAACGGCCGCCATCGACAGCTCCACCCTGACCGTCACGTTCGACGCGCAGACCGACGTGCTCTGCGCGGGCGCCCAGGCCGACGGCCGCCTCGCTGGTGGCGGCGACCTTCGCCGGCCCGGTCACCTACCGGATCGAGGCGTCGAGGCTGACCCTGATGAACGGCGACGTGGGCCTGGGCCTCAGGGCCTGATCACCCGTCGAGCACCTCGACCCGCGCCCCACCGGAGGCCCGCACCGTCCAGCCGACGTCCAACGTGCCGGGCTCGGTGAGCGCCACCGCGCAGCCGCCGAACCCTCCGCCGGTGAGCCGGGCGCCGTACACGCCAGGGGTGGCCACCAGTCGCTCGACCAGCGCGTCCACGCCGGGAGTCGACGCCTCGAAGTCGTCACGGAAGCTGGCGTGGGCGTCGACCATGAGCGCGCCGGCACCGACGAGGTCGCCGGCCCGGACCGAGTCCGCGAAGGCGCAGCACCCGCTCGTTCTCGCTCACCACGTGACGGGCTCGGCGCCGGTTCGTGGCGTCGGTGATGCGCTCCACGTCGGCGGCCGTGGCCTGGCGCAACGGCCCGATCTCCTGCTCGGCCGCCTCCAGCTGGCGTCGACGTTCGGCGTAGGCGCGGTGGCCAGCTCCCGGTGCTCCCCGGAGGGCACCACCACCACGTCGACGCCCTCGGGCAGGGCCACCGCCTCGACGTCGAGGGTGGCGAAGTCGATGAGCAGGACGTGGCCCGCCACCCCCTCGGCCGAGGCGAGCTGGTCCATCACGCCGCACGGCACCCCCGACGCGAGCTGCTCCGCCTCCTGGCAGGCCAGGGCCAGCTGGCGGGGCGAGCCCGGGGCGCCGACCGCCGGGCCACGGCCAACTCCAGCGCCGCGCTCGACGACAGCCCGGCGCCCACCGGGATGGTGGTGGTGATCTGCCGTCGGATGCCCCACGGGGGCCGCAGCACCGAGATGACCCCGGCCACGTAGCGCCCCCAGGGCGGCTCGACGTGGGCCGGGTCGCTCGACGTCGAGCGGCAGGCGCACGGTCGCCGGCGAACCCCTCGGAGTCGAGCTCGCACCTCGTCGGGGACCCGCCGGCCCGTGATGGTCGTGCCCCAGGTCGATGGCCATCGGCACGGCGAGGCCGCCGCATGTAGTCGGTGTGCTCGCCGATGAGGTTCACCCGTCCCGGCGCCCAGGCCCGGACCTCCGGCCCCGAGGGCGCGGGCTCAGGCATCGACGCGAGGGCCGCGGCCGCCGCCGACCGGGTCGACCGGGTTGAAGAACACCTGGCTGCCCAGCTCGCCGGCGGCGACGAAGCGGGGCGTGTGCGGGGCGCGGTAGAGGGGTGCGACGTGGAGGTGCAGCCAGGCGCCGGGCCAGTCGCCGCCGTCGGTGGGTCGTTGGTGGAACCACATCATGTAGGGCATGGGCCCGTCGAAGAGCCGGTCCAGGCGGCCGAGCACGTCGACCAGGGTGGCCGCCAGCGTCGTCACGGCCCTCGTCGTCGAGCGACGGGAGGTCGGGGACGGCCTCGTCGGGGGCCAGCAGCAGCTCGTAGGGCCATGACGCCGCCCAGGGCACCCACGCCCGCCAGGCTCCATGGTGCGCGACCAGGCGGTCGCCGGGGGCGTCGGGGCCGAGGGCGGTCGGTGCCGTCGCCGTCGCTCGAGCTCGGACAGGGCCCGCGGCGGGACGGCATCGAAGCCGTAGATCTGGCCGTGAGGATGGGCGATGGTGGCTCCGACCTCGGGGCCGCGGTTCTCGAACACGAGCACGTAGTCGACGTCGGGTCGGGCGCCGAGGGCGGCGGTGCGCTCGGCCCACAGGTCCACCACCCGGCGGGCGCCGGCCAACCCGAGCGACGTGAAGGTGGCGTCGTGGTCGGGCGTGTAGAGCACGACCTCGCACCGCTCGTCGTCGATGGCCGGCCAGCGGTTGGGGAACCAGCGCACGTCGTAGGGCTCGGGCGCCTCGACGCCGCCCGGGCAGAACGGGCAGCCGGTGGCGGGCAGGTTGGGCCGGTCCTGGCGGTCGGCCACGATGTAGGCCACGTCGCCGGTGAGCGGGTCGACCCGGTACCCGGTCATGTTCCGGCCGCCGTCCGGGTCATCTTCACGTGGGCCATGCCGTCCCACATGAACTCGTCGCCCTCGGTGACGAAGCCGAACTGGCCGTACCATCCGGCCAGGCGGGCCTGGGCCTTGAGCACGACGGGGCCGTCGGCTCGGGCCAGGGCCTCGTTCATGAGCCGCACGCCGAGGCGCCGATCCCTGACCTCGAGGCGCGTCACCACCCGGCCGATCTCGATCGACCCGTCGGCGTCGGTGCAGGATCCGGGCGTAGCCCTGGACCGCCCCGTCCCGTTCGAGCCACAGGTGCCGGCAGGTGGGCTCGCGGTCGCGGCCGTCGAGATCACCGAACACGCAGTCCTGTTCGACCACGAACACATCCACCCGGAGGCGGAGGATCTCGTACAGGGTGGCCGGGTCGAGCTCGTCGAACGAGGCCTCGTGCAGGGTCAGGTCGTCGGGCGTCACGGCGCCGAGACCGTACCGTTCGCCCGGCTCTCTTGACCGAATGGTCAAGTAGCGGGGACGATGGGCGCCATGCGCACCCCGAGCAACGGCATCGAGATCGAGTACGAGACGTTCGGCAACGCCGAGGACCCGCCCCTCCTGCTGGTCATGGGCCTCGGTGCCCAGCTGCTGTCGCTGGGACGTCGAGCTGTGCGAGTCGCTCGTCGATCGCGGCTTCTTCGTCATCCGCTACGACAACCGTGACGTCGGGCCTGTCCACCAAGATCGCCGTCGATCCGCCGCTCGACGTGATGGCCGAGGTGCATGAAGGGCCTCGGCGGTGAGACGCCCCGACGCGCCCTACCTGCTGACGCGACATGGCGGCCGACGGCATGGGCCTGCTCGACGCCCTCGGCATCGACCGGGCCCACATCGTGGGAGCCTCGATGGGCGGGATGATCGTGCAGACCATGGCCATCGAGCACCCTGAGCGGGTGCTGTCGCTGACCTCGATCATGTCCACCACCGGCGACCCCGACGTGGGCCAGCCCCACCCCGAGGTGCTCCCCCTGCTGCTGGAGCGGGCCCCCGACGACCGCGAGGGCTACATCGCCGCCCAGGTCGAGGGCAGCCGGGTGATCTCCAGCCCCGAGCACTTCGATCCCGAACGGGCCGCCGCCGTGGCCGGCGCCTCGTTCGATCGCTGCTTCTACCCCGACGGCGTGGGTCACCAGCTGCTGGCCATCCTCGCCTCGGGCAGCCGCTCCGACGCGCTGCGCGAGCTCGACGTCAACACCCTGGTGATCCACGGTGACGTCGACCCGCTGGTCACGGTGTCGGGCGGCGAGCGCACGGCCGAGGTCATCCCCGGCGCCGAGCTGATGATCCTCGAGGGCATGGGCCACGATGTGCCCGCCTTCTACCGCGCCGTCGGTCGTCGAGGCCATCACCGCCCTGGCCGCCCGCTCGGCCGCCACCGCCTGATGGGGCCGCTGCAGGGCGTCAAGATCCTGGAGATCGCCGGCATCGGACCCGGGCCCGTTCGCGGCCATGATGCTGGCCGACATGGGCGCCGACGTGATCCGCGTCGACCGGGCCCAGTCGGTGATGGGCGGCGATCCCGCCAACCCGCCGGCCGACGTGTTGAACCGGGGCCGGCGCTCGATCGGCATCGACCTCAAGAACCCCGACGGGGTCGAGGCGCTGCTCGAGCCTGGTCGAGTCGGCCGACGCGCTCATCGAGGGCTTCCGCCCCGGCGTCGCCGAGCGGCTGGGCTTCGGCCCCGACGTGTGCCTGGCCCGCAACCCCCGGCTCGTCTTCGGCCGCATGACCGGGTGGGGCCAGGAGCGGGCCCTACGCCCAGGCGGCCGGGCACGACATCAACTACATCGCCCTGGCCGGGGCGCTCGAGCCCGATCGGTCGGGCCGGCGACAAGCCGGTGCCGCCGCTCAACCTGGTCGGCGACTTCGGCGGCGGCGGCATGCTGCTGGCCTTCGGCGTGGCCTGCGCGCTGTTCGAGGCGCGGACGCTCGGGCCAGGGCCAGGTGGTCGACGCCGCCATGGTCGACGGCGCCGCCGTGCTGATGACCATGTTCCACGCCTTCCGGGCCATGGGCGTGTGGAACGACGAGCGGGGCACCAACCTGCTCGACACCGGGGCCCACTTCTACGACGTGTACGAGACCAGCGACGGCAAGTTCGTGTCGATCGGGTCGATCGAGCCGCAGTTCTACGCCGAGCTGCTGCGCGCGGACCGGCCTGGGCGGCGACGACACGCTGCCCAGCCAGCACGACCGGAGCCAGTGGCCGGCGCTCAAGGAGCGGTTCGCGGCGCTGTTCAAGACGAAGACCCGCGACGAGTGGTGCGAGATCATGGAGGGCACCGACGTGTGCTTCGCCCCGGTGCTGTCGATGGGCGAGGCCCCGCTGCACCCGCACAACGTGGAGCGGGGCACGTTCGTCGAGCGCAACGGCGTCGTGCAGCCGGCCCCGGCGCCCCGCTTCAGCCGCACGGCGCCCGAGATCCAGCGCCCGCCCGTCGTTCGCCGGGCAGCACACCGACGAGGTGCTGGCCGACTGGGGCTTCGACGCCGGCCACCATCGCCAAGCTGCGCGACACCGGCGCCGTCAAGTAGCCCGACCCGCCCGACGGCCGGACCAGGCTCGCCCTGACCGGGGGAACACCGGCCAATCAAGTGAGCGGGGGCGATGCCGATAGAACACCTATCGCCATTACCGTCCCGCTCATCAGATCGTTCACCCTGCGCCGGGCCGCCGGTTGCGCCGCCGCCGGTTCCCTCGTTGCCCTGGCCATCCCCGCCGTGCAGGCCGCGGTCGTCGGGCTCACGGCGCGTCCGCTGGTGCCCGGGCCCTACGACGTCGACGGCTTGTTGGAGGTGGCCGACCACGCCGGCGAGGCCCTGCCCATCCTGTGGCTGGGTGATTCCCTGGCCTCGGGCGTCGGGGCCGACACCTTGGAGGCCACCTTCCCGCACCGGTCGGCGGCCCTGTGCGCCGGCCTGCAGAACCGGTCCATCCGGGTCACCTCGCTGGCCGAGGCCGGGGCGCGAGCGGCCGATGTGCTGGCCCGGCAGGTCCCCGAAGCGATCACCCGGCTCGACCCGTCGCACGTGGCCGTGCTCCTGGTCGGCTCCAACGACGTGGGGACGCTCAACCCGCCCCGGCGCTTCCGGCGCCAGTACGGCGCCATCCTCGACGCGCTGGTCGGCACCGGGGCCACCGTGGTCGCCGTCGGTCTCCCCGACCTCGGGGCGGCCACGGTGATGGCTCGGCCGCTGAGGACCATCGCCGGCTGGGTGGGGCGCCGCGCCGACCGAGACGTGCGCCGGCTGGCCGCCGCCCGCGGCGCGCTGTACATCGACATCAACTGCGAGCCGGCCGCCGCCGACAAGCCCTCGGTGTACCTGGCGGCCGACAACTGGCACCCGAACGACGAGACCTACCACTTCTGGGCCGACCGGCTGGCCACCTTCCTGAGCCTCCAACCCAACGCCTAGCCGGTTCGGGCTCGGCGGAGCCGGTGCGGGCTGGCTTGAGCCGGTTCGAGTTCGCGCCGGTAGCGTGGCGCACGTGTCAACGCTCGTGTGCTTCCACGCCCATCCCGACGACGAATCCATCGCCACCGGGGGCGTCATGGCCAAGGCGGCGGCCGCCGGCCACCGCGTGGTGCTGGTGACGGCCACCCGGGGCGAGCAGGGCGAACCGGTGCCCGGGGTGCTGGACGAGGCGAGAGCCCCTGTGGGAGCGCCGGGTGGCCGAGACCTTCCGCTCGGCCGAGGTGCTCGGCGCCGAGCGGGTCGAGTTCCTGGGCTACGAGGACTCCGGCATGATGGGCGAGGCCACCAACGACAACCCGGCCTGCTTCTGGCAGGCCGACGTCGACGAGGCGGCCGAGCGCTTCGCCGCCATCCTGCGCGAGGTCGAGGCCGACGTCGTGACGATCTACGACGACCACGGCAACTACGGCCACCCCGACCACATCCAGGTGCACCGGGTCGGCCGGCGGGCCGCCGAGCTGGCCGGGATCGCCGTCGTGTTCGAGGCCACCATGAACCGCACCCGGATCCAGCAGATGATGGCCGAGCGGGCCCGGGAGCTGGAGGCGGCGATCGAGGAGAACCCCGACATCGAGGGGCCCGGGGAGGACTTCGGCACCCCCGAGGAGCTCATCACCCACGCGATCGACGTGACCGCCTTCATCGACGCCAAGCGCCGGTCGATGGTGTGCCACGAGAGCCAGATCAGCGACGAGTCGTTCTTCATGCAGATGTCGCCCGAGGTCTTCACCCTGGCGTTCGGCACCGAGTGGTTCATCGCCGTCGGCGAGTCCCGTGCCGTCGGCGCACCGTTCGGCGATGACCTGTTCGCCTCGGTGGCGGCCGACGCCGGCACCTGATGCCGCGCCTGCGGCTGGTGCGCCACGGCCACGCCGCGGCCGGCTTCAGCGACGATCACGACCCCGGGCTCGACGAGGTCGGGCAGGCCCAGGCCGAGGCCGTCGCCCGGGCGCTGGCGCCGCTGGGACCGCAGCCGATCGTGGTGAGCCCGCTGCGACGCACCCGTGAGACGGCCGCGCCCCTCGAGGCGGCGTGGGACGTGGCTGCCGTCGTCGACGACCGGGTGGCGGAGATCCCCTCGCCCACCGATGACCTGGCCGAGCGGGGAGCGTGGCTGAGCCGGGCCATGGCGGGCACGTGGGCCGACCTCGGCCCGGCGTATGAGGCGTGGCGCGACCGGCTGATCGCCGCCCTGGAGGACCTGCCGGCCGACACGGTGGTCGTGAGCCACTTCATCGCCATCAACGCGGTGGTGGGGCGAGCGGTCGACGACGACCGGGTCATGCACGTGGCGTTGGGCAACGGCTCGATCACCACGGTCGACGTCGTCCCCGGCCACGTGGCGGTGGTGGAGCTCGGCGCCGTCGCCTCCACCGAGGTGCTCTAGGAGGCCGGGGCGGGCATGATGGCTCGGTGAGCGCTCGTTGGACCCACACCGGCTATGCCCAGCAGATCATCTTCGGCGAGGGTGCCCTCGATCAGGTGGGCGAGGTCCTGCGCTCGGTCGGGGTGCGACGGGCGCTGCTGGTCACCACCGCCGGGCGGGCCGCCTCCGACGACGGCGCCGGGGTGACCAAGGCGTTGGGCCGGGCCCTGGCCTCCACGTTCGCCGAGGTCACCTCGCACGCCCCCACGCCGATGGTGCAGCGGGCGGTCATGCAGGCCCGACGCGACGGCGTGGACGGGATCGTGTCGTTCGGCGGGGGTTCGGCGGCCGACACCGGCAAGGCGGTCTGCTTCTTCACCGAGCAGGAGCAGGGCACCCCGGGCACGTCGTTCGCCGACCGCCCGGTGCTGCCGCACGTGTCGATCACCACGACCTACTCGGGCGCGGAGCTGACCCCCTTCTTCGGCATGACCGACCCGGCCACCCACCAGAAGAGCGGGGCGGGCGGACCCACCATCGCCCCCATCGCCGCCGTGTACGACCCGGCGCTGACGCGTTCGACGCCGCCACGGGTCAGCGCCGAGACGGGGATGAACGCACTCGCCCACTGCGTGGAGGTGGTGTGGTCGCCCTACCGCACCCCGGAGGCCGAGGCCATCGCGCTGGCCGGCGCCACGCGCATCCTCGACCTGGCTGCCCCGGGTGGTGGACGAGCCCGATGACCTGGCCGCCCGGACCGAGATGTTCCAGGGCGCCATCCTGGCCGGTCGCTGCCTGCAGAACGCGTCGATGGGGGTGCACCACGGCCTGGCCCAGCTGGTGGGCGGGCGCACCGGCATCCCTCACGGGCTGGCCAACGCCATCATCCTGCCGGCGGCCATGGCCTACAACGCGGCGGCGGTGCCCGAGGCACTGGAGAAGCTGGCCCGGGCGTTCGACGTCGACGACGCCACCGCGGCGGTTGCGGCGCTGCGGGCCCGGCTGGGCCTGCCCGACCGCCTGTCCGAGGTCGGCGTGACCGAGGAGGACCTCGAGGCGGTGGCCCGGCTGTCGCAGAGCAACGGCAGCGTTCGGGCCAACCCCCGCCCCGTGTCCGAGGACGAAGCCCTCGCCCTCCTGAACACCGTCTTCTGACCGGCCGGACGACCTCTCCCGGTTCCTGCGCCGACAACTCGCGCTGAGCGCGGGCGATCGAGAGGAGAACGCCGGGATCAGCGGCGGGTGTCGGGCAGCGTGGTGGGGCCCACGTTGGCGTTGAGCCAGTCCATGATCGGGCCGGCCTGGCGCAGCACCTCCACCACCCGTGACTTGGCCTTGGGCGTGGCCAGCCAGGCCGCCGCCGGCCACTGCTTCCAGGTGTGCAGGCCCTTGAGGCGCAGGAGCTCGATGCGGGGGTGGTCCTTGGGGTACCCGCGCGGCGCCGTCTTGAGGGCGTCATGGGCCGTCACCTCGACGCCGCCGGCGCGAGCCTCGGCCACCAGCGCGGCCAGCTTCACGCCGCTCTTCTCGTCGTCGATGGCGTCACGGAACCGCTCGAGCTGGTCCGGGGCCATCGTGTACATGCCCCGGCCCACCGCCAGGCCCGCCCCGGACAGCTGGACGTAGCCCCCGGCGCCCAGCACGGCGCCGATGGCCGTCTTGTAGGGCGACTTGTCGTGGCTGAAGCGCACGTCGCGGTTGGGCCGGAAGATCTTGCCCTCGCCGAACTCGGGCGCCAGCTCGGCCAGCAGCTCCTCCATGGGCGCCTTCACCGACTCGTCGTACACCGCCTTGTGCGCCGTCCAGTACGCCCGGGAGTTGTCCTCCTCCAGCCCGTCGTAGAAGTCGATCGCCTCGTCCGGCCAGCCTCGGAACGCCACGGCCGTGAGTGTACGGGCCGGCGAGCCTCGCCGAGGCCGGCCGGGGACGGCGGCGCTAGCCTCGATCCATGGCCGATCCCGACGACGACGAGGCCGAGGAGTTCCTGGCCGGCCCCGACGACGACCGTCCCGCCTGGCGGGGCATCAACCACCTGGCCCTGGTCACACCGGACATGGATGCCACCGTGCGCTTCTACCACGGGGTGCTGGGCATGCGGGTGGTGGCGTCGCTGTCGGCCGGGCCGATGCGGCACTACTTCTTCGAGACCGGCGCGCAGAACACGGTCGCCTTCTTCGAATGGGACGGCGCCGATGTCGACACCGAGAGCGTGATGAAGGCGGCCGGCATCCCACCCACGTTCCCCACCCAGTTCGACCACATCTCGTTCAACCTCCCCGACGAGGAGGCGCTGGTGGCGCTGGCCGACCGGCTCACCGACTTCTCGGTGGAGGTGACCGAGGTGGTCGACCACGGCTTCATGAAGTCGGTCTACTTCACCGACCCCAACGGCATCGCCCTCGAAGCCAGCTACTGGGTGGTCGATCCCACCGGCCGTCCGGCCACCTACGACGATCGGGCCGGGCTCTTCACCGACACCGACCCGGTCCCGGCCATCCGGGAGCTGGCGGCCACCGGCGACATCGAGTGGACCCCCGCCACCCAGCTCGTCGACGAGGGCGCCGACCCGGCCTGACCGACCCTCACCGCGGGGGCTTCGCCGGCGGGCGACCGCGGGCGGGTACCGACGCGGCCTCCTGGCGCAGGGCGAGCCAGGCGGCGAAGCGCTCGGCGCTGACCTGGCCCTCGGCCACGGCCGCCTGCACGGCGCAGCCGGGTTCGGGGCCGTGCGAGCAGTCCCGGAACCGGCACTGCTGCGCCAGCTCCTCCATCTCGGGGAAGGCCCCGTCCACCCCGGCGTCGTCGGTCCACAGCCCGATCTCGCGCAGGCCCGGGGTGTCGATGAGCACGCCGCCCCCGGGCAGGGGGTACAGCTCGCGCGACGTGGTCGTGTGGCGGCCGCGGCGGTCGGCGGCCCGCACGCCCGACGTGGCCGCCACCTCGTCACCGGCCAGGGCGTTGACCAGGGTCGACTTGCCGGCGCCGGACTCACCGACCAGCACCAACGTCTGGCCGGCGATGCGCCGGCGCAGCGCGTCGAGCCCCGCCCCGGTCTTGGCCGACAGGGCCACCGCGTCGAGCTGGGGGTCGATGACCCTGACGCGATCGATGAGCTCGTCGGCCCCGTCGATGAGGTCGGTCTTGGTCAGCACGACCAGGGCCGCGGCGCCGGCGTCGGCCACCTGGGTGCGGGTGCGGAAGAGGCGGCCCGCCTTGAGCGGCCGGTCGGCGCCGAACACCATGGCCACCAGGTCGACGTTGGCGGCCAGGAGCTGCTCACCGGCTTCGGGCGCCCGGCGACGCAACAGCGAGACCCGCGGGGCCACGGCCACGATCTCGCCGTCGTCCACCACCACCCAGTCACCGACGGTCAGCGGCCCGACCTCGCGTCGGGACGGCACCTGGAACGAGCCGTCGCCGGTGGCCACCACGAAAGCGATGCGGTCGTGGCGCAGCACCCGGCCCGGCTCGCCGCCCGGTCCCGCCAGGTCTGCCAGCGTGGCTGCCCAGTGGTCGTTCCAGCCGTAGGCCGCGAGCGTCATGGTGGGGGCGCGAACCCGAACCCGACGCCGCTGCGGATGAGCGGGAGGTCAGCCATGGTGGCGATGCCGGGCCCGGCCTGGCACAACGCGGGGATCGAGTTGACCGCCTGCATGGCCGTGGCGACGCTGGCCGCCCGCACGTGCTCGGTCATCGGCTCGGGTCGGGTGAAGCTGGCCAGGCTGAGGACGTGGGCCTGCAGCGAGGGCTCTCCCTCGATGGTGAGGGTCCACCCGTCCGCCGGGGTCGGCCAGTGCTCGGGGTACTCGCCGCCGACGGTCCAGAGGGCGTCGATCTCGACCAGGGTGGTGCCCTGGCGGCGGCCCTGCCAGTGCCACCGCTGACCGGCCACGGTGCCGGCGGCCAGGGTGACGCCGAAGACGTCGTGGTCGGCGCTGGGCCACCACCAGGTCGACGTCGGTGACGATCTCGTCGATCCCGGCGCCGAGGGCGTCGGCCACGAGCTGGATCTCCTCTTTGAAGATGCCGCTGTTGAAGCGCAGGAACTCGCTCGACTCCTCGTTGACCTCCTCGGGGAGCCGGCCGAAGCGCATGTTGTCGAACGTGATGTTGGTGCTCTCGTAGAACGACCAGTCGGCCCGCTCCTGCAAGGTGACGCGCTCGATCCGCCGGGTCATCCCCGACAGGGCCAGGGGGAGCACCCCGCTGAGGTTGCCGGGGTTGAGCCCGGTGCCGTGGATGGACGAGCCGCCCCGGGCGCAGGCCTCGAGCAGTCGGTCCAGGTCGGCCGGGGGAAGCGCCTTCGGGTAGAAGCAGAAGGCGGTGGTGACCACGTTCTTCCCGCTGGCCAGGATGGCGCACACGTCGTCGAGCGAGGTGTTGCGGGGCATGTAGGCGACGCAGTCGGCGTCGAGGGCCAGCAGGCTGGCGATGTCACGGGTGGCGGTGACGCCGATCGGCTCGCGGCCGGCGAGCACCCCGAGGTCGGCTCCGTCCTTGGCCGCGGTGTGGACCCACCCGCCCACGAGCTCGAGGTCCGACCGATCGATGATGGCGCGGATCGACTCGACCCCTTGCGCCCCGGTCGCCCACTGGATCACTCGGTACGTCACCGTTCCCCCGTTCTGGCCGACGGCCGACCACTGCGCCCGATGGTACGTGGCCCGGCGCCGGCCCCCGGCCCCGGACGGGAGGCGCCGGTAGTCTCGGTCCCATGAACGCCGAGGTCTCCCCCCAGCTGCTCGGGCCGTGGCCGGACGGCACCCAGGCGACTCGAGTCGAGTTGGCCGCCTACGTCGACGAGGTGGCCGATGGCTCGTTGGACCCGCTGCCCACCCGGTGCGAACCGTGGTCGGTGCGCGACGTGACTGTCCACCTGACCGAGACGTTCCGGCGCTTCCAGCGCATGCTCGACCAGGGCCGCACCGGCGATTTCACCCCACCCTTCGGCCTCGGCGAGCTCGACGCCGAGAACCAGCGCGCCGTCGACGCGTTCACCGGCGACGCCACCGACGCTCTGGTCATCGCCGTCTCCGGTTTCCTCGACGAGCTCGGGAGCCTCGACGAGCCGGTGCCCCACCAGATGGGCACCCTCCCCGCCGGCCTCCAGGTGCTGTTCGGGTTGTTGGACCTGGCCCTGCACCACGACGACGTGGCGGCCGCGGCCGGGCGGTCGTACCGTCCGGCGCCCGAGACCGTCGAGGCCGTCGCGGTGGTGGCCGAGCGGCTGTTCGGGATGCCGCCCGACCAGCCCGACCCGTGGCCGTTGATCGTCGTCGGCTCGGGCCGCCCGCCGGTCTGACCGTCCCGGCTGGCCGACGGGTGGCTAGGCGATCACTCGCTTCTTGAAGCCGCTGATGCCCTTCCAGCTCAGCAGTGCGGTGAACGCGATCATCACCGGGTAGATGGCCAGCAGCGACATGTGGGGGATGTCGGTCAGCGCGGCGCGGAAGCCCTCGCTGATGTACACGAGCGGGTTGGCCAGCGACAGGATCTGCAGCCAGCGGATGGCCGACAGCGCCTTCCACGGGTAGTAGATGCAGCCGAGGAAGGTGATCGGCACGACGATGACCCCGAACAGCATGGGGACCGTCCGCGGGTCGAACATGGTGCCGAAGGTGAGGCCCAGGGCGCTCGACATGACGCAGGCCAGCGGCAGCAGGGTGATCAGCACGAGCCAGTGGATGTGGAGGTGCACCGGGGTGGCCGGCACGACGGCGGCGATGGGGAAGACCAGGATGGCGGCGAGCAGGCACTGCAGGGCCCCGGCCACGATCTTCTCGACGGCCACCAGCTCGACCGGCAGGGGGGCCAGCACGCGGTCCTCGATCTCGCGGGTGTAGCCGAACTCCTGCACCAGGGGCAGGGCCACGGCCTGGATGCCCTGGAACAGGATGATCGACGCGATGACGCCGGCGATCAGCGACGCCGTGTAGGCGGCGCTGCCCGAGCCGCCGCTGGGCCCGCCGCCGATGCCCAGGCCGATCTTGGGCAGCACGTAGGTGAACACGAACACCAGCAGGAACGGCTGGATGAGCGTGCGGGGGAGGAACTCCTTGAGGTTGTGGGCCAGCACGTAGCCGTCGCGGGTGAGCAGGGCGCGGAACGCCGACCAGCCCGATGCGTGGAAGGTGGTGTCGAGCGGGGCCTCGGGTTCGGTGGTGGGGGTGTCGAGGGTCGTCATTCGCGCAGGTCCTTCCCGGTCAGGTTGATGAACACGGTCTCGAGGGTCGGTTCGGTGGCCGACAGGTCGGTCACGTCGTAGCCGTGCTTGTCGGCGAGTTGCACCACCTCGGGCAGCAGCCCCTTGGAGCCCTTGACGCCGAGAACGATCTTGCCGTCGACGACGGTGGCGCCGGTGGCCCCTTCGACCTCGGCCGCCAGCATGGTGGCGACGGGGGCCGGGTCACCGGCCACGGTCACGAGGACCTGGGTGTCGATGCCGGTGGCCTCCTTCAGCTCCGACGGGCTGCCCAGGGCGAGCAGCTTGCCGTGGTCGATGATGGCCAGCCGGTCACAGAGCTCGTCGGCTTCCTCCATGTAGTGCGTGGTCAGCAGGATCGTCTGGCCGTCCTTGTGCAGCTCGCCCAGGATCTCCCACAGGGCGATGCGGCTCTGGGGGTCGAGGCCGGCGGTGGGCTCGTCGAGGAACAGGATCGAGGGGGTGTGCATGACCGCCCGTGCCACCATCAGCCGCTGGGCCATGCCTCCCGACAGCGCCAGCACCGGCGCCTTGGCCCGCTCGCTGAGGCGGAACTGCTCGAGCAGCTGGTCGGACTTGGCGCGGGACTGCTTCGCGGTCATGCCGAAGAACCGGCCGTGGAAGTAGAGGTTGTTCCACACCGACAGCGAGCGGTCGAGGGTGTTCGACTGGGGCACCACGCCGAGGAGGCGCTTGGCCAGTGCGGGGTGGCCGACCACGTCGATGCCCCCGACCAGGGCGGTGCCGCTGGTGGGGATGACCCGGGTGGTCAACATGCCGGCGGTGGTCGTCTTGCCGGCGCCGTTCGGGCCGAGCAGGCCGAAGATCTCGCCCCGGTACACGGTCAGGTCGAGGTCGTCGACGGCCCTGATGTCGCCGGGATAGATCTTGGTCAGGCCCGTGGTGCGGATCACCTCGTCGGTGGCCTCGGGCGACGGCGGCGAGGCGGCCGTCTGCATCGGTGTGGTCATGGAACATCAACCTCCTGGGCGGCGGGCGGTGCGGAGCAAGCTCCATCGGGGGGTGAGAGGTGGTCGGCGAGGCGCGACAGCACCGAGCGGAAGATGCGTTCCTCGTCGGCATCGAGCAGCGCGTGCATCTCGGCGTCGTAGCGGGCGGCGACCTCGGCCAGCTGCGCGTAGCGCTGCCGACCGGCGTCGGTCAGGTCGATGCGGGTGACCCGGCGGTCGTCGGGGTCGGCCCTCCGGGTGACGAGCCCCTCGGCTTCGAGGCGGTCGAGGTGGCGCACCAGCGTGGCGCCCCCGATGCCCATGCGATCGGCCAGTTCGCGCTGGCTGGCCGGAGGGTCGGCCTCGAGGGCGTGGGTGAGCACGATCCACATGGGGAGGCTGCCGCCGTGCTCGGCCAGGGCGGCGTCGAACCACTCGCGCACGGCCTTGGCCGTCAGGGCCAGCTGGCGACCCAGCGGGAGCGATGCGGCTGGCTCACGAATCATTGGCCTGCAACCTATTCGTCAGCGAACGGTTTCCCAACCACCCCGTCGAGAAGAGCGCCGCAGGTCCCGGGGGCGGCCGAAGCGGTGCCGGGGGCGCCGACGATGCCGGAGCGGACGCGGCCGGTGTGGTCAGATGAACGGGTGACGGAGACGTTCGCCACCGCCGAGGAGAGCCCGGTGGGCCCTCGTCGCCGACGCCGGCGTCACCCGGGCCGGCGGGCCTGGCACTCGCTGGTGCTGGCGCCGGTCGGTGACGGGTCGACCCGCCGCCGGGCGTCCGACGCCGTGCGCGCCGGGCTCGCTGCCATCTTCGTGACCGTCGTCGTGCTGATCATCGCCTCCGACCCCAGCCGCGACCAGGCCTTCGGCACGGAGCTGTCGGCGCTGCCGAATGGCGTCCACTGGCTCACCACCGCGCTCTACTACCTCGGGTCGTTCGGCGTGATCGTGATGTTGGCGCTGATCGCCCTCGCCTCCCGCCGGGCCAAGCTGGCCCGCGACACCCTCGTGTCCGGCCTGGGCGTCTGGTTGCTGGGCTGGGCGCTCTCGGCCTGGTTGGGCATGGTGTCGAGCGACACGTCCTCGGAGTTCCCCTTGCTGCAACTGGCCGCGGCCATGGGGGTCGCCGTGGCGGTGCTGCCCTATCTGTCGCGCCCGGCGCGCCGCTTCTTCGCCACGTTGGTGCTGCTCGGGGCCCTCGGGGCGGTGCTGCGGGGCTCGGCTCTGCCCATGGCGGCGCTGGCCAGCCTGGCCCTGGGGTGGGGGTTCGGGGCGCTGGTGCACCTGATCTTCGGTTCACCCACCGGCCTGCCCAGCGCCGACGAGGTGGCCGCCGTGGCCGCCGATCTCGGCCTCGACGTGACCGACATCGCACCGATGGACGACCACGTGTGGGGCGTCGCCCGCTTCCTCGCCCGGGCCGACGGCGACCCGGTCGAGGTGTCGGTGTACGGCCGTGACGCCGCCGATGCCCAGGTGCTGGGCAAGGCCTGGCGCTTCCTCTGGTACCGCGATTCGGGGCCGACCCTGGTGCTGTCGCGCCTGCAGCAGGTCGAGCACGAGGCCTTCCTGGCCATGTCCGCCCGGCAGGCCGGCCTGGACGCCTCGACCGTGCTGGCGGCGGGCATGGACGCCGACGGGCACGATGCCGCGCTCATCACCCGTCCTCCTCCGGGCCGGGCCCTGGCCGACCTCGACGCCGAGGCGGTGACGCCGGCGGTGCTCGGCGCCCTGTTCGCCGCGGTGCGCCGCCTCCGCGCCGCCGGCATGGCCCACGGCAGCCTCAGCGGCGACACCATCGTGGTGGCCGACGACGGCTCCGTGGGCTTCCGCGACTTCCGTTCGGGGTCGGTGTCGGCCACCGACGACCAACTCGACCGCGACCTCGCCGGGGCGCTGGTGAGCGCCGCGCTCGTCGTCGGTCCCCGCCACGCGGTGGACGCCGTCGGGCGGGTGTTGGGGGCGGAGCGCGCTGAGCGGCGCGCTGGCCCACCTCCAGCCGGCCGCCCTCGACCGGGCCAGCCGGGCCGGGCTCCGCCACCACAAGGGCCTGCTCGACCGCGTGCGCGACACCGGCGCCGAGGAGATCGGGGCCGACGTCCCGAAGTTGCAGGACATCCGCCGGGTGTCGTGGGGTCAACTGGGGATGGCCGTCGGCCTCCTGGTGGGCGTCTACCTGGTCGCCCAGCAGTTCGCCGGCATCAACGACCTCTGGGCCACCCTGCAGACGGCGAGCTGGGAATGGGTGGTGGTCACCTTCGTCCTGGCCCAGGCCACCAACCTGTCCCAGACCGAGTCGATGATCGGGTCGGTGGCATCGCCGCTGCCGTTCGGGCCGAGCCTCGGCGTGCAGCTGGCCAACGCCTACACCGGTCTGGTGGCGGGGACGCTCGGCACCACGGCGACGATCATCCGCTACTTCCAGCGCCGCGGCCTCGCCGTGTCGGTGGCGGTGAGCTCCGGCGTGCTCGTCACGGTGGCCACCATGGTCACCCAGGTCCTGTTGTTCACGGTCTCGTTCATCGCCTCCTACGGCGACTTCAACCTCGACACGAGCGGATCGTCGGGCAGCTCGGGCGGCTCGAGCGGCGCGGTCACCATCATCGTGCTCATCGTGGCGGCGGTGCTCGTGGGGGTCGTCGCTCCTGGTGTTCCTGCCCCGGCTCCGCCACCAGGTCATCAACAAGCTCCGGCCCCAGGCCATCCTGGCCCGCCAGAACCTCGCACAACCTGCGCGGCTCGCCGGCCCATCTGGTCCGGCTCTTCGGCGGGGCGGCGGTCACGCAGATCGTGTTCGCCCTGACGCTGGGAGCCGCGCTGCACGCCTACGGGGCGTCGCTGCCGCTGTCCAACCTCATCGTCATCAACACCCTGGCCTCGCTGCTCGGCGGCATCATGCCGGTGCCCGGCGGGCTCGGGGTGATCGAGACCGGCCTGATCGCCGGCTTCACCGCGGCGGGCATCCCGTCGGACATCGCGGTGGCCGCCACGCTCACCGCCCGGCTGTTCACCTGCTACCTGCCGCCGGTGTGGGGCTACCCGAGCCTGGTGTGGCTGCGCCGGCGCGACTACCTGTAGGCCCGATGACGAGGCGCGGGCGGGCTCAGGCCGGGTCCGTCCCCGAGCCCAGCTCGGCCTCGACGACGCCGGCCAGCGGCCCCACCCCGCGGAACACGTGGGACACGCCGTCGGAACGCACCACGATGGCGTTGCCGGTGAACTCCCGGTCGCGCGAGCGCAGCGCCAGCGGGTACTCGGCCTGGGCCAGGCGGACCTCGTCGTTGGTGGAGGCCAGGCACTCCCAGTCCACGTCGTCGGAGCCGTCCTTCACCGCCACCAGCAGATCGCAGTAGCGCAGCGACACGTCCCTGCCGTCAACCACCAGAGCGTCGATGCCGAAGCGCTTGTGCCGCACGGCCGCAGGGTAGTGCTCCGGCCGGGGCGAGCCGGCCGGAGCTCCACGCTGGCGATCGGTGCGGCACCGGTGTCGCTACATGGCGAGGGCTTCGTACACCTCCACCGACCCGCCGGCGGCGAAGATGGGGCAGCCCAGGGCCGCCTTGGCGGCGAGGTCGAGGTCGTCGGCGTCGATCACCGAGTATCCCCCCAGGCCGGTGGTGGCCGTGCCGGTGGAGCCGTCCGAGCGCACCGCGGTCGAGGCCCCGAACGGGTTGCCCCCGTCGACGACGGCCGGGCCCAGGGTGGCGAACCAACCCGTCCACGCCTGCATGGCCGCTTCCTGCGCTTCGGGGGTCTCGGCCATCGAGCCGCCCTTGTACACGAACACGAACTTCGCCATCTGAGTTCTCCTTGGTGAGGTACGGGGCGGGGAGTCGCCTCGCACCGGGACGTCGTCCGCCGGAGCCGCAGATCGACAGCTCGGTCGAGAAATCGTCGTGAGCGGTAGCCTCGGGCGTCGGCCGATCTCGGACGAGCAGGCAAGGGGGATGGCCATGGGACGCAACGCGACGCCGTCGTGGGTGGAGGGACCGCCGGCCGATCTCGTCGACGAGACCATCGGCGCCTGCCTGGGTCGGGTGGCCGCCGAGCGGGGTGACGCCGAGGCGCTGGTGTCGTGCCACCAGTCCATCCGCCAGAGCTACACCGACCTGCACGAGACGGTGGAGCAGCTGGCCCTCGGCCTCCTGGCCATCGGGGTCGAGCGGGGCGACCGGGTCGGCATCTGGGCCCCCAACCTGCGCCGAGTGGACCTGGTTGCAGTTCGCCTCCGCGTCGGTCGGGGCCATCCTGGTGAACGTCAACCCCGCCTACCGCCAACACGAGCTGGAGTACGCGCTGGCGCAGTCGGGCGTGCGGGTGCTGGTCATGGCCGAGTCGTTCAAGGGCTCGGACTACGTGGCCATGATCGACGCCACCCGCGATCGGCTGCCCCGCCTCGAGCGGGTGGTCACCATCACCGAGGGCGGGTGCGCGGCGGCCAAGGACCTGGTGTTCGCCGAGGTGCTCGAGCTCGGGGCGGAGGGAGACCGGGGCCGGTTGGCGGCGGTGGGCGCCGGGCTCGACGCCCACGACCCGATCAACATCCAGTACACGAGCGGGACGACGGGCAGCCCCAAGGGCGCCACCCTCACGCACCACAACATCTTGAACAACGCCCGCCTGGCCGCCGGCGTGCTGGGCTACACGGCGGACGACCGGGTGTGCATCCCGGTGCCGCTCTACCACTGCTTCGGCATGGGCATCGGCAACCTGGGCTGTGTGGCCACCGGGCGCCACCATGGTCTACCCGGCCCCGAGCTTCGAGCCGGAGGCCACCCTGGCGGCCATCCAGGACGAGTCGTGCACCAGCATCTACGGCGTGCCCACCATGTTCATCGGCCAGCTGGACCATCCGAGGTTCGACTCGTTCGACCTCACCTCGCTGCGCACGGGGATGATGGGCGGCGCGCCGTGCCCGGTCGAGGTCATGAAGCGGGTCATCGACGACATGCACGCCGAGGAGGTCTGCATCATCTACGGGATGACCGAGACGGCACCGATCTCGTTCATGACCCGGCCCGACGACGCCGTCGACCGCCGGGTGTCGACGGTGGGTCAGGTGGGCCCGGGGGTGGACGTCAAGATCGTGGATCCGTCGTCGGGCGAGGTCGTGACCCGGGGTGAGACGGGCGAGATCTGCACGCGGGGCTACCTGGTCATGCGCGGGTACTGGGACAACGACGCTGCCACCGCGGAGGCCATCGACGACGAAGGCTTCATGCACACCGGCGATCTGGGGGTGCTCGACGACGCCGGCTATCTCAACGTGGTGGGGCGGATCAAGGACATGGTGATCCGCGGCGGGGAGAACCTGTACCCGGTCGAGATCGAGGAGGTGCTGTTCCAGCACCCGGCGGTGGCCAGCGCCCAGGTGATCGGCGTGCCCGACGAGCGGATGGGTGAGGAGCTCATGGCCTGGGTCGTGCGGCGCGACGGCAACGACGTCACCGCCGAGGAGCTCCAGGCGTTCTGCCGCGAGCAGCTGGCCCATTTCAAGGTGCCCCGCTACGTGAAGTTCGTGGACGAGTTCCCCATGACGGTCACCGGCAAGATCCAGAAGTTCAAGATGCGGGAGATGGCCATCGACGAGCTCGGCCTGCAGCGCCGCCGCCGACATCGTCACCGCCTGACCCGGTGCCCCTCGGCAGGGGACCGGCCGGGCATGAAGGCGATGTCCACCCTTTCGTCACCGAAGGCTCAGGCTTCGATGACCGCGAATCCGAGCTGGGGGCTGAGGAAGCCGTCGGACTGGTCGACACCGAACACGCCGGCGGCGAAGTACATGTCGTAGGTCGTGTCGCAGGTACTCCCAGACGAACGGGACTCGGCTGATGTGACTCGGGAAGTCGTTGGTCGTGTAGCCGGAGAACGGTTCGGCTGTCGCCGCCACCCAGTCGAAGCGCCCCTTGAGCCTGGGGCCCCGAGGAGTCATGACATGGGCGAAGAAGGCCGTGATCCAGCCGGTGACGTAGGGCCCCCCGCTCATGTCGTTGCGCTTGTAGATCGAGCGCCAGAACTCGACGTTGTCGTCCCGGCCGCCGGCTGCGGTGTCGGAGATCTCCTCGAGCACCGGGATCAGATCACTGAAGTACCCGTGAAGTCCGTCGAACTGTGCCGCTAGTCGGTCGGCACGGAGGACCAGCTCGGACCAGTCGGCGCCGGTTCCCTCGAGGCGGATCTGGGGGATGCCACAGAGAGTCATGACCTTGAAGTCGTAGTAGGGGCTGATGGTGTCCATGAAGGCGACCAGGATCGCGGTGCTGGATTCGATCGATGAGGTCGAGAAGGTGGGCAGGAACAGCTCGATCGTTTCGTCGGCAAGCATCTCGGAGATCGGCTCGCGCATGAGGTTGATGGCTCGTTCCCAGTCGCTCGGCGCGTCGTAGCGCAGCGTGTCGTCGCGCACGCTGATGAGTTGCCTGACGCCGGGGGTTCTGGTGAACAGGTCGGCGTGTGCATCGGCGTGCTGCTTGACGTACTCCGCCACCTCGTGGACGACCATGTACCAGGCGAAGTCCGGCGACAGGCTGAACGGCGTGTGGGTGGCGAAGCAACGGTGGAGGGCCTGGATCCCGAGGCTGACACTGGCCACGTCGAAGGCCGCGGGGTCGCCCGAGGACGCGGAGGCATCCACCGCGACGCTCAGCTTGCTGCGGCTCAGGTAGTGGAACCGCGTGGGCTGGCCGAGTACCGCAGCCAAGAACGGTTCATTGCTCGCCAGATGGATCTCCGCCTTTGGCGCGTGGCCGCGACCCGGAGACACATCAGCGGCGATAGGAGTGTCGATGACGATGGCCACTGAGAGCTCCTCGTAGTCAGGGCCAGGGACCTCTGGCACGAGCGTGCGACTCGGTCCTGGCGGGCGATCGAGGTGATGTCCGGCTCCAGGCTAGGACCCTGCCCGGGCGCAGAACGTTCGGTCGAAGCTGACGCCCAGGAGCGACCAGACTGCACCCGAACCCCGGCTCAGGGGGCGGCCAGCAGGTACTCCCAGCCCTCGCGCCACACGAAGCTGTGACCCAGCGGGTCGAGTGGCACCTCGTTGACTCTGTGCTCAAGCGTCCAGTAGACGGACAGGTGCCCGATGACGAGCACTCGGCCTCGCGGCCAACGGCGAACGATGTCGTCGAGTACCGCGCCGACGCGATCTGCTGCTTCAGCCCAGCTCTCACCGCCCGGGTATCGGTCGTTCACCCCGTTCACGGCGGCGTGCACGGAGACAGACGGCGAGCCGTTGAGGTCTCCGTAGTTGCACTCACGAAGTCGCCAGTCGAGGAGGACCGGCACCGGCGACTCACCGAACGCGATCTCCGCGGTCTGCGCCGCTCGTCTCAAGTCAGAGGAAAGGACCACGTCGAATCCGTCATGGCGACGCCTGGCGCCGAGTTCGGCCGGGGGCTGGCGCGACCCATATCCCGCGCTGATCGACAGCTTTCGACCCCCCGAATGTGCCGCTGAGCGATACCAATTGACGCCGAAACGTGTCGCGGAGGACTGGGAGCGGGGAGCACCTCGATGCGATGATGCGGTCAAACATCGACGACCGGAGTGAGTGCTCATGTCCATCATCAAGATCAACGCCATCACCGTGCCCGATGACGCCGGTGACGAGCTGGCCCACCGCTTCGCCGCCCGCGCCGGCGCCGTCGACGACCAGGACGGCTTCGAGGGCTTCGAGCTGCTGAAGCCCACCGATGACCGCACCACCTGGCTGGTGGTCACCCGCTGGCGCGACGAGGACGCCTTCCAGGCCTGGCTCAACTCGCCCGCCTTCGCCCACGGCCACCAGGGCGCCGGCGGCGGGGGCCATCCCGGTGGCCACGGCGCAGGTCACGGCGGGGAGGCCGAGGGTGGTGGTGGCCACGGAGAGCGTCCGCCGGTGTCGGTCAGCAGCGAGCTGTGGTCCTACGACGTGGTGCTGGGCTCACCGGGTACCGCCTGACCCTGCAGATCGCCAGATCGCGCTGGGTGGTTGCCCTGGGGGCCATCGCGGCTACCCTTTGGGCATCGTCGTCACGCCGACCCGGGGGAATCCACGCGGGCCGGCCGGCGCAGAGACAAGGAGTTCGGCATGAAGCGTCACATGCCCGTGACCGAGTTGGCCCGCGACGAGCGCTTCGAGCGCATGCGGATCGAGGACGTGATCTTCGACCCCCGCAACGCGTTCAGCATCGAGGCCAACAAGCGCGGCGGCGGCTTCAAGGCCGACAACTACGACGCTCCCCAGGCCGCCCGCACGCTCATGCACGGCATCTTCGTCGGTGAGATCCAGGCCCTCGAAGGGGCCGGGCGCACCTGTTGGGACTTCCCGGTGGGCACCGAAGGTGACGCGGTGCCCTTCGAGCTGAAGCTCGACATGGCCCGCCAGTGCTGGGACGAAGCCCGTCACGTCGAGATCTCCGTGAAGCTGTCCGACCACATGGGCACCGAGATCGGCGAGTTCGCCGAGCAGACGCTGCTGTTCGAAGCGGCGTGCAACTCCGACGCCATCCTGCGCCTGGCCGGCGTGAACCGGGCCCTCGAGGGGCTGGCCATCGACGTGTTCAACACCATGCGCGACTTCGGTGACGCGGTCACCGACCCCGTCCTGTACTTCTGCGAGGACTGGATGCTGGCCGACGAGGTCACCCACGTGAAGATGGGCTCGGACTGGCTGCGCAAGATCACCGCCGACGACCCCGACCGCCGCGCCGCCGCCCTCGACTTCCAGCGCACGGTCGACAAGCTGTTCAGCTTCGGCGGCTTCCGCGGTGAAGAGGACGAGAACCCCATCCACCTGGCCCGCAAGTTCCGGTCGCTGGCCGGGTTCAACGAGGAAGAGATCGGCGACCTCGTCGACGCTGCCGCCGAGGCGTACGCCGAGGCTCAGGCCCAGTGGGAAGCCGCTTCACCTGCGTGACCCCGCCCCGCGCCATCGCACCCGGCCTCGGGGCCGGGCGTCTCCCCTGAACGTCTGACCGTCCTTGCTGCGCGACCTCCACGAATCGTTCGCGTGGTTCGTGATCGTGGGCAACGGCCTCGCCGGGGCCTGGGCCCTGGCCGCCAACTGGGTCCCCGCCCTGCGCACCCGCGCCCTGTGGTGGTTCACCATCACGGTGGAGGTGGCCATCTTCGTCCAGGTCGCCATGGGCGTGGGGCTCGTGGCCGGGCAGAAGATCAAGGCCCCGCAGTTCCACATGTTCTACGGGTTCGTGGCCGTCATCACCGTGGGCCTGATCTACAGCTATCGGGCCCAGATGGAGAAGTACCGCTACCTGCTGTACGGCTTCGGCGGCCTCTTCCTCATGGGCCTGGGCATCCGGGCCCTGCTCGTGGGCAGGGTCTGACCGCGCCTCAGCGGCTCGGTGGAGCCGTCGCCCTCAGGCGGTCGCGGCCGGCCAGCAGGCCGGCCAGCACCTCATCCGCGGTGGGCGCGGCCGCCATCTCTGCCGCCACCCGCTCCGCGCCGAGGCGGTAGGAGCCCGTGGCCAACACCGCGGTGACCGCCTCGGCGATGCGCCCGGCGTCGCGCCCGTCCACCACCCGCCGCTCGTCCTCGCCCGTCGGGTCGGGAGCCAGCGTCACGCCCGCGCCGCCCCGGGCGACCAGCCGGCCGTTGTCGAACTGATCCCCGAACACGGGGACCACCACCAGCGGGACGCCGGCGGCCAGCGTGGCGAAGACGGTCCCCGAACCGCCGTGGCAGACCACGAGATCGGCGCCGTGCACGGCGTCGGCGTGTTCGATCCAGGGCTCGACGTGGACGTTGACCGGGAGTGGGCCCAGCGACTCGGGATCGAAGCGGCGGCCGACGGTCAGGAGCACGCGCACCTCCAGCCCCGCCACGGCGTCGAGGGCGGCGCGGTAGATCGACGCCGCGTCCGCCAGGTACCCGACCACCGTCCCGAACGTGAGGTAGACGAGCGGCGCGGCGGAGCCGCCCCACCAGTCCGGCAGGGGCCTCGGATCGGCGGCGGGCTCGCGGAAGCGGACCGTGGTGGCGAACGTCGACGGGTCCAGCGACGCGGGGAAGCGGGAGAGGTAGGGGCTGGCCAGGAGCTCGTCGGCCAGCCCGGGACGGTACTCCTCCAGGGCCGGGGCGGCCGCGGCGATCGATCCCGCTTCGGCCCTGGCCAGCGAGATGGCGACCTGGGCGGTGGGGATGCCCAGCTCGGGGGCCACCACCGCCGAGGCGTACTCGCACGGGTCGCGCAGGATCAGGTCCGGCGCCCAGTCCGCGCACACCCGGGCCATCGCCGGAAGCATGGCCCGGGCGGCGAGGCGCCCGAACAGTTCCCGGTTGCCCAGGATGGAGGCCTCGAGCGGCGGGGCCACGGGCAGGCGCTCGCGAATGGGGGCCACCTCGGCCTCGGGGGGCTCGCCGCCGGCTTCGAAGTCGTAGCCGGCCTCGCTCGACCAGGCCCTGGAGCGCCGGCGGCCCGACGACCCGCGTCTCGTGGCCCTGCCGGCGGGCGGCGGCCAGGAAGGGGAGGAGCGGGTTGAGGTGGCCGCTGCCGCCGAGCGAGCATGCCGCCAGGATGCGCATGGCGACGAAGCCTAGGCAGGCCGTCGGCGGTGGCTACCCACTTCCGGGTGAAGATCGGGACAACAGCCGACGGACGGGAGCGCCGCCTCAGCGGTCGGTCTCGGGTCGTCGTCCCCACGCGGAGATCAGCGGCGCGGTCGCCACGTCGAGCCTGCCCTCATCGAGCGCCGCCAGATGAGCGTCGACCTCCTCGGCGCTGACGTGGCCGCCGGAGACGAGCTCGTCGCGCACTTGGCGCACGTTCGCCTTCTCGAGCTCGACCGACGCCGGAAGAGCGATCGACAGGTAGGCATCGGCGCCCACGTCCACAAGACCCAACCTTCGGAGCAGGCGGGGCAGTCGCCGACCGAACTCGAGGTCCGCCCCTCGTTCCGCGAGCAGCGCCCGGAAGCCCGCGCGGACTCGATTGGCGACCTGCTGAGCCTCGCCGTGCGCATCCGGGCAGGCCAGGGGCTGCAACGTCGGATCGAAATCCTCGATCAGCAGCCAGCCGCCCGGTCGGAGGGCCGTCACCATCCGCTCCAGCGCCCGTTCGCGCCCGGGCACGTGGATGAGCACCAGACGCGCGTGCACCACATCGAACGGCCCTACTGGAGGTGGATCGTCGACAACATCGTGACGACGGACCTCGACGTTGGCCGAGGCCACGGGCTGCGCCCACCGTGTATCGATGTCGGTCGCCAGGACCCGGCCGGTCGGGCCGACCTGCCCCGCCAGCCAGGCCGGAATCGACGGTCCCCCGACCCCCACCTCCCAACATCGCCATCCCGGACCGACACCTAACGCCGTCAGGTGCCGGACGGTCACGGGGTTGAACATCGTCGACAGGCTGTCGAATCGCTGCTCGGCTTCCGCCGCCCGGTTGTCGAGGAGGTAGCCAGGCGGGCTGGCCTCCCGCTCCGGTTCGGTCATGGCTCTCGACGGTACCCCCTGGCGCACCGTCGAGCTCCTCCAGCACCTCGCCCGCCCGGATCCCAGGACTCAGGCCCGGCGGATGCCGTAGACGTGGGCCGGGCCCTCGTCCTCGGGCTCGTCGGAGTCGAGCATCCCGCTCCACAGGCGGGTGAAGCCGGCCTTCTCCAGTGCCCGCCACGACGCGGTGTTGGCCTGCTGCGGCGCCGCCACCACCATGTCGAGGTCGGGGTAGGCGTCGAACACGAGCGGCACGAACTGGGCGATGGCGGTCGAGCCGACCTGGCGGCCGACCACGTCGGCCTCCCCCAGGAGGTAGTCGATCCCGGCGGCGCCGGGCACCTTGACGGCCGCCTCCCACTCGGGGTGATCGCTCATGCGGTAGTGCTGGATCAGCCCCACCGGGCGGCCGTCCAGCTCGATGATGAAGACCTCGGCGTCGGCCTCGCCGCCGACACGCGGCGAGTACTTGGCCTCGACCGACGGCAGGTCGTAGGCCTCCTGCCACCAGACGTGCACGAAGTCCTGGCTCAGCCAGTGGGCCAGGAGGGGGAGGTCGTCATGGCCGATCGGGCGAAAGCCGATCGGGGCCGGCGCGCTCAGAGGTTGACCACGGGGCACGTGAGCGTGCGGGTGATGCCGTCGACCATCTGCACCCGGCTGACCACGAGCCGGCCCAGGTCGTCCATGGTGCCGGACTCGGCCCGGATGATCACGTCGTAGGGGCCGGTGACGTCCTCGGCCGTCACCACGCCGTCGATCAAGCGCACCTCCGTCGCCACCTGGGCCGCCTTGCCCACCTCGGTCTGGATCAGGATGTATGCGCTGACAGCCATGGCGTCCCTCCGGGGCATCGCTGGTGGTGCGGCGCATGGTAGTGGGGCGCCACGCACCGGTGCCGGGCCGGGGCCGGGCACCAACGGACGATCAGTGAGCGGGGCCGCTCAGTTGGCGAGGCGCTTCTCCAGCTCTTCGAGCTCGTCACCCAGCTCGGCCGGCAGCTGGGTGCCGATGAAGTCGAAGTGGGCCTCGATCTGGGGCACCTCGGCCCGCCAGGCGTCGGGGTTGACGGCCAGGATCTTGGCCATGGTGGCGTCGTCGAGGTCGAGGCCCGAGCGGTCGAGCGCCGCCACCGTGGGCACCCGGCCGATGGGGGTGTCGACAGCCTCGGCCTCGCCGTCGATGCGCTCGACGACCCACTTGAGCACCCGGCTGTTGTCACCGAAGCCGGGCCACATGAACGAGCCGTTCTCGTCCTTGCGGAACCAGTTGACCCAGAAGAGCCGGGGCAGCTTGTCGGCATCGGTCGCCTTGCCGATGTCGAGCCAGTGCTGGAAGTAGTCGCCCATGTTGTAGCCACAGAACGGGATCATGGCGAACGGGTCGAAGCGCAGCTCACCGATGGTGCCGGCGGCCGCCGCCGTCTTCTCCGACGACATGATCGAGCCGAGGAACACGCCGTGCTGCCAGTCGAGCGACTCGGTCACCAGCGGCACGTTGGTGGCCCGGCGCCCGCCGAAGAGGATGGCCGAGATGGGCACGCCGGCCGGGTCCTCCCACTCGGGGGCGATCGACGGGCACTGCGCCGCCGGGGCCGTGAACCGGGCGTTGGGGTGCGCCGCCGGTGAGCCCGACTCCGGCGTCCAGTCGTTGCCCTTCCAGTCGATGAGGTGGGCGGGGGGCTCGTCGGTCATGTCCTCCCACCACACGTCGCCGTCGTCGGTGAGGGCGCAGTTGGTGAAGATGGAGTTGGCCCGGGCCGACCGCATGGCGTTGAAGTTGGTCTGATCGGACGTGCCCGGGGCCACGCCGAAGAACCCGGCCTCCGGGTTGATGGCGTACAGGCGCCCGTCGGCCCCGAACTTCATCCAGGCGATGTCGTCACCCACCGTCTCGACCTTCCAGCCCGGCAGGGACGGGATGAGCATGGCCATGTTCGTCTTGCCGCAGGCCGACGGGAAGGCGGCGGCCACGTACTTCTTGTCGCCGGACGGCGAGGTGAGGCCGAGGATGAGCATGTGCTCGGCCATCCATCCGTCGTCGCGGGCCATGGTCGAGGCGATGCGCAGGGCGAAGCACTTCTTGCCCAGCAGGGCGTTGCCGCCGTAGCCCGACCCGTAGGACATGATCTCGCGGGTCTCGGGGAAGTGGACGATGTACTTGTTGTCGGCGTCGCACGGCCAGGCCACGTCGGCCTGGCCCTCGGCCAGGGGCATGCCCACCGAGTGGAGGCAGGGCACGAACTCGCCGTCGGCGCCGAGCACGTCGAGGGCGCCCTGGCCCATGCGGGTCATGATGCGCATGTTGACCGCCACGTAGGCGGAGTCGGTGAGCTGCACGCCGATGTGGGCGATGGGCGAGCCCAGGGGGCCCATGGAGAACGGCACGACGTACATCGTGCGGCCCTTCATGGCGCCGGTGTAGAGGCGCAGCATCTCGGCCTTCATCTCGGCCGGCTCACGCCAGTTGTTGGTGGGGCCGGCGTCGATCTCGCGCTCGGAGCAGATGAAGGTCCGGTCCTCCACCCGGGCGACGTCGGCCGGGTCGGAGAGGGCGAGGTAGCTGTTCGGGCGCAGCTCCTCGTTGAGGCGACGGAACGTGCCGCTGTCGACCAGCTCACCGCAGAGGCGGTCGTACTCCGCCTCGGAGCCGTCGCACCACGAGACCGCGTCGGGCTGCAGGACCGCGGCCCACTCCTCGACCCAGTCGAGGAGCTTCTGGTTGTTGGTGGTCGCGCCCATGTGAACCTCCGACGCCTTTGTCGATTGTTGGGGGGACGTCCTCGCCGTGCGCCCGAGGACGGGTGAGGGGGTCAAGCCTAGTTACCGCAGGGCGGAGGCCGCCCATCTGGCCAGTGAACCAGATCGACCCTTCGGGGCGGCAGGGCCGAACGTCCTCATCACGGCGCGTACCCGTGGGGCGCAGGACAGGCTCAGCCCGGCGGGAGGGAGGGGTCGGCGGCCGGGAAGCCGGGGGTGCCCATGTCGACCTCGGAGCCCATGTGCAGCCCCGTGGCCAGGCCGGCCTCGTTCAAGCCGAACACCACGCGCTGGCCCTGGCGGATCATGCGGAAGATCGAGCCCACCAGGGCGTCGGGGGCGAGGTCGTACTCGCTCAGGTCGGTGTCACGGATGACGGTGCCCTGGCCCGTGACCGGGTCGTAGGACTTGATGACGCCTTGCACGGGGAGCCTCGACCGACCCGCTAGTGGGCGACCTTGGTGACCTTGCCCGCCTTGATGCAGGACGTGCAGGCGTTGACGCGCTTGGTCGAGCCGTTGACGACCGCCCGGACGCGCTGGATGTTGGGGTTCCAACGACGCTTGGTGCGCCGGTGGGAGTGGCTCACCGCCATACCGAAAGACGGGTGCTTGCCACACACATCGCAGACCGCTGCCATGACGCGTTACCTCAGACCTCGAACGTAGGGAACAGGGGAACGAGGGTAGCGGGCCGTCGCCGGGACCGACAATCGCCCCGGGCATTGGCACTACGCTCCGGGGGCGATGCCCACGCTCGATGCCCTCTCCGCCGACGACCTGCGCGCCGTCATCGCCGGGTACGCCGCCGCGCTCGGCGCCCACCGGGCGAGGATCAACCGGCTCAATGTGTACCCGGTGCCCGATGGCGACACCGGCACCAACATGGCGCTGACCCTCGAATCGGTGGTGGAGGAGTTGAGCCAGGCCGCTCCCGACATGGCAGCCACCTGCAAGGCCATCAGCCACGGCTCGCTGATGGGGGCGCGGGGCAACTCCGGCGTCATCTTGTCGCAGATCCTGCGGGGCCTGGCCGACTCGTTCCGCGACCTGGAGGGGGCCGACGGCCCGGTGATGGCCGGCGCGCTGACCGCGGCCAGCGAGGCGGCCTACGGCGCCGTGATGCGCCCGGTGGAAGGGACCATCCTCACCGTGTCACGGTGCATCGCCGAGGCCGCCGTGGCCGCGGCCGAGTCGGGGGCCGACCTGCTCGGCGTGCTGGAGGCCGGTCGCGACGGGGGGGCCGACGGGCTGGCCCGCACCCCGGAGCTGCTGCCGGTGCTGGCCGAGGCCGGGGTGGTCGACGCCGGCGGGAGTGGCCTGCTGCTGTTGATGGACGTGCTCCTGCACGTCGTCGACGGCCGCCCGGTGCCGCCGTCGGTGGACGACGAAGGCGTGCTCGACCCGGACCGGCTGGCGGAGATGGCACACAGCCAGCCCGGCGGCCACGGCCCCGGCGACGCCGGCGACGGCCACGGGAGCGGCATCGCCGATCTGCGCTACGAGGTCATGTACTTCCTCGAGGCGCCGGACGAGACGATCCCGGCGTTCAAGGACGTGTGGGCCGGCATCGGCGATTCGATCGTGGTGGTGGGCGGCGACGGGATCTGGAACTGCCACATCCACACCGACGACATCGGCGCCGCGGTGGAGGCGGCCATCGACTGCGGCCGGCCCCGTGACATCCGGGTCACCGACCTCCTCGAGCAGGTGGAGGAGGAGCGCTGGGTCCGCGAGGCCGACTCCCACGCCGTCCTCGAGCACAACGAGCCGGTCGAGACGGCGGTGGTGGCTGTGGCCACCGGCGACGGCATCCGCCGCATCTTCCACTCGCTGGGGGTGCAGCGCATCGTGACCGGCGGCCAGACCATGAACCCTTCGACCGCCCAGCTGCTCGAGGCGGTGGAGGCGGCGCCGGCCGATCAGGTCGTGCTGCTGCCCAACAACAAGAACATCATCCCGGTGGCCGAGCAGGTCGACGCCGAGACGTCGAAGACGGTCTACGTCGTGCCCACCCGGGGGGTGGCCGAGGGGTTCGCCTCGCTGCTGGCCTACGACCCCGAGGCGGCCGGGCTCGACAACGCCAAGACGATGGCCGAGGCGGCGGCCGCGGTGGTGGCCGGCGAGGTGACCCAGGCGGTGCGCGACTCGAGCTGCGAGCTCGGGGCCATCACCCAGGGCGACTACCTCGGCATCAGCCGCGAGGGCATCCGGGCGCTGGGCAGCGGGCTCGACCTGGTGTGCACGCAGCTGCTCGACCTGCTCGTGACGGACGACCACGAGATCGTGACCATCATCGAGGGCGAGGGCTCGTCGGCGGCCATCACCCGTCACATCACGAGCTGGCTGAGCGATCATCATCCCGACGTCACGGCCGAGACCCACCACGGCGGCCAGCCCCTGTATCCCTACCTGTTCGGCATCGAGTAGTCGCGGCGTCGGTGGCGAGCGGGTAGAACGGCGGGGACATGGCTCGCCGACTCGCCCAACTCGCCGCCCTTCCCGTCACCGAGCTGGAGGGGGTCGGGCCCAAGCGCGGCGAGGCGCTGGCCAAGCTCGACCTGTTCACGGTGCTCGACCTGCTGACGTACTACCCGCGCCGCTACCTCGACCGCACCAACGAGCGGCGCATCGAGGAGCTCGACCTGGGTGAGGAGGCCATGGTGCTGGCCACCGTCAAGGCGGTGACGAGCCGGCGCACCCGCACCGGCAAGACGATGGTGGTGGTCGACGTCACCGACGGCTCGGGGTTCTTGAAGGTCACGTTCTTCAACCAGCCCTACCGCCAGCGCCAGCTCAAGTCGGGCATGAGCGCGGTGCTGTTCGGCAAGGTCGAGCTGTTCGGGGGGCGCCGGCAGATGACCAACCCGCTCGTCGACCTGGTGGGCGACAAGACCGGGCGCATCGTGGCGCTCTACCCCCAGTCGGAGAAGGCCGGGGTGATGACCTGGGACGTCGACAAGTGGATGGACGAGGTGTTGCGACGGGCCGGCGAGTTCGCCGACCCGGTGCCCGAGCCGATCCTGCGCCGCTGGGACCTCGCCGACCGCACCACCGCCTTCCGGGGCATCCACAAGCCCCAGACCATGGCTGAGGCCACCGAGGCGCGTCGCCGACTGGTGTTCGACGAGCTCCTGCGGGTGCAGCTGCGGCTCGTGCAGCGCAAGCGGGAGCTCGAGCGCACCACCCCGGGGATCACCCACGAGCTGACCGGTGGGCTGGTCGAGCGCTTCCACGAGCGGTTGCCGTTCCCCCTCACCGGGGCCCAGCGCCGGGTCATCGGCGAGATCGAGGCCGACCTGGCCTCGCCCCACCCCATGCACCGGCTGCTGCAGGGCGACGTCGGTTCGGGCAAGACCATCGTGGCGGTCAGCGCGCTGCTGGTCGGGGTGCAGGGGGGCTACCAGGGGGCGCTGATGGCGCCGACCGAGGTGCTGGCCGAGCAGCACTACCTCGGGGTACGGGACCTGCTGGACGGGTTCCGGGTGCCCGATACGAACACCGACAGCCTCTTCGGCGACGCCGGGATGGACCGGGAGCTGCGGGTCGAGCTGCTCACGAACCGCACCACCGCGGCCGAGCGCCGCCGCATCCTGGCCGGGCTGGCCAGTGGGGAGGTGGACCTGGCCATCGGCACCCACGCGCTGATCCAGGAAGCGATCGAGTTCCGCTCGCTCGGGGTGGTGGTGATCGACGAGCAGCACCGCTTCGGGGTGGAGCAGCGAGCGGCGCTGCGCGACAAGTCGGCCGGCGTCGCCGTGCCCGACGTGCTGGTGATGACGGCGACGCCGATCCCCCGTACCGCGGCGATGACGGTCTACGGCGATCTCGACGTGTCCGTCCTCGACGAGATGCCGCCGGGCCGCACCCCCATCGTGACCACGTGGGCCCGCACCCCCGAGGAGGAGGCCGACGTGTGGGCGCTGGTCAACGCCCAGGTGCGTGACGGCCACCAGGCCTACGTGGTGTGCCCGCTCATCGAGGAGAGCGAGAAGCTCGAAGTCCGTTCGGCCGAGGAGACCTACGAACGGCTGCAGTCCGGCGAGCTGGCCGGTCTGCGCCTGGGCCTGCTGCACGGACGGGTCACGCCGGGCGAGAAGGAGAAGGCCATGGCGCTGTTCCGCTCGGGCGGCCTGGACGTGCTGGTGGCCACCACGGTGATCGAGGTCGGCGTCGACGTCCCCAACGCCACGGCGATGGTGATCCTCGACGCCGACCGCTTCGGCATCGCCCAGCTCCACCAGCTGCGGGGCCGGGTCGGTCGGGGGGCGGCGCATTCGTACTGCGAGCTGGTGGGTGAGGCCACCACGCCCGACGGCGCGGCGCGGCTGGAGGCGTTGGTGCGCACCACCGACGGCTTCGAGCTGGCCGAGATCGACCTCGACCTGCGGGGTGAGGGCACGATCATGGGCGAGCGCCAGAAGGGTCGCAACGAGCTGAAGTTGGCGTCGTTGCGGCGCGACCGGGACTGGGTGCAGCGGGCCCGCGACGTGGCCTTCGAGCTCATCGACGCCGACCCCGCCCTGGCGGACCATCCGTTGCTGGCCGAGGAGATCGGTCTGTTCCTCGACGACGACGACGCCACCGACTTCCTGCTCAAGTCGTAGAGGACGGGCCTGTGCCCGATCCCGGGTATGAGCGCGGTTCCGGAGCGTCGGGAGCGACTCGAACGCTCGCCAGCAGGCTTTGCAGGCCTACGGTGCCAACCTGGCTCCGACGCATGACTGTCCGACTCGTGGGCCCGGTCGTCTGTTCGTGGGCCTCGCCGGCACGACTCGAACGTGCGACCCCGCCTCCGGAAGGCGGTGCTCTGATCCAACTGAGCTACGGCGAGTGAGCGTCGACGGCAGGGGTCGAACCTGCAACCTCCGGTTTCGTAGACCGGCGCCTTGTCCATTCGGCCACGTCGACCTGCGCCACCACACGTCCACCCCTCGGGGAGGACGCGCCAGGGCCCGAGCGGTTTGTCCGTGGGGTGGGTGAAGCTGCTCCTATTGGCGTGCTGCCGATGCGCAACTCACCCGTTTCGCCGCGGGCGCCGTCGCCCCCCGCGGCCGCCGGAGCAACAGCCCTCACCAAACGACGACAGGCCCGACCACAGGAGGTGATCAGGAAGCAGGTCCAGGGGGAAGGCAGGTAACCCATGGCCACGAGTGTTGGTGCGTCCAGGTAGGCCGTCAACAACATTTCACCCTGACTTCCTGTGTCCCAGATCCCCTGCTCGGGCGAGAGTCCCGCTCGCTTCGGCGAGACTTTGTGTCGCCGACGTTGTGCCGAAGTACGCCGCCCTCCTCCGATCGAGAGTGCCCCAGATCCCCGGATCAGAGGGGCATTGATGAGCGCCGACGAAAGCTGAAAGGTTCGGCGAAGGTATTTGACGTGGTCAAGAGAGGTTGACGGCGACTAGGCGGATCGGTTGGTCCAGCCGGCCTCGTCAGCCCGAGCGAGGAAGTCTGACGTGTCGGCGACGGTTGCGTACTCGTTGGTCCTGGTACCGGCCCGCACCAGCGGCCCAGCAGGCCAGGTCCGGGCGGCGGTCACGGCGCGGTGGTGACCGCCTGGCCGCGGTCGAGCAGCTCGACCCACGACGGGCCCGGGGTGAGGGCGATGACGTGCTGGGTGGCGTCGAGAAGTTGGGCGGGCACCGGCTTGTCCGGGCGCACCCAGGTCCCGGTCACGACCTTGCCGTCGCTGAGGACCCACGCCGGTCCGCTGCCGGTCAGGACCGCCCCCGAGGTGTCGTACCGGACGGCCATCACCACCACGTTGACCGTGCTCACCTGCTGACCGCCGGCGCCGACGTCCGGCCCGCCGAAGATCGCCCGCAGCCACCGCCGCGACCCCGCATCCCACTCCCAGGTCACGGCGTAGCCGGCGCCGAACCCGATGCGCACCGACGCGGCTGCCGTGCCGGGGGAGGCCGTGGTGGTCGCGTCGTCACGGTAGGTGAAGAGCGGCGGCGGGGGCGGGTCGGCACAACGCCCGTCGAGGCCGTCGACCCGGGCGTAGAGGTTGTGGGGCGCCACCCGGGTGGGGTCGCGGAACATGAGGTCACCGGCCGCCGACTCGTCCACGGGCGTCACCGGGGCGGCCTGGATGGCGGCCACCGCCGTTGGATTGCCGCCGGAGTAGGCGAACACGCCCCGCAGGGGCCACACGATGCTCTGGTCGGTGACCCGGACCGACCGCACAGGGCCGGCCCGCTCGGGCGCCTGTGACTGGAACACGGCCGCCAGCCTGGTGATGCCGCCCTCGACGATCTCCTCGTAGACCACGTCGGCGGCGTCGAGGCCGTACTGCGGCCGGGCCTCGGGCGTGTTGCCGATCTTCACGGTCACCGCGCAGCGGTGAGCGGAGGCGCCCGACGAATCCTCCAAACCCGTGAGGGGCGCGATCACGGGTGCGGCGGTGGAACCGGGTGGAGACGACGTCGTGGTGTTGTCGCGGCGAAGGGCGGCGACGGCGACGGCAACCAGCACGACCACCACCAGCACGACGGCAGCGATGACCGCAATCGGCGGCGAGCGGTGCGACGGCGGCTCGTCGGTCGGGGCATCGGCCATGGGCCGCTCCTGGCGTCAGCTGGCGGGTTGGACGGTCGGCCGGGGGGTCGGCTCGTCGGAACGCGACAACATCCCCACCCCGAACACGGCCAGCACCAGCCCGAGGATCGGGGGCACCAGGCGGCCGCCCCCGCTGGTGAGCGACTCCTGGAAGACGAGTCACCCGAGCACCACGCTCGTCACCAGGGTGGTGGCGTTGCTGGCCGCCATGGCCGGAGCCAGGAAGCCGGTCCTGAGGGCCGACTGCTGTAGGGCGAAGCCGGCCAGCACGACCATGGCCGCCGCCGAGATCAGCCCGGCCACCCACCACGCGTTGGCACCGGGGCTGGTGATGCCGCCCTGGGGTTGGCCCACCACCACGAAGGCGACGATGCCGACCAGCGCCGAGCAGACGCCCACGATCGACCGCCGGCCGATGTGCTGCACGGTGAGGTGGGCACCGAGGGGGACGGCGAACACCAGGCTGAGGGCGCACAACGACTGCACGACCACCAGGCTGCCGTGGGCGAGGGCGACGGCCAGCAGGATCCAGCCCAGCACCTGGCACAGGCCGCCGATCAACCACACCGGCTCCCGCACGATCTCGGCCAGGAAGTGCGGATCGCCCTCGGGGCCGTGGTCTGCGGGGTGCCTGGCGGCTGCAGGACCGTGCCCAGTGCGAACGGCAGCGCTGCCAGGAGTGCCAGTGCCGACCCCATCACCACGATTGTCGCACCAGACGGCACCGAACGCAGGGACGCCCCTCAGGTTGTGCGTGTCCCTCGGTTAGGTCATTCGTCGGGGACGCGGCAAGGCGGCTGCAATCCGGCAAAGGCGATCGCCTCGACGGTGAGGTCGGGCTGGGGAGAACTGAGCGGAGTTCGTGGTCAGATCGGTGGGTCTTTCGGCCCTGAAATGCCTCGGGGCCAGGGGCGACGATTGGCTCGTGAGCGAGATCGAGGGTTGTGGCCTCTCGCAGCCGCTGAGTGAGTCGGGTCCTGGATGGCAAGTCCTTCCCGATGAGCCACCCGGAAGCCTCGGATGGTGGAACGGGCACGAGATCGTCGTGGTCGCACTTTGGGCGGCGGACCACTGGGAGTACGTGACCGACGACTGGACAGGGTCCGATCCGATGAGCGGCTCCTTACCCGCCGGAGTCGCTGATCCGCGGACGCTTGGTTGGTCGCAGTCGCTTGACGGCCATTGGCACGGACCATCGACAGCGCCGATGCCGGTCCCCAAGAGCCGAAGGGGTCCTGGGCAGAGCGCATCGAGACGCTCAGAGTCGAGCGACAAGAAATCCAGCTGGGGGTGGGGGTGCGCCACCGCTGGGTGTCTCGGCACGTTCGTCGTGGTCGTGGTGCTCTTCTCCACCGTGGGCAGGTCGTGCAGCCAAATCGCCAACTACCCGGGCGAACCGAGCGGCCTGCACGACCCATGGACCCTCTCCACCACGCCGACTGTGGCACCCACGCCAGGGGCGGGTGACGCCAAGCCCTTCGGCACAGCACAGACCACTACCTCAGGTCTGCTCGTCACCGTTCATGGCATCAAGTCGGCAGCTTCCCGAAAGACCCCATCAACCACGTAGACGTGGACGTCGAGATCTGCGCCAACTCGCAATCCACGACTGTCCATGCGTCGGACATCACCATCTCCCAATACCCGAGCGACGCATCCAAGCCGATATCTGCCATGCATACACCTGCCTTCCCCGATAGCAAGGACCTCCAGGAGGGGGAATGCGTCCGAGGTTGGGTGTCCTTCCTGTCGAGCATCACCTCACCGGTGGTCCACTACTCGTCGGCATCCGACGCAACGCTCAGCTGGCAGTCCGGCCCATAGAGCAACCGTCGTGTATCACGCGCCGGCGAGCCACCTTCAACCTGCGGGCAACCGTGCGGAGCCCATATCCCGCGCTGATCGACGGCTTTCGACCCCCCGAATGTGTCGCTGAGCGATACAAACTGACGCCGAAACGCGGTGGCAGATTCCGAGCCAACCACGACGACCCCCGCTCCGGCGGAGAGTGCCGGGAGTGAGCACCCGGAGCGAGGGTGGTCGCGGGCTGGCAAGCCGAAACCCCGACCCCTGAGACGGAGGCGATCCGCCGGGTCAAGGTCACCCATCACGCTACGGGTGCCCCGATCCCCGGCCTAGGGCAGGAGGTCACAAGCGACCCGTGGCAGACGCGGAACAGCTGGGGTCACGCGGGAGCCGCGGCGACGTCCGGACCGGCGCCGGCCTCCACGGCCCCGGTCGACTTGGGGTGGAGCCAGGGTTGGAGCCACGCCGATCCGACGTAGGCGACGACCACGGCGACGATCACCACGGAGATGAGATCCAAGGCGTCGGACTGCAGGAACAGCAGCGTCAGCAGCACCGAGGACAGGGGGAGCCCGCCCAGCATGACGACGGTCATCGCCCCGATGCCCATGCCCACGCCGGCGACCATGGGAAGGCCGGGGAGGTGTGAGAGCGCCATGCCGCCGGCGGCTCCGATGAACATGCCGGGGAACGTCGGCCCTCCCCGGAAGGCGCTCAGCGACACGCTGTAGGCCAGGCCCTTGCAGATGACGAGCATGACCAGCGCGCCCACCGACCAGGCGCCGGCCTCCTGGATCAACGGCGCCAGGGCCGACTCGCCGGAGAAGAGCACGTACGAGGAGGGGTGGTCGGTGACCTGCTGGAAGAGGACCGCCAGCCCTCCGACGGCCAGGCCGAACAGAGGCGTCAGGAGCACCTTGCGATGCACCAGCAGCGGCTGGAGCTGAAAGGCCAACCGACGAATGGCGATACCGATCACCGGTGCCACCAACCCGATGCCGATGGCCCACAGGAACTCGGCGAAGGTCGGGGGGTTGACATGGGGGATATCGGGCAGGGCCAGGGAGTACGTCCCCGAGCCGGTGGCGGAGCTGAGCCCGATGAACACGAGGGACCCGATGCCGGCGGCCAGCATCCCCGGCAGCAGGATCACGCTGATCAGGCCGCCCCCGATGCCCGCCGCCTCCAGCAGCAGGAACGCACCGGCGAGGGGCGAGATCAACAGGGTGGAGATGGCGGCGAAGCTCCCGGCGGCGCCGATGACGACGACGGCCTGGTCGGGCGCGTCGGACTTGATCAGCCGGACGATGAGCACGGCCACCCCGGCCCCGATGAGCACCAGCGGTGCCTCGGGGCCCAGCACGGCGCCGAACATGAGCGTGGCCAGCGAGGCACAGATGATGCTGGGCAGGTCCCTGGGTTCGACAACCCCGGCGGTCTTGAAGCCCTCGGCCGGGTTCTCGCCGCCGGTTCCCGGCAGGAAGTGCAGGGTCAGACCGACCAGCAACCCACCCAGCGCCACCGCGGGCAGCGGCCACCACGCGGGCGTGCCGTCGAAGCCGAGATCGTTGGGCAGGGTGGTGAAGAGCCAGGTCTGGGCCTCGGACACGAACCTGAGGAACTCGTAGGCGATGGCCGCCACGGGAACGCCCACCACGGCTCCCAACAACAGGAGCGCCACGTACTTGCGGCTCCTGACGAGGTCGAGGGGGGCGGGTGCGACGGGGGGTTGCGGCTGGGCCTGGGCGTCGGTCATGCCAAAGCTTCCTCTCCGCTCAGCGATCGGCGGTGGATGGAACCACGTCGACGTCGAGCCGCCCGCCCGTCCGGCCGGGCTCGTCGTCGCCCACCTGGCGCGACGCGAGCCGCGTGACGGTGCTCAGACGGGGGGACCGGGTCGGGCGAGCACTCCGAGCTGCAACATCGAGCCCAGGTCGTCACGGGTGGCCCAGTGCTCGACCAAGCGGCCCGACTCCGTGCGATACCAGTGGGTCTGCTCGGCCCGGAAGTGCCGTCCGGTCGGAGGGATGACGCCGTTGAGCGCGCCGAGGTTGGTGCCCTCCGACACGATCCGCGCCGCGGTGGTGTCGCCGTCGGTCACGACGGCCTGCACCGCCATGGTCAGGTCGGGGAACTGGTCGGTGAGCCATTCGACGACGCCGCGCATGTGGGCCGGGCCGGCGACGCGCCCCGGCTCCTCGGTGGCGAAGGGGGCGACGGCGTGCTCCACGAAGTCGTCGGCGACGAGCTCGTCGAGCACCGACAGCTCACGGCGGTTGAAGACCTCGGCGAAGAGCCGCTCGACCAATTCCGTACCGGTTGCCTGGGCCATGGTTCCCGTACCTCCTGGTGGGTCCGCCCGGGGGAGACCGGAACGGAGTAGTCTGATAGCAGTCCTACTATTCAATAGTGGAGCCTCTACCCGATGCCCGCACCTGTCAAGCGGAACTACGACGCCACCCGCCGCCGGGAGATGGCGCGCCTCAGTCGGGCCCGCATGCTCGATGCCGCCCGCATCCGCTTCCTACGCGACGGCTACCGCGTCACGACGGTCGCCGATATCGCGGCGGACGCCGGGGTGGCCGTCCAGACGGTCAACAAGACGTTCGGGAACAAGCCGGGCATCGTGAAGGCCCTGTTCGAGGTGGCCCTGGTCGGCGACGACGAAGAGGTGCCCCTCGCGGAGCGCGACTGGATCCTGGCCATCCACGACGAGCCCGACCCCCGGGCGAAGCTCTGGCGCTACGCCCACACCCTCGCCGCCATCCTGCCCCGCACGGCGCCCATCCAACTGCTCGCCCGCGAAGCCTCCGGCGACCCTGCGTTGGGCGCGGTGTGGGACCAGATCCGCTTCGGGCGCCTCATGGGCATGACCGACCTGGCCCGCAACCTGGCCGAGGGGAACCACCTCCGCCCCGGTGTCACGGTGGACGATGCCCGCGACGTCCTGTGGACCTACAGCTCGCCCGAGGTGTACGAGCTGGTCGTGATGGAGCGGGGATGGGCCGCCGACCGGTACGCGGCGTTCCTGGCGACGGGGGCCATCGCCGCCCTGCTCGTGGATCAGGCGCCGCTGCCGTAGGGACGGGTGATGATCTCCAGCACGTGGCCGTCGGGGTTGAGGAAGTAGACGCCCCGACCACCGTCGTGGGTGTTGATCTCGCCGGGTACGTGGCGGTGGGGGTCGGCCCAGTAGGGCTGCTCCCGGTCGAGGAGGCGCCCGAAGATGGCGTCGAACTCGGCCTCGCTGACCAGGAAGGCGTAGTGCTGGATCTCGAACGGGTCCTCGCACGTCAAGAAGTCGAGCGACACCCCGTTGTCGGCCTCCACGACGAGGAACGGCCCGAACGCGACGGCCTCGGGCAGACCCATGACCTCGGTCATGTAGCGGGCCGCGGCGGGTGCGTCGGTGGCGGCCACGATGGTGTGGTTGAGCTCGATGGGCACGGGCACCCCCAGGGATCGTCGGTGGGCGGAGCCCAGCGTAGGGGGACGGCCCGGCGTCGGGCCGCCCGGCTCCGATCCCCGCCGTCGGGCCCGCCGAGCCCGGCCGGTACGCTCGCCCCCATGCAGGTCGCCCCCACCATCATCTGCGTCGACTGCGGCGGCACCTGCCACCTGCTGTCGTATGAGCCCCACGAAGGCTGGGAGCCGGGCGACGTGGTCGCTTACCGCTGTGCCGACTGCATGGACCGCTGGGACATCGTCATCGAGCTCGACGACGATGACGACTTCTGACCCATGCGGGTGATCGCCGGCACCGCACGGGGCCGGCGGCTGCAGGCACCCGAGGGCCGTGACACCCGACCGACGGCCGACCGGGTGCGCGAGGCCACGTTCAACGCCCTGAACAGCCTCGGTGCGCTCGAGCGTGCGGCGGTGGTGGACCTGTTCGCGGGTAGCGGCTCGCTGGGCATCGAGGCGCTGTCGCGGGCGCGGCCGAGGTGACGTTCGTGGACAGCGACCGCCGGGCGGTGCGGATCATCGAGGCCAACCTCCAGAGCACCGGCCTGGCCGACCGGGCCACCGTCGTGCAGGCCGACGCCGGACGCTTCCTCGAGCGCGCCCGCGCCGAGGGCCGAGGTTGGGACCTGGCGCTGCTCGACCCCCCCTACGCCTTCGACGAGTGGGACGAGCTGTTGACCGGCCTCCCCGCACCGTTGGTCGTGGCCGAATCCGACCGCGCCGTCGAAGCCCCCGCCGGCTGGGGTGTGATCAGGCAACGTCGGTACGGGGGTACGCTCGTCACCGTTCTCCGCTCGACGCCGTCAACCGGTCTCGCGACCGCGCCTTCACCTTCGGAGTGATCGTGGCCCTCGTGCTCTACCCCGGGTCGTTCGACCCGATCCACAACGGTCATCTCGAGATCATCGAGACGGCCGCCCGCCTCTTCGACGGCGTGATCGTGGCCGCCATGCGCAACCCCCAGAAGGGCGAGCCCCTGTTCAACCTGGACGAGCGCGAGGAGATGTTGCGCGACTCGGTGGCCCACCTCGAGAACGTCCGGGTCACCATGTTCTCCAGCCTGGTGGTCGACCTCGCCCGCGACATGGGCGCCGACTTCATCGTGAAGGGCCTGCGGGCCGTGTCCGACTTCGAGTCCGAGCTGCAGATGGCCCAGATGAACCACAAGGTCTCAGGCGTCGACACGCTGTTCATCCCGTCGGCGTCCGCCCATTCGTTCCTCGCCTCGAAGCTGATCCGTGAGATCGCCCGCTTCGGTGGTGACGTCACCGCCATGGTCCCCCCGGCGGTGGCCGAGCGGCTCCAGGAGAAGTACCTATCGTGAGCGATTTCGAGGACCACCTCGACGAGCTGTCCGACCTCTCGGCCGCGCCCACGCCGGCGCCGTACCACGGGGCCGAGACCGAGGAGATCCTGCTCCAGCTCCACGACATCGTCGACGCGGCACGGCCCGTGCCGCTGTCGGCGTCGTCGATGATCGCCAAGGAGGAGGTCCTCGAGCTGATCGACGAGGCCCTGGCCCGCCTGCCCGAGGAGCTGCGGGCGGCCCGCTGGCTGCTGAAGGAGCGCGAGGAGTACCTCGCCCGGGTCCGCCACGAGGGCGACGAGATCCTCGACCAGGCCCGCAACCGGGCTGAGCGCATGGTGCAGCGCACCGAGGTGGTGAAGGCGGCGGAGAACCGGGCCTACCAGATCATGGACACCGCCGAGGCCGAGGCCCGCCGCCTGCGCCACGAGGTCGAGGACTTCTGCGATCAGAAGCTGGCCAGCTTCGAGATCGTGCTCGATCGCACGATGAAGCTGGTGGCGTCGGGCCGCCAGAAGCTGCAGGGCCAGAACCTGCTGGGCGAGGACGTCGAGTCCCATCCGCTCGACCTGCCCCCTCCGCCGCTGGCCGCCACCGAGGGCTACGACGACGACGACGGCTACGGAGACGAGTTCTTCGACCAGGACGACGCCTCGTGAGCGGGGCTCGGGCGCTCCAGGTGGGCGTGTCCGAGCTCCTGCGCCATCCCGGCTCGCGCACGGCGTTCACCGCCGCCGAGCCGCTCGCAGGCCTGTCGACGTCGGCCGCCACGGTGGCCGACACCAGCCCGGTGCGCATCGATCTCGTGCTCGAATCGCTCAGCACCGCGCTCACCGCCACCGGGACGGTGACCGTGGACTGGCAGGGCACCTGTCGCCGCTGCCTGGAGCCGGTCCACGGCGAGGCCGAGGCCTCGGTGAAGGAGATCTTCGAGCGCCATCCGGTCGAGGGGGAGACCTACCACCTCGACGGCGAGACCATCGACCTCGAGCCCCTGGTGCGCGACGCGGTGCTGCTGGCCCTGCCCCTGGCCCCCCTGTGCCGGGCGGACTGCCCCGGCCCGGCCCCCGAGCGGTTCCCCACCGGCCCTCCCGACGACGAGCCCGCCCCCACTCCCCGTGACCCCCGGTGGGCCGCCCTCGACGAGCTCACGTTCGACCCGCCGCCGGAGCCCTGAGCCGGCCCTCTGGCGGCCGGCGGCCGGCCGCTTCGACCAGAGCACCCCGCGCCCGCTACGCTCTCCCGTTCGCGTCCGACGCCAGAGCCCGGTGGGCCGGCGGTCGGCGACGTCGACTCGCACCGTCACCTCAGAGGCATCCACGATCATGGCCGTCCCCAAGAAGAAGACCTCCAAAGCCAAGAGCCGCAGCCGGCGGGCCTCGGCGTGGACCGTCAAGGCGCCGTCGCGCAGCACGTGCCCCCGCTGCGGGGCCACCAAGCTGCCCCACGTGGTGTGCGGCAACTGCGGTTGGTACCACGGCCGCCAGGCCATCGACGTCGACTGACGACGCCGGGATGACCGCGGCGATGCCCGATCTGCTGCCCATCGCGGTGGACGCCATGGGCGGCGACCACGCTCCCGGCGCCATCGTCGAAGGAGCCAAGCAGGCCGCCGCGGAGCTCGGCATCCCCATCTTGTTGGTGGGCCGGCCCGACGAGATCGGCGACCCGGGCGGGCTCGAGGTGCTGGCCGCGTCCGAGGTCATCGCCATGGACGCCGAGGCCGGATCCAGCGTCCGGCGCATGAAGGACTCCTCGCTGGTGCGGGCCGCCGAGGCGGTCCGTGACGGGCGGGCCTCGGCGATGGTGAGCGCCGGCAACACCGGGGCCACCATGGCCAGCGCGCTGTTGCGCATGGGTCGCATCCGTGGGGTGCAGCGCCCGGCCATCGCCACCCCCCTCCCGGTGCTGGGCGGGACGCCCACGGTCATGCTCGACGCCGGGGCCAACGCCGAGTGCAACGCCGAATGGCTGGTGCAGTTCGCCCAGATGGGCGCCGTCTACGCCCACGATCGCTTCGGCATCGTCGCCCCCAAGGTGGCGCTGCTGTCGCATCGGCGAAGAGGAGACCAAGGGCAATCCCCTGGTCAAGGAGACCCACAAGCTGCTGGCCGACCCGTCCTGGATCGGCGCCACCGGAGCGGTGTTCGTGGGCAACGTCGAGGGTCGCGACCTCATGACCGACGCCGCCGACGTGGTCGTGACCGACGGCTTCACCGGCAACGTCGCCCTCAAGACGCTCGAGGGCGGGATGCGGGCCCTGGTCAACGGCGTGCTCGGCGCCTTCGACGCCAACGAGGCCACCCGGGAGGCGGCCCAGGTGCTGCTGCCGGCGCTGGCGCCGCTCTACGCCCAGCTCGACCCCGAGAACGTCGGCGGGGCCATGTTGCTGGGGGTGGACGGCGTGTGCATCATCAGCCACGGCTCGTCGTCGGCCACGGCCATGGTGAACGCCATCAAGGTGGCCCACGACCTGGTCGTCGGTGACGTGGTCGAACACCTGCGTCAAGCCGTCACTTCCTGAAAAAGTAGCTCTGACCAGCACTTTCATCCGGCTTCACGAGTGCACAAGGTCTGAATCTGCTACATTGTCGGCCGTTCCCGTGCAGCCGCACGACCGCCCCGGCACCGAAGGAGAACGATCCCTGTGCCCGCAGAGACCCACGTCGAACAGGGCCCGATCGACCGCCAGGAGATCGTCGATCTGGTGCGAGACCGCTTGGCCGACATCCTCGAGATCGACCCGTCGAGCATCCACGAGGGTGATTCCTTCGCCGACGACCTCGACGCCGACTCCCTGGCGCTGATCGAGCTGGTCGAAGCCCTCGAGGAAGAGCTCGGGGAGCGCACCGTCGGCTTCCGCATCGAGGACGAGGACCTCGAGGATCTCAAAACGGTGCGGGATGCCGTCGACTACGTGCACGCCCGCGTGGGCTGATCTCCTGGACGCCGCCGCCCTCTCCCGGTTCGCCACGCTCCTCGGCTGCCCGTTCAACGATCCCGACCTGCTGGCGCTGGCCGCGACCCACCGGTCGTGGTGCGCCGAGCATCCCGGGTTCGAGTCGAACGAACGGCTCGAGTTCCTCGGCGACGCCGTGCTCGGGCTGGTGGTCACCTCGCACGTCTACGCCGAGTTCGCCGACATGCCCGAGGGTGAGCTGGCCAAGGTCCGGGCGTCGGTGGTGAGCGCGGCGGCCATGGCCGAGGTCGGCGGCCGAGGTCGGCCTGGGTGACGTGCTGGCCCTGGGCAAGGGCGAGGCCGCCAGCGGCGGCAGCGAGAAGCCCTCGATCCTGGCCGACGCCATGGAGGCGGTGATCGGGGCGGTGTACCTCGACCAGGGCTGGGCGGCCGCCCGCGAGCTCGTGCTGCGCCTGGTGGGCGAGCGCATCGAAGCGGCGGCCGAAGGGCCGGGTGGCCACGACTTCAAGACGCGGCTGCAGGAGCTGGCCGCCCGCGAGTTCGAGGAGCTTCCCGCCTACGACCTGCGCGACGAGGGTCCCGACCACGCCAAGCGGTTCTTCGCCACCGTGTCGGTGGGGGGGCGGCCCGTCGGTCAGGGCGAGGGGCGCAGCAAGAAGGTGGCCGAGCAGGCCGCCGCCCGCGCCGCCTGGCACCAGCTGACCAAGGAGCTCGACGCCGTGCCCCGGGCCGAGCGCCTGGCCCCCACCCACCCGGTGAACGGCCCGGCACCCGCCGATGACGCCGACCCCTTCGACCGTTCCCGGCCCGACCCGGCCGAGCCCCGCCCCGCCGTCGCCGGCCGGGCCCGAGAGAGTGAGTCCCACGATGCCTGAACTGCCCGAGGTGGAAACCATCCGGCGGGAGCTCGAGCGCGAGGCGGTGGGGAAGAAGATCAAGTCGGTCGAGGTCCACGGCACCCGCACCGTGCGCCGCCAGACCAAGAAGGCGTTCGCGGCCAAGCTGGACGGCGCCAAGATCACCGGCGTCGACCGCAAGGGCAAGTACCTGCTGGTGCGGCTGGACACCGGCGACGTGCTGGTCATCCACCTGCGCATGAGCGGCCAGCTGCTGCGGGCCGCGGCCAAGGACCCGGTGGCCAAGCACACCCACGTGCTCATCACGTTCACGGTGGGGGGCCAGCTGCGCTTCGTCGACCCCCGCACGTTCGGGGAGATGTTCGTCGCCTCGCCCGACACGCTCAGCGAGGACGTGCCCGAGCTCGCCGAGCTCGGCTTCGATCCGGTCGAGCAGCCGGTGTCCTGGCAGATGTTCGGCCAGCTCCTGCGCAACCACAAGATGAAGCTCAAGGCGTTCCTCACCGACCAGACCATCATCGCCGGGCTGGGCAACATCTACGCCGACGAGATCCTGTTCGCCGCCGGCCTGCGCTACGACCGGATGACCGATTCGCTGTCCACCCAGGAGATCCGGCGGCTGTACCGCTCCGTGGTGGAGACGCTCCACGACGCCATCAAGTACGGCGGCTCGACCCTGGCCGACGAGCAGTACGTCGACCTGAACGGCAAGCCCGGCGAGTACCAGGAGCACCACAAGGTCTACGACCGCGAGAAGCTGCCCTGCTTCCGCTGCCGTCGGGCCACCATCTCCAAGGCCAAGTTCGCCGGCCGCTCCACCTACTACTGCGAGCTCTGCCAGGTCTGACCAGGGGATGAACAGACGCCCGATCGCCACCCACTAGGGTCGGGTGACCAGATCACCGCGGAGTAGGTGTGTATCTCAAGACCTTGACCCTCAAGGGGTTCAAGTCGTTCGCAGACGCGACGGCTCTCGACCTCGAACCGGGCGTCACCGTGGTGGTGGGCCCCAACGGCAGCGGCAAGTCCAACGTGGTGGACGCCATCGGTTGGGTGCTGGGCGCTCAGGCCCCCAGCGCGGTGCGGTCAGCCAGAAGATGGACGACGTCATCTTCGCCGGCACCGCCAAGCGCAGCCCGCTGGGTCGGGCCGAGGTGTCGCTGACGGTGGACAACACCTCCGGCATGCTGCCCATCGAGTTCAACGAGGTGACCATCACCCGGACGCTGTTCCGCAGCGGCGACAGCGAGTACGCCCTCAACGGCGTGCCGTGCCGCCTGCTCGACATCCAGGAGCTCCTCAGCGACAGCGGGGTGGGGCGCCAGCAGCACGTCATCATCAGCCAGGGCCAGATCGACGCCGTGCTCAACGCCCGGCCCGAGGAGCGCCGCTCGATCATCGAGGAGGCCGCCGGGGTGTTGAAGTACCGGCGCCGCAAGGAGAAGAGCGAGCGCCGACTCGAGGCCACCGAGGGGAACCTGACCCGGCTCCAGGACCTCCTGCGGGAGGTCCGTCGCCAGCTGCGCCCGCTCGAGCGCCAGGCCGATGCCGCCCGCCGCCACGGCGACGTCGTCGCCGAGCTGCAGGCCCTGCGCATCCACGTCGCCGGCCGGGAGCTGGCCGCCCTGCGGGCCCGCCTCGAGAGCGCCGCCCAGCGGCGCGTCGAGCTGGCCACCGCCGACCGGGATCTGAAATCGGAGCTGGCCGCCCTGGACACCTCGGTGATGGCCACCGAGGCCCGGTTGACCGCCATGGGTGGCGACGACCTGGGCGATTCGCTGGCCCAGTTCGAGTCGCTGCTCGAGAAGGCACGCGGCCTGGCCTCGCTGCTGGCCGAGCGCCGCCGAGGCATCGACCGCGACCGGGGTGCCTTCGTCGACCAGGGCGTCATCGCCACCCTCGAGGCCGAGTCGGCCCGCCTGCAGGCCGAGCTGCGCGAGGTGGCTGAGGAGGCGGCCGTGCTGACCCCGCTGGCGGCTGAGCTGGCCGCCGCCGAGCAGGCGCTGGCGACCGAGCGGGAGCGCTTCGAGGTCGACTGGGCCGACGGCGTGACCGCCCCCAGCAGCCAGTCCGCCGAGGTGCGGGGCGAGCTCTCCGCCCTGCGTCAGGGGGTGGAGCGCGGCAGCGGCGAGATGGCCCGCATGCGGGCCCGCCTCGACGTGCTCACCGAGAAGTCCGCCCGCCTGGCCGAGGAAGCCGATCGGCTGCGCCGGGAGATGGCGGCGGCCGAGCAGGCCGAGCTGCCGCTGGTCGAGGCCCTCGACGGGGCCGAGCAGTACCGGGCCGAGGCCGAGGCGGCTCTGGCTGAGGCCGAGGCCGCCCACCGCTCGACCGAGTCGGACCACCACGCCTGGCTGGCCCGGGTCGACGCCCTGGCGCTGGCGCTCGACGAGGCCCGCTCGCGGGCCGGCGCCGAGCGGCTGGCCGACGTCGATGGCGTGCTGGGCACCCTGCTGGACCTGGTGGAGGTGGACCCCGGGTGGGAGGCGGCGTTCGAGGCCGCCGCCGGTGAGGCCCTGGCCGCCGTCGTGGTCGACGGCGTGGACGCCGCCCGCCGCTCGCTCGAGACGCTGCACCGCGAGGCGATCTCCGGCGCCGTCCTGGCCCTGTCGGCCGGCGGGCTGGGGCGGCCCGCGCCGGCGGTGGGCGAGCCGCTCCGCCGCCATGTCCGCGGCGCCCGTCCCGGCGTCGACGGCCTGCTCGACGCGTTGGTGGGCTCGGCCGTCGTGGTCGACGGGTCGTGGGCTGCCGCCGTGGACGCGGCCCTGGCCCACCCCGACGCCGTGGTCGTGACGCCCGACGGTGATCGCTTCGGCCTGAGCGGCTGGCGGGTGGGGGCCGCCGGCGCGGCCGGCGCCACCGGCGCCGCGCTCGACGAGGCCCGACATCAGGCCGCCGAGGCCGAACGGGCCGTGGCCGTGGCCTCGGCCCGCCGGTCGGCCGCCGCCCAGGCCGTCGAGGAGGCCCGTCGGGCCGAGGACGACCTGTCCCGCCAACTCGACGCCAACGACGGGCGCCTGGCCGCCGGGGGCGACGGGCTGCAGCGGGTCGAGACCGATCGCCGTGACGCCGCCACCGAGGCCGAGGCCCTGCAGACCCACCTCGATGAGCTGGCCGCCCGGGTCGGGCGGGAGCAGGAACGCATCGCCGAGCTGGAGGCCACCCTGCCCGGCCTCGAAGCGGCGGAGATGGCCACGGCCGAACGGGGTCGGGCCAGGGGCGAGGCCCGGGCCCACCTGGAGGAGCGGGCGGCCGAGGTCGGCGCCCTGCGCACCGACCTCGAGGTCCGCGGCGCCGGGGTGGGCGAGCGACAGGAGTTCCTGCAGCGCCGCTTCGCCGAGGTCGAGCAGCGCCTGACCGGGGCGGCCGAGGAGCGGGCGGCGGCCGAGCAGCGCCGAGTCGAGCTCGACGAGCGCCAGCTGGCCACCGACCGGCTCATGGCGCATGTCGCCGAGCGCCTGGTGGTCGTCGAGCACGAGCTCGGCGGCCTGCGCGAGCGTCGTCGCCGACAGAGCGAGGCCGCCCGCGAGGTGGCGGCCGACCTCGATCGTCTGCGCAAGGCCCGGGTCGAGGCCGAGCGCAAGCTGAGCGAGATCCGCGAGCGCGAGCAACGCCTGGAGATCGACGATGCCGAGACGCGGCTGCGCATCGAGACCGCGGTCGAGTCGATGCGCCGCGACCTCGACTGCGAGCCCGAGACGGCCATGAAATCGGAGTGCCCGCCGCTGGCCGACGGCGCCACCCCGGCGGCGCGGATCCGCGAGCTCGAGCGCGACCTGCGCATCATGGGCCCCATCAACCCGTTGGCGCTCGAGGAGTTCGAGGCGCTGCACCGAGCGCCACGAGTTCCTCCAACACCAGCTCGACGACGTGAAGGAGTCACGCCGGGAGCTGGCCAAGATCATCAAGGCCATCGACGGCGAGATCGTGAACGTGTTCGCGTCGGCCTACGCCGATGTGGCCGAGAACTTCGAGCACCTGTTCGACACGCTCTTCCCGGGGGGAAAGGGCCGTCTGCGCCTGACCGACCCCGACAACCTGCTCGACACCGGCATCGAGGTCGAGGCCCGCCCGTCGGGCAAGAACGTCCGCAAGCTGTCGCTGCTGTCAGGTGGTGAGCGCTCGCTGACCGCGCTGGCGTTCCTCTTCGCCGTGTTCCGCAGCCGCCCGTCGCCCTTCTACGTGATGGACGAGGTCGAGGCCGCGCTCGACGACGTGAACCTCCACCGCTTCCTGGGGCTGGTGGCCGAGTTCCGCAACGACGCCCAGCTCATCATCGTGAGCCACCAGAAGCGGACGATGGAGGCGGCCGACTGCCTGTACGGCGTCACCATGCAGCCGGGCGGGTCCTCGCGGGTGGTCAGCGAGAAGGTGGGTTCCGGCGCCTGAGGGCCCGGGTGTCTTCGTCGTCGTGGCCCACCAGATCGGCCAGGTCGTGGGCGATGACCCGGCCGACATGGCTGGCGGTGCGGATCAGCTCCCACTTGTCGCTGAGGTCGAGCGAGCCCACCGTGGGGTTGAGCTCCTCCAGGGTCCAACCCAGCGCCTCGTGCCGGCGATCGACCTCGTCGAGGGCGGCGGCGAAACCATGGTCGTCGGCCCGTGAGGCCAACCACGTGCGCATGTTGGACCACCCGACGAGGAAGTCGTGCCGGCGGAACTGCTCGTCGACGAAGCCGCCGAAGTGGAAGAGGAAGTCCCCGGCCAGCCGGTCACTCACCGGCGGGTCGTTGCCGTCGACGAGGGGCGACACCATCTCGACCCTGGCCTCGCGCTTGTCGCTCAGTCCGCTCGCCCGGGCCAGCAGGTCACGCACCGCCTCGGCCAGGTCGCCGCTCACCGTCGCGGTGACCCCGTCCCCGACCCTCGCCGCCGACGGTGGGGGCGGGCGCCGGTGAGGTGCCGGCCCGATGGGCCTCGAGCCGACGATGGTCGGCGTCCATGGTGCTCGCCGCTCGGCCCAGCGCCTCCCGCACGGCGTGCTCCACGTCCGGCCGCCGGGCCGGGTCGACCGCCGCCAACGCCGTGTCGAGCGCCACGGCCACCGCCTGGGCGGCCACGGTGTTCCAGCGCACCCGGGCGTTCGTCTTCTGCAGGCGCAGCAGATCGTCGTAGACCGACTGCTCGCCGCGGAGGTTGAAGGCGTCGAACAGCGTGAAGGTCCAGCGGGGGTGGGTCTCCGGGTTCCACCAGCGACCGCCGAAGTCGACCGTGGCCGGTTGGGGGTCGACCAGCACGAACAAGCGCTCGTCGGTGGGCAGGTCGTCGACGCGTTCGTCGGCTTCGGCCTCGACGACCAGGTCGATGGCCCGGCCGAAGGGCTGGTTGTCGAGGGTGCCGCCGTCGGTGTACCAGACCATCCACTGCTCATCGCGGGGCCGACCGGGCCGCACCGGTGGAGCGATGACGTGGTTGGCCTCGTAGGTCGCCCGGTCCGGGGCGCGATCGAGCCGGGCCGGCGGGAAGCCGAGGGCGTTCGCCGCGGAGGCCAGGGCCGGCTCGACGGCCACGCCGAAGTCGTCGGTCGACCCGAACGCGTGGTTCCACCAGTCGAGGTGGGTCAACGCGTTCACCCACGGTTGCGCGGGGTCCAGGCTCGAGACGCGGTACGCCAGGCCGCCGAGGCTGGCCAGGGCCATGGAGATGCGCACCGGGTCGCCCTGGCGGGCGACGGCCGGCGCCCCGTCGGGCACCGACCCGTGGGCGGAGAGCAGATCGGCGGCCAGCACCCGCAGCGGCTCAGGGTCGAGGATCGAGTCGGTGCCGTGGCTGCGCAGGGCGCCGAGGGAGTCGGCCTCCACCCAGGCCCGGGTCATCAGCGCCACCGGGTCCGCTCCCCGCAACAGGGCCCGGGCGGCCAGCACCCCGGTCAGCGCCCCCGCCGAGGCGCAGGCCAGGGCGTCGACGATCAGCTGCCCGTCGCTGTGCTGGGCCGCCACCAGGAGGGCCGCCATGGCGCCACCGTGGTAGGCACCCAGCGACACCGCTCCGGGCAGGGTCAGGGCGAGTCGCAGGCGGGGGACGCCCGGCCGGGCAGTGGGGGACATGGCGCGAGCCATGATGCCCTACCGCGGCCGACGGCACCCCGGGGCGCAGGAGACGGTCGGGCTCAGGGCAGGCGCTGGAACCAGGCCAGGCTGAGGCCACCGGTGATGAGCATGAGGACGAGCGCCCCGGCGATGAACCAGGTCGAGATCTCGTGCTGCTCGGTGACGAAGCCGACCGAGCTCCCGATGTTGTCGTAGACCTGCTTGAGCTCGCTCTCACTGGCGGCCGAGTAGAACTTGCCGTTCGTGTCCGACGCGATCGACTTCAGGGCTTCCTTGTCGACCGGTACCGGGATGGGCAGCGGTTCCTGCGGGATGGTGATGGTGCCGGCGTCGGTCCCGAAGGCGATGGTGGAGACCGGGACGTTGGCCTCCTTCGCCGCCGCCACGGCCGAGTCGTTGCTGCGGCCGTCGGTGGTGGTGCCGTCGGTCATCAACACGATGCGGGCCGGCACCTGGGTGCCGTCGTTCGCCGGCACCTGCTTGAGGGCGTCGAGGCTGGTGAAGATGGCTTCGCCGATGGCCGTGCGCTCACCGAGCTGAGCATCGTCGATGGCCTGCTTCACGGCCTCGCGATCGGTGGTGGGCGTGACCTTCAGGGAGGCGTTGCCGTTGAAGGTGACGAGGCCGATGTTGATGCGGGCCGGCAGCTGATCGACGAAGGCCTTGGCCGCCGACTGGGCCGCCTCGATGCGCGACGGGGCCACGTCGGTGGCCTCCATCGACAGGGAGGTGTCGAGCGCCAACATGATCGTGGCCCGCTCACGGGGCACCCGGACGTCCCGCGCCGGCTGGGCGAAGCCGAGGATCAGGGTCGACATGGCCAGGAGGAACAGGGCGGCCGGGATGTGGCGCCGCCACCCGGGGCGCTTGGGGGCCACCTGGTCGAGCAGGGCCAGGTTGGTGAAGCGCATCGTGTACTGGCGGCGGCGGAGCTGGGCGGCCACGTAGAGAGCGGCGAGGGCCACGGCGCCGAGCAGGAGCCAGAGACGTTCGGGGGACAGGAAGGTCATGAGGGGAGCCTCGAGAGGGATTCGAGCCGCTCGCGACGCCAGGCGACGAAGCGCACCAGGTCGAGCAGCCAGTCGTGGTCGGTTCGGAGCACCAGGTGGTCGGCTCCGGCACTGCGGATGCGGGCCGCGATGTCACGGCGCTGAGCGGCCGCGGCCTCGGCGTAGCGGGCGCGGGTCTTGGCGTTGCCGGTCTGGACCTCGCGGACGGCCCCGCTCTCGGGGTCCACCAGTTCGAGCAGCCCCACGTCGGGCAGCGCCAGCTCGCGGGGGTCGACGATCTCGACGGCCAGCACCTCGTGACGGGCACCGAGCACCCGTAGCGGCCGCTCCCACTCGTCGCCGGCCAGGAAGTCGGACACCACCACGGCCAGGCCCCGGCGCCGGGTGGCCGTGGCCAGGCGCCGCAGGGCACCGGAGAGGTCCGAGGCCCCGGGGTGGTCGGCCTTGGCCGCCACCACGGCGCGGTGCAGCAGCGCCTGCAGGTTGGCCCGACCGCCGCGGGCGGGCAGCGTGGTGGCGTCCTCACCCTCGAGGAGCACCGCGCCGATGCGGTTCCCGGTGCGCTGGGTCAGGAAGCCCACCGCCGCCATCGCCGCCAACGCCAGGTCGCGCTTCTCGCAGTCGGCCGTGCCGAAGGCCAGGCTGGCCGAGAAGTCGGCCACCACCCAGGTCTCCAGCTCGCGGTCGGCGATCGACTGGCGGATGTGCGGTTCCTGGGTGCGGGCCGTGACGTTCCAGTCGATGCGGCGCACGTCGTCGCCGGGGGCGTAGGGGCGGGTCTCACCCGGCTCGCTGCCGTGGCCGGGGACGAGCCCCCGGTAGTCACCCTGCAGGAGGCCGTCGAGGCGCCGGGTGACGGTCAGCTCCAGCCGGCGCAGCACCTCCGACGAGGGGCCGGTGGCGATGCTGGGCGGGCGCTCGCGACGGGTCTCCTCGTGGATCGCCACGTTGGCGGCGATCGGCGGGCGGGGGCCATCGTCGGGTGGGCCGGTGGGAGGCCCGGGCGAGACCGCCCCCGAGGGGTGGAGGGGGTCGGTCACGGCGTCGGGGCGGCGAACGGGGTGGTGGGCGCGGGCGGGGCGGGCGGGGGCGGGGCGATGGTGGCGGCGGCGGAGTGCTCCTGGGCGGGCGAGACCCGGGGGGCGGGCACGGTGCTGAGGAGGCGGGCCAGGAGGTGGTCCACGGTGAGGCCCTGGGCGAGGGCCTCGTAGCTGAGCACGAGGCGGTGGCGCAGCACGTCGGGGGCGATGTCGTACACGTCCTGGGGGAGGGCGTAGGTGCGGCCGCGGAGCAGGGCCAGCGAACGGGCCGCGGCGACCAGGCCGAGGCTGGCGCGGGGGCTGGCGCCGAAGGCGAGCAGCTCCTCGAGCTCCGGGAGGTTGAAGTGGGCCGGGTTGCGGGTGGCCAGCACGAGGCTCACCGCGTACTCGACGACCCCGTGGTCGACGTAGATCTCGTCGGCCATGCCCTGCAGCTCGATCAGCTCGTCGAGGCTCAGCACCGGCTGGGCGTGCGGGGGGTTCACGCCCATGCGGTGGACGATCTCGATCTCCTCGGCCGGCGTGGGGTAGCCGATCACGATCTTCATCAGGAAGCGGTCGCGCTGGGCCTCGGGCAGGGGGTACACGCCCTCGCTCTCGATGGGGTTCTGGGTGGCGAGGACGAGGAACGGGGTGGGGACGTCGAACGTCTCACCGCCGATGGACACGTGGTGCTCGGCCATGACCTCGAGCAGGGCCGACTGCACCTTGGCCGGGGCCCGGTTGATCTCGTCGGCCAGCACGAAGTTGGCGAAGATCGGCCCGAGCTCGACGTCGAAGTGCTCGGTGGAGGCCCGGTAGATGCGGGTGCCGGTGATGTCGGCGGGGAGGAGGTCGGGGGTGAACTGCAGGCGGGTGTAGGTGCCGCCCACCACGGTGGAGAGGGTCTCGGCCGCCAGGGTCTTGGCCAGACCGGGGACGCCTTCGAGCAGGGCGTGGCCCCGCCGAGATGAGGCAGACCATCAGCCGCTCGATGGCCCGGTCCTGGCCGACGATGACCTTCTTGACCTCGAACAGGGCCTGTTCGAGGCGGGCGGTCGCGGTGACGGGGGGCGTCGGGACGGGGTCGCTCATGGACGGCTGCTCCTGGAGATCGGTCATGGGGGGCACAGAACCACATCGCGCCGAAGGCCAACATAAAGCCACTTCCGCCCAACCGGCTCGGTCGCCCGACCGGAACGGGGGCGGCGGGGTCGCATGCGATGGCGTCGAATCGTCCGGCTGCCGCTCGGCGGCGGGCGATCGACACTACGTTTCGAGCCGTGCGCGTGCTCGTGGTGGACGACGAGGTCGAGCTGGCTGATGCGGTGGCCCGGGGCCTTCGCCGCGACGGCTACGCCGTGGACGTGGCCCACGACGGCGCCGAGGCCATCGACAAGCTCACCGTCAACGACTACGACCTGGTCTGCCTGGACGTCACCATGCCGGGCGTCGACGGGCGCGAGGTGTGCCGCCAGATCCGCACCGGGCTGGGCCTCGAGCCCCCGCCCCGGGTGCTCATGCTCACGGCACGCGACGCGCTGGAGGATCGGGTGGCCGGCCTCGACGACGGGGCCGACGACTACCTGGTGAAGCCGTTCGCCTTCCCCGAGCTCCTGGCCCGGGTGCGGTCGCTGCTGCGCCGCGAAGCGGCCACCACCACGTCCGTGCTCATCGTCGGCGACCTCCGCGCTCGACGTGGCCCGTCACACGGCCGAGCGGGCCGGGGTGGCGCTCGACCTCACGGCCAAGGAGTTCGCCCTGCTGCACTACTTCATGGTGCACGCCGGCCAGGTCCTGTCCCAGGAGACGCTGCTCGAGCATGTCTGGGACGAGCACGCCGACCCGTTCACCAACACCGTCCGGGTCACGGTGGGCACCTTGCGACGCAAGCTGGCCAGCGCGGCGAGGACCAGCCCATCGACACCGTGGTGGGCCGGGGCTATCGGCTGCGGGACGGATCATGAGCATCCGCCTGCGACTGGCCCTCATCTACTCGCTGGTGCTGTGCCTCCTCGCCGCCCTGGCGGTCGGCGCCATCTACCTGGCCCTGGCCCACGCCATCGACAGCTCGCCCGTCGTACTCGCGCTCGGTCCCGGTGGCCACGCCCGACGGCATCGTGGTGCAACGCGAGACGCTCAAGACGGTCGAGCGGGTGGTGAACGAGGCCACCCTGGAGAAGCTGCGCAACTACTCGTTGAGCGCGCTGCTCATCTTGTTCGTGGCCAGCGTCGGCGTCGGCTGGGCGGTGGCGGGCTACGTCCTGCGCCCCATCGGCCGCATCACGGGCGTCGCCCGCGAGATCTCGGCCACCGACCTGTCGCGCCGCATCGACCTGCCCGGGCCCCGACGACGAGCTGCACCAGCTGGCCGACACGTTCGATCAGATGCTGGGCCGCCTCGACGCCGCCTTCGACGGCCAGCGCCAGTTCATCCAGGAGGCGTCACACGAGCTGCGCAACCCGCTGGCCGTGATCCGGACCAACCTCGAGGTCACGCTCAGCGACCCGTGCCGCGACGGCGGAGGACCTGCGCCACACGGCGGAGGTGGTGCAGCGCTCCACCGAGCGCATGACGCGGCTGGTCGACGATCTGTTGCTCTACGCCCGCAACGAGACCCCGACCCTCGAGCGCGAGCCCATCGACGCCGCCTCGCTGGTGCGCGAGGCGGCCGAGGAGTTCCGGGCTCCGGCCGAGGGACGCCGGCTCCGCATCGAGAGCGACGCGCCGAGCCGGGCTCATGGTGACCGGCGACCGCAACGCGCTGCGCCAGGCGCTGGCCAACCTGCTGGCCAACGCCACCCGGCTGGCCCCCGTGGGCTCGACCGTGAGGGTGCGGGCCGGCCGGGAGGGATCGTGGGTGTGGCTGGCGGTGGACGACCAGGGCCCCGGCATCGCACCCGGGGACCAGGAGATGGTGTTCCAGCGCTTCTGGCGGGGCAGAGCGGGCGAGGCGGCGGGCGAGCGACGCAGCGGGCTGGGCCTGACCATCGTGCGCCAGATCGCCGAGGCCCACGGCGGCGAGGTGAAGCTGGTGTCGGCGCCGGGGGTGGGCTCGACCTTCGCCATCTGGCTGCCCGGCCGTGAGGTCCCGGTTCCACCGCCGGCGCCCCCGGGTGCGCCCTCGGTCGAGCTCGGCCATGAGCAGGATCCGGTTCCCGAGCGGGGCCCGGTTCACGGGGCGGGCTCGGAGGCTTAGCTTCGCTTTACGCGGTGATCCGTATGGTCGTCCACAGATCACCGTTCCCCTCACGCAAGGAAGCCTCACGTGACGACCCCCTGGGATGCGCAACCTGGTCCCGTGCCACCCGCCGACGACGCCGCCGACCCTGTCGCCGCTCCGGCGCCGTCCGACGCCCCGACCGGGCCGAGACCCTCCCCGCCCCCCCCGCCCCGCCCGCCGTTCGTGCCCGCCGTCGACCGCCCGATGGCCGCCCCTCCGCGCTCCGCCCGGCCCCGCCCATGCGGCGGATTCGGACCGTCGTGGTCGGCCGGCTCGGTGCCCCCCACGCCCCCTCCCGCCACCCCGGCGCCCGTCGCCGCCTCGCGCCCCAAGGGCCGGGGCTGGCTCATGGCCGGCGCCATCGTGGCCGCCGCCGCCCTGCTCACCGCCGGTTTCCTCGGCCGCGACGTGGTCGATCGGCGCGACGCCTCGACCACCGCCGCCATCAACGGCACCAACACCTCCACCACCAACAACGGACCCACCACCCCGGTGGTGCCGGCGTCGGGTGACGAGCCCGTGGTGGCCGTGGCCAAGGCCCTGACGCCCGGCCGTCGTGCAGATCCAGACCACCGAGGGCCTCGGCTCCGGCGTCATCTACGACAGCAGCGGGCTCATCGTGACCAACGCCCACGTGGTGGGCACGGCCAAGACCGTCCAGGTCAACCTGTACGACGGCTCCAAGCTGCAGGGCACGGTGCAGGGCAGCGACACCTCCAGCGACATCGCCGTGGTCAAGGTGGACAGCGGCTCGAAGAAGCTCACCGCCGCCAAGCTGGCCAGCGCCGAGCCCACGGTGGGCTCGGTCGCCGTGGCCATCGGCAGCCCGTTCGGCCTCAGCGGCTCGGTCACCGCCGGCGTGGTCAGCGCCATCGACCGCCCGGTGGACAACAACCAGGCCACGGTCAACATGATCCAGACCGACGCCCCCATCAACCCGGGCAACTCCGGTGGGGCCCTGGCCAACCGCAACGCTGAGGTCATCGGCATCAACGCCGAGATCTACAGCCAGAAGGGCGAGAACAACGGCATCGGCTTCGCCATCCCGATCGCCACGGCCAAGAGCGTCGCCGACAAGATCACCAGCGGGGGCTCGCTGGCCCGCCCGCTGGTGGGCGTGAGCATCAAGGACGACCCCAACGGGGCCACCGGCGCCTTCGTCGCCGAGGTCCAGTCGGGCGGCGCGGCGGACAAGGCCGGGCTCCAGGTGGGCGACATCATCACCTCGGTCAACGGCACGGCCATCGCCACCGCCGATGAGTTCCGGGGCACCATCGGGTCCTTCAGCCCCGGCCAGACCATCACCCTCGAGGTCCAGCGTGACGGCAAGACGCTCCAGGTCGACGTGACCCTCGGGAGCAACACCGGCAACTGATCCCCACAACTGATCCAACTGGTCAACGACTCCGGCAGTCCCAACCCTGCCGGTGCTCGTGGTCTCGGGTCGGTCCTCCTCCCCTCAGGAGCCCCTCCCAGCCCGACTCGGGACCACCCTCACAGCGACCGCATCCCTCCCCAGCAGGGATGCGGTCGCTGCGCGTCCGGCACCGGTTCACGCTCATTCGCGTCCGGCGTCGAGAGGCGACCACCGTGGGACGCTGAGTAGGCTCGTTCCCTCATGTCGATCATCCTCGTGTTCGTTCTCGTGGTCGTGCTGGGCGTCATCCTCGGCACCACGTTCGCTCTGGTCCGCGCCCGCAAGCGCCACGACGCCACCCTCCTGGAGCCGGGGCCCGGCGGCGCCGGCGTGCCCCCCGAGGTCAAGGCCGACGTCGCCCGCCACGTGGCCGAGCTCGAGGTCGAGGCCGAGCAGGAGGCCACTCGAGGTCGACGCCGAGCTGGCCGCGGCCGTCGACGAGGCCATGGCCCCGCCGGTCGAGGCCCCCGAGCGGCCCCGCTTCCGCGACCGGCTGGGCAAGGCCCGGTCCACGCTGTCCGGGCTACCTCACCTCGATCGGCGCCCGGGGCAAGATCGACGACGAGACGTGGGACGAGCTCGAGGAGGCGCTGATCCGGGCCGACGTGGGCATGGCTGCCACCACCGAGCTGCTCGACGTGCTGCGGGCCCGGGTCAAGGCCGAATCGCTCACCGAGCCGAGCCGAGCTGCTCGACGCCCTCAAGGAGGAGCTCAAGGGCCGGCTGTCCGGCTTCGACCGTTCGCTGCACCTGGCCGACACCGCACCGTCGGTGTGGTTGTTCGTCGGGGTGAACGGCGTCGGCAAGACCACCACCATCGGCAAGCTGGGCAAGCGGGAGACGGCCGAGGGACGCTCGGTGGTGATGGCGGCCGGCGACACGTTCCGGGCGGCGGCGGCCGAGCAGCTCGGCATGTGGGCCGAGCGCTGCGGCGCCGACTTCGTGCGGGGGGCCGAGGGCGGTGACCCCAGCTCGGTGATCTTCGACGCCGTGGAGCGCGCCGCGGCCCGGGGCTCCGACCTGGTCCTGGCCGACACCGCCGGCCGCCTGCACACCAAGGTCAACCTGATGGAGGAGCTGCGCAAGGTTCGCCGGGTGGCCGAGAAGGGCGCCGGGTCGGTCAGCGAGGTGCTGCTCGTGCTCGACGCCACCACCGGGCAGAACGGCCTGGTGCAGGCCCAGCAGTTCACCGACGCCGTCGACGTGACCGGCGTGGTGCTCACCAAGCTCGACGGCTCGGCCAAGGGCGGGATCGTGGTGGCCATCCAGTCGCAGCTCGGCATCCCGGTGAAGCTCGTCGGCCTGGGTGAGAGCGCCGACGATCTCGTAGCCTTCGACCCCGACGAGTTCGTCGACGCCCTGTTCTCGTGACCGGTCGATCGATGGCCCTCGTGCCCCGTGCCCTGCTCGCCAAGGATGTCCTGTCGTGAACCTGCTCGGACGCATCATCGTGTTGCCGTTCAAGGTGGTGGCGGCCGCCATGGCCGCCGCGTTCCAGGCCGGGCGGCTGGTCGGCTCGGTCCCCGTCGGTGCGGCGCGCCGCACGTCGCGCCTGCTCGGGTTCCGGGGCACGTTCGCCCTGCTCGTCGGGTTCGCGCTCGGGCTGTTGTTGGCGCCGGTTCCCGGTCGACAGCTGCGGGCCCGGCTTCGGGCCATCCTGGCCGGCACCACGGCCGTGAGCGACGCCGAGCTGGCCGAGCGGGTCAGCTTCGAGCTGGAGCACGCGCCCCGCACCTGGCACCTCCCGCAGCCCCAGGTGTCGGTGGCCTCGGGCCGGGTGGTGCTCAGCGGTGACATCGACCACGAGGCCGCCCGCGACGAGCTGGCCCGGGTGGCCGCCGCCGTGCCCGGGGTGGCGGCCGTCGACAACCTGGTGGTGGTCACCACCGGCGCCGACCCGGTCGCGGACCCCGGTGCCGGACCGGCCTGAGGGCCGGCCCACCCCCGAACTCCGGTAGCCTCGGTCCTCCATGTTCGACGCACTCTCCGACCGTTTCGACGGCATCTTCACCAAGCTCCGCGGCCGCGGCCGACTCAGCGACGCCGACGTCGACGAGGTCCTGCGGGAGATCCGCCTCGCCCTGCTCGAGGCCGACGTCAACTTCCAGGTGGTCAAGAACCTGGTCGCCCGCATCCGCGAGCGCTGCGTCGGCGAGGAGCTGTCCAAGGCGCTGAGCCCGGCCCAGCAGGTCATCAAGATCGTCAACGAGGAGCTCACCGCCACCCTCGGCGGCGAGACCATCCGCATCACCTACTCGCCGAAGCCGCCCACGGTCGTGCTCATGGCCGGCCTCCAGGGCTCGGGCAAGACCACCCGCACCGCCAGCCTGGCCCAGTGGTTCAAGTCGCAGGGTCGCCATCCGATCATGATCGGCGCCGACCTCCAGCGCCCGGCCGCCGTCGAGCAGCTGCGCACCCTCGGCCGCCAGATCGACGTGCCCGTGTTCAGCGAGGCCTCCGACCCGGTGAGCCGTGGCCAAGGCCGGTCTGGTCGAGGCCCGCACCACCGGCCGCGACGTGGTGCTGGTCGACACGGCCGGGCGCCTGGCCATCGACGCCGAGCTCATGGACGAGGTGCGCCGCATCTCCGAGGCGGTCGACCCGAACTACACGTTCCTGGTGGTCGACGCCATGACCGGCCAGGACGCGGTCAACGTGGCCGAGTCCTTCCACGCCACCCTGGCGCTCGACGGCGTCATCCTCACCAAGCTCGACGGCGACGCCCGCGGCGGCGCGGCGCTGTCGGTCAAGGAGGTGGTGGGCAAGCCCATCGCCTTCGTGTCCACCGGCGAGAAGGTCGGCGACTTCGACCTGTTCCACCCGGACCGCCTGGCCGGGCGCATCCTGGGCATGGGCGACATGCTCACGCTGATCGAGAAGGCCGAGCAGGTCTACGAGGAGGACGAGGCCGAGGCCGCCGCCGCCAAGCTGCTCGAAGGGCGAGTTCACCCTCGACGACTTCCTCGAGCAGATGCAGCAGATCAAGAAGATGGGCCCGCTGAGCGGGCTCGTGTCGATGCTGCCGGGCGTGCCCAAGGAGGTGCGCGACGTCGAGATCGACGACCGCCAGATCGGCCAGGTCGAGGCCATCATCCGCTCGATGACGCTCGAGCGAGCGCACCCGGCCCGAGATCATCGACGCGTCCCGCCGGACCCGTATCGCCACCGGCTCGGGCACCAACCCGGCCGAGGTGGCGCAGCTCATCAAGCAGTTCCGCGAGATGTCCAAGATGATGAAGCGGATGGGCGGCTTCGGCTCGAAGAAGACGAAGAAGGGCCGCAAGGGGAAGAAGGGCAGCGGCGGCGGGCGGGTCACCCAGGGCCGGGCCCCGCTCAAGCTGCCCAACCTCGAAACCGGCGGCCTCGGGGCCGGCCGGCCGGGGGCGCCGGCGCTGCCCGGGCTCCCCGACCTCGGCAGCCCCGATCTCCCCAGCTTGAACTGAACGGGCTCCGCGGCCCACCATAGGGGGTCGCCTCGGCCCCGATCCTGTCGCCGATAGCTGTCACCGTCGCCTCCTGAGCGGCCCTGGCACGTACCCAAGAGAGAAGAAAACACCGTGGTAAAGCTCCGCCTGATGCGGATGGGCAAGAAGAAGCAGCCGACCTACCGAGTGGTCGCCGCCGATGCCCGTTCGCCCCGCAACGGCCGCTTCATCGAGATCGTGGGCACCTACGAGCCTCGCCGTGAGCCGTCGGTCGTGAACATCGACAACGACAAGGCGGTCGCCTGGCTGAACAAGGGCGCCCAGCCCACCGAGACGGTCGAGAAGCTGCTCAAGATCTCTGGCGCCTGGGACGAGTTCAAGGGCTCAAAGGCTTCGTGACCGACCTCGAGAACGACCACGACGACGACTTCGAAGACGATGACGTCGACGACCCCAACTACGTCGCCGACGCCGATGTCGACGACTTCGACGACGATGACGACGACGTCGACGTGAACACCAAGACCGTGGTGGCGGCCAACGCCACGTCGGTGCTGGAGTACCTCGTGCGCGCCGTGGTCGACGACCCCGACTCGGTCGAGGTGCAGGTCGACGAGGGTGGGCGGCGCCCCACGCTCAACGTCACGGTCGCCCCCGGCGACATGGGTCGCGTCATCGGCAAGCGGGGCCGGGTGGCCACCGCCATCCGCACCGTCACCCGGGCCGCGGCCGTGCGTGACGATGTCGAGGTCGACATCGAGTTCCTCGACTGAGCGAGCCACGCTCGATGGCGTCCGACGAACCTCCGCTGCTCGAGGTCGGGCGCATCACCAAACCCCACGGTCTGCGCGGCGAGGTCCTCGTCAGCCTGTCCACCACCGAGGAGTCGCGGGTCGCCCCGGGCTCGGTGTTGCGCGCCGGCGACCGTGACCTGGTGGTGGTGCGCTCGACGCCCCACCACCAGCGTTGGATCGTGGAGTTCGAAGGAGTCGACTCCCGCGAGGGGGCCGAGGCCCTGCAGGGGAGCGTCGTGCGGGCCCGGGCCAAGCCTGGCGCCGACGACGGCGAGGAAGCGGCGTTGTGGGTCCACGAGGTCATCGGGGCCGCGGTCGTCGACCTCACCGACCGGCCCCGGGGCCGGGTGGTGGCGGTGGTGGCCAACCCGGCCAGCGACCTGCTGGAGCTGGAGTCCGGCGAGCTCGTGCCGCTGCGCTTCGTGGTCGGAGGTCTCGAGCCGGGGCCCGACGGCCCGACCCTGCGGATCGACCCGCCTGCCGGCCTCCTCCGAGACTGACCCGGCTTCTCTCCCGATTCTGGTCGCGTCCGGCGACGTGGGTGGTCACCTCCCGCGACCAGAACGGCCAGGGCAATGCGGCGAAGGGGAGGGAGCCTGCGTGGCAGGCTGGCGGGGCCATGCGCATCGACGTGTTCACGATCTTCCCCGACATGGTGACGGAGTTCGCCGATCGCAGCCTGCTGGGCCGGGCCCGACGCCGCGCCCTGCTCGATGTGCGCGTCCACGATCTGCGCTCGACGACCACCGACCCGCACCGTTCGGTGGACGACACCCCGTTCGGTGGGGGAGCGGGCATGGTGCTCATGCCCGAGCCCATCTTCGCCGCGGTCGAGGCGGTCGATGCCGCCCCGGCCGCTGCTGCTGCTCGGCCCCGGGGGACGCACGCTGGACCAGGCCTACGCCCGGGAGCTGTCGGGCCTGGACGGGTTCTCGCTGCTGTGCGGACGCTACGAGGGCGTCGACGAGCGGGTGCGGGCCCACCTGGTCGACGGGGAGATCTCCATCGGCGACGTGCGTGCTGGCCGGTGGGGAGGTGGCCGCCATGGTCGTGCTCGAGGCGGTGGGACGGCTGGTCCCCGGGGTGATGGGAAACGACGCGTCGGCCGACGACGAGTCGTTCGCCGACGGACTGCTCGAATACCCGCACTACACGAAGCCGGCGGAGTTCCGCGGGTGGGCCGTGCCCGAGATCCTCCGCTCCGGGGACCACGGTCGCATCGAGCGGTGGCGGCGGGCCCAGGCCCTGCGGCGCACGGTGGCGCAGCGACCCGATCTCATCGAGCGCCGCGGAGGGCTCAGCGACGAGGACCGGCGCCTGCTGGCCGAGTTCGACGATCCCGCCCCGCCCTGACCGGCCCCTGCTTTGCCGCTCCGCACCGGGACCGCCTATCCTGACGAGTTCCCAGAACGACACCTTTCCCGGCCGCGCCCCTCGGTCGCCGCCGGGTCCACGCGGGAGCGTGAGCACCATGAACGCCACTGACCTCATCGACATGCGGAACCTTCGGGACGACGTGCCCGACTTCGCCCCCGGCGACACCCTCAAGGTGCACGTGCGGGTGGTCGAGGGCAGCCGTGAGCGGGTCCAGGTGTTCCAGGGCGCCGTGATCCGCCGCCAGGGCGACGGCATCCGCGAGACGTTCACCGTGCGCAAGGTCAGCTTCGGCGTCGGCGTCGAGCGGACCTTCCCCGTGCACAGCCCCATCGTGGCCAAGATCGAGGTCGTGACCCGCGGCGACGTCCGCCGGGCGAAGCTGTACTACCTGCGCGACCGGGTCGGCAAGGCCGCCAAGATCAAAGAGAAGCGCGACTGACGCACCCCCCACTCGGCCGCCGACCACCGACGGCCGTCGAGGAGTGATCGCGCCGGACCGCCACCGCAGAGGGGCGAGGATCATGGTGACCAGAACGTGAGCACCGGCGATCTCGAGGAGTACGAGTCCGAGGTCGAGCTCCAGCTCTACCGCGAGTACAAAGACGTCTGCCCCATGTTCACCTACGTGGTGGAGACGGAGCGGCGCTTCTACCTGGCCAACCGGGTCGACCGCCAGATCCGCACCGAGGGCACCCGCACGTGGATCGAGCTCACGCTCGAGGATGCCTGGGTGTGGGACATGTACCGCCAGAACCGGTTCGTGACCTCGGTGAAGGTGGTGACGTTCAAGGACGTCAACATCGAGGAGCTCCCCAAGGAAGAGGTGCCGTGACCGCCCGCCGCCTGGCGCTCGGCGCCCAGGGTGAGGCCATGGCGGCGGCCTGGTACGAGGCCAACGGCTACGAGGTGCGTGGCCCGCAACTGGCGGTGCAAGGACGGCGAGATCGACCTGATCGTGCGCCGGGCCCGCACCATCGTGTTCTGCGAGGTGAAGACCCGCACCAGCGATGCCTTCGGGACCCCGGCCGAGGCCGTCACCCGCGCCAAGCGCGAGCGGCTGCGCCATCTGGCCGCGACCTGGCTCGACGACGCGCCCATCCGCCCGTCGGGCATCCGCTTCGACGTGGCCGCCATCCTGGCCGGCGAGCTCGAGATCATCGAAGGCGCGTTCTGAGGGCGCTCAGCTGGCGCGGGTGACCTGCCTGACGTAGGTCGCCAGCTCGTCGAGCGCACGGTCGGCCTCGGGCATCAGGCCGGCGAACAGCTGCCACCAGTGCGTCATCTCGTCCCACACGGCCAGGGTGGCCGTGCCCCCGGCGGCCACCACCCGCTCGGTCAGGCGGACGGCGTCGTCGAGCAGGATCTCGCGCTCACCCACCTGCGTGGTGATGGGCGCCAGCCCGCTGAGGTCGGCGAACAGCGGCGAGGCCAGCGGGTCGCCGAGGGAGTCGCCGGCGTAGAGGGTGGCCCAGTGCTGCAGCACCAGCGGGCTGAGGATGGGGTCGATGGCCGCGTTGGCGAACACGGTGGCACCGCTGTTGGTCAGGTCGACCCACGGCGACATCAAGGCCGCCCCCGCCGGCTGCGGGAGCCCGGCGTCGCGGGCCGACACCAGCAGGCCCATGGCGAGGCCACCGCCGGCCGAGTCTCCGGCCACGACGATGCGGCCGGGGTCGATGTCCTGGCCGAGCAGCCATCGATAGGCAGTCGAGCGCGTCCTCGGGAGCGGCCGGGAACGGTGCCTCCGGGGCCAGCCGGTAGTCGACGCTCAGCGCCCGGCCCCCGGTGCCCGACGCCATCCGCGACAACATCCCGACGTGGGTGTGGGGGCTGGCCATGACGTACCCGCCTCCGTGGAAGTGCAGGATGACGGGGCCGGCACCGTCATCGGCCGCCGGGTCGGCGCCGGTGGCCACCCACAGGGCCATCACGCCGCCGGCGTCGACCGATGCGGTGGTCGAGCCCTCCATGGCCGGGACGAGCATCCCCAGCCCGTCCACCCCGGTGCGGATCTCGTCCATCGTCGACGCCGTCGTCACCGGTGTGGCCTCCAGCAGCGCCACGATGTTGTCGAACTCGGCACTGGCCATGTGCGGCTCCCCTCAGCGATGTCGGGGGGAACCTATCGGTTGGCGCCGCTCTCGGCCTCAGCGGGAGCGGAGCGCCGGCTCGAGGTGGTCGACGTCACTGAAGCGGAAGAGGCTGAACGAGTGGCCGCCGCTGATCTCCAGTGGCCGCACCACGCTCACCGACGCGTGGAACGACACGAACCGCTCCCACTCCCACGGCACCGGAGGGATGCCCAAGAGGTGGCCCAGCGCGGTGGCGTTGGTGCCGGCGTGGGCCACCACCAGGATGCGCCGCGCCGGATCGTGCAACGTCCACAGCGGCGGGGCGTCGGAGATGCGGGTGGCCCCGGCGTCGTCGAGCATGGCATCGAGGCCGCCGATGACCCGTCGGTGGAAGTCGCGGAAGCTCTCACCGCCGGGAAGGCCGTCCCACAGGTCGTCGAGCGGGCGGGTCCACTCCTCGGAGAAGATCCCCTCGATCACCTCGGTCGGGGTGCCCTCCCACCGGGGAGCCCCGATCTCCGCCAGCCACGGCAGGGTCTCGGCCGGGCGCCCGAGTCGCTCCAGCAGCGGCGCCGCCGTCTGCTGGGCCCGGACCAGGGGCGACACCAGGATCTCGTCGATGTCCACCTCGACCAACCGGTCGGCCAGGGCCTCGGCCTGACGCCGACCGAGAGCGGTGAGCGGCGGGTCGTCCACCGCGAACCCGTTGCGCTCCCATTCGGGCTGGCCGTGGCGGACGAAGAGAACCTCCATCCGTCGAGCTTAAGGCGGGGTCAGGCCCGCGGCGGCCGCCGCCCCCGGGCCACCCAGCACCCCCGGTGCCAGTGGCGCCGCAGGTCGGGCGCCTCGGTGGGCACCGCCACCAGGTGGCCGGTGCCGGCCGGGATGTCGCGTCCGCAGCCGGGGCAGAGATAGGCCTTGGTGGCCTGGTAGGGCTGCACCCGGCGGACCTCGACCTCGTGGCCCTCGGGAGTGGACTCGTGCCACGACATGGTGAGCGAGCTCAGCCGAGGACGGCCCACAGGACGAGGCCCGCGCAGATGATCAACGCCGCGCCCACCAGCACGTAGTCGAGCGGTGAGCGCCGGTGGGTGCGGTGCGGGTTGAAGCCCATGGCCCAAGTATCACCGCCGGGCTGCCGGTCGCACGACTCGACGCGACGGCGGGCCCGTGTACGGCGAGGTCCCGGGGCGCCTCTATATTCGCCGCCGTGACCAGGATGCGAGCAGTGGTGGTGGCCGTGGTGCTGGCAGTCTCCTCCGTGGGGGCCGTCGCCTGCAGCACCAGCGGCGGCGGCGCCACCCCGAGCGACCCGGTCCTGGCTCAGGGCAAGCAGGTGTACCAGGCCCACTGCGCCACCTGCCACGGCACGAAGGGTCAGGGCGGGACCGGGATGAAGCTGGCCGGCAAGGTGGCCGGCAACTTCCCCAACATCGACGACCAGATCGCGGTGATCCAGAACGGCCGCTCCGGGGGCATGCCGGCGTGGGGGAAGTCCCTGTCGGCCGACGAGATCCGTGCCGTCGCCCGCTACGAGCGCGAGTGCCTCGGCACCACCTGCTGAACCGGCGGCGACCCCGCCGCCTCTGTTCCTGTCACACCCCGCTCGCTACCATCGGGTCCCGCTCGATGGCCGGCGCACGGCCCTCCTCCACCCGTCCGGCTCCACTCGGAGCCCGATCTGTCGAGGAGCGCGCTCCATGCTCGCCACCATCACCTCCGCCACCCTGCTGGGGGTGGCCGGCCGCGTCGTCCGGGTCGAGGTCCACGTCTCGAGCGGGCTGCCCGGCTTCTCCATCGTCGGCCTGCCCGATGCGCCGTGCCGCGAGTCGCGCGACCGGGTCCGCGCCGCCCTCATGACGTCGGAGCTGAGCTGGCCCAACAAGCGGGTCACGGTGAACCTGGCCCCGAGCGGGGTGCGCAAGGGCGGGTCCGGCCTCGACCTGGCCATCGCCATCGGCCTGCTGGTGGCCGACGAGCAGGTCCCTCCCGAGGTGGTGGCCGACACGGCCTTCATCGGCGAGGTCGGCCTCGACGGCTCGATACGGCCGGTGCCCGGCGTCCTGCCGATGGTCGACGCGCTCGAGGTGGCCACGGTGGTGGTGGCGCCGCCGTCGGCCATCGAGGCCCAGCTCGTCGGGCGACACGTGGTCCGGGTGGCCCCGACCATCAAGGCGCTGCTGGCCAGCTTGACCGGCGACGAGCCGTGGCCCCCGCTGCCCGACGCCGGGGGCCCTCCCGGCCGGTCCCACGCCCCCCGACCTGGCCGACGTGCGGGGTCAGCCGACCGCTCGCTTCGCCCTGGAGGTGGCCGCGGCCGGTGGTCATCACCTGTTGATGAGCGGCCCGCCGGGGTCGGGCAAGACGATGCTGGCCCAGCGCCTGCGTGGGCCTGCTGCCCGAGCTGGGCCACGACGAGGCCATGGAGACCACCCGCGTCCACTCCGCCGCCGGGGTCGCCCTGCCGCCCGGCGGTCTCGTCCGCCGCCCCCCGTTCCGGGCCCCCCACCACGGCGCGTCGGCCGTGGCCATCGTCGGCGGCGGAGGCTCGACCGTCCGACCGGGTGAGATCTCGGTGGCCCACAACGGGGTCCTGTTCCTCGACGAGATGGCCGAGTTCCGCACCGACGTCCTCGACTCGTTGCGTCAGCCCCTCGAGGAGGGCGTCGTCCGGGTGGCCCGGGCCTCCAGCCGGGTGAGCTTCCCCGCCCGCTTCCTGTTGGTGGCGGCCATGAACCCCTGCCCGTGCGGCGACGGAGGCTCGCCCGGAGGGTGTCGCTGCAGCGACCGGTCGATCGATCGCTACGCCCGACGGCTGTCGGGGCCCCTCCTCGACCGCTTCGACCTCCGGGTCAATGTGCTGCGCCCCGACGTGGGCGACGTCGTCGGCGGGCCGCCGGGTGAGTCGAGCGCTCCCGTGGCCGAGCGGGTGCTCGACGCCCGCGCCCGGGCCGCGGCCCGAGGGGTCAGGGCCAACGCCGAGCTCCCTGGCCCCGACCTCGACCGGTGGGCGCCGCTCAGCGAGGCCTCGGCCCGCCGCCTCGAGGACCTGTTGCGTCAAGGCCGGCTGAGCGCCCGCGGCCTCCAGCGGCTGCGACGGGTGGCGCTCACCATCGCCGATCTCGCCGGTGACGACGGCCCGGTGGCGGCGGCGCACGTCGAGACCGCGGTCCAGTTGCGGTGCGACCCGGTGTGTGTCAGCGCCCGGTGGGCGGGCCGGTCATGACCGCGCCCGTCCCGGTCGATCCGACGGCCGCGCCCCGACGGTGATGCCCTGCCGCCCGAGGCGTGGGTGACCGCCCTCGCCACCCTCCCGACGCATGGGGCCCGCCCGGCTGCGGGCGCTGACGACCGCCTTCGCCGAGCCGGTCGATGCCTGGGAGGAGGTCCTGGCCGGTCGGGCCCACCGCCAGCCCTCGGTGGCCGAGGCCATGGGGCCTCATCCCAGCCGAGTCTCCGCCCGGTGGGCAGCCGACGCCGCCACGGCTCGACCCGGCGGCGTGCTGGCGGGGCCACGTCGCCGCCCGGGTCGGGGTCGTGATCCGAGGGGGCTCGGCCTACCCCGACCTCTTCAGGGACGATCCCGATCCGCCCGCGATCCTCTTCCAGCAGGGTGATCCCGACGTGGTGGTGGGGCCGCGGGTCGCGGTCGTGGGCACCCGTGACTGCACCCGCTACGGCCACGAGCTCGCCTTCGAGCTGGCCGCCGAGCTGAGCGGGGCCGGGGTCTCGATCGTGTCGGGCCTCGCCCTCGGCATCGACAGCGCGGCGCACGCCGGGGCCGTCGAGGCGGACGGCGCGCCCCCGATCGCCGTCGTCGGGCAGCGGGCTCGACGTGATCTACCCGCGCCGCAACGGGCCGTTGTGGCGCGAGGTGGCTCGCCGCGGTCTGATCTGGTCGGAGTACCCCTTGGGCTCAGCGGCCTCCGGCTGGCACTTCCCGGCCCGCAACCGCCTCATCGCCGCCCTCTCCGATGTCGTCGTGGTCGTCGAGTCCCATGCCACCGGGGGCGCCCTGCGCACCGTCGACGAGGCCCTGCGTCGGGACCGCACGGTCATGGCGGTGCCCGGCCCGGTGCGCAGCCCGGCCTCGGCGGGCACCAACCAGCTGCTGGCCGACGGCCCGCAGACCACGGTGGCCCGTGACGCCACCGACGTCCTGGTGGCCCTGGGCCTGGCCGCCGGGTCGCGGCGCACGACGGTGGAGCGCCGGGTCCGACCGCGGCCCGGCGACCAGTCCGTCCTCGACGCCATGGGCTGGCAACCGGTCACCCTCGACCACCTCCTCCTGCGCACCGGCGTGACCCTGGCCGACCTGGCCGGCAGCCTCCTCCGTCTCGAGAGCGAAGGATGGGTGGCCCAGCGCGGTGGCTGGTTCGAGCGGAAGGCGAAGGCCGGTGGCTGAGCTCGACGCGTCCGACTGCCTCGGGACGGCGGCGGCCGACCGGTACCGTGTTCGTCCATGGCTCACGAACCGTGGCGAGGCGGCTCCTTCCTGGCGTCACTCACCTCGGCATCGGACAACACCGTGCAGGCCTACGGACGCGACCTCACGGCGTTCGTCGAATGGGCCGAGCGTCTCGACCTCGCCGGGCCCGCCGGCGTCGACCGCAAGACCCTCCGCCGCTACCTCTCCTACCTGGCCACCCGCCGCTACGCCAAGCGCACCATCGCCCGCAAGGCGTCGACCCTGCGCCGCTACTTCTCCTGGCTCGTGCGCACCGGCGCGCTCGACGTCGACCCAGCCGTCGGGTTGTCGGCCCCTTCGGGCGAAGGCCGCTTGCCGAGAGTGCTGCGCGACGACGAGCTCGCCTCCCTGCTCGACCGGCCCCCGGCCACCGTCGAGGCCGATCCGGCGGCCATCCGGTTGCGCGACGACGCCGTGCTGGAGGTCCTCTACGGCAGCGGGCTCCGGGTGGCCGAGCTGTGCAGCCTCCGCCCCGGCGACGTCGACCTCGTCGGCCGGACGGCTCGAGTGTGGGGCAAGGGGGCCAAGCAGCGGGTCGTTCCGCTCAGCGACCCGGCCGTCGAGGCCCTCGACGGGTGGCTGCACACCGGTCGCGTCGAGCTGGTCTCGCGCCGAGACGCCCGACGACGCCGTCTTCCTCAACCGCCGGGGTCGGCGCCTCTCGCCCGCGGGACGTCCGGCGGATCATCGACCACCGTTCACTATCCCCGACGCACCCTCACGCCCTGCGCCACACCTTCGCCACCCATCTGCTCGACGGGGGCGCCGATCTGCGTGCCGTGCAGGAACTGCTCGGTCACGCAGACCTCGGGACAACTCAGCACTACACTCACGTCTCCAAGGAACGGCTCCGGAACGTCCTGGATGCCACCCACCCCCGAGCTTAGGAAGCTCCCGTTGGACGAAGACACAGCAGCGCACATCGAAGGCCTGTGGTCCGACTACAAGAGCTCGGGCGACCAGGCCGTCCGCGAGCAGTTGATCCTGAACTACTCGCCATTGGTCAAGTACGTGGCGGGCCGCGTCGCGGTCGGGCTGCCACAGAACGTCGAGCAGTCCGACCTGGTGAGCTACGGCATCTTCGGGCTCATCGACGCCATCGAGAAGTTCGACCCGGCCCGGGGCTACAAGTTCGAGACCTACGCCATCGCCCGGATCAAGGGCGCCATCCTCGACGAGCTGCGCTCGATCGACTGGGTGCCCCGCTCGGTCCGGGCCAAGGCCCGGGCCTTGGAGAAGGCGTACGCCAAGCTCGAGGGGCAGTACCACCGCACCCCCACCGACGAGGAGCTGGCCCTCGAGCTCGATCTCACCGACGATCAGCTGCAGACCACGCTCGGTCAGATCTCGTTCGTCGGTCTCGTCGCCCTCGACGAGATGCTCTCGGTGGGCGGCGATCGGGGCGAGGCGCTCACCCTCGGTGACACCATCGCCGACGGCGGGGAGGGTCCGGTGGCGGCCTACGAGGTGGAGGAGATGCGTCACATCCTGGCCGACGCCATCAACCGGATGCCCGAGCGCGAGAAGATCGTGCTCACGCTCTACTACTACGAGGGTCTGACGCTGGCGGAGATCGGCCAGGTGCTCGGAGTGACCGAGAGCCGGGTGTGCCAGATCCACACCAAGGCCGTCCTGCAGCTCCGCTCGCGCATCCTGGCCACCGAGCGCGAACCGGCCTGACCCCGGGCCTGCGGCCCTCGCCGCGTCGGCCGTCGCACCCACCTTCCCCCTCCCTGTCCGACTCCCGTCGGGCCTTCCCCCTGATGCCGCCACGCATCCTGGGGAGGCCCCATGGCCCGGTGCACCAACGGAGCGGCCACCGCCCGCTCCCGGCTCGTCCGTGTCCGCTCGACGGCGACGTCCATCGTCTCGTTGGTCACCATCGTGGTGGTGTCGCTGGGGCGTCGCTCACCGCACCGGCGGCGGCGCAGCCGCCGGGCCGCTACATCGAGCCGGTCCGCGGGGGAGTGATCATCGATCACTTCCGCCCTCCCCTGACCCCCTACGGGCCGGGCAACCGGGGGGTCGACGAACAGGTCGCCCCGGCGACGCCGGTCGTGGCGTCGGCCGACGGGGAAGTGCTCTTCGCCGGCGAGGTGGCCGGCCAGTGGCACGTGACGCTGCGCCACGGCGACGGCCTGCGCACGACGTACTCCTACCTGGCCGTCGTCGCCGTGAAGGTCGGTCAGCACGTGACTCAGGGCACCGTGTTGGGCCTGTCGGCCACCCTGGTCCACTTCGGCGTGCGGGACCCGTCCGGCGCCTACCTCGATCCCGAGGCGCTGTGGGCCGGCCGCCTCGGCGCCCACCTCGTCCCCGGTCCCGATGACGGCGACTCGTCCCCTCAGGCGGCGACCGACGAACGCGACGGCTCGGTGGACGTGGCTCAGCCCGGCTCGCGCTCCGCGCCCGCCGCCGGGCCCTGGCCGCCGAGGCCGCCGTCGCCACCGGCCGGGGCGAGGTGGCCCGCTTCAGCGCCGAGCTCCGAGGCTGGCCCACCTCGGCGGGCGGCTGCACCCCTCCCGAGGTGGCCGCGCCCTCCCGCGGCGGCCGGCGCGTGGCCGTGCTGGTCGGCGGGCTGGGGTCGTCGAGCGACTCGGCCGCCGTCGACCGGGTGGACGTGCGTGCTCTCGGCTACCGATCGGCCGATGTGATCCGCTTCTCCTATCGGGGCGGCCGCAGCCCCGACCGGCGCGGCGACCACGGTCCCCTCGACGTCATCGCCGTCGAGCCTTACGGGCCCGACGACACCACCGGTGACCTGCGAGAAGCCGCCGGGCGCCTGGAGGAGCTGCTCGCCGCGGTCCGTCGGCAGCTGCCGGGGGTGCCCGTGGACGTCATCGCCCACTCCCAGGGAGGCGTGGTCGCCCGCCTCGCCCTCGATGAAGCGGGCGAGGGCGGGCCCGCCCGCCCCGCGATCTCCTGGTCACGCTGGCCACGCCCCATCAGGGGGCCGAGCTGGCCACCGCGGCCGAGGCGCTCGGAGGCTCCGGGGCCGGAGCTGCGTTCGTCGATCGGTTGGGTGAGGTCACCGGGTTGCCGTCCACCTCGGTGGCCGTCAGCCAGCTGAGTGAGACGTCCGACGTCGTCGCCCAGCTGGCGCGTCCGGTCCCGCACGGGGTCCCGATCCTGTCCATCGGCGCCAGCGGCGACCTGGTCGTCCCCGCTGGTCGGACCGTCGTGGAGGGAGCCACCAACGTCATCGTCCACCTGGGCGGACTGGCAGGCCCACGACCAGCTCCCGGCGCAGCCTTCGGTCATCCGCGAGATCGCCCTGGCCCGGGCCGGGATGGCGCCCACCTGCGTCGGCGTGGGACGAGGCGCTGAGCGACCGCCGTGGTGGCCCACGGCATCGCCCGGGCCGAGACGCTGGCCGGGCTGGGCCTGGCCGAGCTGGTGGGGTCGTGACGGCACGGTCCGTGTGCCGCCCCGCCTGGTCGTTTGGCCCCGGGCAGTCGCGGTCCGTACACTCTCTGGTCCGGCCCGGGACCAACCCCCGGACCGTCGCGCGAACGGCACCAGGCTGATCGCACGTCCATTTCCACCCGGGTCCGCCCACGGTCGCCCCCTCTCGGGGCGTTGGGCCCGGGCTTCGCCGAACCGTTGGGAGGAGACCCGCGATGGCACCCGTCGTGACCATGCGTCAACTGCTCGAGGCCGGAGTCCACTTCGGTCATCAGACCCGCCGCTGGAACCCGAAGATGAAGCGGTTCATCTACGGCGAGCGCAACGGCATCTACATCATCGATCTCCAGCAGACCCTGGTGCGGATCGAGACGGCGTACACCTTCATCCGCGACCTCGTCGGCGACGGCGGCACCATCTTGTTCGTCGGCACCAAGAAGCAGGCCCAGGATCCGCTGCAGTCCTACGCCGAGAAGTGCGGCATGCCCTACATCAACGAGCGCTGGCTCGGCGGCATGCTCACGAACTTCGAGACCATCTCCAAGCGCGTGGCGAAGATGAAGGAGTACCAGCGCATGCGCGACTCGGGTGAGTTCGAGGCCATGCCCAAGAAGGAAGCGCTGCTCATCGGCCGCGAGCTCGATCAAGCTGGAGCGCAACCTCGGCGGCATCCGCCGCATGGAGCGGCTGCCCGACGCGGTGTTCATCATGGACACCAACAAAGAGGACATCGCCGTCACCGAGGCGAACAAGCTCGGCATCCCGATCGTGGCCGTGGTCGACACCAACTGCGACCCCGACATCATCCAGTACGTCATCCCCGGCAACGACGACGCCATCCGCTCCGCCAGCCTCATGGCCCGGGTCGTGGCCGACGCCGTCGAGGAAGGCCGCTTCATCCACTCCCGCAAGTCGGGCAACGGTGCCGGCCCCGCCCCCACCCGCACCGACGAGCAGGAGGCCGCCGTCGCCGCGCAGCAGGCCGAAGCCCGCCGCCAGGCCGCGTTGGCGGCCCAGGAGCGCGAGGCCCGCCTGGCCACCCAGGCCACCACCGCCGAGGCAACCGTCATCGCCGACGAGCAGTCGGCGGTCGAGAACGCCTCGCTGGCCTCCGGCGAGAACACCCACCCGGGGTTGACCCCGGAGAACGCCCTCAACATCCTCGACGACGCCTCCGCGGTGACCCAGGCCGAGATCGCCGCCGAGCACGTCGAAACCCCTGTCGAGTCGGTCGAGGCCCCTGCGGCCGAGGCCGCCACCTCCGAGGAGGCCTGAGTCATGCCCGAATTCACCGCCAAGGACGTCCAGGCGCTGCGCCAGGCCACCGGCGCCGGGATGATGGACGCCAAGAAGGCCCTCCAGGAGAACGACGGCGACATGGAGGCCGCGGCCCAGTGGTTGCGGGAGAAGGGCCTGGCCAAGGTGGCCAAGCTCGGTGACCGCGAGAACACCCAGGGCTCGGTGGCCGCCGTGGTCGACGGCAACGTCGGTGCCATCGTCGAGCTGAAGAGCGAGACCGACTTCTCGGCCAAGGCCGACGACTTCACCTCGCTCGTCCAGGATCTGGCCGATCTGGTCCTGGCCAAGGGCACCGACGCGGTGAACGAGCGGGCGCAGGAGCTCGACGATCTGAAGATCGCCAAGAAGGAGAACATCGAGCTGGGCAAGGTCGTGCGCTTCGAGGCCGCCGACGGCGACATCCTCGACTCCTACCTCCACATCCAGGACGGCCGGGGGGTGAACGCGGTGCTGGTCGAGCTGGCCGGCGGCACGCAGGAGCTGGCCCACGACATCGCCGTGCACATCGCCTTCGCCAAGCCGCCGTACCTGACCCGCGACGAGGTCCCGGCGGCCGAGGTCGACAAGGAGCGCCAGGCGCTGCTCGACATCACCAAGGCCGAGGGCAAGCCCGAGGCGGCCTGGCCCAAGATCGTCGAGGGCCGGCTCAACGCCTGGTACAAGGATCAGGTGCTCTTGGAGCAGGGCTTCGTGCGCGACGACAAGACGCCCATCAGCCAGTTGCTCGGCGATGCCACGCTCGTGCGCTTCGCCCAGGTGTACATCGGCTCGTGAGCTCGCCCCGCTGGTCGAGGATCCTCCTCAAGCTCTCGGGTGAGGCCTTCGCCGGGGACGAGGGGTACGGGATCGACGGCCTGGTCGTCCAGAAGCTGGCCAAGGAGATCGTCGAGGTCCGTCGCGACCTGGAGATCGACGTCGCCATCGTGGTCGGTGGCGGCAACATCTGGCGGGGGATGTCCGGCGCGGGCGCGGGGATGGACCGCGCCCAGGCCGACTACATGGGCATGCTGGCCACGGTCATCAACGGCCTGGCCCTGCAGGACACCCTCGAGCAGCTGGGCCAGCCCACCCGCGTGCAGACCGCCATCCAGATGGCGCAGGTGGCCGAGCCGTACATCCGGCGCCGGGCCATCCGCCACCTCGAGAAGGGTCGGGTCGTGATCTTCGCCGGCGGTACCGGCAACCCGTTCTTCACCACCGACACCACGGCGGCGCTGCGGGCGGTCGAGATCGAGGCGGGGGCCCTGCTCAAGGGAACCCACTCGGGCACCGACGGCATCTACACCGATGATCCCAAGACGAACCCCGACGCCACCAAGCTCGCCCACGTCACCTATCTCGACGTGTTGAACCAGGGCCTGCGGGCCATGGACTCCACGGCCATCACGCTGTGCATGGACAACGATCTGCCCATCGTGATGTTCGATCTGCTGGGTGAGGGCAATGTGCGGGGCATCCTCGAGGGCAAGCCGATCGGCACCCTCGTCAGCTGAACGCCGTTCACCTCGAGTGTCGAGGCGGGTCGGGGGCTCGCCCTGCGTCGCCCCGACCATCGCGGGTAGCGTCGATCACCGTCCGCTATTGATCACGGCCCGCAGCCCCGGGCCGACCACGAAGGAGATCCGGTGAGCTCAGACATGGCCGAGGTGGTTCTCGCCGAGAGCGCCGAGAAGATGCACAAGGCCGTGACGCGGGCGCGCGTCGGACTTCGCCTCGATCCGCACCGGTCGAGCCGCCCCGGCGCTCGTGGAGAAGATCATGGTCGACTACTACGGCGCCGACACGCCGCTGCAGCAGCTCGCCGGCTTCCAGGTGCCCGAGGCCCGCCAGCTCCTCATCACCCCGTACGACAAGGGCGCCATGCCCGCCATCGAGAAGGCCATCCTGCAGTCCGACCTGGGCCTCAACCCCAGCAACGACGGGGTCTCCATCCGGCTGAGCTTCCCGCCCCTCACCACCGAGCGCCGCAAGGAGTTCGTGAAGGTGGTCAAGCACATGGCCGAGGAAGGCCGCGTGGCCTTGCGCAACCTCCGCCGCGCCGCCCGTCACGAGCTCGAGGCCCTCGAGAAGGACGGCGATCTGTCGACCGATGAGCTGACCCGCGCCGAGAAGGAGCTGGACAAGCTGATCCACGCCCAGGAGGCGGAGATCGACCAGGCCCTGGCCGTCAAGGAACAGGAACTCCTGGAGGACTGATGGCTGACGAGTCCCCGTTCGACGAGTCCCCCGATGACGCGGTGCCCGGCTCGGATCCCTCCGAAGGCGTGCGCCTGATCAAGCCCGAGCAGGCGGCCGAGGCGGTCGAGCGAGGCGACGCCGTGGCCCGCAAGGGTGACGACCGCCCCAAGTACGGCGATCGCCCCGAGGCGCCCGGCGGCCCCCGCCCCAACCTGCGCTTCCCGCTGGCCGATTCCGCCGATCCGACGCTGGTCGTGCGACCCAAGGTCTCCGCGGTCGAGCCCCGGGCCGACGAACCCGAGGGCCACGGTGTCGGTGCGGCCGACGTCGAGGCCGACGTCGGGGCCGATGAGCCGGTGCTGTCCCTGCCCACCAGCGGCAGCGTCGAGATGCCCCACTGGACGGCGCCGGCGACCGGTGAGGTGCCCAAGGTCATCATCGGTGAGGGGGATGACGACCCCGAAGAAGCGGCGCGGTGGTCCTCCTTCGCCGACCAGGGCCCGCGCTGGCGCGACCAGCAGGCGGACTGGGACGACGACGACACCGGCCTCTCGCACCTCATCGAGCCGGCGGTCGACGAAGCGCCCCTGGGCGCACTCGACACGTCAGCGAGCGCCTCAGCGACGAGGAGTTCCTCACCTTCGACGATCTCGACGTTCCCCAGCAGGCTCAGCCCACCGCCCCCACCCGGGGCTCGGCGGCCGACCCCATCCGGATCCAGAGCGATCCGGCGCGGGCGGCCCGCCCCACCACGCCGGGTCGGGCGTCGGTGTCGTCCACGCCGGTGCCCGCCGCCGGGGCTCGCCGGGGGCCCCGACCGCCATCGGGCGGTGGCGGGCCCGCCGGCACGCCACCCGAAGGGTCGGCGTCGGGAGGGCGCGACGTGACCACCGCCGCGCTGGTCGGGATCTCGATCGCCGCGGCCGCCCTGATCCTGTTCCACTTCGGTCCGGCCTACGCCATGATCCTGGCCTTCGTGGTCATCGTGCTGGCCGCGGCCGAGCTGTTCACCGCCCTGCGGCGTGGCGGCTTCCGGCCGGCCACCCTGCTCGGCCTGGCGGCGGTGGTGGCCCTCCCGCTGGCCAGCTACTGGCGAGGCGAGCCGGCCATCCCGCTGGTGCTGTTCCTCACGCTCATGTTCGGCATGTTGTGGTTCATCCTCGGCCTGGGGCCCAACGCCACCGCCAACCTCGGCGTGACCCTGCTCGGCGTGGTGTGGATCGGCGTGTTCGGCTCGTTCGCCGCGCTCATCCTCAAGATCCCCGTCGAGGGGGTCAGCATCTTGCTGGTGGCGGTGATCTCGGCCGTCGGCACCGATGCCGGGGCGTTCTTCATCGGTCGCCGCTTCGGGCGGACCCCGCTGAGCGAGGTCAGTCCCAACAAGACGCTCGAGGGCCTGGCCGGCGGCATGGCCACGTCCGTGGTGGCGGTGTGGATCGTGGCGCTGGTGTTCGGCTTCGGGCCGTTCAGCTTCGGCCAGGCCACCGTGTTCGCCGTGCTGTGCGCGTTCGCCGCGCCGGTCGGTGACCTGGCCGAGTCGGTGATCAAACGTGACCTCGGTCTCAAGGACATGGGCAGCATCCTGCCGGGCCACGGCGGCATCCTCGACCGCTTCGATTCGCTGCTGTTCGTGCTGCCCACCGCCTACTACGTGAGCCGGGCCCTTCACCTCATCCCCGGCCTCTAGGCCGGAAGGCCCGCGGTGCCCGGGCGAGGCGTGGTCGGTAGGCTTGGGCCATGTCGTCGTCACGGGTCGCGCTCGCCGGATCGACCGGCTCGATCGGGACCCAGACGCTCGAGGTCCTCGCCGCCGAGCCCGACCGCTACGAGCTGACCGCGCTCGGGGGCCAGCGGCCGCAACCTCGAGCTCCTGATCGCCCAGGCCGAGCAGCACCGGCCCAAGGTCGTGGCCGTGGCCGACCCCTCGAGCGCGGCGGAGTTGACCACCCGCCTGCCCCAGTGCGAGATCCGTGCCGGCGCCGACGCCCTGGCCAGCCTGGCCACCGAGGCCGACGTCGTGGTGAACGGCGTGGTGGGCTTCGCCGGCCTGCCCGTCACGCTGGCCACCCTCGAGGCGGGCCGGCGTCTGGCCCTGGCCAACAAGGAGTCGCTCATCGCCGCCGGGCCGGTCGTCCAGCGGGCGCGCCGCACGCCGGGGGCCGAGCTCGTGCCGGTCGACAGCGAGCACTGCGCCATCCATCAGTGCCTTCGGGCCAACGACCTCCCGGGTCGGGTCGAGCGTCTCGTCCTGACCGCCAGCGGCGGGCCGTTCCGGGGCCGGAGCCGGGCCGACCTCGAGTCGGTCACCGTCGACGAGGCCCTGGCCCACCCGACGTGGTCGATGGGCCCCAAGATCACGATCGACTCCTCCACGCTCATGAACAAGGGCCTCGAGGTCATCGAGGCCAACGAGCTGTTCGGCGTCCCCGCCGGCGACGACGGGGTGGGCATCGGGTTCGACCAGATCGACGTGGTCGTGCACCCCCAGTCCGTCGTCCACTCGATGGTCGAGTTCACCGACGCCGCCACCATCGCCCAGCTCTCCCAGCCCGACATGCGTCTGCCCATCGGCTACGCCTTGGCCTACCCCGATCGCAGCACGACCCCGTTCGGGCGCATCGACTGGTCGACCCTCAGCCGCCTGGACTTCGAAACCCCCGACGTCGACGCCTTCGCCTGCCTCGGCCTGGCCTATGCCGCCGGTCGGACGGGCGAGACCGCCCCGGCCTGGCTGAACGCGGCCAACGAGGTGGCGGTGGCCGGCTTCCTGGCCGGGCGGTTGCGATGGACCCAGATCGCCGACGTGCTCGGCGCCGCCCTCGACCTTTACGACGGCACCGCGGCGACCGATCTGGAAACCGTGATCGACAGCGACCAGCGAGCGCGCCGCGCCGCGGGCGAGGTCATCGAGAGGATCGCATCGTGACCGACCTGCTCAAGCCGCCCCCGGGACCCCCGTCGGACTCCTCGCCCCCGGAGCCGGAGGAGACGACGAAGTCCGGTCTGGGGATCGTCCCCCTCGCTGGCCATCGTCGCCCTGTTGGTCGTGGTCGGTGTGCGCTGGCCGTGGGCGCTGCTCGTGGTCGGGCTGCTCGTGCTGTCCATCTTCCTGCACGAGATGGGCCACTTCCTGGCGGCCAAGCAGGCGGGCATGAAGGTCACCGAGTACTTCATCGGCTTCGGCCCCCGGTTGTGGTCGTTCCGTCGGGGAGAGACCGAGTACGGCCTCAAGGCCATCCCGGCCGGGGCCTACGTGCGCATCGTGGGCATGAGCGATCTCGAGGAGATCGAGCCCGACGACGAGGGCCGGACCTACCGCGAGAAGGGCTACTGGAAGCGGCTGCGGGTGGTGCTGGCCGGGCCGGCCATGAACTTCCTCATCGCCTTCGTCCTGCTCCTGGCGGTGGCCGCCATCTACGGCGAGTCCCGCCCCGACCGTTGGACGGTCCGCGACGTGACCCCCGGCAGCGCGGCCGCGGTCGCCGGCCTGCAGTCCGGTGACCGGGTCCTGTCCATCGGCGGGGAGTCGATCTCCGACTTCGACCGGGTCAGCGACGTCATCCACCGCAACGCCGGCCAGCCCATCGACCTGGTGATCGAGCGCGACGGGGCCCAGCAGACCCTGCACGCCACGCCCGGTTGGGCCCTGGACGACACGGCGGCGGCGGCGTTGTCGCCCCTCGAGACCGGGGACCGGATCAAGGCCATCAACGGCAAACCGGTCAGCTCCTACCAGGAGGTGGCCGAGTTCTTCGGTTCGGCCGCGTCGGGCACGGCCACGGTCACGTTCGAACGCGGCGAGCACACCTATGAGGCCGGCGGGGTCGCCACCCCGGCCGCCCTCCCCGCCGACGGTGCCCGAGGGTTCCTGGGGATCTCCCAGTCGGTGCCCAACGAGCGCCTCGGCCCCCTCGCCGCGGTCACCGTCGGCCACGAGCCGCTTCAAGGACCTGGCCGTCACCTCGGTGCAGGGCGCGGGCAAGATGTTGTCGCCGTCGGGGCTCCACCGCTACATCGACCTGGTGTTCAGCACCGGGCCCCAGGACTCGGCCCAGCAACGTGCCGAGCGGGCCCAGCAGCAGGCCGGCATCAAGCCGGTCGACACCGGGGCGCCGCCGGTCCAGGTGGGCGGCACCACCTCGGCGGACGAATCGCGGTTCGTGTCGATCGTGGGCATCGTGGGCGTCGGCTCGCAACTCGGCCAGATCGGGCTCATCGCCGTGCTGTTGCTGTTCGCCAGCGTGAACTTCTTCCTCGGCCTGCTGAACCTGCTGCCCCTGCCGCCCTTCGACGGCGGCCATGCTGCGGTGGCCACCTATGAGGCCATCCGGGGACGCATCGCCGGCCACCCCTACCGGGCCGACATGGCCAAGCTGCTCCCCGTCGCCTACGGGGTGATCGGCATCCTGGCCTTCGTGGGCCTCAGCTCCGTGTACCTCGACCTGGTCGACCCCATCAAGATCAGTCCATGACGTTCGCGCGCCGCAAGACCCGCCAGATCTCGGTGGGGAGCGTGGCGGTGGGTGGCGATGCACCGATCTCGGTGCAGTCGATGACCACCACGAAGACCGCGGACGTCGAGGGCACGCTGGTCCAGATCTATGCGCTCGCCGCCGCCGGCGCCGACCTGGTGCGCTGCACCTGCAACGAACGCGAGGCGGCCGAGGGCCTGGCCCACATCGTGCCCCGCTCGCCGGTGCCCATCATCGCCGACATCCACAACCAGTACCGGCGGGCGCTCGAGGCGCTCGACGCCGGCGTGGCCTGCCTGCGGTTGAATCCCGGCAACATCACGAACCCCGATCACATCAAGACGGTGGCCCGCGAGTGCAAGGACCGCGGCGTCCCCATCCGGATCGGGGTCAACGGCGGGTCGCTCGACAAGGCCCTCTACGACAAGTACGGCGGTCGCATCACGGCCGAGGCCATGGTCGAGTCGGCCCAACGCGAGCTCGACTACTTCCGCGAGGTCGACTTCGACGACGTGAAGATCTCGGTCAAGGCCTCGAACGTGCCACTCATGATCGACGCCTACCGGCAGCTGGCCGACGCGGTGGACTACCCGCTGCATCTCGGCGTCACCGAGGCCGGACCGCCGCCGGCCGGTCTCATCAAGGCCACCGCCGGGATGGCGACGCTGCTGTCGGAGGGCATCGGCGACACCATCCGCTACTCGCTCACCGCTGACCCCGTCGAGGAGGCGCGCGCCGGGCGGCAGCTGCTCGAGGCACTCGGCCTGCGCGAGCGCAAGGGGCTCGACCTCATCGCCTGCCCGTCGTGCGGACGGGCCGAGGTGGATGTGATCGAGGTGGCCACCGCCGCCCAGGACGCGCTCAGCGAGCTGAACATCCCCATCCAGGTGGCCGTGATGGGCTGCGTGGTCAACGGCCCGGGCGAGGCCCGCGAGGCCGATCTGGGCATCGCCGCCGGCCGTCGGCGCGGCCACCTGTTCGTGAAGGGCCAGGTGGTCAAGGTCGTGGCCGAGGACGAGATGGTCGAGGCCCTGGTGGAGTGGGCGCAGATCGTGCACGACGAGGGCATCGAACAGGCCCAGGCCCGGGCCGAAGCCGGGGCCGAGGCGGCGGCCGAGGCCGATCGGGCCGCCCTGCTCGACGAGCAGGGGACCGATGCCAACGCCGACGAGGTGCGCATCGAGCTCATGCGCAAGCGCGATGCGCCGGGGTCCGCCGATCAGCGCTAGTGGTTCTGGAGGTCGACCACGAGCCGGGCCGGGTTGTCCAGCGTGAGCACCCGGAAGTTGACCTTCTCCCGTGTGCCGATGGCCCAGTTGAGCACGGCCTCGAAGTCACCCGTCTGCACGACCTCGGTCACCTCGGGGGTGCCGGCGTTGATCCGCTTGGGCCCGGTGTAGGTCTCCGTGTAGCCCTTCGGGTCGCTGGTGGGAGTCAGGTCCACCCCCGACGCCGGGTCCATGCGCACGCCGACGACGTAGCTCCCGTCGACGGCGACGTCCTCGCCCGACCCGTCGGCCTTGACCGGCTTGGGGATGTAGCCCACCTGATACCCGGGCACGTGGTTGTTGAAGGTGAAGACCACCCGGTCGTAGCCCTCGTGCCGGGCCACCTGCACGTCGGTCAGGTAGGCGACCCCCTGCCCGGTGCCCGCCCCGGTCTTGGTGGTCGTGTCGGCCCCGTTCATGGGGTCGATCCCGTCGGTCGTCGCCGTCGTGCCGGTCGTCATGGCCGGCATCGGCGCACTCGTGGTCCCACCCGTCTCGGTCTTCTTGGACGACCCGCAGGCCGTGGCCCCGAGGAACAGGACCACCAGCACCAGCACGGTCAGGACCCGACCTCCAGGCCGGGGAGCGGACGCTTCGGCGAACCACCATGGGAACCACCCTCCCTCGTCGATGGGGCGACAGACCTGTCGCCCATACCCACATGGTGGACGGCGACGGGCCCGACCGTGAGAGTCCTTGGTCACCGCCGCGCCCGTCGAGGTCCTGAACCCCGGCCGGCGCCGAGCGTCCCCAGCGGTACGATCGCCGCCCTATGGCCAAGCCCCCCGTGCTCACCCCCCAGGCCGAGGACTTCCCTCGCTGGTACCAGGACGTCCAGAACAAGGCGGAGCTGGCCGACAACGGCCCGGTGCGGGGCACGATGGTCATCCGGCCCTACGGCTACGCCATCTGGGAGCGGATGCAGGCCGAGGTCGACGCCCGCATCAAGGCGGCCGGGGCCGCGAACGCCTACTTCCCGCTCTTCATCCCCGAGAGCTACCTCAAGCGCGAGGCCGACCACGTCGAGGGGTTCAGCCCGGAGCTGGCGGTGGTGACCGTGGCCGGCGGCAAGGAGCTCGACGAGCCGGTGGTGGTGCGCCCCACCAGTGAGACGGTGATCGGCGAGTACATGGCCAAGTGGATCCAGAGCTACCGGGACCTGCCGCTGCTCCTGAACCAGTGGGCCAACGTGGTGCGGTGGGAGCTGCGCCCCCGGCTGTGGCTGCGCACCAGCGAGTTCCTCTGGCAGGAGGGCCACACCGCCCACGCCAGCTTCGACGACGCCCGCGCCTACGCCGAGCAGATCCACCGCGAGGTGTACGCCGACTTCATGGTCGACGTGCTGGCCATGCCGGTGGTCGTCGGTCGCAAGACGGCCAGCGAGCGCTTCGCCGGAGCCATCAACACCCTCACCTGCGAGGCCATGATGGGTGACGGCAAGGCCCTGCAGATGGGCACCAGCCACGAGCTGGGCCAGAACTTCGCCCGGGTCTTCGACATCCAGCTACCTCGACGACTCCGGCACCCGAGCAGCTGGCCTGGACGACCTCGTGGGGGGTCTCGACCCGCATGGTGGGTGGGCTGATCATGGCCCACGGCGACGATCGCGGCCTGCGGCTGCCGCCCCGCCTGGCCCCGGTGCAGGTGGTGGTCATGGCCGTGCGCGACGACGCCGAGGTCATCGACCGGGTGCGCGGCCTGGCCGACGAGCTCGCCGAGCGCCGGGATCCGCGTCGAGCGCGACGTGAAGGTCGAGGTGTCGGCCGGTCGCCGGGCCACCGACTGGGAGCTCAAGGGCGTCCCGGTCCGCCTCGAGCTCGGCCCCCGGGACCTGGCCGAGGGCTCGGTCACCGTGGTGGACCGCATCGGCGGGACCAAGCAGGCCGTCCCCCTGGCCGGCATCGTCTCGGCCGTGGGTGACCTGCTCGACCGCGTCCCAGGCGGCCATGCTGGCCGAGGCCACCACGCGCCGTGACGCCCGGACCGTCGAGGTCACCTCGCTGGAGGAGGCCCGGGAGGCGAGCCAGACCGGGTGGGCCCGGGTCCCCTGGGCCCAGGTCGGCCCCGAGGGGGAGGACGACCTGGCCTCCTCGGCGGTCACGGTCCGTTGTCTGGTGCGCCCCGACGGCTCCCTGCCCGCCTCGGAGGACGAGCCGGACCTGGTGGCCATCACCGGCCGCTCCTACTGACGGGCCGGCAACCCCGAGGGAGGACGCGGCCTCCGTGCGCTATACTGCAGGCCGCAATCCGTTCGATTTCTGGACGAAAGGCGTGGGCCTTGCCCACGCCTTTCGTTTCGTAGACCGCCCCGGCCAGTCCCGGAAGGGGTGCCGCCACACCGACCGCAGGTCAGAGACGAGGAGGTGACCACCATGAGCACACCCGAGCGCGTCCGAACGCTCGTCGAGCCGCTGGTGGCCGACCTCGATCTCGAGCTCTACGACCTCGAGTACGCCGGCGGGGTGCTTCGGGTCGTGGTCAGCCAGCCCGGCGGGGTGGGCATGGATGCCATCACCGCCCTCACCAAGGCGATCTCGCGGGCCATCGACGAGCACGACCCCATCGCCAACGGCTTCACCCTCGAGGTGTCCAGCCCTGGTCTCGAGCGTGCGCTGCGCACGCCGGCGCATTTCGAGGGGGCCCTCGGCACCACCATCTCGGTCAAGACGCGGCCCGGCAGCGACGGGCCCCGCCGGCTGAGCGGCACGCTCCGAGTCTGTCGACCCCGAGGGGATCACCCTCGCCCTCGACGACCCGGCCGGCGACGAGCGCTGGGTCGCCTTCGACCAGATCGAACGGGCCCGCACCGTGTTCGCCTGGGGGCCCGCCCCCAAGCCGGGCAAGGGCCCCAAGGCGGCGAAGCCCCCGAAGGCGGCGGTGGCCCGAGGGCCGAAGCCGTCGGCCACCCCCGCTCCATCCTCCCCGCCCAACGAAGAGAAGGTCCCGGCATCATGAGCAACCCCGACATGATGGACGCGCTCCAGGCGCTCGCCGTCGACAAGGGCATCTCCGTCGAAACGCTGTTCGGCGCGCTCGCCGACGCACTCGAGTCGGCCTACAAGCGGCTGCCCGACGCCTACGAGTACGCCTGGGTCGCCATCGACCCCGAGACGCTCGATTTCCGGGTGATCGCCCAGGAGCTGGACGAAGAGGGCGAGCCCACCGGGCCGGAGCTGGACGTCACCCCACCGCGGGACTTCTTCAGTCGGGTGGCGGCCCAGACCATGAAGCAGGTCATGAACCAGCGCATCCGCGAGGCCGAGCGGGAGATGAAGTACGAGGAGTACGCCGGGCGCGAGGGCGACATCGTCACCGGCATCATCCAGCAGAGCGACAGCCGCTACACCCTGCTCGACCTCGGCCGGGTCGAGGCGCTGCTGCCCCAGGCCGAGCAGGTGCCCTACGAGCGCCCCGAGCCCAACGCCCGGGTGAAGGCCTACATCGTCGAGGTCCGCAAGACGGCCAAGGGCCCCCAGATCGTGGTGAGCCGCACCCACCCCGGTCTCATCAAGCGCCTGTTCGAGCTCGAGGTCCCCGAGATCGCCGACGGCATCGTCGAGATCAAGGCCTGCGCCCGCGAACCCGGTGCCCGCACCAAGATCGCCGTGATGTCCAACGACAACAATGTCGATCCGGTGGGGGCCTGCGTGGGCGCCCGTGGGGCCCGGGTGCGCATGGTGGTCAACGAGCTGCGGGGCGAGAAGATCGACATCGTGCCGTTCAGCGACGACCCCGCCGACTTCGTGATGAAGGCCCTCTCGCCGGCCAAGGTCAAAGAGGTGCGGATCCACGAGGACACCGGGGTGGCCGAGGTCATCGTCCCCGACTACCAGCTCTCGCTGGCCATCGGCAAAGAGGGTCAGAACGCCCGGCTGGCCGCTCGCCTCACCGGCTGGCGGGTGGACATCAAGAGCGAGACGCAGCTGGCCGAGGAAGAGGCCTACCTCAACCAGGACTGGGCCGAGGGCGAGTGGGTCATCGACCCGGAGTCCGGCGAGCAGATGTGGCGCTCCGCCGACGGTGAGCTCATGTCCGTCGACCAGTGGAACGCCGCCGCCGTGGCCGAAGAGGCGGCCGCCGGCGCCGAGGCCGGCGCCCCGCCAGAGGTCGAGGTTGCGGCCGAGGTCGAGGTGGAGGGGTCGGAAGCGCCCCTCGAGACCGCTACGGTGGCCGGCGCCGCCGACCCCGAACCCGGGCCCGACGACACCGCCGACGCCTCCTAGCGCCCATCCCACTTCGTGCTGGCCCACGGGTCGCGCGAGGATAGGGACCCCGCGCTAGGCGCGTACGTACCAACTGATGCAAACCGATGATCCGCGAAAGGGTGCCTCCGGCGCCCCGGAACGGGGACTGAGAAGGGGCTGAGACCGCTCTTGGCAGGAAATATCCGCGTGTATGAGCTCGCCAGAGAGCTCGGGCTGACCAACAAGGAGACGCTCGATCTCTGCGAGTCTCTCGGTATCGGGGTGAAGTCGCACTCGTCGAGTGTGGTGGACCCCCAGGCCGACCGCGTCCGTCGCAAGGCCGAGCGTGAGGGCCTCATCCGTGACGAGCAGCCTCCGGAGCCGGAGAAGAAGCCGGCCAAGAAGGCGGCCAAGGCGACCAAGGCCACCAAGAAGGCGGCGGCGCCGAAGGCCGAGGCCCCCGCCGTCGCCGCTGAGCCGGAGGCCCCGGCCGAGCCCGAAGCCGCCCCGGCGCCCCCTGTCGAGGTGGTGGCCGAGGCCCCCGCCGAGCCCGAGACGGCTCCGGAGCCCCCGGCCGAGCCCCGGCCCGAGCCGGCGGCCCCCGTGACCCGCAACCTCGTCCGATCGAGCGGGAGCGAGCATCCGCCGCCCCGCCCGGTGGCCACGACGCCGGCTCCGGCTCCGGCCGCGCCGCGCCCGGTGGTGGCCCCGCCGGTGGCGCCGCGTCCTGTCCCCGAAGGCGAGACCCCCGTGGTCCCGGCGGCCGCCGCCGGGGCGGAGGCCAGCCCCACGTCGCGCACCGGCAAGCCCATCCCCCCGCCGCCGGGCCGTCGTCCCCCCATGTCGCCCACGGGCAAGCCCATCCCCCCACCTCCCGGTGTCACCCGCCGGCCCAGCCCCGAGACCACCGGCCGTGCGGTCGGCGCTCCCGGAGGCGCGCGCCGCGGGCCGGCCGGCGTCGGTGTGAGCGCCGGTGCCCGGCCGGGCGCGGGCGCCAGCGCGGGCCGTCCCATGAACGCCGGCCCCGGTGCCGGCGGCCCTGGCGGTGGCGGCGCACCCGGTGGGCGTCCCGGCGGTGGCCGTGGTGGTCCCGGTGGCAATCGCCGAGCCCCGCGCCGCAAGGGACGTCGCCGTCGCAACCGTGACGAGCTGCAGCCGATGTCGGCGCCCAGCTACACGCCTCACAACGCCCCCATCCCGGCCGGCGAGGTGGTGGTGGAGCGCTCGTCCACGGCCCAGGAGCTCGGGCCCAAGTTCAACCGCACCGCGGCTGACGTCGTCCGGTTCCTCATGGAGCAGGGCGAGATGGTGACCGCCACCCAGTCGTTGAGCGACGACATGATCGAGCTGTTCGCCGCCGAGCTCGGCGTGCAGATCCGCATGGTCGACCCCGGCGAGGAGCAGGAGGTCGAGCTGCTGAAGCTGCTCGAGCTCGACTTCCTCGAAGACGACGAGGACGCGCCGCTGCGCGCCCCGGTCGTGACGGTGATGGGCCATGTCGACCACGGCAAGACGAAGCTGCTCGACCAGATCCGCAACGCCAACGTGGTCGCCGGCGAAGCCGGGGGCATCACCCAGCACATCGGCGCCTATCAGGTGGTCAAGAACGGCAAGCCGGTGACGTTCATCGACACGCCGGGCCACGAGGCGTTCACCGCCATGCGGGCCCGGGGCGCCGATGCCACCGACATCGTGGTGCTGGTGGTGGCGGCCGACGACGGCGTCATGCCCCAGACCCTCGAGGCCCTCGACCACGCCCGCGCCGCCGAGGTGCCGATCGTGGTGGCCATCAACAAGATCGACCGCGAGAACGCCGACCCCACCCGGGTCATGACGCAGCTGGCCGAGCACGGCCTCCAACCCGAGGAGTGGTCGGGCGACACCGTCATGGTCCAGGTCTCGGCGCTGCAGAACCTGGGGATCGACGACCTGTTGGAGAACCTCCAGGTCATCGCCGAGCTCGAGGACCTGCGGGGCAACACCGACGGCCGTGCCGTGGGCACGGTGCTGGAGTCGAACCTCGACATCGGCCGGGGCCCGGTGGCCACCGTGCTGGTCCAGCAGGGCACCCTGCGAGTGGGTGACCCCCTGGTGGCCGGTGCCGCCTGGGGCCGCGTGCGGGCGCTGATCAACGACCGGGGGGAGCAGGTCAAAGAGGCCGGCCCGTCCACGCCGGTCCAGGTGCTCGGCCTGTCCGAGGTGGCCCAGGCGGGCGATCGCTTCGTGGTCGCACCCGACGAGAAGACCGCCTCCAAGGTGGCGGCCACCCGCGAGCACTGGCAGCGCCAGGCCAGCCTCGGCCGCGACGCCCACGCCATGAGCACCGGCGCCAAGCTCGAGGACATCTTCCAGCAGATCCAGGCGGGGGAGGCGGCCACGCTGAACCTCATCGTCAAGGCTGACGTGACCGGTTCGCTGGAGGCGCTGACCGAGAGCCTGCGCAAGCTCGAGCGCGACGAGGTGAAGCTGGCCTTCGTCCGCCGCGGCGTCGGTGGCATCACCAAGGACGACATCCAGCTGGCGGCCACGTCGAACGCCACCATCATCGGCTTCAACGTCCGCCCCGACCGCAAGGCCCGCGAGATGGCGGACCAGGAGCACGTCGAGATCCGGACCTACGAGATCATCTACCAGGTGCTCGAGGACATCGAGAACGCCATGCTGGGCCTGCTCGCCCCCGAGTTCGAAGAGGTGGTCACCGGCGAGGCCGAGGTCCGCGAGATCTTCCGGGTCCCCCGGGTGGGTGCCATCGCCGGCTGTTACGTGCTCAACGGCACCATCACCCGGAACTCGAAGGTCCGCTTCCTGCGGGAGGGCACCGTCATCTGGAAGGGCGCCATCAACTCGTTGCGGCGCTTCAAGGAGGACGTGCGCGAGGTGCAGAGCGGCTTCGAGTGCGGCATCGGCCTCACCGACTTCCAGGACCTCAAGCCCGGCGACATCATCGAGACCTACGAGGATCGCGAGATCCCGCGGGCCTGACCGCGGTGCCCGCTGTGGCCACCCACGTCCTCGCCCTCACCGTCGATCTGCGGATCGCCGATGCGACATCGTTGAAGGAGAAGCGCTCGGTGATCACCCCGATCCTCGACGGGGCCCGACGACGCCATCAGGTGGCATCGGCCGAGACGGGCCGGCAGGAGGCCCACCGCCACGCCGAGCTCGGCTTCGTCGGGGTCTCCGGCTCGGCCGGCCACGTCACCGAGGTCATCGACGCCGTCGAGCGGTTCGTGTGGTCGTTCCCGGAGATCGAAGTGGTGGGCGCCGAGCGCCACTGGCTGGAGGTCGACTGATGGCCGGTCGCCGCGCGCCCCGCCCGGGGACCGCCCGCCAGTACCCCCGCACGGCCCGCCTCAACCGGCTGCTGCGCGAGATCCTGGCCGAGGAGCTGGAGCTCATCGATGACGAACGGCTGGACCTGCTGACCCTCACCTCGGTGGACGTGGACGGCGGATCTGCGCCAGGCGACCGTCTACTACGACTCGCTCGACGGCGAGGAGGGTGACGACGCCGTGCTCGAGGCGCTGGCCGAGTCCCGGGTCCGGCTGAAGGCCGCCATCGCCCGCCAGACCCGGCTCAAGCGGGTCCCGGAGCTGTCGTTCCGGCCCGATCCGGCTGTCCGCGAGGGGACCAGGATCGAGGCCATCCTCGCCGAGATCGGCCCCATCGCCGATGACGTGCCCGTGCCCGACGAAGAGGACCACCTCGACGACCTCGACGACCACCTCGACGACCACCCGGAGGATGCGTAGATCCAGACCGGCCTCCGGTCCGGATCTACGCCCGAACGGCCATGGACGCCGATCAGCAGCTGCGTGATGGGATCGCCATCATCGACAAGGAGGCCGGGTGGACGTCCCACGATGTCGTGGCCAAGGCCCGCGGCATCCTCCACAACCGCAAGATCGGCCATTCGGGCACGCTCGACCCCGATGCCACCGGCGTCCTGGTGCTGGGGGTGGGGCGGGCCACCCGGCTGCTGCGGTTCCTCACCGCGCTGCCCAAGTCGTACGTGGGCGAGATCGTGCTGGGGGTCGAGACGACCACCCTGGACTCGAGTGGTGAGGTGGTGGCCACCTACGACATGGCCGAGGTGAGCCTCGAGCAGGCCCGGTCGGCGGCCGACAACCCTGACCGGTGACATCACCCAGGTCCCCCCCATGGTCTCGGCCGTGAAGGTCGGAGGCCGACGGCTGCACGACCTGGCCCGCCAGGGCGTCGTGGTCGAGCGGGAGCCCCGGCCGGTGTCGGTCTACCGCTTCGATCTCAGCGAGGTGCACGGGCGAGCCGGGCGTGCTGCGGGCCGAGGTGGACTGCTCCTCGGGGACCTACGTGCGCACGCTGGCCCACGACCTGGGCCACGCCCTGGGCGGGGGAGCCCACCTGCGCAACCTGCGCCGGACCGCCATCGGGTCCTTCACCGTGGACGAGGCCCAGCCGCTCGACGCCGTGATCGTCCGACCGATCACCGAGGCCATGAGGGACTACCCCACGGTGGCGGTGTCCGAGCAGCTGGCCCAGGCGGTGGGCCACGGCAAGGTGCTGGCCCGGGGGGATCTGGGCTCGGCCGCAGGTGGAGAGCTGGCCGGCTCGGGGCCGTGGGCGGTGGTCGGCCCTGACGGGTCGCTGCTGGCCGTGTACGAGGCGCACGGCGAGGCAACGGTCAAGCCGGCCGTGGTCGTGGCCCCGGCCGGTGGCGGAGGCTGAGCTGTCCGTGAGTAGCCTCGGATCGATGCAGGTCCTGCGCGACGACGACGCCACCACGGCGCCCCTGGCCGGCACCGTGGTCACCATCGGTGCCTATGACGGTGTGCACCGCGGTCACCGGGCCGTCATCGCCCGGGTCCGGGACCTGGCCGCGGAGCGTGGTCTGCAGAGCGCGGTGGTCACCTTCGACCGGCATCCGGCCTCGGTGGTGCGGCCGGAGTCGGCCCCCCCGCTGCTCACCGATCTGGACCAGAAGTTGGAGCTGCTGGCCACCACCGGCGTGGACTACACGCTGGTGGTGCACTTCGACGAGGCCCGCTCCCAGGAGCTCGCCGAGGACTTCGTGACCGAGATCCTGGTGCGGGCGCTGGGGGCACGGGCCGTGGTGGTGGGCGATGACTTCCACTTCGGCCATCGCCGCCGGGGCAACGTGGCCCTGCTGGGGGCGATGGGCGCCGAGCTGGGCTTCGAGGTCACCGGCCTCGACCTCGTGGGGCTGGACGGACGCCCGGCCGCCGAGCTCGACCGGGTGTCGTCCACGGCCATCCGCTCGGCGTTGGCCGGGGGCGACCTGGAGCGGGCCAACACCATGCTCGGTCGGGCCCACGAGGTGCGCGGCGTGGTGGGCCACGGCGACGAGCGGGCGCGCGAGCTGGGCTTTCGCACCGCCAACGTCGAAGTTCCCGACGAGATCTGCCTCCCGGCCGACGGGATCTACGCCGGGTGGTACTTCCGCCCCGACGGCGTGGCCCGGCCCGCGGCGCTCTCCCTGGGCCGGCGGCCCACCTTCTACGACGACGCAGAGACGTCACTGCTCGAGGCCCATCTGCTGGGCTTCGACGGGGACCTCTACGACGAGCCCGCCCGGGTGCGCTTCGTGGCCCACCTGCGCGACGAGCTCAAGTTCGAGGCGGTGGATGACCTCATCGCCCAGATGGGTCGGGACTGCGTCGCCGCCGGCGACCTCCTGGCCACGGTGGAGCCTGGTCACCGTGCGTGAGACCCGCCTCCACACCGGTTCGGGGGAGGCCTCCATCCACCATCGGGATGGCCGATGAGATGAGTATGTCCGACATGACGGCGCCCCTCCGCGAGCCCGTGCTGGATCCGGTGGGTGACGCCGCGACCCCGGTGCCCCGCCTGTCGCGCCACTCCCTGACCCTGGCCGACGGCCACCGGGTCGGCCTCACGGTGAGCGGTCGAGGGGTGCCGCTGGTGGTGGTCCACGGCTTCACCGCCGAGGGCTTCCTCTATGCCCAGACGCTCCAGCGGCTGGTGGCCAAGGGGTTCAAGGTGGTCGCCGTCGACATGGCGGGCCACGGCGGCACCCAGGGGCTTCCCTTGAGCGGTGGGCACCTCGGCGACTACGCCCACCTCATGGGACGCGTCATCGAGGAGCTGGGGATCCGCCAGTCCATCCTGGCCGGGCACTCGATGGGTGGGCGGGTGGCGGCCCAGCTCGCCGCCCAGCAGCCCGACCGGACCGTCGCCGCCCTGCTCATCGACGCCATCGTCGGCGACCAGTGGGACCTCATGGTCAACGTCTTCCGCTTCAACCCGTTCCTCCTGGCGCCCATGGGCGCGGCGCTGGCCATCGATGCCGTGTCCACCATCCCGCTGCGCGACCCCCGTCAGGCCATGAAGCTGGGCCGGTTGCTGGCGCCCACCCTGGCCGGTCACGCCACCCGGCCCTGGCGTCTCGTCGGCCCGGCGGCCTCGATCCTGCGGACCCGGGGCAGCCGGGGCATCCTCGACGCGCTGGCCCTGGAGGAGGTCCCCACCTTCGTCCTGCACGGCGATCGCGACCTGATCGTGCCCTACGCCACGGCGAAGTCGGCGGCCAAGCGGGCCAACGGCCAGCTCATCACCGTCAAGCACGCGGGGCACTCGTGGCTGCTGCGCGATCCCGAGACCCTGCCGGCCATCGTGGCCGAGCTCCTGCAGGGCCGTCTGGGCGACGCCATCCGCGACACGATCGGGGCGGCGGGAGCGGTGTCCACCGAGGAGCTCGAATCCATCTTCTACGAGCCCGACGCCCCGATCCTGGCCTTCAAGCCGGCGGCGGGGGACAGCCGGCCGGCCGAGCCGCTGAGCCATCCCACCTACCGGTGGACCATCACCTGATCCCTGAGGCGACTCGCGCCCACCCCTCACCGGCCCCTCACCGACTACCGGGTTGGCCGGGCGGGCTGCTACCCTGGAGCGACGCACCACCGCGCTCCGGGATCATCTTGCGATCATCCTGAACGGCGGGGAGCGTTTCATCCGCTTCTGACTGCGCCAGCCTGCCCAGGCAAGGCAGCGGGTCCTCGAGGCCGGGTCCGATACCCAAGACCAAGGAACACTTCATCTCATGGCGTCCAATCCCCAGAACCTGGCCCCCAAGGCCGGCACCATCGCCGAGCACCGCCTCCACGACACCGACACGGGTTCCCCCGAGGTGCAGATCGCGTTGCTCTCCGACCGCATCAATCACCTCACCGAGCACCTGAAGGTCCACAAGAAGGACCATCACAGCCGGCGAGGTCTGCTGATGCTGGTGGGTCGCCGTCGTCGGTTGCTCGACTACGTCAAGAAGAACGACGTCGAGCGCTACCGGGCGATCATCGCCAAGCTGGGCTTGCGCCGCTAACCCATGTTTCACCCTGACGGCGACCATCGGGTCGCCGTCGCCCTATCCGGACGGCCACCCAACGGCGGTCGCCGGCACAACCCCGCCGGGCGTGCACGTCAGCTGCCAGTGGCGAGGGGCGGGACCGAGCACCGGTCCCGGTCCGCCCTTCACCACTGGGAACTGGCGCCGCCCGGCCTCCACACGAAGGGGCCCCGTGCCCCAAAGGAGTGCCTTCCATGACGGAAGCTCACATCGTTTCCCGCGGCGTCGTCGACGCCCCCGACAAGACCCTCACCTTCGAGACCGGCAAGCTCGCCGCCCAGGCCGACGGGGCGGTGACGGTTCGCCTCGGCGACACCGTCGTCCTCGTCACCGCCACCGCGGCCAAGTCGGCCCGCGAGGGCGCCGACTTCTTCCCCCTCACCGTCGACATCGAAGAGCGCATGTACGCCGCCGGCAAGATCCCCGGCTCGTTCTTCCGTCGTGAGGGCAAGGCCAGCGACCAGGCCATCCTCACCTGCCGCCTGACCGACCGCCCGCTGCGGCCGTGCTTCCCCGACGGCTTCCGCAACGAGGTGCACGTGGTCGGCACCGTCCTCGGCGCCGATCTCAAGAACCCGCACGACGTGTCGGTCATCAACGGGGCCTCGGCCGCCCTGATGCTCTCGGGCATCCCCTTCGACGGCCCCATCGGCGCCGTGCGGGTGGCCTACAGCACCGACGGCGAGTGGATCCCGTTCCCCACCTACGAAGAGGGCGAGACCTCGACGTTCGAGCTGGTCGTCGCCGGCCGCCTCCTGGACGACGGCGACGTCGCCATCGTGATGGTCGAGGCCGGTGGCACCGAGGCCGCCTGGCCCGCCTTCGAAGCCGGGGCCCCCAAGGTGACCGAAGAGGTCATCGCCGAGGGTCTCGAGGCCTCCAAGACCTGGATCCGCGACTCGATCCTCATGCAGCGCGAGCTGGTCGAGGCCGCCGGGGTCAAGCCGCCCATGGAGTACACGGTGACGGCGGACTACTCGCCGGAGGTGTACGACGCCGTGGCCGAGATCGGGCGCGAGCGGGTCGTGGCCGCCGAGTCGATCTCCGACAAGACCGAGCGCCTGGAGGCCGAGGCCGACGCCCGAGCCGCCATCGTGGCCGAGCTGTCCGACCGCTTCGCCGACGTCGCCGACGCCGAGAAGCAGATCAAGGCCGCCTTCCGCTCGCTGACCAAGTCGATCGTGCGCTCGCGCATCGTCAACGAGGGCGTCCGCATCGATGGTCGCGGCACGGCCGACATCCGGCCGCTGTCGGCCGAGGTCGGCGTGCTCCCCTCGGTGCACGGCTCCGGCCTGTTCCAGCGGGGCGAGACCCAGGTGCTCAACGTCACGACCCTCGGCATGCCCCGCCTCGAGCAGATGCTCGACACGCTCGGCGTGGTCGACCGCAAGCGCTACATGCACCACTACAACTTCCCGCCCTACTCGACCGGCGAGACCGGCTTCATGCGCGGCCCCAAGCGCCGCGAGATCGGCCACGGCATGCTGGCCGAGCGGGCCCTGGTGCCGGTGCTGCCCACCAAGGAAGAGTTCGCCTACACCATCCGCACCGTGTCCGACGTGCTGTCGTCCAACGGCTCCACGTCGATGGGCTCGGTCTGCGGCTCGAGCCTGTCGATGATGGACGCCGGTGTGCCCCTGCGGGCCGCGGTGGCCGGCATCGCCATGGGCCTGGTGTACGCCGAGGGCAAGTACACGACCCTGACCGACATCCTCGGGGCCGAGGACGCCTTCGGCGACATGGACTTCAAGGTCGCCGGCACCTCGGAGTTCGTGACCGCCCTGCAGCTCGACACCAAGATCGACGGCATCCCCGCCGACGTCCTGGCCAAGGCGCTGGGCCAGGCCAAGGAGGCCCGCCTCGCCATCCTGGCCGTCATGAACGAGGCCATCAGCGAGCCCCGGCCCGAGGTCGGCGCCACCGCCCCGAAGATCATCAGCTTCGAGATCCCGATGGACAAGATCGGTGAGGTCATCGGGCCCAAGGGCAAGGTCATCAACGCCATCCAGCAGGAGACCGGCGCCGACATCTCGGTCGACGACGACGGTTCGGTGGGCCGGGTCAGCATCGGCTCGACCGACTCGGGCGCCGTGGCCGAGGCCGAGCGCCAGATCCGCTTGATCCTCAACCCGCCGACGGCCGATGTGGGCCAGACCTACACCGGCAAGGTGGTCAACATCACCAAGTTCGGGGCGTTCGTCAACATCCTCCCGGGTCGCGACGGTCTGCTGCACATCTCCAAGCTGGGTGGCGGCAAGCGCATCGACCGCGTCGAGGACGTGGTCGACCTGGGTGACACCATCGAGGTCGTGGTCGAAGACGTCGACCCCAACGGCAAGGTGTCGCTCCGCCCCGCCGGTGATGTCGCCGTGAAGGAAGGCGCCGGCTCCGGTGGGGGCGAGCGCTCCGACCGCGGCGGACGCAGCGACCGCGGTGACCGGGGCGATCGCGGTCGGCGCGACGAGCGTCCGGCCGAGTCGGCCCCGGCCGCCGAGGGCGATCGCGAGTACGTCTCGTTCGAGGACGCCTTCGACGACGAGGTCCGCACCGAGTTCGGCGATCTCGGCCCCGAGGCCACCACCACCGGTGGCGGGGGTGACCGTGGCGGCCGCAGCGGCGGACGTGGTCGCGGTGGCGACCGCGGTCGTCGTCGTTGAGCGATCCCGCAGTGGGTGACCGCCCGTCTCCGGCTCCGGCCGGGGGCGGGCGTTCGCCGTCCCGGGCCGGGGTCCGGCGCCCCCGGCCGCTCGCCACCGCCGGCCCCGAGCCGGGGATCGAGCTCACCACGCTCGAGTCCGGCCTGCGCGTCGTGACCGAGCACATGCCCGAGGCCCGTTCGGTGACGCTCGGCTTCTGGGTCGGGGTCGGGTCGAGGGACGAGCCGGCCGAACTGGCGGGCGCGTCGCACTTCCTCGAGCATCTGCTGTTCAAGGGCACGGCCGAGCGCAGCGCCCGCCAGATCGCGGTGGCGGTCGATGCCGTGGGCGGCGAGATGAACGCCTACACCAGCCGCGAGCACACCTCGTACTACACCCGCCTGCCGGCCGGTGAGCTGGCCTTCGGGCTCGAGCTGCTGGCCGACGTGATCAGCGCGCCCGCCTTCCGGGTCCACGAGATCGACGCCGAGCGGGAGGTGATCCTCGAGGAGATCCTGATGAACGAGGACACCCCCGACGACGTGGTCCACACCTGCCTCATGCAGGCGCTGTTCCCCGGCCACGGCCTCGGGGCCGAGACCCTGGGGAGCGAGCAGTCCATCGCCGCCATGGGCCGCGACGAGATCGCCGCCTTTCACGAGCACTGGTACACCCCGGCCAACATCGTGGTGGCGGCGGCGGGCAACCTCGACCACGGTGCGGTGCTCGACCGGGTCGAGCACTGCCTGGCCGACCACGAGGCGGGCCACAAGCCCGAACGGGTCGCTCCCACGGCGGAGCTCGCCCCCCTGACCGTGGTGCACCGGCCCACCGAACAGGTCCACGTGGCCATGGGTTGGCGGGGGGTGGACGCCCACGACCACGACCGCTACGCCCTGATGGTGGCGAACCAGGTCATGGGCGAAGGCATGTCGAGCCGGCTCTTCCAGCAGGTGCGCGAGGAACGTGGTCTGGCGTACACGGTGTACTCGTCGCCGTCGAGCTACGCCGACACCGGCGCCTTCACCGTGTACGCGGGGACGGCCCCGGCTCGCCTGGCCGAGCTCCTGGAGGTCATCGACTCGGTGATCGACGGGATCCTGGAGGAGGGGATCACCGAGGACGAGCACGACGTGGCCCGGGGGTACCTCCAGGGGGCGACGCTGCTGGGCTTGGAGGACACGGGCAGCCGCATGGCCCGACTCGGCGCCAACCTCACCGTGCGCGACGAGCTGATCTCGATCGACGAGCACCTGGCCCGCCTGCGAGCGGTGACGCGCGACGACGTCGACCGGGTGCTGCACCGAGTGCTGGCCGCGCCGAACGTGCTGTCGGTCGTGGGCCCCTTCGACGCCGACGACCGCGTGATGGCCGCCGCCGCCGAGCGGGGCCTGGCCCGCGCCGCTCCGCCTGATCCTCACCACCACCATCACCACCGGCGGGGCGTGCGGCGGAGCTGCAGCGTCGGCCCCCGGTGCCCGGGGCGCGGCCCGGCACTAGGGTCTGGCCCATGATCCGGGTTGGCGTGTTCGGAGCCGGCGGCCGCATGGGCACGACGGTCTGCCAGGCGGTCGCCGACGCCCCCGGCCTGGAACTGGCCGCCGCCGTCGATCCCTTCCATGCCGGCCTCGACCTCCGCCAGGTGAACGGCATCGACGCGCACCTTCAGATGGCGGCCGGGCCCGAGGCGCTCCTGGCGGCGTCGGTGGACGTGGCCGTCGACTTCACCCAGCTCGACGCGGCCCGGGAGAACGTGATGTGGCTGGCCGACAACGGCATCCATGCGGTGGTGGGCACCACCGGCTTCACCGACGCGGACCTCGACGAGTTCCGGCGAGCCTTCACGGCCAGCAACTGCGTGATCGCCCCCAACTTCGCCATCGGGGCCATCTTGATGATGCGGTTCGCCGAGCTGGCGGCCCCGTACTTCGAGACGGCCGAGATCATCGAGCTGCACCACGAGCAGAAGGTCGACTCCCCGTCGGGCACGGCCATGGTCACGGCGCAGCGGATGGCCGGGGCCTCGTCGGAATGGACGCCCGACCCCACCACCAAGGAGGTCGTCGCCGGGGCCCGGGGTGCTCGGGGGCCGGCCGACATCCCGATCCACGCCGTGCGCATGCGGGGGATGGTGGCCCATCAGGAGGTGCTGCTGGGTACGACCGGCCAGACGTTGAGCATCCGTCACGACACCTACGACCGTTCGTCGTTCATGCCCGGGGTGCTGCTGGCCGTGCGGAAGGTGGCGGACCATCCGGGCCTCACCCTCGGGCTCGACGGCCTCCTCGACCTGTAGGGCGCCCGTGGATCCGTCCCGACCGGGATCGCCCGCTCCTCGGGGGCGTCGCAGCGCGCCGGCGCCCCTCGACGCCCCGGACCCCGGCCGCCGGTTGCGGCGCATGCGGGCCCCCCGCCTGCCGGACGCGTCGCAGGACTTCGTGATGCGCTCCCACACCCTGTCCGCGTTGACCCTGGAGCTGGTGGTGGCGGCCATCGCCGCCTTCATCGGCATCGACGCCCTGCGGCGCACCAGTTGGCTGGTTGGTGTTGTCGCCCTCGTGGTGGCCGCGGCCATCGCCCTGGCCTCGCTGTCGGCCTACCGTCGCTCGACCCGCACCACGCCGGAGGGCCTCGTCATCCGAACCTGGGGTGAGCGCCGCCTGGCCTGGGCCGACATCGACGGCTTCGAGCTCGCACCCCACCGCACCGGGCGGCGCGATCAGATCTGCGCCCGCGTCCACGACGAGCAGGTCCCGTTCCCCCATCCCGACGCCAAGAGCCTGGCCCTGCGCCCCCAGCAGGCCCGACGCTGGTACGACTCGCTGATCGAGCGGATCGAGGCGCGGCGGCGCTCAGTCGGCTGAGGGGCGCCGGTGCACCTGACGGGCGCCGGCCTGGTCGCGGGCCAGCACGACCAGCGTGTCGATGTTGACGTGGCTGGGACGGGTGGCGGCGAAGGCGATGCACTCGGCCACATCATCGGCGGTGAGGGGCGTGACCCCGTCGTACACCCGGGCGGCCCGTTCGGCGTCGCCGCCGAAGCGCACCAGGCTGAACTCGGTCTCGACCATGCCGGGATCGACCTCGGTCACCCGGAGCGGACGGCCGAGCAACTCCTGGCGCAGGACGGAGGTGAGGGCCCGCTCGGCGAACTTGGCGGCGTTGTACCCGGCACCACCCGGGTAGGGCTCGTAGGCGGCGATCGAACCGACCACGATGACATGGCCGTCACCGGAGCGCTCGAGGGCGGGGAGCAGGGCGCGGGTCATCCGCAGCGTGCCGAGGACGTTGGTCTCGTACATGGCCCGCCAGTGCTCGAGCTCGGCGTCCTCCACCGACTCGAGGCCCACGGCCCCACCCGCGTTGTTGACCAGCACGGAGCAGACCGGCAGCTGGGCGCAGAACGCCTCGACGGAATCGTCGTCGGTCACGTCCAGCGGTCGCGCCGTGGCCCCGACGGCGTCGGCCACGGCCTGCAGGCGGTCGAGGCGCCGGGCCCCGAGCACCACGTCGAACCCGGCCTGCACCAGGTGGCGTGCAGTGGCGGCGCCGATGCCGGAGCTGGCCCCGGTCACCACGGCCACCCGTTTCGTCACGACGTCACGCTAGAGGTTCGCCACGCGGCGCGTCACAGACCCCGGAAGGGGTCCTGGCCGCCGGCGAAGCTCCAGACGAACGCCGCGGTCCACAGCACGAGGAAGCCGGTGGCGATGGCGCCCAGCACGATCCCGGTGGTGGCCGTCCCCTGCAGGCGACGCGCCGTGGCCGGGGGCTCGGCGCCGGCCGCCCGCAGCGCCCGCACGCCCAGGTAGACGGCGACCGGCCCCACCGCGGCGGGGACGACGCCGAACAGGGGGAGCCATCCGAAGAACACGCCGAAGAAGCCGAGCGCCATCGACCCGTTGGCGTCCTTCATTCCCTGGGAGGGTCGTGGTCGGTCCGGAGCCAGGAGGACGGGCCCGGCGGGCGCCGGCGCCGTCCGGGCGACCGGCGGCGGGGGGAGGGGAGGCGGCGGTGGGGGGACCGGCGGATACCAGCGGCCGTTGGAGGCCTGCCACCACTCGGGCGTCTGCGGCATCTCGCTCATGGCCTGACCGTACGGAGCGTCGGTGCGGGCGACGAGAGGCGAACGTCCCGAAGTGAGCCCTCAGGTGACGGGTCAGCCGCCGGGCGGGCGGTAGCCGACCTTCTTGGCCACGGCGCCGTCGATCTCCTCCGGCGTCAGGAGCACGACGGTGCGGACGCTCGCTCCACCCCCGGCCGTCACGGCGAGGGCCAGCGCGGCGGCCGAGGCGTTGTCGGGGAAGTCGGCGATGACGAACACATCGGTGGATCCGAAGGCGAAGTAGAACTCCTCGACCGTTCCCCCCACGCTCGCCGCCGCCGCCTCCGCGGCCGCTCGGCGGGCCGTGCCGCCCTCACCTTCCACCCCCTTCACGCCGTCGAGCGTGTAGTTGACCTCGAGCAGGAACTTCCCCATCGGAGCACCCCCAATTCGGTCGCTCTGGAGCTTCCCCCGGGTCAGATCGACCCACGGTCAGAAGCCCGCTGGTAGTCACCGTAGCGTGGCGGGTCAGTCGTCGTCGTCGGCTTCCTGCTCCAGCTCGAGCAGCTGCTCGATCTCGCTGGTGCCGGCCCGCCATTCGCGGATCGAGGTGACCACCACGAGCGTGATGGTCACGGCCAGGAGGGGCAGGCGGTACTCGCCCACGAGGTTCACGAACCAGGCGATCGGCTTGGCGAAGATGTCGCCCACCACCCTCAGCAGGATCAGGCGCCCGATGGTGCCCACCACGTCGAGGACGGTGAACACCAGCACCGACATGGCCGCGGCCCCGGCCAGCAGCGACACGGGGTTGTTGGGCACCGCCGTCACCAGGGGCCAGCTGGCCTTGGAGAACCAGCGCTCCAGCATGCGCATGAGCTGGCCGAACGTCGGCGTGCGTCGCTCCATCCACGAGATCGCCGATTCGCCGTACCACCGGCCGAGCAGGAAGAAGAACGGGTCGGGGAGCATGAGGCGCACGAACCCGACGCCGTAGAACGCCCACGGGTCCAACTGGTTCGAGGCGAGCACGAAGTTGCGGTTGGTGGGTGAGAGGGCGATCAGCAGCAGCGGGTGCTCGGTCACCAGCGTCGGGAAGAAGGCGTTGCCCAGATTGCTGCAGATGACGAGGACGATGATCGGGGTGATGACCAGCGCCGCCCGTCGGCGACTCGGCCTCCTCGGCTCGACCAGGGGGTCGCTGGCGTCGGCGTCCAAGCCACGAGTTTCGCACAGCGGCGCGGGCCGACGTCCGGCCCGGCCCGGGCCGCGCCGGCGCGCCTACGCTGCTCCCATCCAGAACTCGACTCCCCGGGGGGATCGCCATGCAGGGGCTCATGCAGGACCGGCCGCTCACGCTCGACCACTTCTTCAACCGGGCCGAGACGCTGTTCCCCCGCAAGGAGGTGGTGACCTTCACCGGCTCCGGCATCGAGCGGGAGACCTACGGCGAGTGGGCCGACCGGTCGCGGCGGCTGGGTGGCGTGCTCGACACCTGGGCATCACCGACGACGGCCGGGTGGGCACGTTCGGCTGGAACACGGCCCGCCACCTCGAGCTCTGGTACTCGGTGCCGTGCTCGCGGGCGGGTCCTGCACACCCTCAACATCCGGCTGTTCCCCGAGCAGCTCACCTACGTCGTGAACCACGCCGAGGACGAGGTCATCTTCGTCGATCGGTCGCTGCTCGGCGTGCTGGCCCCTTTGCTCGACACGTTCAAGGCGGTGCGCCACGTGGTGGTCATGGACGACGGCAAGGGCGACGTCCCCTGCCCCGAGGGTCCGTGGGAGGTGCACGACTACGAGGCGCTCCTGGCCGCCGCCACCCCGGTCGAGTGGCCCCGGCTCGACGAGAACCGGGCGGCATCGATGTGCTACACGAGCGGCACCACCGGCAACCCCAAGGGCGTGGTGTACTCGCACCGCTCGACGTGGCTGCACACCATCGGCGTGATGACCGCCGACTGCGTGGGGATCAGCGAGAGCGACACGATCCTGCCGGTGGTGCCCATGTTCCACGCCAACGCCTGGGGCTTGTCCCACGCCGCACCGGCGTGCGGCGCCAACCTGGTCATGCCCGGGCCCGACCTCTCGCCCGGCAACATCGCCTCGCTCATCGAGTCGGAGAAGGTGACGATCGCCGCCGGCGTGCCCACCATCTGGATGGGCGTGCTCCCGGAGCTGAAGGGGCGCGACACCTCCCACCTGCGGGCGACCATCTGCGGCGGCTCGGCGGTGCCCCGGGCGCTGTCGGAGGCCTACAAGGACGCCATCGGCATCCCCATCCTGCAGGGATGGGGGATGACCGAGACCAGCCCGCTGGCGTCGGTGGGCCGGGTGAAGAGCTACCTGGCCGATTCGCTCGACGAGGACGAGCTGGCCGACCTGCGCGCCAGCATCGGCAACATCTCGATCGGGGTGGACTTCCGGGTGCAGGACCCGGCCACCGAGCAGGCGGTCCCGTGGGACGGCGAGAGCCGGGGCGAGCTGCAGGTGACCGGCCCGTGGATCGCCCGGGAGTACTACAACGACGATCGCTCACCCGAATCGTTCACCGCCGACGGCTACCTCAAGACCGGCGACGTGGCCACCATCGACGCCGAGGGCTACCTCCGCATCGTCGACCGGACCAAGGACGTGGTGAAGTCGGGGGGCGAGTGGATCAGCTCGGTGGAGCTCGAGAACGAGATCATGGGCCATCCCGCGGTGGCCGAGGCCGCCGTGATCGGCGTCAAGCACCCGAAGTGGTCCGAGCGACCGCTCGCCTGCGTCGTGGTGAAGCCGGGGGAGGAGCTGACCAAGGAGGAGCTCCTCACCTATCTCGACGGACGGGTGGCCAAGTGGTGGCTCCCCGACGACGTGGTCTTCATCGACGAGGTGCCCAAGACCTCGGTCGGCAAGTTCTCCAAGAAGACCCTGCGCGACCAGTTCGCGGACTACGCACTGCCGACCGCCTGAGCCGACCATCTCTGCCGGCACGGGCGGGAATCCGAAAAAGTAGTTTGGAACGCTAACTACTTCGGGCACACTGGGGCGATGCCCTGCCCCTGCCGCTCCGGCCCTCGGTGAAGTCCCGTCTGGCCAGAGTGGGTCGGGAGACCTTCCGGTCGCTGCGGATCCGCAACTTCCGGCTGTTCTTCACCGGCCAGATCATCTCCCAGGTCGGCAACTGGCTGACCCTGGTGGCCCAGACGCTGCTGGTGCTGAAGCTCACCGGCAACGGCTTCGACGTGGGGCTGCTGACCGCCTGTCAGTTCGCCCCGGTCCTGCTGCTGGGGCCGTGGGCGGGGCTCATCGCCGACCGCTCGGACAAGCGGCGGCTGCTCATGGCCACGCAGAGCCTGGCCATGGTCCAGTCGTTCGCCCTCGCCGTCCTCGCCTTCCAGCCGGCGCCGCCGGTGGCGCTGCTGTTCATGCTGGCCTTCCTGGGCGGCATCGTCACCGCCTTCGACAACCCGGCGCGCCGCGCCTTCGTGACCGAGATGGTGCCCGAGAAGGACGTGCAGAACGCCGTGAGCCTCAACAGCGCGCTCATGACGAGCTCCCGCATCTTCGGCCCGGCCCTCGCCGGCCTGCTGATCGCCACCGTCGGCTACGGGTGGTGCTTCCTGACCGACGGCCTGTCGTACCTGGCCGTGCTCACCGCGCTCTTCATGATGCGCCCCGCCGAGCTGCGGCGACCCCCGCTGGCGGCCCGGGCCAAGGGCCAGGTGCGGGAGGGCCTGCGCTACATCAAGACGATGCCCGACCTGTGGATCCCGCTCGTCATGATGGCGGTGATCGGCACCCTGTCGTTCAACTTCCAGGTGGTGCTGCCCCTCTTCGTGACCCGCACCTTCGACGGCAACGAAGGCACGTTCACCCTGCTGTTCTCGGTCATCAGCATCGGCTCGCTGGCCGGTGCGCTGTCCACGGCCCGGCGCACCACGGTCAACCTGAACCAGCAGGTCGTGGCGGCCGCCGGCTTCGGCGCGGCCATGCTCGTCCTGGCCGCCGCCCCCACGCTCGGGCTGGCCTTCCCGGTGGCCATGGGCGTCGGCTTCTTCAGCATCATGTTCATGACGGCGTCGACCGCGGTGGTGCAGCTCAAGGCGGCGCCGGCCATGCGCGGCCGCGTGCTGGCCATCCAGGCCATGGTCTTCCTCGGCAGCACCCCGATCGGGGGGCCGATCCTGGGGGCGGTGTGCGATGCGTTCGGCGCCCGCGCCGGGCTCGTGGTGGGCGGGGTGGCGGCGGTCGGGGCGGCCGGGTGGGCGTGGCTCGTGGGACGCCGGGTGAGCGAACGACGCCACGCCGTCCCTCCCGAGTCGGTCGAGGAGGCGCTCGAGCTCGAGTCCCGCCGCTAGGTGCTCCTGTCGCCGCCACTTCTACGCCGGTTCCCAAGGGGGGAGCGGTTCTCGGGGGGCGATTCGGGGGGCGACGGGGCCACGGTTAGCCTGCAGTCGTGACCGACCATCGCGACATCGTGGCCTCACCGGCCGCCGCCGGCCGGCCTCCCACCGACTGGCGATTCGCCCGTCGGCCGGGCTGGATCCTGTCGCATCTGTTCGTGGCCGCCTGTGTCGTCGCCTTCATCTTCCTCGCCTTCTGGCAGCTCGACCGCCTGCACGGTCGCCGCGACATCAACCGCATGATCGAGGCCCGCGAGCAGCAGGCCCCCGTCCCCATCGAGACGTTGGTGCAGCCGGGACAGCCGGCGGAGGAGGCCAACGCCAACACGTTCCGGACCGTCACCGCCACCGGGCACTACGACACCGGCAACCAGGTGCTGATCCGCAACCGGACCCGCAACAGCAGCGACCCCGGCTGGTGGCTGATCACGCCCCTGGTCAGCGATGACGGCACCACCGCGGTGGCCGTGAACCGGGGCTGGGTGCCCTACGCCATCGACGAGAACTCCACGCTCGACCAGTTCGCCCCGCCCACCGGCACCGTGACCGTGACCGGGCTGCTGATGAGCACCCAGAACCGGGTGTCGGGCCCCTACGACCCGGCCGACGGGGTGTTGCACACCCTCTCTCGGGTCGATCTGATCCGCTATCAGCACCAGCTGCCGTACCAGATCTTCCCGGTGTACGTGAGCCTGCAGTCCTCCTCGCCGGCCCAGGACGGACCGCTTCCGGAGCCGGTGCCCACGCCGGAGCTGGGCGACGGGCCGCACCTCAACTACGCCGGGCAGTGGCTGATCTTCGCCACGCTGACCGTCATCGTCTACCCGCTGCTCCTGCGCCGCCGCGCCCGGGACAAGGGCGTCGAGCGCGCGGAGGAGGCGGAGGCCGCCCGGGCCCGGGCCGAGGCCCCAGCCGAGAACCCAACCGGGACCCCGGCCGGGACCTCGGGGGCGAGCTCGGGGGAGGACGACGGGCGGGTCGACGCCGCCTCGGTGGGCCCGTGACCGAGGGCGACACCCGCACCCGGATCCTGGCCGCGGCGGTTGCCTGTGTGGAGCGGTCGGGGCTGAGCAGGACCAGCCTGGAGGACGTGGCCCAGGAGGCGGGGCTGTCGCGGGCCACGGTGTACCGGTACTTCGAGGGCGGCCGTGACCAGCTCGTGGAGGACGCGGTGGGCTGGGAGGTGGCCAACTACCTGACCCGCCTCCAACAGGCGACCGACCCCGAACCCGGTCTGGAGGCCAAGTTGGTCAAGGGCCTGTTGTTCGGTCACCAGGCCATCGACGACCACGTGCTGCTGCAACGGCTGTTGAGCACCGAACGCGACGCCCTGTTGCCCAGCCTCCATTCGATCCTCCCGGTCATGGAGACGCTCATCCGGGCTGCCATCCGCACGGAGCTGGACGAGGCCCCGGTGCGCCCGGGGCTCGATCTCGATGACGCGGCGGACTACCTGACCGGCCTGTTCGTGTCGTACCTGGGCAGCGCCGGCGGTTGGGATCTGACTGACGCCGATGCGGTGCGCCGTCTGGTGCGCACCCAGTTCCTGGCCGGCATCGTCGTCCCGGCGACCGAGGTCAGGGCGGATAATCCTTGGCAATGAGACGAGATTGGCCTTATTGTCTCATCTGATGAACGCGGCGCAGGGGGCGAACCGGGGACCAGCCGGGAATCGAGCCGGGAATCGAGCCGGTGGAGACGCCCGACCGACGCGCCGGACGCCCGCCTCCGTTCCGGCCCTGGCCGACCGCATCATCGACGCCACCCTCCGTTGCATCTCGCGGTGGGGGGTGGCCAAGACCACCCTCGATGACGTCGCCCGCGAGGCGTCGTGCAGCCGGGCCACCATCTACCGCACCTTCCCCGGAGGGAAGGACTCGGTGCTGTTCGCCTCCGGCGAGCGCGAGGTCCGTCGTTTCCTCGACGCGCTGGCTGACGAGTTGGAGCCGCTCGACCGGGTGGAGGACCTGCTGGCCACCACGCTCGTCGCCGCCACCCGAGCCGTCCGGACCCATGAGGCCCTCCAGTACCTGCTCGCCCACGAGCCGGCCCTCATCCTGCGCGTCGCCGCCTTCGACGGCCTCGACCCGCTGCTCACGCTGGCCCGCGAGTTCGGAGCGCCCGAGCTCGAACGCTTCTTGACCCCCGACGCCGCCCGGGCCACCGCCGAATGGACCGTCCGGGTGGTGCTGGCCCACGTGTTCGACTGCCCCCGCTTCGACCTCTCCGATCCCGACGACGCCCATCGCTTCGTCGCCACCTACCTGCTTCCCGGCCTCACCGCCGACCTACGCGCCGGCTCGTCCGCCGCCTGACCCAGGAGACTGACCCATGACCCCAACCGATGGCTCTTCGACCCAAGACCTCATCGGCCGAGCCGACATCAACGACCTCGAGGCCATCCTCTCGGTCTCGAACACCGATGTCGACGCCCTGATCCACACCGTCAAGGACAACGCCGACGCCATCTTCACGTGGGACTACGAGAAGGGTGCCCGGCCGGCGCTGAACAAGCTCTACGAGAAGGCCAAGACCGCGCAGTGGAATGGCGAGACCGACCTGCCGTGGCACCTCGACGTGGACCAGGAGCAGGTGGTGGCCGCCAACGCGCTGGCCAACGGCGGCTCGAACGAGCTCGACCTGACCGGGACCTGCTTCGCCACCTGGGACGAGGCCCAGTGGCTCGAGCTGGGCATCGAGATGCAGAACTGGACGCTGAGCCAGTTCATGCACGGCGAGCAGGGCGCGCTCATCTGCACGGCCAAGATCGTCGAGACCGTCCCGTGGATCGACGCCAAGTACTACGCCTCCACCCAGGTCCTCGACGAGGCCCGCCACGTCGAGGTCTTCGCCAAGTACCTCGACACCAAGCTGTCCGGTCACTACCCGATCAACGCCCACCTCAAGATGCTGCTCGACGACATCGTGACCGACAGCCGGTGGGACATGACCTACCTGGGCATGCAGATCATGGTGGAGGGGCTGGCGCTCGCGGCCTTCGGCTTCATCCACATGATGACGACCGAGCCGCTTGTTGAAGCAGCTGCTGCGCTACGTCATGAGCGACGAGGCCCGCCACGTGGCCTTCGGGGTGCTGTCGCTCAAGGAGTACTACGCCGAGCTCGACGCGGCCGAGATCCGCGAGCGCCAGGAGTTCGCCTTCGAGGCGGCCGTGCGCATGCGCGACCGCTTCCTCCAGCAGGAGGTGTGGGACCGCATGGGAGTCCCGGTGAAGGAGGCGGTGTCGCTGGTGATGCTCTCGCCCGAGCAGCAGGTGTTCCAGCAGATGCTGTTCTCCAAGATCGTGCCCAACTGCAAGAAGCTGGGTCTGCTCGACGCCGGGGCCACCGCCGGCAAGCCCGGCTGGCTGCGCCAGAAGTTCGGCGAGCTCGGCGTGATCCAGTTCGAGGACTGGGTCGACACGGCCGAGGAGTTCGAGACGTTCGCCCTCACCGAGGACGACGCCCGCACCGCCTGACTCCCGCTCCGACCGTCCCCGACCCGCCCTTCGGACGGGGTGCGAGGGCGCGCGGCGCCGACGTTAGGCTCCGCCGATGACGACCGGACGCCTCGCCCTGGTGACGCTCGGCCTCCACAGCGAGGCGGTGGACGATCCCGACCGACCCGTCCTCGACGCCGCGCTGGCCGCCGCGGGGATCGTGAGCGAATGGGTGGCGTGGGACGACCCGGGGGTGGACTGGTCGGACTACCGGGCCGCCTGGATCCGGGGTACGTGGGACTACACCAGCCGCCACCGCGAGTTCCTGGCCTGGGCCGACCACGTCGACTCGGTCAGCGAGCTGTGGAACCCGGCCCCGGTCATCGGCTGGAACAGCCACAAGTCCTACCTCGTCGACTTCGCCGAGCGCGGGGTGCCCGTCGTGCCCACCGCCGTCGTCCCGGCCGGGGCGCCGATGGCCGTCGACGCCCTGCTGGCCGGCCAGGGTTGGCTCGAGGCGGTGGTCAAGCCGGCGGTGTCGGTCGGCGCCATCGGAACCCATCGCCTGACCCTCGGCGCGGCAGGCACCGACGACGCCTTCGCCGAGGCGCGTCGCTACGGGGACGTGCTCGTCCAGCCGTTCGTGCCCGAGGTGGCGGTCGGGGAGACCTCGGTGATCGTGGTCGAGGGCGAGCCGACGCATGCCGTGTGCAAGGTCCCGGCCGCGGGTGACTTCCGGGTGCAGTACCACCACGGGGGAACCGAGCACCTGCACGAGCCCACCACGGCCGAGCTGGCCCTGGCGTCACAGGCGGTGGCCGCCGCCGGTGCCCCGTTGCTGTATGCCCGCGTCGACATGGTCACGCCCGCCGGTGCCGGTCCCCAGCTCATGGAACTGGAGCTCATCGAGCCGTTCCTCTTCCTCGCCATCGCCCCGGCCGGGGTGGTCGACCAGCTGGCCGGGGCGGTCCGGGCCCGCCTCGAACGCCCGGTTTGAGGCCCGTCGGCACCGCTCGTGCGCCCCACTCGCCGTCACGACGCGGCCGCTACCGAGATCGGGGCAGGGGGCGGGGGCAGTAGGATCCACCCCGATGCCGTATCCCTCCGAACCTGACGCGCTGGTCCTGCTGGCGCTGCGGCTGCGGTCGTTCGCCCCGGCGGAGGCGGTGGCCCAGACGGCCGGGCTGCCCGTCGACGAGGTCACCGAGCGCCTCGCGGGGTACCGCGAACGGGGCTGGGCCCGCTTCCGCGAGGGTCGGATGACCGGGTGGATGGCGACGCCCGAGGGCCGGGAGGAGGGGGAGCGGCTGCTGGCCGCCGAGCTGGACGGCCACGTCCTGCGCCCACTGGTGACGGGCGCCTATCAGCGGTTCCTGGCCGTGAACCAGCGCCTGCTCGACATCTGCACCGACTGGCAGCTGCGCGAGGTCGACGGCGCCCAGGTCGTCAACGATCACACCGACGCGCTCTATGACGCCGTCGTGGCGGACTCGCTGGCCACCATCGACTCGGTGACCCATCCGGTGCTCGACGAGCTGGCCGATGCCCTCGAGCGCTTCGGCGGTTACGGACCCCGCCTGTCCTCGGCCCTGTCCAAGGTGCAGGGCGGCGACGGCGAGTGGTTCACCAAGCCCACCATCGACTCGTACCACACGGTGTGGTTCGAGCTGCACGAGAACCTGTTGGCCACGCTCGGGATCGAGCGCGGCTCCGAACGCTCGGCGTCCCCCGAGGAGGCAGCCTCATGACCCGCTTCGGCCCGGTGATCACCGCCATGGTCACACCATTCGACGACGACGGGCGGATCGACCTCGAGGGCGCGGCCGCCCTGGCCGAGTGGCTCGTGGGGCAGGGCAACGACGCGTTGGTGGTGACCGGGTCGACCGGTGAGGCGTCGGTGCTCACCGATGACGAGCAGGTCGAGGTCTGGCGGGCCGTGCGCGCCGCGGTCTCCGTGCCGCTCATCGGGGGCAGCGGCACCAACGACACGGCCCACGCCGCCGGGCTCACCGCCCAGGCCGCCCGCGCCGGGCTCGACGGGGTGCTGGTGGTCACGCCCTACTACAACCGCCCTCCCCAGGCGGGCATCGAGGCGCACTTCCGGGCGGTGGCGGCCGCCACCGAGCTCCCGGTCCTCCTCTATGACATCCCCATCCGCACCAGCCGCAAGATCGGTCACGACATGCTCGTGCGCCTGGCCGAGGAGGTGCCGAACATCGTCGGCCTGAAGGACGCCGCGGCCAACCCCGCCGACACGGCGCGCACGGTGGCCGACACGCCGGAGGACTTCTACGTCTACGCCGGCGACGACGCCATGACGCTGCCCATGATGGCGGTGGGGGCGGTGGGCATCATCAGCGTGGCCGCCCACTGGGCCGCCCCGGAGATGAGCGCCATGATCGAGGCGTTCGAGCGCGGCGACCACCCCAAGGCGGCGGAGATCAACGCCTCGCTGCTCGAGTCCTACGACTTCGAGTCGGGCGATCTCACCCCCAACCCCATCCCGGCCAAGGCCATGCTGCGAGCCCTGGGTCAGCCGGCGGGACAGTGCCGCCTGCCGCTGGGCCCCGCCCCCGACGGATTGGAACGCCGAGCACTCGAGGTGCTGGGTCGTCTCCATGGCTGAAGACGTCAAGGTCACGTTCCTCGGCGGTCTGGGCGAGATCGGCCGCAACTGCGCGTGCATCGAGCTGGGCGATCGCATCCTCATCCTCGACTGCGGCCTCATGTTCCCCGACCTGGACATGCCCGGGATCGATCTCGTCCTGCCCGACTTCACCTACCTGCACGACAACGCCGATCGGGTCGAGGGCTGCATCGTCACCCACGGCCACGAGGACCATCACGGCGCCCTGTCGTATCTCCTGCGTGACCTCTCGTTCCCCATCTACGGCTCGGCGCTCAGCCTCGGCCTGGCCCGCAACCGCATCGAGGAGGCCGGTCTGCTCGGCCGCACCGAGTTGATCCCGGTGTCCGACGGCGAGCGCCGCATGATCGGGCCGTTCGACGTGGAGTTCATCCCCGTCACCCATTCGGTGCCTCACGGCTTCGCCACCGCGTTCCACACCCCGCAGGGGGTCATCCTGCACACGGGCGACTTCAAGCTCGACATGACCCCGGTCGACGGGCGCCTCACCGACCTGGCTCGGGTGGGATCGCTGGCCGACCAGCACGGCATCCGCCTCCTGCTGGCCGACTCCACCAACGCCGACCAGAAGGGAACGTCCCGGTCGGAGACCTCGGTGGGCAAGGTCCTCTACGACCTCTTCCACGAGCACGAGGGCAAGCGCATCATCACCGCCTGCTTCGCCAGCCACGTGCACCGGGTGCAGCAGATCGCCGATGCCGCGCTGGCCCACGACCGGGTCATCGCCACCATGGGCCTGTCGATGAAGAAGAACATGCGACTGGCCCGGGAGATGGGCCTGCTGCGCATCCCCGAGAGCAAGCTGCTCGACATCGAGGACATCCGCGACCTCGACCCGGCCACGGTGTGCATCATCTCGACCGGCTCCCAGGGCGAGCCCATGTCGGCGCTGGCCCGGATGGCGGCCAACGAGAACAAGTGGATCAAGCTCGGTGCCGGCGACACCGTCATCATGAGCTCGCACCCCATCCCCGGCAACGAGTCGAACGTGTCCAAGGTGATCGACGGCTTGTTCCGCCTCGGTGCCGAGGTGGTGCACAGCGGGATCGAGGACGTGCACGCCACCGGCCACGCCAAGGCCGAGGAGCTGAAGACGTTCCACTCCATCGCCCGACCGGAGTGGTTCATCCCGGTGCACGGGGAGTACCGCCACCTGGTGTCGCATGCCCGCATCGCGTCGGCCATGGGGATGCCCGCCGACCGGATCATGATCTGCGAGGACGGCGACCAGATCCGCCTCACCAAGAAGGGGCTCAAGCCCCACGCCCGGGTGCCGGCCGGGTATCTCTTCGTGGACGGCACCGTCGGCGACGTGGGTCACGGGGTGTTCCGCGACCGGCGCGTGCTGGCCGAGGAAGGCGTGGTGGTGGTGATCGTCGGGGTCGACGTGAAGTCCGGCGCCATCATCACCGGCCCTGAGGTGATCACCCGGGGCTGGATCTACGAGGCCGAGGCCGAGGACCTGCTCGAGCAGTGCGAGACCGTGGTGCGCGACGCGGTGAAGGCGGCCTTCGACCGGGGTGCCACCGACGTCGAGAGCCTGCAGCGCCAGGTCCGCCGCGCCGCCGGCAAGTTCGTGAGCGACCAGACCCGGCGCAAGCCCATGATCGTGCCCGTCGTCATGGAGGCGTGACGCCGCCTCGGCCTCACTCGGTCGCAGGCACGGCGACCGCCGTTGGTGGCACGTCGGAGCGCGCCACTAGCCTCGCCCCATGTCCCGCACCCTGATCGCCGCCGCCGGCCACGCGCTGCTCGACGAGCGCCGCCAGCTCACGCTCGAGGAGCTCGCCGCCCTCGCCGTCGTGCCCGACGAAGCCGTCCCGTCCCTGGCGGCACTGGCCCACGAGGTGCGCCTGGCCTGGTGCGGGCCCGAGGTCGAGGTGGAGGGCATCTTGTCGGCCAAGACCGGCGGCTGCCCCGAGGACTGCCATTTCTGCAGCCAGTCGGCCAAGTTCGAGACCCAGATCCAGGCCACACCGTTCCTCGACACCGACGAGGTGCTGGCCGCCGCGGCCGAGACGGCCAAGCTGGGCGCGTCGGAGTTCTGCATCGTGTTGGCCGTGCGCGGCCCCGACGAGCGGACCATGCGCCGGCTGCTCGAGCTCGTCCCCCTGGTGAAGGAGCGCACCGGCCTCAACGTGGCCGTGAGCGCCGGCATCCTCACCGAGGACGCAGGCGGCCCGCCTGGCCGAGGGCGGCGTCCACCGCTACAACCACAACCTCGAGACGTCGATGTCGTACTTCCCGTCGATCGTGACCACCCACTCGTGGGAGGAGCGGTTCGAGACGTGCGAGCGCGTCCGCCGCCACGGCATGGAGCTGTGCTGCGGCGTCCTGCTGGGCATGGGCGAGTCCGTCGACCAGCGCATCGAGCTCATCGGCCAGCTGCGAGACGTCGACCCGGCCGAGGTGCCGCTGAACTTCTTGAATCCCCGGCCGGGCACCCCGCTGGCCGACCGGCTCGTCGTGCAGCCGCTCGAGGCCTTGCGGTGGATCGCCCTGTTCCGCCTGGCGCTGCCGTCGGTCATCCTGCGCTACGCCGGCGGGCGCGAGGTGACGCTGCGAGAGCTGCAGGCCATGGGGATGACCTCGGGCATCAACGCCCTCATCGTGGGCAACTACCTCACCACGCTGGGGCGCTCCCCGGCCGAGGACCTGCAGATGCTCGACGACCTGCGCATGCCCATCGGCGCGCTGTCCAAGGTGATCTGACGGCGCCGTGGGCGAGCCCACCCCGACGGCGGCCTTCTGCGCCTGGTGCGGCGCCCCGGTGGCCACCTGCGGCTCGGCCGAGTGCCGCCGCCCCCTCGATCCCCCCCATTTCTGCCCCGCCTGCGGGCGGCGCATGCGGGTCCAGGTCACGCCCACGGGATGGCGGGCCGAGTGCCGCGACCACGGCGAGCCCCCTTCGCCGCTGACCGGGGGCCACCCTGCCGCGGATCCGACGTATCCAGCCTGACCCCGGCGGCTCTGTTGCCTGCGTGCGGCGATCGGAGAGCGCCGACGGATCTCGTCGGGATCCCACCCCCGGGTCCCGACGAGCCCCACGTGGCGGGAACTTCCGCGACCCCTGCGGGCCCACGGCCCCAGGGGTCGCGGCGCGTTCGATGGTCCTACAGTGCGGCCATGCCCGACGACGCCGCTCCCACCCCGTCACCTGACGCCGAGACCGATGACCAGCTCGGCGCACGACTCATCGCCGAGGTCCAGGCCTCCGGGGCCTCCCGACCCGGCGGCCGCGTGCTCCACGCCCGCGGCATCGGCGCGGCGGGGCATTTCACCTCGAACGGTGAGGGCGCCCGCTACAGCCGGGCCGCTCATCTCCAGCCCGGGGCGGTCACGCCGGTCGTCGTCCGCTTCTCCAACGGCTCCGCCGACCCCGACGCGGCCGACGGCGCCCGCGACGGACGGGGCATGGCCACCAAGTTCCGCCTGGCCGACGGCCGCTCCACCGACATCGTGGCGCTGTCGCTGCCCATGTTCTTCGTGCGAACCGTCGACGACTTCGTCGAGTTCGTGCACGCCCGCCGACCCGACCCGGCGACGGGGGAGATGGACCTCAACAAGGTGCTCGAGTTCCTCGGCGCCCATCCCGAGGCTCAGGCCGCAGCCGAGCTGTCCATCGCCGCCCCGGCGCCGGTGGGCTACGACACCGTGCGCTATCACAGCGTGCACGTGTTCTGGATGGTCGCCGCCGACGGCACCCGCACCCCGGTGCGCTATCGCTGGCAGCCGGTGGCCGGGGTGCACGGGCTGAGCGACGAGGAGGCCGGGGCTCGACCGCCCGACTACCTGCAGGCGGCGCTGGCCGCCCAGCTGGCCGGGGGATCGGTGAGCTTCGATCTCGAGCTCGTGGTGGGAGAGGACGGCGACCCCACCGATGACGCCACCTCGGTGTGGCCCGAGGACCGTGAGTCCGTCGTGGTCGGTCGGTTGGAGCTGACCGAGGCGGCCGACGCCGAGCCGCTGATCTTCGACCCGACCCGGGTCACCGACGGGATCGAGTGCTCCGACGACCCCATCCTGCACGCCCGCAGCGCCGCCTACGGTGCCTCGTACGCCCAACGCACCCCGACCTGACTCCCCGGACCCTCCCCCCGGACCCTCCCCGGACTTTGCGTGCCACAGCCGCTGATCGAGCCGCGGTGGCACGCAAAGTCGGTGGGCGGCTGACCGTCCACCACTCGGCGGGGTGGGTCTGCTGTGCTACACCGGTCGTGTCACCTCGGCGCGGGCATGGGGCCGAGGGGTGACCTGTCCGGTCATCCGCGTCCCCGCCAGGTGAGCAAGTGGCTACCAAGCAGCAAACCCGATCCACCAAGCGCTCCCGTTCGGGGGCGTCGTCCCGGTCCAAGGCCAAGGCGCCGGCCCGCGGGTCGACGCGGGCCGCGACCACGCCCTTCGGCGAGGGCTTCCGCCAGGCCTTCGACGGCCACGGCCACGATGCGTGGGGTCTGGTGGCCATCGTCACCGCGGTGGTGGCCGGCCTCGGGCATCTACTCGAACCTGGCCGGCCCGGTGGGCCACGCCCTGGCCGTGGGCATCGGCGCCGCCGTCGGGCGTGGTGGCGTGGCTGGTGCCCCCGGCGCTGTTGGCGCTCGGCCTCCTGGCCATCCGCGGGCCTCGGGCCGAGGGCGAGCCCCCGTCGTTCGTTCGCCCTGCCGTCGGGGGTGCCCTCATCCTCGTGGCGCTGTGCGGTCTTCTGCAGCTCACGCGGGGTCGTCCGCAGTGGGGCGATCCGCTCGACGACTTCGTGAAGGCCGGCGGCGCGGTGGGCGCGCTCGTCGGCGGCACGCTGTCGCGCCTCGTCGGGGTGTGGGGGGCCGGCCTGGTGCTGGTGGCCCTGGCCGTGCTCGGCCTGCTGGTGGCGACCCGAACCTCGGTGCGGGCCGCCGCCGGGAGGACGGCGTCGGGGGTCAAGCCGGTGCAGGACGCGCTGGCCAAGGTGTTCGCCCCTCTCTTCCAGATCGACGACGACGACCGCCGCCCCGGACATCGACCTGCGGGACGAGGCCGCGGCCCCCACGCGCCGCAAGCAGAGGCCAAGCCGGCCGCCGACCCCGACGCGCCGGCGGTGGTGGTGGCCGGGGAGGGAGCCGACGCCCCGCCGCCCGAGGACGCTCGTGGCCGACGAGGCCGGCGAGGTGGAGCAGCTCGAGATCGACCTCGGTCCGGCCGCCGAGCGCTCGCCCTGGAAGTTGCCGCCGGCCAAGCTCCTGGCCCGCTCCGAGACGCAGGCGGTCGACCGCCTGGCCGTCGAGGAGCGGGGCCGCGCCCTCGAAGGCGCCCTGGCCGAGCACGGCGTCGAGACCCGGCTGGTGGGCATGGTGGTGGGCCCGACGGTCACCCGCTACGAGCTGGAGCTGGCCCCGGGCGTGAAGGTGGCCCGGGTGACCAGCCTCCACAAGGACATCGCCTACGCCATGGCCTCGCCCGACGTGCGCATCCTGGCCCCCATCCCCGGCCGCCAGGCCATCGGTGTCGAGGTGCCCAACGCCAGCCGCCAGGTGGTCGCCCTGGGCGACATCCTGGGCTCGGAGGAGGCCCGGCGGGCCAAGCACCCGCTGGAGGTGGCCGTCGGGCGCGACATCAACGGCCGGGCCATCCTGGCCAACCTGGCCACCATGCCCCACGTGCTCATCGCCGGGGCCACCGGCGCGGGCAAGTCGTCGTGCATCAACTCGCTCATCACGTCGGTGCTCATGCGCTCGACGCCCGACCAGGTGCGCATGATCCTGGTCGACCCCAAGCGGGTCGAGCTGGGCCAGTACAACAAGCTGCCCCACCTGCTGACCCAGGTGGTCACCAACCCCAAGAAGGCGGCCAACGCCCTCACCTGGGCCGTGCGGGAGATGGAGCGACGCTACGACCTGCTCAGCGAGGTGGGCGTCCGCGACATCACCGGCTACAACGCCGCCTTCGATCGGGGCGAGCTCCAGGCCGCGCCGGGCGAGGGCGTCGACTATCAGCGCCTGCCCTTCATCCTCATCGTGGTCGACGAGCTCAACGACCTGATGATGGTCGCCGCCCGCGACGTCGAGGACTCGATCTGTCGCATCGCCCAGATGGCCCGGGCCGTGGGCATCCATCTGGTCATCGCCACCCAGCGACCGTCGGTCAACGTCATCACCGGCGTCATCAAGGCCAACGTGCCGGCCCGCTGGGCGTTCTCGGTGTCGAGCCTGGCCGACAGCCGGGTCATCCTCGACCAGCCCGGGGCCGAGCGGCTGGTGGGCAAGGGCGACATGTTGCTGCTGGGGCCGGCCTCGAGCGTGCCCCAGCGCATCCAGGGCTGCTGGGTGGACGAGTCGGAGGTGCGGGCCGTGGTCGGCTCGTGGATCCGCCAGTCGCCCGACACCCAGTACGTCGAAGGAGTGGAGGGCAGCGACGACGGGCCGTCCGGCTCGGGACTGCCCGGGATGGGTGGCGGCGACGACGACGACGACCTGCTGCAGCAGGCCATGGAGCTGGTGGTGCGCTCCCAGCTCGGCTCGACGTCGATGCTGCAGCGCAAGCTGCGGGTCGGCTTCGCCCGGGCCGGCCGCCTCATGGACCTGCTCGAACAGCGGGGTGTGGTCGGGCCGGGTGAGGGCTCCAAGGCCCGGGCCGTGCTGATGACGCCCGAGGAGCTCGACGGCGGGGCCGACGCCGGCGAGGAGCCCGCCGACTTCTGACCCCAGACCCGAGCGACCCTCGTTTCTGTCCCTTCAGCGACTCGAGAGAGGTCGTTCGGGGGACAGGAACGCCGTGGGGGCGGTCGTGCCAAGATGCATACATGGCTGACACCCCTTCCGACATCGTCGCGACCGGTCTCCGCTTCCCCGAGGGGCCCATCGCCATGGCCGACGGCTCGGTCGTCCTGGTCGAGATCGCCGGAGGCACGCTGACCCGCGTCCGTCCCGACGGCACCACGGAGGTGATCGCCGAGCACGGCGGCGGTCCCAACGGCGCCGCCGTGGGCCCGGACGGGGCCGTCTACATCGCCAACAACGGCGGCTACTTCGAGTGGAGCGACTTCGGCGGGCTCACCGTCCCCGGCAGCGAGCCGCCGGCGAGCTGGGAGGGCGGATGCCTCCAGCGGGTGGATCTCGCCACCGGATCGGTCGAGACAGCTGGCCACCGACGCGCGGCGACACCCGGCTGCAGGCCCCCAACGACCTCGTGTTCGATGCCGACGGCGGCATCTGGTTCACCGACCACGGCGTGACCGACGAGCTCGGGCCGACCCACCCGGGTGTGGCCTACCGCTCGCCCGACGGCACCGTCACCCCCGTCGTGTTCGACACGCACGCCACCAACGGCATCGGTCTCTCGCCCGACGGGAGCCGCCTGTACGTGGCCGAGACCCACCACGGTCGCCTCTGGGCGTGGACGATCACCGCACCGGGCCAGGTGGCCCGCGACCCCGCGTCCACCGCCCCGCACGGGGGCACGCTCCTCTACGACGCGCCCGAGGGCGACCTGTTCGACTCGCTCGGCGTCGACGGCGACGGGTGGGTCTGCGTGGCCACCATCAACCTCACCGGCGGCGGCATCACCGCGGTGGCGCCCGACGGATCGGCCGTCGAGCGCACGGTGCTGTCCGACGATCCGCTCATCACCAACATCTGCTTCGGGGGCGACGACCTGCGCACCGCGTTCATCACCTCGTCGGGACGCGGCGAGCTGAGGTCCATGCGCTGGCCCCGGCCCGGCCTCGCCCTCGCCTTCGGTTGACGCCCGCTCCAACCTGGCGCACCGCGGCACCCCAGGCGGTGCCGCCGCGCACCCGGTTCGGGAGGCGCCGCTGGGTAGGGTCGCCCCCATGCGATGGACGGTGCACGGCGAGCGGTCGATCTACGAGAGCGAATGGGTGTCGCTGCGGCTGGTCGACGTCGAGATCCCCGGCGGCGAGCGCTTCGACCACCATGTCGTGCGCGCCCCGCACCAGGCGTCGGGCACCGTCGTCCACGACCCCGACCGGGGCATCCTCATGCTGTGGCGGCATCGGTTCATCACCGACACCTGGGGATGGGAGATCCCCGCCGGGCGCATCGACCCGGGCGAGAGCGCGGCGGCGTGCGCGGCACGGGAGTGCCTCGAGGAGACCGGTTGGCGACCCGGGCCCCTCGAGCACCTCACCACCTATGCGCCGGCCAACGGCCTGATCGACCAGCGCTTTCACCTCTTCCTGGCCGACGGCGCCACCGAGGTGGGTGAGCCCACCGATCCCGGTGAGTCCGAGCGGGTGGAGTGGGTCGACGTGGCGCGCCTGCGGGCCGAGATCGCGGCCGGACGGGTGCCCGACGGCCTGTCGCTGACCGCGCTGTTGTGGGCGCTCACCTTCGAGCGGATCTGACCCCTCCGGTAGGATCAACATCGATGGCACAGACCTTCTGGGTCGAGACGCTCGGCTGCCCCAAGAACCAGGTCGATTCCGACAAGCTCACCGGCACCCTGCTGGCCGACGGGCTGGCGCCCGCGGACGGCCCCGAGCAGGCCGACCTGGTGGTGGTCAACACCTGCGCCTTCATCGAGGAGGCCCGTCAGGAGTCGATCGACACCGTCCTGGCGCTCAGCGACGGCCGGGCCGCCGGGCCCAGGCTGGTGGTCACCGGGTGCATGGCCGAGCGCTACGGCGACGAGTTGGCCGAGGCCCTGCCCGAGGTGGACGCCGTCGCCGGTTTCGGCGTCGCCGATCGCCGCCTCCGCCGGCCACCGACCGCGGTGGCCGTGCTCGATCTGCGGCCAAGCCCGGGCCGGCCGGTGCCGTCGTTCGACCTGCTGAACCTGCCTCGCCCGCGCGCCGAGCGCCCCGTGGGCCTACCTGAAGGTGGCCGAGGGGTGCGACCGGGCCTGCGGCTTCTGCGCCATCCCGTCGTTCCGGGGCAAGCAGCGCAGCCGCTCGCTCGGACGACCTGCTGGCCGAGGTCGACCAGCTCGGCGCCGCGGAGATCGTGCTGGTGGCCCAGGACCTGGCCGCCTACGGCCGGGACCAGGGCGTGGGCGAGCGCAACATCGTGCCCCTGGTGCGGGCGGTGGCCGAACGGGTGGACTGGGTCCGGTTGCTGTACCTCTACCCCAGCGATCTGACCGACGAGCTGATCGAGACCATCCTGGCCACCGGGGTCCCGTACTTCGACCTGTCGTTGCAGCACGTGTCGGCGACCGCTGCTGCGGCGCATGCGCCGCTGGGGCGACGGCGAGCGGTTCCTCGAGCGCATCGAGGCCATCCGGGCCCTCGAGCCGGGGGCCGCCTTCCGCTCGAACTTCATCGTCGGCTATCCGGGGGAGACCGAGGCCGATCACGACGAGCTGCTCGAGTTCGTGGACGCCGCCCAGCTGGACTGGTGCGGGTTCTTCTCGTTCTCCCCCGAGGAGGGCACCTACGCCGTCGGTCTCGACGGCCAGGTCCCGGCCGGGCTCGTGGCCGAGCGACTGGCCGAGTTGCGCGAGCGGCAGGACGCCATCACCGCGGCGCGACGTGACCAACTCATCGGCGCCCGGGTCAGAGTGCTCGTGGACGCTCCCGGGATCGCCCGTTCGCTATCGCGAGGCACCGGAGATCGACGGCATCGTCGCCGTCCCCGAGTCGCTGGCGGTGGGCGCGCTTCGCCGAGGTGGACGTGGTGGCCGCGTTGGGTCCCGGATCTGGTGGCCGTCCCCGCCGGCGTGCGGGCGGGCAAGGCGCGGGCGTCGGGGTCATGAGCAACACCGACCAGACCTACGGCCCCTCGGCGCTGGCCACCCCGGCCAACATGGTCACGGTCATCCGCCTGCTGGTCTCGCCGCTGTTGTTCTCCATGATCAGCACGCAGCACTCGTCGTGGGAGGTCTTCGCCCTGTGGACCATCCTGGCCAGCACCGACGGCATCGACGGCTGGATCGCCCGCCGCCACGGCACCACCCGCTCGGGCGCCTTCCTCGATCCCCTGGCCGACAAGGTGCTGGTGCTGGGGGCCCTGTTCTCGCTCGCCTCCATCGGCCGCTTCGCCTGGTTGCCGGTGGCCATCATCGCCGTGCGCGAGATCGGCATCAGCCTGTACCGGGTCTACTGGGGCCGGCGTGGCCTCGCCCTTCCCGCGTCGCGGGGCGGCAAGCTCAAGACGCTGCTGCAGAGCCTGGCCGTCGGCGCCGCCATCATGCCCCCGCTGGCCACGGCCTACGAGTGGGTGGGCAACACCCTGTTGTGGGCCTCGGTCGTGGTGGCCCTGCTCAGCGCCGCCCACTACCTGTGGGCCGGTCGCTCGGCGGCCTCCACCATGCAGGGCCCGTCCGGCCTGCCCGGCCCGTCCGACCGGCAGGGGTCCCCGGGCGTGCCGCCCAGCTGACCCGCCGGCATCACCGTTCCATCCCAGAGGGGGACCCTGTTCATGCGCTGTGAGATCGTCGCGGTCGGCACCGAGTTGCTGCTCGGGCCAGATCGTCGACACCAACTCGTCGTGGATCGGCGAGCAGCTCGCCCTGGCCGGGATCGACTCGCACTTCCAGACCAAGGTGGGCGACAACTGGGCCCGCATCGCCGACGCGCCTGCGCATCGCGCTGGACCGCAGCGACGCCGTCATCGTGTGCGGCGGACTCGGGCCCACCCACGACGACATCACCCGCGACGTCATCGCCGAGGTCATGGGGGTCGAGCTGGCCATCGATCCGGTCATCGAGCAACGCATCCGGGCCATGTTCGGGTCGCGGGGCCGGGACATGCCGGCCAACAACCTGCGCCAGGCCATGGTCCCGGCCGGGGCGCAGACGATCGCCCAGCAGCCGGGCACCGCCCCCGGGCTGATCTGCCCCATCGGTGACGGCGAGCCAGGTCATCTACGCGGTGCCGGGCGTGCCCTACGAGATGCAGGAGATGGTCGAGGGCACGGTGATCCCCGACCTGCAGCGCCGAGCCGGCGTGCAGGCCGTGATCCGCAGCCGCACGCTGCGCACGTGGGGCCAGAGCGAATCGGGGCTGGCCGAGCTGCTGGCCGGGCGGATCGACGACCTCGACCAGCTGGGCCACGCCACCATCGCCTTCCTGGCCAGCGGCATGGAGGGGCTGAAGGTGCGGGTCACCGCCAAGGCGGACACGGCGGAGGCGGCCGACCGGATCCTGGCCGACGAGGTGGCGCTGCTGGTCGAGACTGCTCGGCGACATCGTCTTCAGCGTGGACGACGAGCCCATCGAGGTGGTCGTGTTGCGCCTGCTGCGCGAGCGCGGCCTCACCCTGGGGACCGCCGAGTCGGTCACCGGTGGGCTGATCGCCTCCCGCCTCACCGACGTCGCCGGGGCCAGCGACGTCTTCCGGGGCTCGATCGTCTCCTATGCCAGTGAGGTGAAGTTCGACGTGCTCGGCGTGCCCCGGGGCCCGGTGGTGTCCGACGACGCCGTCGTGGCCATGGCCGAGGGTGCCTGCCGGGTGCTGGGCTGCGACGTGGCGGTGGCGGTGACCGGCGTGGCCGGCCCCGACACGCAAGAGGGCGTCCCGGCCGGGACGGTGTACCTGGGCCTGTGCTTCGAGGGTGAGACCGAGTCGATCATGGTCCGCCTCCCCGGTGACCGGGCGCGGGTGCGGCAGTTCTCGACCATCTCGGTGCTCGACTGGCTGCGACGCCGGCTGGTGGCCGAGGCGGCGCCCCGGCCTTGGTAGCGGGCGCGACGGCCCGGTTGTTCGTGGCCGTGTGGCTGCCGGACGACGTCCAGGCGCGGGTGGCGGCGCTGCCTCGACCCGACGAGCCCGGCGTGCGTTGGGTCCCCCCGCACCAGTGGCATGTGACGCTGCGCTTCTTCGGCGAGACGGAGCTCCAGGGTGGCGGCGGCGGCGTTGGCCCGGCTGCGGGCCGCACCGGTCGACGCCGTGGTCGGCCCGGCGGTCAGCCGGTTGGGGCGCAGCGTGCTGTGCCTGCCGGTGCAAGGCCTGGACCTCCTGGCCCACGAGGTGGCGGAGCTGACGACCGGCATCGGCCGGCCCCCCGACCCCCGGCCCTTCAACGGACACCTCACCCTGGCCCGCCTGGGCCGGCGGGGCTCGTGCCGTCTGGCCGGCCATCGCTTCGCCGCCCGCTTCACCGTCGACGAGGTGGCCCTCGTCCGTTCGGTCACCGGGTCGGAGGGCCTCACCTACGCCACCGAGTTGGCGGTGCCGCTGGGCGCCTAAGGTCGCGCGTCGAGAAACGACGACCGTGGCCACCGCCACGACAGGGGGAACAGGATCGTGCCTTTCGCGGCCAACGGTGAGGTGTCGCTCTACTACGACGTGTTCGGCGACGACGACCGGCCTGCGCTGTTGCTGATCAACGGTCTCGGCAGCCAGTGCATCAACTACGAGGACGAGTGGTGCCGGCGCTTCGTCGCCGCCGGGTTCTTCGTGATCCGCTTCGACAACCGCGACGTGGGTCTGTCCACCCACTTCACCGAGCGCGGCACCGACCCGGCCCGGGTCGGTTACACGCTGGCCGACATGGCCGGTGACGCGGTGGCGGTGCTCGACGCCGCGGGCGTGGAGCGGGCCCACGTGTGCGGACTGTCCATGGGCGGGATGATCGTGCAGCAGCTGGCCATCGACCACCCCGAGCGCCTCTGGACGATGACTTCGGTCATGTCGACGACGGGCGAACCGGATGTCGGCCAGTCGACCCCTGAGGCCCTGGCCCTGCTGATGGGCCCGCGGGCGGTCGATCGCCAGGGCGCCATCGACGCCAACTGGAACGGGTTGCGCACCTGGGGCAGCCCCGACCACCTGGACGAACGCCGGGCGGCGGAGCGGGCCGGCGCCGCCTTCGATCGGGCCTTCGACCCGGAGGGCCAGACGCGGCAGTTCCTGGCCGTCGGTACCTCACCGCCGCGGGCCGAGGCGCTGCGCCACGTGCAGGTGCCCGCCCTGGTGCTCCACGGCGATCGCGACACGCTCATCGACCCGAGTGGCGGGCGCCGCACCGCGGAGCTCATCCCGGGGGCCCGCTTCGTCGTGATGGAAGGGATGGGACACGACTACCCACCGGCCTACTGGGACCGGTGGGTGGCCTTGGTGGCCGACCACGCCGGCGCCGCCGGCCCGCCCCTGGTCCCGGTGGCCGGCTGACCGGCTGACGGCTGGCCCTGACCCGGCCGACCGGCTCAGCTGGTCGCCGAGTCCTCCCCGTCGCCGGCGTCGTCACGGTCGAGGCGCAGCGACGCCGAGTTCATGCAGTAGCGCTGCCCGGTGGGCTGGGGCCCGTCGGGGAACACGTGACCCAGGTGGGCACCACAGGTGGCGCAGCGCGCCTCGGTGCGAACCATGCCGTGGCTGGTGTCGCTCTCCGTGGCCACCTCGTCGTCGGACACGGGGGCGTAGAAGCTGGGCCAGCCGGTGCCGGACTCGTACTTCGTCCCCGAGGTGAACAGCGGCGAGTCGCACACCACGCAGCGGTACGTGCCCTCGTCGTGGCAGTCCCAGTACTCACCGGTGAAGGCGCGCTCGGTGCCGGCGTGCTGGGTGACCTCGTACTGCTCGGGGGTGAGCCGCTGGCGCAGCTCCTCGTCGGTGGGGATGGTCCGGTCGGTCATCGGGGCTCCTCTTCGGGGGTTTCGCGGTCTGGCCAGCAGTCTGTCGGACGGGGCTCAGCGTTACGCCTCCGGCGCCGTCATGGAGAGTCCTTGCTCCGAACAGGCGTTCGCACTTACAATGGTGTGATTCCACGAGGGGTTCCTGTCACACCCCCTCTCTAGGGTTGAGCCAATTCGCTGCGGCGCCGATCGCAGCCACCAAGCAGTCGTTCAGATCAGAACACGAACCAAGGAGAACGCACCGGTGGAGCGAGACAAGGCACTGGAGATGGCCCTCGGCCAGATCGAAAAGCAGTTCGGCAAGGGCTCGGTCATGAAGATGGGCGACAAGGGCTCGATGAAGATCGAGACCATCCCCACCGGGGCCCTGGCCCTCGACCTGGCTCTCGGCGTCGGTGGCCTGCCCCGAGGTCGGGTGGTCGAGGTCTACGGCCCCGAGTCCTCGGGCAAGTCGACCCTGGCCATGCACGTCGTGGCCGAGGCCCAGCGCAACGGCGGCATCTGCGCCTACATCGACGCCGAGCACGCGATGGATCCGGTCTATGCCCGGGCCATCGGCGTCGACGTCGACGAGTTGCTCATCAGCCAGCCCGACACCGGCGAGCAGGCGCTCGAGATCTGCGACATGTTGGTCCGCTCGGGGGCGCTCGACGTGGTGGTCATCGACTCGGTGGCGGCGCTGACGCCCCGGGCCGAGATCGAGGGCGAGATGGGCGACACGCACGTCGGCCTCCAGGCCCGCCTGATGTCTCAGGCGCTGCGCAAGCTCACCGGCAACCTCAACAAGACCGACACCATCTGCCTGTTCATCAACCAGCTGCGCGAGAAGATCGGCGTCATGTTCGGCTCGCCCGAGACCACGCCGGGCGGTCGGGCGCTGAAGTTCTACTCGTCGGTGCGGCTCGACATCCGCCGCATCGAGTCCATCAAGGACGGCGTCGAGGTGGTCGGCAACCGCACCCGCGTCAAGGTGGTCAAGAACAAGGTGGCCCCGCCGTTCCGTCAGGCCGAGTTCGACATCATGTACGGCAAGGGCATCAGCCGTGAGGGCTCGCTGCTCGACATCGGGGTCGACATGGGCATCGTCAAGAAGTCCGGGGCTTGGTACACCTACGAGGGCGAGCAGCTCGGCCAGGGCCGGGAGAACGCCAAGCAGTTCCTGATCGAGAACGCGGAGATCATGGTCGAGATCTCCGAACGGATCCGCACCGAGGTGGGCATCGGCATGACCGATGACGACCCGGCCGGCATCGACGTCGGCGACGACGCCGACGACGTGATGACCGAGGCTGACGACCTGCCCATCAGCCTGGACTGACCCGGCGGCCCCGCCGGTTCGGCTCCGGGCCGAATCGGCGGGCTCACCGGCTTCCCCTAACCTTGCCCAGGTGAGCAGGAAGTATCTGATCCGCACCTTCGGGTGCCAGATGAACGAGCACGACTCGGAGCGGCTCGCCGGCCTCTTCGAGGCCGACGGCATGGAGCCGACCGGCTCCATCGACGATGCCGACGTCGTGGTGCTCAACACGTGCTGCATCCGGGAGAACGCCGACAACAAGCTGTACGGCACCCTGGGCCACCTCAAGGCGGTCAAGGACGCCCGTCCCGGCCTCGAGATCGTGGTGGGCGGCTGCCTGGCCCAGAAGGACCGCGACCTCATCCAGGAGCGGGCCGGCCACGTCGACGTGGTCCTGGGCACCCACAACGTGCACCGGGCCGTCGATCTGCTCCATCAGGCTCGGCTCGAGGGTCCCGTCACCGAGATCTGGGACGAGACGGTCCTCGAGGAGTCCAACGCCTTCCCCTCGGCCCTGCCGGCGCGGCGCGAGGTGGACTTCGCCGCCTGGGTGACGATCCAGATCGGCTGTGACAACACCTGTGCCTTCTGCATCGTGCCGGCGGTGCGGGGGCGCGAGATCAGCCGGCCCTTCGGGGACCTGGTGGCCGAGGTCGAGCGGCTTGCGGCGGACGGCGTCGTCGAGGTGACCCTCCTCGGCCAGAACGTGAACTCCTACGGACGCGACCTGACCAGCAGGCTCCGGTCCGAGGGCCTCGGTTCGTCCGACCACCACGATGCAGGGGCAGCCTGGGTGGCCGAGGGCCGGCGCCGAATCCGGCCGCTGTTCGCCGACCTGCTCGCCGCGGTGGCCGGCGTCGAAGGCATCCGGCGGGTGCGCTACACCAGCCCCCACCCCAAGGACCTGCGACCCGAGACCATCGAGACCATGGCCGCCCACCCGGAGATCTGCCGCCACCTCCACCTGCCGCTGCAGTCGGGCAGCGACCGCATCCTGGCGGCCATGCACCGCGGCTACACCGCCGAGCGGTACCTCGAGCGGCTGAACCGGGCGCGGGCCGCCATCGACGACCTGGCGGTCACCACCGACATCATCGTGGGGTTCCCGGGCGAGACCGAGGCCGACTTCGAACAGACCCTCGAGGTGGCGGCCGCCGCCGGCTACGACAGCGCCTACACCTTCATCTACTCGCCCCGCAGCGGGACCGAGGCCGCCGGTCTGGTCGACGACTTCGTGCCCCACGACGTCGCGGTGGATCGCTACGAGCGACTGCGAGTCGTGGTGGAGCGCTCGGCGCTGGCCCGCCACCGGGCCCGCATCGGGCGCATCGAGGAGATCCTCATCGAGGTGCCCAGCAAGAAGGACCCGTCGGTCATGACCGGCCGGACCGGCCAGAACAAGCTGGTCCACGTCCCGGCCGACGGCGCCGCGCTGCGGCCCGGCACGTTCGCCCTCGCCCGCATCGTGGACGCCGGCGCCCACTACCTGCGGGGCGAGCTGGTCGAGGTGACCGCCGCCCCGCGCCACCGCACCCGCATCCCGGTGGTCGCCGTCTGAGCGGGCCCGGCGAACGGGCCGCCTGGCTGGTGGCCCGGGGTGCTCCCGTGGTCGGGCCGGCTCCGGCCGTCGGGGCGTGCCCACCGCCCGCAGTGCCCGACGTGCTCGCCGAGCTGGCCGGCGAGGACATCGGCGACGTCCTGCGCCGGCTGGGTCAGCTGCTGCGCCGGTTCCACGACACACCGACCGCCGGGTGCCCGTGGGTGTGCGGCGTGGACGAGCTCGTCGAGACGGCCGACTCCCGCGTGCGCCGGGGGCTGGCGGCCATCGACCGCTTCGACCCACCGTTTCGCCGTTACGCCCCGTCCGAGCTGTTGGAACTGGTCCACCGATCGGTCCCGCCGCCCGCGCCCTCGGCCGTGATGACCCACGGCGCCGCCCGACTCGACGCCGTGCGCCTCGACGGGGCCGAGCTGCGCTGGACCGGCGTGGAAGGCAGCGGGGTGGGCGATCCCTACCGCGACCTGGCCACCATGGCCGTGGATCTGGCCGCGGCCATCGGCCCGGAAGCGCTGGCGCCGTTCCTCGACGCCTACGGCATCGACCAGCCCGACCTGGTCCGCCTGGACTGGCACGTCCTCGTCGATCAGCTCGTGCGATGAGCTCCCGCCGACGTGATCGTCCTGTCCCTGGTGGGGCCCACGGCCACCGGCAAGTCGGCGCTGGCCCTCGAGCTGGCCCGCCGGCGCGGCGACGTCGAGCTGGTGTCGGTCGACTCGATGCAGGTCTACCGGGGCATGGACATCGGCACGGCCAAGCCGACGCCGGCCGAGCAGCAGCCGAGGTGCGCCATCACCTCATCGACGTGGTCGAACCCCGACGACGACTACACCGTGGCCCGCTTCCAGCACGACCTCGCCGCCGCCCTCGACGACATCGCCGCCCGGGGCCGCCGGGCCGTCCTGGTGGGGGGGACGGGCCTCTACCTGCGGGCCGCCATCGACGACCTCGAGATCCCCGGGCGCTATCCCCGCGGTGCGGGCCGAGCTCGAGGGCGACGCCGACACCGAGGGGCTCCACCGCCGGCTGTCCGCCCTCGATCCGGTGGCGGCGGGCCGGATGGAGCCCACGAACCGCCGGCGGGTGCTGCGGGCCCTCGAGGTCACCATCGGGAGCGGGCAGCCGTTCTCGTCCTACGGGCCCGGGCATGGAGACCTACCCGGCGGTGCCCTTCCCCATCGTCGGGCTGCACCGTGAGCGCGACGAGCTCGACCGGCGCATCGCCGCTCGCTACCAGCGTCAGCTCGGCGACGGGCTTCCTCGCCGAGGTCGAGGCGCTGGCCGCTCGGCCCGGGGGGCTGTCGCGCACGGCCGGCCAGGCGCTGGGCTACCGCGAGCTGCTCGACCATCTCGCCGGCCAGTCCACGCTGGACGAGGCGGTCGACGACGCCGTCACCCGCACCCGCCGCTTCGCCCGCCGCCAGGAGCGGTGGTTCCGGCGCGACCCGCGCCTGGTCTGGGTCCCGGCCGGGCACAATGCCTTCGCTCCCATCGACGAGCTCCTGCGAGACTGACGACGTGCAGCTGACCAAACACCACGGCCTGGCCAACGACTTCCTCGTCGTGCTCGACGAGGTCAACGGCCGCGTCCGCGGCGGTGGACGGAGCGCTGGCCCGGCGCCTGTGCGACCGGCGCCAGGGGCATCGGCGCCGACGGGCTCATCCACGGCGAGCTGCCGCCGGAGGGCGCCGAGGCGGACGTGGTGATGCACCTCTACAACGCCGACGGCAGCCGCGCCGAGATGAGCGGCAACGGCATCCGCTGCCTCGGGCCAGGCCCTGGCCGACGCCCGTGACCTGCGCCAGGCCGTGTTCGTGGTGTCGACCGACGCCGGGCGGCGCCGGCTCCAGGTCGAGGAGAGCGCCGACCTCCGCACCAGCCTGGTGAGCGTGGACATGGGTCCCTTCGCTCCCGGTCCGGCCATCCCCCGCGAGGTCGCCGCCCGCCTGGGCGAGCGGCGGGCCGCCACCGGTGACCTGGGCAACCCCCACCTCGTGGTGCTGGTGGACGACCCCGCGGCCGTCGACCTGGCCGGCGAGGGCGCGTGGTACGAGGCCCGCTTCGCCGACGGGGTCAACGTCGAGTTCATCGCCCCCGCCGGCGACGACGCCCTCGCCCTGCGGGTGTGGGAGCGGGGCGCCGGCATCACCCAGGCCTGCGGCACCGGGGCGTGCGCGGCGGCCCAGGTGGCCCATGCGTGGGGGCTGGTGGGCGAGCGGGTCCGGGTGGAGATGCCGGGGGGTGCGGCCGAGGTCCAGCTGGGCCCGTCCATCACGCTCATCGGCCCGGCGGTCAAGGTCGCCACCATCGAGCTGGCCGATGTCTGAGCGCAACGGGCGGCGCCGGCCGAACCGGGCCGACGACGCGTCCCACCGGGGTGGCTTCGGGGATGCTGGGCGGCGCGTCGGGCGGGCTCATCGAACGCACCTTCCGGGAGCGCATCGTGCTGGTCGGCGTCACCGTGCCCCCGGCGTCGCGACGACGACACCGAGCGCTCGCTCGACGAGTTGTCCCAACTCGTCGACACCGCCGGCGCCGACGAGGCGGCCCGGGTCGTCCAGCGTCGCACCGAGATCGTGCCGGCCACCTTCATCGGCAAGGGCAAGGCCGAGGAGCTGCGCGAGCTGGCCGACGAGGTCGACGCCGACACCGTCGTGTTCGACAACGAGCTCACGCCCGGCCCAGCAGTTCAACCTGGAGAAGCTGCTGGGCCGCACGGCGATCGACCGCACCGCGGTGATCCTCGACATCTTCGCCCAGAACGCCCACAGCCAGGAGGGCAAGGCGCAGGTCGAGCTGGCCCAGCTCCGCTACCGGCTGCCCCGCCTGCGGGGCCAGGGCGGCTCGCTCAGCCAACAGGGCGGTGGCATCGGCACCCGGGGCCCGGGCGAGACCCAGCTCGAGGTCGACCGTCGCCGCCTCGTGCGCCGCATCCACAAGCTCGAGGGCGACCTCCGCGACATCGCCAAGCACCGCCACACCCAGCGCAAGGCCCAGCACCGCTCCCGCCTGCGCACCGTGGCCATCGTCGGCTACACCAACGCCGGCAAGTCGACCCTGCTCAACCGGCTCACCGACGCCGGGGTGCTGGTCGAGGACCGGCTCTTCGCCACCCTCGATGCCACCACCCGGCGCCTCGACCTCCCCGGTGGCGAGCCGGTGCTGGTGACCGACACCGTCGGGTTCGTGAAGAAGCTGCCCGCACCAGCTGGTCGAGGCGTTCAAGTCCACGCTCGAGGTGGTGGTCGACGCCGATCTGCTCGTCCACGTGGTGGACGCCTCCACGCCCGAGCCCGACGAGCACATCGCCGCGGTGCGCGCCGTGCTGGCCGAGATCGGCGCGGCGGACGTGCCCGAGCTGGTGGCCTTCAACAAGATCGACCTCGCCGCCGCTCCGGCGCAGCGGCTGGCTGAGCACGCATCCCGGGTCGGTGGCGTTCTCGGCCCGGACGGGGGAGGGCGTGCCCGAGCTGCTGCGGGCCGTGGGTGACCGCCTGCGGGCCCTGACCTCGGTGGTGGAGCTCCACGTGCCCTTCGACCGGGGCGACGTCCTGGCCTCGGTGCACCGGGAGGGCGAGGTGCTGGTCGAACAGGCCGAGCCCGACGGGATGCGCCTGCGGGCTCGGCTCGACGACGCCGCCACCACCCGGCTGCGGGCCTTCGTGGTGGGCGTGGCCGGCGGGTGAGCGTCGAGCCCGGTGGCTTCGAGCCACCTCCGTACCCCTACGACCGCCTTCAGGAGCTCGCCGGCCTGGCCGCCCAGCACCCGGGCGGGTGCGTCGACCTGTCGGTGGGCACACCCACCGACGCCCCGCCGCCCGCCGTGGTCGAGGCGCTGGCCCACTCCGGGGCCGAGCGGGGGTACCCGCCGTCGATCGGGACGCCGGCGTTCCGGGCCGCGGCCGCCGGTTGGATGCATCGTCGCCTGGGGGTCGAGATCGATCCGGCCGGCGTGGCCGCCTGCATCGGCACCAAGGAGCTGGTGGCCGGCGTGCCGCAGTGGCTGCGGCTGCGCCGCCCCAGCCGCGACACCGTGCTGTACCCGGCCGTGAGCTATCCCACCTACGCCATGGGGGCCACGCTGGCCGGCTGCCGGGCCGTGCCCGTGGCCGTTGACGAGCACTTCCGGCTGGACTGCTCGGCCATCGACCCGGCCGACGCGGCGCGTGCGCTGTGCCTGTGGGTGAACACCCCCGGCAACCCGGCCGGCGGGCTGGACGACCTGGCCGCGGCGGCGGCATGGGGTCGGGCACCACGACGTGCCGGTGTTCAGCGACGAGTGCTACGTCGAGTTCACCTGGGACGGGCCGCCGCGCACCATCCTCGAGCACGGCACGACCGGCGTGGTCGCGGTGCACTCGCTGTCGAAGCGATCCAACCTGGCCGGGGTCCGGGTCGGGTGCTACGCGGGCGACGGCGAGCTGGTGAGCTACCTGTCGGAGGTGCGCAAGCACGCCGGGTTCATGGTGGCCGGGCCCGGTGCAGGCCGCCGCGGTGGCTGCCTGGGACGACGACGACCACGTCGATCAGCAGCGCGCGCCGCTACCAGGCCCGCCTGGCCCGGATGCAGGAGATCCTGGCGGGCATCGGCATCGCCGCCCCGCTGCCCCAGGGGGCGTTCTACCTGTGGGTGCCGGCCCCGGACGGCGATGCCTGGTCGTTCGCCCGCCGTCTGGCGGTCGAGGCGGGCGTCCTGGTCAGCCCGGGCGAGTTCTACGGGGCGGCGGGCGCCGACCACGTCCGCCTGGCCATGGTGCGACCCGACGATCAGCTCGACCTGGTGGCCAGACGCCTGGGCGTGGACTGATCGTCACCGACCGCGTTCCCGGTGGGCCACAATTGGACCCATGACCACGCCGGCCGCGCCCATCGGCGGCTACCCGCTACCCGGGGGCCGATCCCCACGGTTCGCCCGCGTCGGCCCCCAAACGGCCGTCGGTCGCCGGCTACTGGATCGGGGCGCTGATCCTGGTGGCGGGCGGCCTGGGCGGCATGGTGTGGATGTTCAGCGCCGTCCTCGGGGTCTTCGGTGCGGTCGACCACTACCCGCGGGTCCCGGTCCCGGGAGAGAGCGACATGACGCTCGAGTCCGGCACCTACAAGATCTTCGCCGAGTACCCCGGGGCCGGCACCGACTTCGGGATCCCCGTCGGAGTGGGCGCCATCGAGGTGACCGGGCCCGAACGGTGAGCCGTTGGTGATCAACTCGCCCCAGTTCCACGAGACCTACAGCTGGAACGGGCGCGAAGGGCGCTCGGTGGCCGAGTTCCAGGCCCCCACCGCCGGCCGGTACCACGTGAAGGTGGCGCCGTCGACGACCGGCTCGTCGGGCGCTGGTCCAGCTCACCGTGGGCAAGGGGATCGACTCGTCGATCGCCGGCCAGATCCTCGGTGCCATCGGGGTCGCCGCCGTCGGCGTGCTCATCGGCGCGCTCGTGATCGTCGTGACCGTCGTGCGCCGGAGCCGGTGGAAGCGGCAGTCGGGCCCGCCCGGCTTCGTGGGTGGCTACGGGCCCCCGGGCTACCCGCCGACGTCGTACGGTCCATCCGGCTACGGCCAGCCCGGGGTACGGCCAGCCGGGCTATGGCGCACCGGGGTACGGCCAGCCCGGCTACGGCACACCGGGGTACGGCGCACCGGGCGGCCAGCCGGGCGGCCCGCCGGCCGGGCCGCCGCCGGCGCCGTGGCGGCCTCCGCCCGAGATGACCGAGCCGATCCACCCGCCCGGCTGGGGCTCGGCCCCCGGGGTGAGCCCGACTCCGTCCCCGCCGCCCGACCACGGACCGTCCCGTCCGGCCCCGTCCGACCCACGGTGATCCCCGGGCCACTCGTCGCCGACCTCTCGTCGCCGGTCGGGCCGCCCGGTGTCGAGCCGGCACGCCGATCGCCCGGCCGGCTGCTGCTCCCGGCCGGCATCGCCCTGGTGGCCGCCAGCATCGGTGGCGGTGGCCGTGTGGGTCATCTTCTTGTCCCCGTTCGGCTTCCGCCGCTACCCCCTGGCCGAGCAGGACCGCACCTTCACCATCCACGAGGCCGGGACCTACGTCCTCTACCTCGAAGGGCCCGGGCGAGTCGAGGCCCAGCCTGCCCCCCGCCGTCGACATCGGCGCCGCCACGGTGGCCGGCCAGAAGGTCGAGGTGCGCCCGATGGGCACCCCGGGCGTGATCGCCGCCCCGGCCGCCTACGACGTGTGGAACCACGAGGGCCGGGGCCTGGCCGTGGTCCACGTCGACCGGGCGGGCACCTTCGTCCTGCACGTCCAGCCCGTCCCCGCCGCCGATGTGGACCCGGCCCAGCAGGTTGCCGTCACCAGCGGCACCCTCGCCATCGGCCGCGACGCCAGCCGCACCTGGCTCGGGCGGCTGGCTCGGGCTCGGCGGCGATCGCCGGTGGCCCGCTGTTGGTCGGATTGGTGCTGATCATGGTGGGCTGGCGGGTGCGCAGGGTCCGGTAGCGTTGGCGCCCATGGCCGACCTCCAGTCCACCATCGAGCAGCTCTGGGAGCACCGCAGCGACCTGGCCGTCGACGACGTCGACGCCAACCGGGCGATCCTCGAGGCGGTCACGCTGCTCGACCGGGGTGAGGCCCGGGTGGCCGAGATCGACGGCGACGGCGAGGTGGTGGTCCACCAGTGGCTGAAGCTGGCCATCCTGCTGTACTTCCGCCAGAGCGAGATGGCCACGCTCGAGATCGGCCCGTTCGAGTACGCCGACAAGATCCCGCTCAAGCACGACTACCAGGCGGCCGGCGTCCGGGTGGTGCCCGGGGCCTCGGCCCGCTTCGGCTCGTTCCTCGACCGGGGCGTGGTCATGATGCCGAGCTACGTCAACATCGGCGCCCGGGTGGGGGCCAACTCGATGGTCGACACGTGGGCCACGGTGGGCTCGTGCGCCCAGATCGGCGAGAACGTCCACCTCGGCGGCGGCGTGGGCATCGGTGGCGTGCTCGAGCCGCCCCAGGCGGCGCCGGTCATCATCGAGGACGACTGCATGATCTTCAGCCGCTGCATCGTGGTCGACGGCGCCCGGGTGGGGGCCGGCACGGTGCTCGGCGCCGGTTGCGTGCTGTCGAGCACCATCCCGGTCATCGATGCCGAGACCGGTGAGGAGCTGAGCCGCGGCCACGTCCCGCCGTGGTCGGTGGCGGTGTCGGCCACCCGGCCCCGGACGTTCCCCGGCGGCGAGTTCGGCCTGCCCTGCGTGCTGGTCATCAAGCGCCTGACCGAGGGCGAGCGCCACGACAAGGCCCAGCTCAACTCGATCCTGCGCGATCACGGCGTCGCCCAGTGAGCGGTGACCGACCGATCTGCTCGGCCTGACCGCCGAGCTGGTCGCCATCCCGTCGGTGAGCGGCGACGAGGCGGCCATCGTCGGCCTGGCTCGACCGATCGCGCTGGCGCGGCGTGCCGTGGCTGGAGCTCACCCGGGTGGGCGACAACCTGGTGGCCCGCACCGACGCTGGGTCGCCCGCTCGCGGCTGATCCTGGCCGGCCACACCGACACCGTGCCGGCCAACGGCAACGACCGAGGCGCTCGATCGACGGCGACCGCCTCTCCGGGCTGGGCGCGACCGACATGAAGGGCGGGCTGGCGGTCATGCTCGAGCTGGCCCGCACGGTGGCCGACCCGGCGGTCGACGTGACCTACGTGTTCTACGCCCGCGAGGAGGTGGCCGTCGGCCGAGAGCGGGCTGCTCGAGCTCGTCCGCGAGCGGCCCGACCTGCTGGCCGGCGATGCCGCCATCCTCGGCGAGCCGACCGACGGCGATGATCGAGGCCGGCTGCCAGGGCACGATGCGCATCCGCATCACGCTGGCCGGCGCAGCGGGCCCACACCGCTCGGCCGTGGATGGGCCGCAACGCCATGCACCGGGCCGGGCCGCTGCTCAGCGCCATCGCCGAGGCGCCCGAGCGCCAGCCCGACGATCCAGGGCTGCCAGCTACCACGAGGCGCTCCAGGCCGTGCGGGTCGACGGCGGCGTGGCCGCCAACGTCGTGCCCGACCGCGTCGAGATCGTGGTCAACCACCGCTTCGCCCCCGACCGCACCCCGGCCGAGGCCGAGGCCCACGTCCGGGCCGTGGTGGAGCCGTGGCTGGACGACGGCGACACGTTCGAGGTGGTCGACGTGGCGCCCGGCGCGCGGCCCGGGGCTCGACCACCCGCTGCTCGCCGCCCTCCAGGCCCGCAACGACCTGGCGGTGCGACGCCAAGCTCGGCTGGACCGACGTGGCCCGCTTCGCCGAGCTCGGGGTGCCCGCCGTCAACTTCGGCCCGGGTGACGCCGACGATCGCCCACACCGCGGGCGAGTTCGTGACCCGAGGCGACCTCGACGCCGCCTTCGCCGCCCTCGACGATCTGCCTGCGCGAGGGCGTCGATGGCGCCCGGCGTCCTTAGACTCCCGCTCGTCGTACCGTCGGAGCCGCCGTGGCTCCCGAGCAGCTGAGGAGCAGTGATGGCCATCGAGATCGGGCAGCAGGCCCCGGATTTCTCCCTGAAGGACCACAGCGGCGAGACGGTGACGCTCGTCGACTTCCGGGGGGAGCAAGGCGGTGGCGCTGGTCTTCTACCCGTTCACCTTCACCGGGGTGTGCGAAGGCGAGCTGTGCGCCCTGCGCGACGACTACCGCGAGTTCGAGGACGCCGGGGTGCAGGTGCTGGCCTGTTCGTGCGACACCCGGTTCGCCCAGGCCCAGTGGGCCGAGCAGCAGGGCTACCAGTTCCCGGTGCTGTCCGACTTCTGGCCCCACGGCGAGGTGGCCAAGGCCTACGGCGTGTTCAACGACGCCCTGGGCTGCGCCAACCGGGCCACGTTCCTGATCGACACGGACGGCGTCGGTCGTCGACACCTTCGCCACGCCCGACCTCGGGACGGCCCGCGAGAAGAGCCGCTACACCGAGGCGCTCGAGAAGCTCTGAGCCGAGCCGGACCGACCAGGCGAGGGGCCGCCGCCCGGTGGCAGCGGCCCCTCGTGGATCGTCCGGGTCGGCCGCGGCGCTCAGAGCTTGCGCAGGACGGTGACGACCTTGCCGAAGACCGACACCTCGGACGGGCTCGAACACCATGGGCGAGAGCCGCGCGTTGGCCGGCAGCAGCACGATGTGGTCGCCCTCGACCGGTGTAGGTCTTGACCGTGGCCTCGTCGCCGGGGATGCCGGCCACCACGATGTCGCCCTTGTCGGCGGTGACCTGCGAGCGGGCGACGACGAAGTCGCCGTCGAGGATGCCGGCTTCGATCATCGAGTCGCCGCGGACCCGCAGCATGAACAGGTCGCCGTCGCCGGTGAAGTCGGCGGGCAGGGGCAGCATCTCCTCGACGTTCTCCTGGGCCAGCACGTCGGTGCCGGCGGCCACGTCGCCCACGAGGGGGACGTGGCGCACCGGGCGCCGGTCGAGGTCGGACGCGCCCGAGGTGGGGTCGTAGCGGACCTCGATGGCGCGGGGCTTGGTCGGGTCGCGGCGCAGGTAGCCGAGGCGCTGGAGCGTGCCCAGGTGGGCGTGCACCGATCGACGGCGACGTGAGGCCGACGGCCTCGCCGATCTCGCGGACCGACGGGGGATAGCCCCGCTCGCTCATCTGCTGCTCGATGAAGTCGAGGATGGCCTGTTGGCGCTCGGTGAGCGGCTGGCTGACGGACATGGCGGGCTCCTTGGGCCAGGGGCGTCGGTCGGGCTCGGGCCGGGCCGCCGCCGGGACGACAGGGGGAAGGACGGTGGGGGGGTGAGGCGAACGTGTGTACGGTAGCACGGCGACGGCTCGGGAGGCAAACAGTTGTTCGGGGAACGATTGTTCGAGAACGGCTTGACGCCGAACGGGTGTTCGTGGTTGGCTGGGCACAGAGCCGAACGATCGTTCGACGAACGACTGTTCTAGCAGAATCGTCTCCACGAGTGGTGGTTGCCCCGGCGGGCGGCCCCGGGGGCCGGTTCGACGGCTCGGGCAGGCCTGCTGAGGTGCGGAGGGCGGCCTGGCCCGAGCCGGCTCGAGTTCTTGTCACACCCCCTGAGGAGACTGGTTCCCATGGCTGCAGTGATCGCTCCGCACCCCCGCTCCACCCCGGCTCACCGCCCGGCGCCCGACGCCGCGCCGGCCCCCGCTCCACGTCATCCCGGGCGGGCCGTCAGGCGGCCCGCGCCTACTCCCGCCAGGCGCGCACCGCTCGACCGGTCCACCCCGCCGTCTACCGCCGCCGTCGCCTCGGTCGCCGGCCTGGCCGTGGTGGCCCTGGTCGCGGTGGCCTACCTGGCCGTCACCGGGCTCGGGGTCGTCCTCGGCCGCGGCGCCTCGCGCCGGCCCGCGCCTCCGCGCCGGCCTCGGCGGTGAGCAGCCCGGTGGCCGCCGGTCGTCCACCAGCCTACGTCGTGCAGCCGGGCGACACCCTCTGGTCGATCGCCCGCCACCTCCATCCCTCGGGCGACATCCGGGCCGTCGTCGACGAGCTGGCCGCCCGGGCCGGCTCGGCGTCGCTCCAGGCCGGGCAGAGGCTCTCGCTCGATGGGCTCACCGACTGAGCGGCATCCTTCGGCTCACCGTGTCGCCCGGCCGGCTCGGCGGGCCCCTCCGGCCGCCGTCGAGGGTGTCGCTACCGTCCGCCCGTTCGAGGGCGGTAGCGTCCTGGCCGTGCGGTGTCCGGCATGCTCCGACGACGACGACAAGGTGGTCGACTCTCGGGCCAGCGACGACGGCACCGCCATCCGCCGCCGGCGCGAGTGCCTGTCGTGCGGACAGCGCTTCACGACCTTCGAGCGCTACGAGGAGATCCCGCTCGTCGTGGTCAAGCGCTCGGGTGACCGGGTGCCGTTCGACCGGTTCAAGATCGTGGCCGGCGTGCGGGCGGCGGTGAAGGGTCGGCCGGTCGACGACGACCAGATCGCCGATCTGGCCCGCGAGGTCGAGGACGGGCTTCGCCTCACCGGCGGTGAGGTGACCAGCGAGCAGGTGGGCCTGGCCGTGCTCGACCAGCTCCGGGAGCTCGACCAGGTGGCCTCGCTGCGCTTCGCCAGCGTCTACAAGGGCTTCGAGGATGCCGCCGACTTCCAGCGGGAGATCCGGCTGCTGACCAAGGGCACCGAGCCCAAGCGCCACTGACGGGCAGGCCCGCCATGGGCCCGGTCAGGCCCGTACGTAGCGCAACAGCAGCATCCCGTCGTCCTCGAGGACGCGGTCCAGGCGCATCGCTTCGGCGTCGGGGGGTATGGCCCCGTGGATGATCCGGTTCGAGTCCCCACCGGCCAGCAACGGCGACACGCTGAGGCAGACCTCGTCGATCAGCCCCAGCGCCAGGAGCTGCCCGTTGAGCACCGGGCCTCCCTCGCACAGCGCCACCCGGGCCCCCAGATCGGCCAGGGTGGCCATGGCCGCGCCCAGATCCACGTGGGCGTCACCCACGACGTGCACCTCGGCCACCTCGCCGGCGGCGGCCCGGGTGTCGGCGGAGGCGGCGGTGCCGGTGAGGATGATGGGTCGTTCGGTCGACTCGGTGAACAGCGGGGAGGTGAGATCGAGGTCGAGGCGCCCGCTGACCACCGCCAGGCGGGGGAAGGCCTGCTGGCCCCGGGCGAGGCGGCGTCGCTGCTCGGGTTCGGGCGTGCGCGGGGGGCCGTAGCCCTCGGCCCGCACCGTGCCGGCGCCCACGACGATGACGTCGGCGATGGCCCGCAGCGCGGTGAACACGGCGCGGTCGGCCGGCGTGCCGAGACCCCCGGAGCGACCCGCCACGCGCGGTGGCGCCGTCGATGCTGGCGATCATGTTGATCACCAGCCACGGCCGACCGTTCGGTGCGGGGCGCGCGTCGGCCGCGTAGCAGTCGCTGACCACGACGTCGTCGAGGGGTTCGGGGAACAGCTGGCGCATCGCTCGGACCCTAGCAACGGCGCCTCCAGGAGGCCGTGGCCGAGCGGCAGTGGTCGTCACTCCGCGCTCAGAGTGGTGTCCCCAGGTAAACGGGAGATATCCACCGGAAAGACACAGGGTTGTTCCCCTTCCCCCTCACAGGCCTGTCTCCGTAGGGTGCAGTCAACAACGGGCTGTGGCGTGAACGATCGGAATGGTGGCTGGCGTCGCTGGTTCTTGGCTGGCAGGACGACTCCTTGGGGGCTGTGAGTGCCTCTCACCGGTCGGGGATCGAGGTATCCCCGGTCGGCGATGCCCTCTGACCTGCTCGTTCGCGCCACAGCTTCCGTTGGGGGGTAGGACGCGTCCACAATTTCTTCGGGGAACCGGCATTCAGCCGTTGACAGCATGTAATTACGGTGATGTAATCCCTCGCACATCTTGTGGCTAGGGGGAGCGGGGGGCTTGTCCCGCCACAACATCTTGTGTTCGGGCCGCTGGAAAACGGGCCCAGAGGTGAAGCAGGGAAGGGGCCTGAGGAGGGCCGTTGGGGACGAGTAACCTGGACAACCCTCTCCCCACCGCAAACCGGTCACGAAAGCGGGTCGGGACGACCTGGTGAGGCCGGCAGCACGACCCGCAGACCAGCACCGCAGCACCCATCGCAAGCGACACGCACACGCAATCGAGCACTTCAATCGGGAGGAGACCCGTTCATGGCTATGGCGCCGGAGCAGGCAGGGATCGGCATTCGTCGCACGTTCACCACCGAGGGCGTCGACCCCTACGACCAGGTGACGTGGGAGCGACGCGATGCCCGCATCAGCAACTACCGGGACGGCTCCGTCGCCTTCGAGCAGCTCGACGTGGAGTTCCCGGTCGACTGGTCGCTGAACGCCACCAACATCGTCGCCCAGAAGTACTTCCGGGGCACCCTCGGCACCCCCGAGCGCGAGACCTCGCTGCGCCAGGTCATCGACCGGGTGGTCAACACGGTGACCGACTGGGGCACTCAGGACGGCTACTTCGTCGACGAGCGCGAGGCCGACGCCTTCCGCGACGAGCTCAAGCACCTGATCGTCACCCAGAAGGCGGCGTTCAACTCGCCGGTGTGGTTCAACATCGGCGTGAAGGGCGTGCCCCAGCAGGCCTCCGCCTGCTTCATCCTGGCCGTCGACGACCAGATGGACTCCATCCTCAACTGGTACGTCGAGGAGGGCACGATCTTCAAGGGCGGCTCGGGCTCGGGCATCAACCTGTCCAAGATCCGCTCGAGCGTCGAGCTCCTCAAGGGCGGCGGCACCGCCTCCGGCCCGGTCAGCTTCATGCGGGGCGCCGACGCGTCGGCCGGCACCATCAAGTCGGGCGGCAAGACCCGCCGCGCCGCCAAGATGGTCATCCTCAACGTCGACCACCCCGACATCGAAGAGTTCATCTGGTGCAAGGCCACCGAGGAGAAGAAGGCCCGGGCCCTCGAGGCCGCCGGCTTCGACATGAGCCTCGACGGCAAGGACATCACCTCCATCCAGTACCAGAACGCCAACAACTCGGTGCGGGTCACCGACGAGTTCATGCAGGCCGTGCTCGACGACGCCGACTGGCACCTGCGGGCGGTGATCGACGGCTCGATCGTCAAGACGGTGCGGGCCCGCGACCTCATGCGCCAGATCTCGCAGGCCACCTGGGAGTGCGCCGATCCGGGCATGCAGTTCGACACCACCATCAACCGCTGGCACACCGCGGCCAACACCGGTCGCATCAACGGCTCCAACCCGTGCTCGGAGTACATGCACCTCGACAACTCGGCGTGCAACCTGGCCAGCCTCAACCTGCTGAGCTTCCTCGGCCCGGACGACACCTTCGACGTCGACGGCTTCCGCTCGGCCGTCGAGTGCGTGTTCACCGCCCAGGAGATCCTGGTCGGCAACGCCGACTACCCGACCGAGCCGATCGCCGAGACCTCCCGCCGGTTCCGCCAGCTCGGCATCGGCTACGCCAACCTGGGCGCCATGCTGATGGCGCTCGGCCTGCCGTACGACTCCGACGCCGGCCGGGCCTGGGCCGCGGGCATCACCGCCCTCATGACCGGTCACGCCTACGCCACGTCGGCCCGCACCGCGGCCCGCATGGGCCCGTTCGCGGGCTACGCCGAGAACGCCGACCACATGCTGCGGGTGCTCGACATGCACCGCCAGGAGGCGGCCAAGATCGACGAGGAGCTCCTGCCCCACGAGCTGCTCAGCGCCGCCCAGCAGTCGTGGGACAACGCCTGCGAGATCGCCATCGGACTTCGGCGTGCGCAACTCGCAGGCGTCGGTGCTGGCCCCGACCGGCACCATCGGCCTGCATGATGGACTGCGACACCACCGGCATCGAGCCCGACCTGGGGCTGTGCAAGATGAAGAAGCTGGTGGGCGGCGGCACGATGACGATCGTCAACCAGACCGTGCCCCGGGCGCTGCGCCGTCTGGGCTACGACGACGGCCAGATCACCGAGATCGTGGCCTACATCGACGAGAACAAGACCATCCTGGGCGCCCCGCACGTGGCCGCCGAGCACATCGAGGTGTTCGCCTGCTCGATGGGCGACAACACCATCCACTACCTGCGGTCACGTGAAGATGATGGGGGCGGTGCAGCCGTTCATCTCCGGCGCCATCTCCAAGACGGTCAACATGCCCGAGGACGTGTCGGTCGAAGACGTCGAGCAGCTCCACATCGACGCCTGGCAGCTCGGGTCTCAAGGCGGTGGCCATCTACCGGGACAACTGCAAGGTGGCCCAGCCCCTGGCCATGGCCAAGAAGGACAGCGTCCTGGCCGAGGAGGATGCGGCCGCCGCCGCCACGGCCGACGTCGAGCGCATCGTCGAGAAGATCGTCTACCAGCCGGCCCGCACCAAGCTGCCCCGCACCCGCAGCTCGCGCACCTTCGAGTTCCGGGTGGCCGACTGCAAGGGCTTCGTGACGGTGGGCGAGTACGAGGACGGTCGTCCCGGCGAGATCTTCGTGCGGGTGTCGAAGCAGGGCTCGACCCTGGCCGGCATCATGGACGCCTTCGCCATCTCGGTGAGCCACGGCCTGCAGTACGGCGTGCCGCTGCGCAGCTTCGTCGAGGCCTTCACCGGCATGCGCTTCGAGCCGGCGGGCATGACCGACGACCCCGACATCCGCATCGCCAACTCCCTGATGGACTACCTGTTCCGCAAGCTGGCGGTCATGTACCTGTCCATCGAGGAGCGGGCCGAGCTCAACATCTTGAGCACGTCCGAGCGCATGCAGCCCACGCTGCCCGGCGTCGAGGAGACGATCGTCGAGAACCGCATCGGCGACATGCCGGCCGACCCTCCTTCGGTCGAATCGGCCTCCGAGCTCGTCGCCCGCCTGGAGCGGACCACGACCACCACCACGACGACGGCGACGGCGACCGTGCGTCACAGCGACGCCCCCATGTGCATGCAGTGCGGGGTGCAGATGCAGCGGGCCGGCTCGTGCCACGCCTGCCCCAGCTGCGGCACCACCAGCGGCTGCAGCTGATCGCACCGAGACGGGATGCCGCCGGGCGCCAGGACCCGGCGGCACTCCCGCGCCCGGGCACGAGCACGCTCGCCGGGTAGCTAGGCGCGGCGGCTCGGGCCGGCCTCTCCCCGGGCGGTGGCCCGCATGGTGGGGCATGTCGTCCAGTCCGGCGCCCGGCAGAGCAGGGCGTGTTCGAGCTGTTGGCGGGAGAGCTCGATCTCGGTCTCCAGCACGGTCAGCTCGGCGATCTTGGCGTGGACGAGCTCCTTCCACGCCGCCACGTTCTCCCGCTCGGTCAGGAGCCCTGAGATCTCGCCCAGGCTGAACCCGGCGTTCTGCCACATGCGGATCAGCCGGACCCGGTCGGCCGCTTCGGGCGGGTAGCGGCGCTTCCCCGATTCCCGGGGCGGCGGCGGGAGCAGGCCCTTGCGTTCGTAGAAGCGGATCGTGGAGATCGGCGTCGCCGTGTCCTGCGCCAGTTCTCCGATGCTCGTTCCAGGTGGCACTTGACATGAACCTTAGTTCATGTCGGAGGGTCGACCCATGAGCACACATCAGCGATCCTCCACCTCGATCGGCGGGCGTGTCGCCGCCCTCAGGAGCTTCAACGTGCGGGCCTACCTGCTGGGCTCGTCCCTGTCGTACATCGGCACCTTCACCCAGGCGTTCGCCCAGTGGTGGCTGGTGCTGACCATCAGCGGCAACCGCTCCGCCCTCCCGATCACCATCGGTCTGCAGGCTGCCCCGCTGCTGCTCCTCGGGACGTGGGGCGGCACGTTCGTCGACCGGTTCGACAACCGCCGCCTTCTGGGAGTCACCACCGTCCTCAACGTCCTGGCCGCCGTCGGCCTCGGGCTCATCGTCTCCGCCGGGGGCGCCACCGTCGGGGTGGTGTACCTGTTCTCGCTGCTGAGCGGGATGCTCCTCGTGTTCGAGCGACCGGCCCTGCAGGCGATCCTGAGCGAACTGGCCCAGCCGGACGAGATCTCGAGCGCGGTCGCCCTCAACGCCATGGTGCAGCCGCTCTCACGCCTCGTCGGCCCGCCGCTGGCCAGCCTGATCATCGCCGTGAGCAGCATCCAGATGTGCTGCTACGTCAACGGGTTGTCGTACGTGCTGTTCCTCGGCTCGCTCCTCGTGCTTCGCCGCCACGAGATGCTGCCCCGCCGACGCGCCGGCTCCCGCCGGGGGATGGTGGTCGCCGGCTGGCGCTACGCGCGACGCGACCCCGTCGTCGGGCCGGTGCTGCTGGCCATGTTCTTCGTCGGGCTGGCCGGCTTCAACTTCCCGATGGTCATGCCGCTGATGGCCAAGTACACGTTCCACGTCTCCGCCGCCCGCCTGTCCGTGCCGATGGCGTGCAGCGCCGTCGGCTCGCTCATCGGTGGCGCGTGGGTCGCCGGGCTGCGCACGCCGACCATGCGCATGCTCGGCGTCGGTGCCGCGGTCTTCGGTGTCGTGCTCGCCGCCTACGGCGGCGCTCCCACCTACGCCTTGTGGGTGGCCGTGGCCTTCCCCATCGGGGTCGTCACCGCCGTGTTCACGACCATGGTGCTCCAGCTGCTCCAGGAGTCGAGCCGGCCCGAGATGCTGGGCCGGGTCATGGCGCTCTACGGCATGGCGTTCCTGGGCACGACCCCCCTCGGCGCCGTGCTGGTCGCCTGGCTGGCCAGCACGTTCGATGCCCGGGCCCCGTTCGTCGTGGGAGGAGCGGTCGTGCTGCTCACCGGGGTGGCGATGCTGGGGCTGGCCGTCCGGCGTGCCTCGATCGGCCGGGTCACGGTGGCGGGGACCCTCGAGCTCCGTGCCGCGGGCGCAGAGGTCCGGGGATGACCCCGGCCGGATCAGGCCAGCTCGGCCGTCAGGGGTCGGGCAGCTGCTTGGGGATGACGAGGCTCTGGAGGTGGGCCCGACCCGGGCCCAGGGCCGACCAGTCGGTGACGTCGAGGTCGAGCGTGGCCAGCGCACCGGTGGGGAACTTGGTGTGCAGCTGACGCAGGGCGGCGGCGTCGCCGTCGCCGGTGAGGAGCTCCACGAGGTCCTCGAGGCCCGGGTTGTGGCCGATCACCATGGCCGATCCGAGGCCGGCGGGGAGGCGGCGCAACCGTCGGACCAGCTCGTTGGCCGACGCGCCGTAGATGGCGTCCTCGACCAGGACCTGATCGTCGTCGAGCACCAGCCCGAGCGCCTCCCAGGTGGCCCGGGTCCGGCGGGCGGGGGAGCACAGCACCACCTGGGGCCGGATGCGACCCCGGTCGAGATGGGCGGCCAGACGGCGGGCATCGCGCCGGCCCCGTGACGCCAGGGGACGGTCGCGATCGGTCACGTCAGGATCGGCCCAGCTCGACTTGGCGTGGCGCAGGACGTACAGCGTCTTCACCCGGCCCACGATGACAGATGGCGGCGGGCGGGGGTGGGGTTCGTCGCCAGGGTGCGCCGGTGGCGACGGCGACGGCGGTCTCCGGCCGGCAGCCACCCGGATTCGTGAGCGCTAGCTTCGTCGAGGATCGGCACCACCGCCTCGCCGCCCGTCGCCCACCACCCCGAGGAGCACCATGACCGAGCAATCGCGCGTCGAGGACCTGCTGGCGTCGCTCAGCCTGGAGGAGAAGGCGTCGCTCACCGGCGGCGACGACGTCTGGCACCTCCCGGCGGTCGACCACGTCGGGCTCGGCCGTCTGAAGGTGTCCGACGGGCCGTCGGGGGTGCGGGGCGAGCGCATCGGCACCCGGCGATCGATGTCGTTCCCCTGTGGGACGGCCGCCGGCGCCACCTGGGACGTCGAGCTGCTGGGGCGCTACGGCGCGGTGCTGGCCGAGCGAGGCCATGGCCAAGGGCGTCCACGTCCTGCTCGGCCCGACCGTGTGCATCCCCCGCACGCCGCTGGCCGGCCGCACCTTCGAGTCCTTCGCCGAGGACCCGTTGCTGAGCGCCCGCCTCGCCGTCGCCTACATCTCCGGCGTGCAGGCCCGGGGGGTCGGCTGCTGCGTGAAGCACTTCGCCTGCAACGACCAGGAGTACGAGCGGATGACGATCAGCGCCGAGGTCGACGAGCGCACCTGCGCGAGATCCACCTGCCGTCGTTCGAAGGCGCCGTCCTCGATGCCGGGGTGTGGTCGGTCATGTCGGCCTACAACCGGCTCAACGGCACGTTCTGCGGTGAGCACCCGGTCCTGCTGGGCTCGATCCTCAAGCAGGAGTGGGGCTTCGACGGGGTCGTCATCTCGGACTGGTTCGGGACCCACAGCACCGTCCCGGCGTCAGTGGCCGGCCTCGACGTGGAGATGCCCGGGCCGCCCCACTACCTCGGGGCGCAAGCTGGCCCGTGCCGTGCGAGGCCGGCGAGCTGGACGAGGCGGTGCTCGACGACCACGTCCGGCGCATCCTGCGTCTGGCCGACCGCACCGGGCTGCTCGACCACCCGCCCGGCCGACGGCGAGCCACAGGATCCCGGAGGTACCCGAGCATCGCCGCGCTGGCCCGTGAGCTGGCCATCGCGGCACCGTGCTGTTGCGCAACGACGGGCTCCTCCCGCTGCCCGCCGACGTGCAGCGAGTTGCCGTCATCGGGCCCAACGCCGACCTCATCGAGCCCGGCGGCGGGGGCAGCTCCATCGTCGCGCCCCATCGCGCGCTCTCGTTCGTGGACGAGCTCCGGGCCCGGCTGACATCGGCCGAGGTCGTCTACGAGCCGGGTTGCAGCCTCGATCGGGGATCCCGGTCGATCGACCCCCGACTGCTCGCCGACGGCTTCGAGCATCGACTACTTCGCCAACTCCTCGTGCGAGGGCGAGCCGGCCGACGTCGACACCCTCGACCACCGGCCAGTTCGTCGCCCTCGGCGACCCGGTGCCCGGGGTGTCGGTGCAGGACTGCTCGATGCGGGCCACCGGCGACGCTGCGGCCCGACGTGACCGGTACCTGGCAGCTGGGCGTGGCCAACGCCGGCAAGGCCCGGCTCCTGCTCGACGGCGAGGTGATCGTGGACAACACCGAGCCCACGCCGGGCCAGTTCTTCTACGGCATGGGCAGCGACACCAAGTCGACCGCCGGTCGAGCTGGAGGCCGGACGCTCCCACCAGCTCGTGGTCGAGATGCGCTGCGAGGGTCTGCCCGTCGCCGGCTTCCAGGTCGCGCGCCGCTCGCCCCCCGGTCACCGACGCCATGGATCGGGCCGTGGCCGCGGCGGCCGCCGCCGACGTGGCCATCGTGGTGGTGGGGTCGAACAGCCAGTGGGAGACCGAGGGCGTCGGACCGGCCCGACCTCCGCCTCGTCGGCGAGCAGGACGAGCTGATCCGGCGGGTGCTCGAGGTCAACCCCCGCACCGCGGTGGTCGTCAACGCCGGGGCACCGGTCGAGATGCCGTGGGCCGACGCCGCCGGTGCGGTCGTGATGCTGTGGTATCCGGGTGAGGAGGGTGCCCCGGCGCTGGCCGACATCGTCACCGGTGTCGCCGAGCCGAGCGGCCGGCTGCCCATCACCTTCCCGCGACAGCTCGAGGACTCGGCCACCCACGGGTGGTATCCGGGATCCGACGGCACCGTGCGCTACGGGGAGGGGGTGCTGGTCGGCTACCGGCACTTCGACACGAACGAGGTCGAGCCGGCGTTCTGCTTCGGCCACGGCCTGTCGTACACCACGTTCGACCTACGCCGAGCCGACCGTCGAGGTGGACGGTGACCGGGTCGTCGTCACGGTGGCCGTGACCAACACCGGTGACCGCCCGGGCCAGCGAGGTGGTGCAGCTCTACGTGGCCGACGTCGAGGCCAGCGTGGTGCGGCCCGCCCAGGAGCTCAAGGCCTTCGCCAAGGTCCGCTCGACGCCGGGCGAGACGGGCTCGGTGCGTCTCGAGCTCGACGAGCGGTCCTTCGCGTTCTGGGACGAGGCCACGCAGCGCCTGGCTGGTCGAGCCGGGCGCGTTCGACCTGCTCCTGGGCTCGTCGTCGCGGGCCATCCACCACCGCGTCCGCATCGAGCGCTGAGCGGCTCGCCCGTTCTGGCGTCCGTGATGGCGGCCAGGGCCGCCAGGATCGACGCCGGAACCGGTGGGTCAGTCCTCGTCGACGGTGATGGCCAGCTCGGGGCAGTTGGCCGCGGCCAGCCGGGCCTTGTCGGCCAGCTCGGGCGGGACGGTGCCGTCACCGCTGGGCGGTGGCGTAGCCGTAGTCGTCCACGTCGAACAGCTCGGGGACCAGGGCGTAGCAGCGGTTGTGGCCCTGGCACTTGTCGGGATCGACGCTGATCTTCATGGGAACACCACCGGCATCGTGCGGGGGCCGCGGACCTGGCCGCCGGCCCAGGTGACCTCGGCACCGTCGGCGAGGTGGAACTCGGGGATGCGCTTGAGCCATTCCTCGACCGCCACCCGCAGCTCCATGCGGGCCAGGTTCGAGCCGGCGCAGCGGTGGATGCCGACGCCGAAGGCCAGGTGGCGGTTCACCGCCCGGTCGAGCATCACCTCGTCGGGGTCGGTCGAACACCTCGGGGTCGCGGTTGGCCGCCGGGAAGTTCATGAGCACCCGGTCGCCGGCCTTCATCGGGCAGCCCTCGACCTCGACGTCCTCGGTCACGATGCGGGCCATGGTCACCGGCGAGTAGGCCCGCAGCAGCTCCTCGAGCGCGGTGGGCATCAGCTCGGGCTCGGCCACCAGGCGGCGACGGTCGTCGTCGTGGGTGGCGAGGTGCCACATCGCCGAGCCGATGCCCGACCAGGTCGTGTCCACGCCGGCGATGAGCGTCAGGGCGGCGGTGCCGAGGACGTGGATGTCGGGCATCGGCTCGCCCTCGACCTCGGTCTGCAGCAGCACGCTGATCAGGTCGTCGCCCGGGTCGTCGCGGCGCTCCTCCATCTTCTCCATGAGGTAGAGGGCGATGGCGTCGCGTCCGGCGTTGCGGCGCTGCTCGTCGTGGGCGAACTCGAGCACGTCGCGCACCCACCCGGTGAACGTGTCGGCCATGTCGCCGGGCACGCCGAGGGTCATGGCGATCACCCGGGCCGGGATCTGCTGGGCGTAGTCGACGGCGGCGTCGGCCCGGCCGGCGTCGATGAAGCCGTCGATGAGCCGGTTGCACAGGTCGCGGGTCACGGCTCGTACTCGTCGACCCGGCGGTGCGAGAACCACGGCAGCAGCAGGCGACGGGCCCAGGTGTGCACCGGCGGGTCGCAGTCGATGGGCGGCACGGGGATGGCCAGCCCGCCGGGCCCGATGTCGTCCTCGGGGGGCGGGACGACGGCGACGCTCGCGCGAGCTGAAGTGCTCGATGTCGTGGGCGATGGCGGAGACGTCGGCGTAGCGGGTGGGCAGCCAGGAGCCGCCCCACCGTTCGGTGTGGGCGATCGGACAGCTCTCCCGCAGGTCGTCCCACACGGGATACGGGTCGACGACGTAGTCCGGATCGAAGATGTCGTAGTCGGTGGTCCAGTCCGACACTGGTGAACCGGTCATGACGTTCCCCCTTTGGGCTCGGCATGACATTGTTAGTCCGTCCGGCGTCGCTCTGCTGCCCGAGCGGAGGGCGGAGCCCGCTCAGCCGAGCTTGCGGACCATGTCGCCCACACTCACCCGGCCCGAGGTGACCACCTTGGCGTTGATGCCGCGCAGGTTCAGCTCGCGCCCGGCCGGTGAGTTGACCCAGCGCACGGCCTCCGGCCCGAAGCGCTGCCGCGAACTTGGCGCACCCCCGATGGGGCTGAGCGGTGACCTCGATCACGGCGGTGCCCAGTGCCAGCCGGGTGCCGGGCGGGAGGTTGGCGGCGCTGAGGTCGAGGTCGAGGTGCAGCTGGTCGCCGGCCAGGGCCCGACGGGCCGGGTCGCCGGCCAACAGGGCGATGGCCCGGGCGTTGATGATGTTGAGCTGCATGTCGGGATGGGCCCGGCCGTCGTCGGAGCGCGAGCTGGGACGGATCGCCCACGTGTCGCCGACCAGGCCCACGCCGGTGTCGAGCTCGCCTTCGGGCAGCTCGCGGCGCTCGTCGACCGCCGGACGGGCCACGATGAGCTCGACCCGACCGTCGTCACCGGGCGAACGCCGGATCTCGTCGAGGCCGGCGTCGAGGGCTTCAAGGCTCAGGTGGTCCATGGGTTCACCTTGGCCCATGAGCCGCGGGCGGGCCAAGGGAGTTTCGCTCACTCGGCGGTCGCGGGAGCGGCCGGTGGGCGGTCGTCGACGGCGGTGAAGTCGGGCTCGCGCTTCTCGGCGAAGGCGGTGAGGGCCTCGAGGTTGGCCGGCCCGCCCATGACCGTCACGAACGCGGCATCCTCGCGGCGGCGGGCCTCGCGCACCAGGGGCAGCTGGGCGTCGAGCATGAGGCGCTTCGTCACCACCAGCGAGCTGATGGGCATGCGGGCGATGCGGCGGGCCAGGCCGAGGGCCTCGTCCACCAGCTCCTCGGGGGCGCACACCCGAAGGGCGATCCCCAGCTCGACGGCCTCGGTGGCGCTGATCCAGTCCGACGTGAACAGCACCCGCGCCGCCTGCTGCCACCCCATGCGCACCGGGAACAGCACGCTGCTGGCCGCCTCCGGCGCCACCCCGAGCGAGGTGAACGGGGTCTTGAGCCGGGCGCCTTCGGCCACGAGGACGAGGTCGCAGTGGGCCAGCATCGTGAACCCGATGCCGAGGCCGAGGCCGTTCACGGCCGCCATGAGTGGCTTGGGGAAGCTCTGCAGGGCGTCGAGCAGGCCGGGGAAGCCCGAGACCGGTGCGCCGGCCGCCGGCCTCGTCGGCCGCGTCGGCCATGTCGGCCGTCGGCCGCGTCGGCCTGACTCAGCCCGGCCGCCAGCTCGGCCATCTCCAACAGGTCCTGCCCGGCCGAGAAGGCGCGGCCCGCCCCGGTGATGACCACGACGGCGATGTCGTCGTCGACGGCGGCGGCGTTCGAGCGCGTCGGCGGTGGCGTCGTAGAGGGCGTGGTTGAACGCGTTCAGCGCCTCGGGCCGATCGAGGGTCAGCAGTCGCACCCGGTCCTGGTCGTCCACCCGCAGCATGGGCGGCAAGGTAGCACCGGCCCTCGCGGGCCCGTCCGGCAGCGGTACCGTGCGCGTTCATGGAACGAGATGACTACGACCGACTGTTGCGCCGCTCCACCGAGGCCATGGCGGTGGCCGCCGACGGCAACCTCGACCGCCCGGTGCCGTCGTGCCCGGAATGGACCATGGCTGATCTGCTCGCCCATGGGGCCACCGTCTTGTCGTTCTTCGCGGCCGTGGCCGACGGCGGCCCCGACGCGCCCGCGGACTGGACCCCACCGGAGCGACCGGCCGACGCCGAGCTGGTGGCCTGGTTCCGCGACGTCGACCGGGCCTGCCGCCACCACGGTCATGGCTCCCGACCCCACCGCCGCCCGGTGGAGCTGGAGCCGCCAGCACGACGCCGGGTTCACCCAGCGGCGCATGGCCCAGGAGTTCGTGGTGCACGCCTGGGACGCCGCAGGGCGCCGTCGGGACCCCCGCGCCCATCGAGCCGGCGGTGGCCGTCGACGGGGTCGACGAGTTCCTCGACCTCTTCGTGCCCACCAAGCGAGGCCTGCCTCGCCGGCGCCGGTGCTCACCGCCCACCTCCACACCACCGACGCCGACGGCGAGTGGATGCTGACCGTCGGCGAAGGCAGCCACCACCTGGAACGAGCGCACGGCAAGGGGGACGTGGCCCTGCGCGCCCCCGCCGAGGACCTGCTGTTGTGGGTGTGGGGCCGGCGCGCGGCCGACGCTCCCGGGTTCGAGGTGTTCGGCGGCGCCGCCGTCCTGGACGACCTGGCCGCCCGCCTGCGCCAGTGGTAGCGGCCGGGGCCGCGCCTCAGCCCGCCACCGTCCCCCTAGGGTTCGAGCGTGGCGTTCGACCGCTGGAGGCACCGACTGCGTTGGGACGGGACCGAGGGCACGCCGCGCTCGGCCAACGCCGCGTCGTCGTTCCACCTCGGGTGGCAGGTGCCGGCGGGGGAGTGGGTGGCGGCCGAGGCCACGCTCGAGGTGGTGGTGCCGCCCGTGGTCGACGCCTTGTGCTTCTGGGCGCTGCAGGTCTCGTTCGTCGACCGTGGTCGCGACGGGGGAGGCGCCCATCTCGGGCTCCAGTGGTACCCGCCCGCATCCGGGGTCGACGGCGGTCAACTGGGGCGGCTACCGACCCGGGGGTGGCGAGCTCGACGGTTCGGCCTCGAGCCTGCCCAGCGCCACGGCCAACGTGAACACCCGCGATCTGGCCTGGCGCCCCGCCGCCCCTACCGCCTGCGGGTCGCCCCCGGGGACCACCCCGCCCCGGCCGGGGCCACGGCGTGGCGGGGCGAGGTGACCGACACCGTGACCGGCGTGGCGGTCGTGGTCCGCGACCTGTTCGCCGCCGGGGACCGGCTGGCGTCGCCCATGGTGTGGTCGGAGCTCTTCACCCGCTGCGATGACCCCGGGGTCGAGGTGCGATGGAGCGCCCTGCGTCTGTGGTCGGCCACCGGGGAGGTCCACGACGTCCAGCAGGTGCGGGTCAACTACCAGGCCCTGGGGGACGGGGGCTGTTCCACCACCGACGTGCAGGTCGACGCCGACGGGGTGGTCCAGCGCAGCGGCACCCGGAGGCGCACCCCCACCGGTGCCGTGCTGGCGGTCCCCCGCGGGGCGGGTGACGCGGTCCCGTGACCGGCTCCGACGAGCCCACGGTGACCCCCCCGGCCTCCAAGCCGCGGTGGCGGCGCCTGCTGGGACCACTCGTCGGGCTGATCGTGGTGGTGGGGACGTTCGGCTTCGTGCTGCCCGCAGGTGGCCGACTACGCCTCGGTGTGGGCCACCATCCAGACGCTGTCGTGGGCGGCCGTCGCCCTGCTGGTGGTGGTGTCGGCCTGGAACCTGGCCTCGGTCGGCCCCATGCTGATGACCGCCTTCCCCGGGCTGCGCTTCTGGGAGGCCATGACCGTGGCCCAGACCGGGACGGCGCTGTCGAGCGCGCTGCCCGGCGGCGAGGTCGTGGCCTACGGGATGGTGTATCGGATGTATCGCAGCTTCCGGCTGGCGGTCGGCGAGGTGGCGAAGGGCCTCGTCATGTCGGGGATGTTCGACAACGTGGCCAAGTTCTCGATGCCGGTGATCGCCTTCGTGTGCATCCGCATCACCGGTGACAACTCGGCGACGGGCTGGCCCCGGTGGCCGCCATCGGGGTCGGGCTGCTGGTGGGCTCGATCGTGCTGGCGGTCGGGCGCGCTGCGCAGCGAGGCCTTCGCCCGCCGGGCCGGCGACTGGGTGGGGCGGGTCAGCGCACGGCCCCTCGGTTGGATCAAGCGGCCGCCCCTCCAGGACCTGGGTGAACGGGTGGTCGAGTTCCGTCACGAGTCCATCGGCCTGTTGCGCAGCCGGTGGCACGTCCTCGTGCTCGCCGCCTACCTCAGCGAGCTGTCCGTGTACCTGGTGCTGCTCGTCGCCCTCCGCCTGGTGGGCGTGAGCGAGTCGGAGGTGTCGTGGAGCGTGGTGCTGGCCTCGTTCGCCCTCGTCCGCATCCTGCAGTCGATCCCGATCACCCCCGGCGGGCGTGGGCATCGTGGAGCTGGGCCTCACCGGTGCGCTGGTGGCGGCCGGCGGCGACCACACCGAAGTCGTCGCCGGCGTGCTCGTGTTCCGGGCCTTCACCTGGCTGCCGCCGCTGGTCACCGGGCCGTTCTTCTACCTCGGCTGGCGCCGATGGCTGCGGCGCCACCAGATCGACGACGACTTCCCCACCCCCTCGCACGACGAGTTGGTGCGCCGGGCCGAGGAGCTCGGCGAAGAGGCCTACGAGACTGCGGCTCGGGCCCGACGAACGCTCGTAGCGCCAGGTGTCGCCCACCATCCACAGGCGATGGCGTCCGCCGGGGCGGTCGGGGTCCTCGTCGTCGTAGCCGGCGTCGCCGTCGTAGAGCGCGACCGCCCCGCCGTCGACGGTGGCGAAGCGGGTGGCGAACCATTCCGGGGTTCGGGCCGCCAGGGTGGTCATGGCCGCCGCGGTCGAGGCGAACTCGGCCAGGTGCTCGAGGGTGATCCACGTGGGCGGTGACAGGTCGATCTCGAGCGCGTTGCGCCGGGCCATGGCCTCGGCTCGGGGTCATCCAGGCGTGGCCGTGGATCTCGCCACCGTCGATGTGCACGGCTCCGTCGGGAGCCGGGGCGGCGAAGAACCAGGTGGCGAAGCGCTTGGGCGTGATGGGGGGAGGGGTCCAGTGCGAGAACCAAACCAGCGTGTCGGGGTCGACGGCCAGGTCGGCCTCCTCGCCGGGCCTCGCGCACGGCGGCCCGGCGGGCGCTGGCCTGCGAGGACCGCGGGGTCGTCGTCGGGCTGGCCGCCCGGGGTAGTCGGCCGGGTCGAGTCGCCCTCCCGGCCAGACCCACATCCCCCCGGCGAAGGCGAGGTCGGCGTTGCGGCGCAGCATCAGCGTCTCGAGCCCGTCGTCGCCGTCGCGCAGCAGCACCACCGTCGCCGCGGGAATGGCCGGGATGTCCGTCATCGCGATGAGCCTACGGCGCCAGGGCCTAGCCTCGATCCATGGCCACCCCCGTCCCGCCCGACCTCCACGGCTCCGTCATCGTCATCACCGGAGGGAACTCCGGCATCGGCAAGGAGGCGGCGGTGGCGCTGGCGGCCATGGGCGCGACCACCGTCATCACCGCCCGCGACATGGCCAAGGGCCGGGCCGCGCTCGAGGAGATCACGGCCCGGTCGGGCAGCGCCACGGTGGAGCTGATGGCGCTCGATCTCGGTGACTTCGCCTCCATCCGCGCCTTCAGCACCGAGTTCCACGAGCGCTTCGACCGCCTCGACGTGCTCATCAACAACGCCGGGGGCATCCTCTCGGAGCGTCAGGTCACCGCCCAGGGGTTCGAGGCGACGTTCGGGGTCAACCACCTCGGCCACTTCCTGCTCACTGATCTGTTGCTCGATCGTCTGCGGTCCAGCGCGCCGTCGCGGATCGTCAACGTGTCCTCCTTCGCCCACCGATTCGCGGTCGGTGGGTTGTCGTTCAGCGACCTCCAGAGCGAGCGCCGCTACCAGTCGATGGACGTCTACGGGAAGTCCAAGCTGGCCAACGTCCTGTTCACCACCGAGCTGGCCCGCCGGCTCGAGGGGTCAGGGGTGACCGTCAACTGCCTGCACCCGGGAACCGTGGCCACCGGCTTCGGCAGCGCCGATGACACCACCGGATTCGAGCGGTTGTCGATCGCGGTGGGCCGGGTGCTCTTCATCGGCCCCGAGAAGGGTGCTCGCACCACCGTCTACCTGGCCTCGTCACCCGAGGTGGCGGGCCAGACCGGCGGCTACTACGTGAGGTCCCGACTCCACACGGCCTCCAAGGCGGGACGCGACCCGGAGGCCGCCCGGCGGCTGTGGGAGGCCAGCGAGGCCCTCGTGGCGTCCGTCCCGGCCTGACGCGGCGTCGACGAGGCCGTCCCGACGAGGTCAGGCCCGTCCCGACGAGGTCAGGCCCGTCCCGACGAGGTCAGGCCAGGCCGATGAGGCGGAGCATCGAGGGGGGAACCGACTCGTCCCCGGCCGCCAGCAGCGCGGCCCGCTCGACGTTGACCTCGTCGAGATGGCGGTCGCTCCAGCGATCCCACGGGCCCTCGGGGATGGCGGCCGGGTCACCCTCGGCCTCCACGCAGGCGTAGAGGTAGGCCTGCAGGGCGATCACGTCGTCGGCGCCGCCCACCGGACCGATGCCCGGGACGATGGTGCCGGCCAGTTCGGCGACGTCGGCCAGGGCGTCGGCCCAGGCGTCGGGGTTCCCGTCGAAGGCGTTGGGGGTCGTGCCGAAGGCGCACATGGCACCGGCGAAGAGCGTGTCGGCCGACGGCACCAGGACCATCAGGTTCTCGGTCATCTGGCCCCCCGTGGGCACGGTGCACACCAGAGGGGAGAGCCAGGTGGCGGTGTCGACCACGTGGGAGATGGGCCGGGTGGTGAACTCGTCGTCGAACTCCTCGGCCCATTCGGGGAAGAGTCGCCGGTAGCCGGCCAGGTTCGGGGGTTGGTCGAGCAGCGCGCTCGTCTGGGACCGCCCGTAGCGAGCCGCCATCCAGAACACCGACGAGCCCCCGACGTATTCGATGTGGCTCGAGCTCAGCACCATCCGCCGCACCGGCACACCCAGCTCGGCGATGGCGTCGCGCAGCGGGAGCGCCTGCGTCGGGGTGAGCAGGGAGTCGACGACGGTGGCGCCGTCGGCCTCCACCACCACGCCGGCGTTGGCTCGGCCGTGCCCGCCGGGCTGTTGGATCCAGGCGTGGACACCCGGGCCCAGTGCTTCGAGGGCGGCGTCGACATCGGGCACGAACGAACGCTACCGGCGTGGAATGCTGCACGGGTGCCCAGCTCTGAGCCCCAGATGAGCATCGCCGAGCTCAACCAGTTCTTCGAAGACGCCTTCGACACCCCCCGCGGCTACGAGATCGAACACGTCGAGCAGGACCGGGTGCGACTGCGCCAGCCCGTGGCCACCCTCATGCTGCGCCCCGGGGGCACGGTGTCGGGGCCCACGCTGATGGCGCTGGCCGACGCCGCCGCCTACGCCCTGGTGCTGGCCCACATCGGCCCGGTGGCCCTGGCGGTGACGAGCAGCCTGACCATCAGCTTCCTGCACAAGCCCGAGCCGGTCGACGTCGTGGCCGACGCCGAGTTCCTGAAGCTGGGGCGCAAGCTGGCCGTGGTCGACGTGCGACTGCGCTCCGACGGGTTCGACGATCCGGTGGCCCACGCCGTGGTCACCTACGCCATCCCCTCGGGCCGCTGAGGGAGGCGAGGGGACCTAGGTGAGCAGCTCGGGGTGCTGGGCCGCCACCATGCGGCGCATCCCGTCGTGCCAGTCGACCGTGGTGGGCCCGACGAGCTCCCGGCGCCGCTCGTTGTCCGTGGTCACGCCGCCGATGGTGGCATCGGTGATGTCGAAGGTGGCCTCCCGCCCCACGAGGCCGGCCAGCTCGGTGACCCAGTCCTCGAGTGACACCTGCTGGTCCCCACCCCAGTTCACGATGGTGGCCGGCACCGAGGCGGCGGCCAGCAGCGCCGGCAGGGTGGCCACGATGTCGTCCTCGTGGATGGGGTTGAACAGGTTGGGCCGGTCGGGGTGCACGGGCACGGGCTGGCCGGCCAGCACCATCTCGAGGTGGAAGAGCGGCCAGCCGCCGTTGTCGCCATAGGGCACGTTCAGTCGGGCGATGGTCGTGGGCAGGCCCAGCTGGCGGGCCTCGGTGCGCACCACCGCCTCGGCCGCGATCTTGGCGATCGAGTAGGTGGCCATGATCGACCCGGTGGTTGTCGCCCAGCGGGTCGGTCTCGGCCAGCTGATGGGCGCCGGCCGGCTGGTACACGCCGGTCGACGAGCAGTGCAGGAACGCCGAGGCCGACCGGCAGTGCGCCATCAGCAAACCTGCCGCCTCGGCGTTGCCGCGCAGGTCCACCTCCCACCGACCCGACTTCACCACCGCCAGGTTGAGCACGTAGTCGACGTCGTCGGGCACCTCGCCGAACTCCCCGGCGGCGAGGTCGACGGGGATGCAGGTCACTCCCAGGGCCTCCAGCTCGGCCCGGGCGGCGGGGTCACGGAAGCGGGCGATGCCGATCACGTCGTTGGTGGCCGCCAGCGCCCGGGTGACGGGCAACGCCACCTGCCCCGCCGGTCCGGTGATCAGCACCCGCTTGCCCTCGATCATGGGTCCCCCTCGACGTCGACGAAACGAGAACCTGTTCTCGTTCGGGCGTCAACGTAGCGGTTCGGGGCCGCCCTGACGCACGACCGGGGCCGACGGATCGCCTGATCGGATGACTGGCTGACGGCTGGCTGATGCGCGAACCGGCCGTCCATGCTGGTACCATGACCGGGTACGACTGATCGTCACCTGCGCGCAGAGGCATGCGTGGGCCCTCCTCCCGAGTGGCCGGTGCCGGCGCCCGATCAGCCCCCTGGCCTGCGGCTGCCTCTTCCGCTGCCCCCTTTCATGAGTTGGGCGAGACGCGTCCGACCGCACCAGGAGACCTTCCGTGTCCAGCACGTTCGCCGATCTCGGCGTCCCCGCGCCCATCGTGGCCACCCTCACCGAACAGGGCATCGACGCGCCCTTCCCCATCCAGGCCATGACCCTGCCCGACGCCCTCGCCGGCCGCGATCTGTGCGGCAAGGCCCCCACCGGCTCGGGCAAGACCATCGCCTTCGGCATCCCGCTCGTCGCCAACATCGGCCAGGCCGATCCTCGCCGGCCCCGGGGCCTCGTCCTCGTGCCCACCCGCGAGCTGGCCTCCCAGGTCCGCGACGAGCTGCTCATGCTCTCGGGCACCCGGGGCCGCCGGGTCGAGGCCTTCTACGGCGGCAACGGCTTCGGCACCCAGCTCAACGCCCTGCGCCGCGGCGTCGACATCGCCGTCGCCTGCCCCGGGCGTCTCATGGACCTCGTCAACCGAGGTGACGTGAAGCTGGACGAGGTCGAGTTCGTGGTCATCGACGAGGCCGACCGCATGGCCGACATGGGCTTCCTCCCCGAGGTGCGCAAGCTCCTCGACCTCACCCCCGACTCCCGCCAGACGCTGCTGTTCTCGGCCACGCTCGACGGCGACATCGACGTGCTGGTGCGCCACTACCAGCGCAACCCCGCCCGCCACGAGCTGGCCAAGGACCCGGCCGACGGCGCCCGGGTCACCCATCTGTTCTGGAACGTCGCACGCGATGACCGCATCAAGCAGTGCGCCAAGGTCATCTCCACCAGCGGGCCCACGATCGTGTTCTGCCGCACCAAGCGAGGCGCCGACCGGGTGGCCCGCCAGCTCGACCAGGCCGGGTTGCGCACCGCCGCCATTCACGGTGACCGCTCGCAGGCCCAGCGGGAACGGGCGCTCGAGGCGTTCCACCGCGGCCAGATCGACGCCCTCATCGCCACCGACGTCGCCGCCCGGGGCATCCACGTCGACGGCGTGTGCGCGGTGGTGCACCTCGACCCGCCCGCCGACGAGAAGGACTACGTCCACCGTTCCGGCCGCACCGGCCGGGCCGGAGCCGAGGGCATCGTCGTCACGTTCGTGGCTCCCGAGCTGCGCAAGGACGTGACGAGGATGCAGAAGGTCCTCAAGATGCCGACCGGCATCACCTCACCCGACGAGTCGCCCCTGCCGCTGATCGATCGCCCGGCCCGCCGGGCTGAGCGCCCGGCCCGCTCCTACCAGACCGTCAACCAGGTCACCACGGGGCACCGGGCCCGGCCGACCCCGTCGAGCCGGCGCAGCGGAGGGCCGGATCGACCGCGCCGCCCCCGACCGGAGCGGGACCGGGGCCGCGACAGCCGTCGAGAGCCGCCCCGAGAGACGGTCCGAGCGCTCCGAGCCGTCCGAGCGCGACGCCGCCCGCCCGGCGCCGTCATCGACACGGTCGACGAGGTCCAGCCGTTCGACCGGGTCGTCCCGCTCGGGTCAGAGCGGAACCGGATCCTCGTCGCGCGGCGCCACCGCCGCACCCGCCGGTCGTCCCGCGGCAAGGCGCCCGTCGGGCCCGACGCCCCCCAACCCGCAGGGCAACCGAAAGGCCCGCCGGGCCCACCTGCAGCCGGGGGCCGGCACCGCCGGTTCGCCCTCCGGGCGCTCCAAGCGGGCGAGTGCCCCCAACAAGGACAAGGGCAAGCGCCGCCAGCCCACCCGCGGGCGGGGCTGACCGGTCCCGCCCGGAATCTGGGCCGAAACGCACCTCCAGGGTGGCTTTCGGTCCAGATTGGCGTGGGAGGGTCGGGCGCAGGGGTGATCCGGAGCCCGAATCAGGCCCCGTCGGTGGGGTAGTAGGGCTTGCCGGCCGCTTCCCACTCGCCGTAGAGCTCGAGGAACGACTCGCCGAAGAACGGGTCCTCGCCCCGCAGCGGCATGACGGCGCGCCGGATGGTGAAGTCCATGGGGGCCAGCGCCGCGGCCTGGTCGAAGTGGCGGTCGGCGGCCTCGGGGCGACCGGCCCGGCGCAGGTGCAGCGCCAGGCGGTACTCGGCCCACGCCCGCTGGTCGTCCTCGGTGGGGGCGAGTTGGCGGCGGCGCACGGCGTCGTCGTCGGGCAGGGGGAGCTCGCCGTCCTTCACCCAGCGCCGCAGCGCGTCGTGGTGGGGTTGGGAGTCGATGCCGTGGAACTCGATGAACGTCTCGTCGCCGAAGGCGACGTCGTTGGGCCGCACCACGCGGTCCTCCTCGTCGATCCACACCACGGTGGGCACGTTCACCATGCTGTAGCGCTCGGTGATGACGTGGTCGCGGTCGAGCAGCACCGGGAAGGTGGCGCCCGCCGCGTCGGCCCAGGGGCGCACCGCCTCGGCGTCCTCATCCACCGCCACCGCCAGGATGGACAGGCCGTGGGGCTCGAGCTCGAGGTGCAGCTGCTGCCACGCGGGCAGGTCGTAGCGGCACCCGCACCAGGAGGCGAACGCCATGAGCAGCTTCTTGCGGCCGCGGAAGTCGCCCAGCGACACCGCGTCGCCGTCGATGGTGGTGACCGTGAACTCGGCCGCCTGCAGGGTGGTCAGGGCGTTGGCCCGCTCCTGCGCCCCGGGCGCCAGCACCGCCACCCCTTCGTCGGGGTCGAGGGCCAGCACCTGCCCGGTCATGCGGGCCAGGTCGACCAGATCGATCCGATCCCGGTCGAGGAGGTCGGGCCACAGGGCCCGGGGGATGCACACCCGGCCCCGGCACAGGCCCTCGGGCTTCACCGCCCACCCGGTGGCCGGGCCGAGCGCGTCGGTCCCGACGCTCACGGAGGACCCGTCGACGAGGGCGTCGACGGCGGTCACCGCGTCCTCGGTGATGATCGTGAACGGTGCCATCGCGTGCCCCCTCTCGCCGGCTGATCGACTGAGCGGCCGATCGAATGGCGGCAGGCTACCGGGCCGGGGAGGTCGATCGTGGCTCGCCGCAGTGGCATCGCGGTCTAGTGTCTGCGCCGATGGCCAGCGGCTCGAAGAAGACGACCAGGAACAAGAAGCGGCAGCGCAAGTCCCACCAGCACCTGCCCAAGGTGGGGACGCCGGCGGACAACGCCTACCTGCAGCACGAGAGCCGGGAGGACCTCTTCGACTTCGGGCTGGCCCGCCCCAAGAGCGGCGTCACCAACATCGTGCTCATCGTGGTCGTGCTGGCGGTGCTGGCCCTGGGCGTGTTCGCCCTGCTCCGCTTCACCTGACCGGGCACCCCCTCGCCATCAGGAGCCGGGATCAGAGCGTGGTGGCGATCCCGCCGTCGACGGGGAGCACCGCGCCGGTGACGTAGGCCCCCGCCCGGGAGGCCAGGTAGATGGCGGTGCCGGCCATGTCCTCGGGCTCACCGATGCGACGGAGGGGGCACGAGGCCACGATGGCGTCGCCGAACGACTCGAGCGTGGCCGCCATCATCTTGCTCTCGAACGGGCCGGGGGCGATGGCGTTGACGGTGATGCCGTCGCGGGCGAGGCGCTTGGCCAGCACCCGGGTCAGATGGTGGACCGCCGCTTTGGACGTCGAGTAGGAGTACGTCTCCAGGTCGGGGGCGTGCAGGCCGTCGATCGACCCGATGTTGATGACCCGTGCCGGGTCACCGGGCTTCGAGCCGGCCGACAGGAGCGGGACGAGGGCCCGGGTGAGGTTGAACACGCCTTTGACGTTCAGGTCGTAGCACACGGTCCCAGGCGGCGTCGGGGAACTCGGCCAGCGGCGCGCCCCAGTTGGCGCCGGCGTTGTTCACCAGGATCTCGCAGGGTGGACTCGCGACCGGCGATCTCGTCGGCCAGCCGGCGGCACTCGGCCTCGGTGCTCAGATCGGCCGGCACCGAGATGCAGGTGCCCACCTCGGAGAGCTCGGCCGCCACCTGGTCGCACACGTCCGCCTTGCGCGAGGAGATGTAGACCTTGGCGCCCGCCTCGACGAAGCCGCGGGCGATCATGAGGCCGATGCCGCGACTCCCACCGGTCACGAGCGCGGTCTTTCCTTCGATGGAGAACAGGTTCATGGCGTGAACTTAGGGCCCGCGCCGGCGAGATCCCATCCCGGGGCGCGGGCCGGGATGGACGAGCCGACAACATGGTGGCTGCGGTGACCGCCGGCCTCTCTCCGTGGGGCCTTCCTGACCTTCCGTCAGATTTTCCCGGCGTGACCCCACCCGGCCAGCTACTCTGGTTGTCGGAGTAGAGGCCGGCGCACTTGTTCCGCGCCCATGCGCGGAGCTGAGGGGTGGCGGCGGGAAGGCAGGCCAGACCGTGCAGGCTGAGAAGCCCGCAGCACAGTCGGGAGTACCGGGCGAGTGGGGGGCACCCAGCCTCACACCGACTTTGGCGCGCCATCTCGAGTCCCTCACCGCCATGTTCAACGCCGCCCCGGTCGGCGCCGCCGTCTGGTCCATCGAGGGCGACCTGGTGTGGGCCAACCCGGTGCTGCTCGACCTCGTCCAGCTGCCCGCCGACGACGGCACGCCGGTGCGGTTCGAGGACTTCACCGACCCCCTCCAGGGCGTGACCCTGAAGACCCACCTCGAGGAGGTGCTGGCCGGCCGGCGCAACTACCTCGAGTGCGACTTCCGCTGCCGCCGCCCGGACGGGGAGGCCCACTGGGTGCGCACGCAGGTGATGCCGGTGTACGGGCCGATGGGCCGCCCCGACTTCCTGGTGTCGCAGGTCTTCGACTTCGCCAACCCCCGCACCCGCGAGGCCACCGCCCACCGGCTGGTCAACGAGACGCCGGTGCTGTTGTGGCTCACCGACCGCCAGGGCATCCCGCGCATCGGCAACCGGGCCAGCTTCGAGTTCCTGGGCATCGCCCCCGACGATCCCGACCTGGGGCGCACCGTGTTCGGGACCTTCCACCCCGACGACTTCGCCCAGATCGGCGCCGATCTGAGCGGGTCGATCCGCGACCGGGCCCCGTTCGAGTTCACGGCCCGGCTGCTTCGGCGCGACGGGCAGTACCGCTGGCTCCACCATCGGGCCATGCCCTTCTTCGACGCGGAGGGCGAGTACGAGGGCTACGCCGGGGCCAGCCTGGACGTGACCGAGTCCGAGGAGCTCCGCCTCGAGCTCGACGAGGTCCGCCAGCTGTTCCGCACCGTCACCGAGGCCGGACCCATCGCCGTGCTCCGGACCGACCGGGACGGCAACATCGTCTACGCCAACGGCGGCTGGCCCGAGTTCCTCGAGGGCGAGGAGAACCTCGTCGGGCTGAAGTGGCGCGCCGAGCTGGTGCCCGAGCACGTCGACGAGATCGTGACGCGGGGCCTGGCCGCCATCGAGTCACGGGAGCCCTACACGGTGCGGGTGCGCACCCGCGACGCGGACGTCGACGAGGAGGGGGTGCCGTCGGGTTCGGCCTGGGCGGAGATCCGGGTCGCCCCGGTCTACCGGCCCGAGGGCGACCACGACGGGTTCGTGGCCACGTTGTCGGACGTCTCCGCCGAGGTGGCCGCCGGCGCCCGGGCCGACCAGCTGGCCCGGGTCCTCGACGCCGGCTCCGACTTCCTGATGATCGCCGACCACGACGGCATGGTCTCCTACGTCAACGACGCCGCCAACCAGACGCTCGGCGTGCGGGCCCCCAGCCCCGACCTCGCACCCAGCTCGCTGTCCGATGTGCTCGAGCCCGAGTCCCGGGACCTGTTCCATGCGGTGGTGGAGCCGGCGCTGGCCGTCGAAGGTGTCTGGCGGGGCGAGCTCACGTTCCGCAGCCGGTGGGGCCAGCCCATCCCCGTGTCGGCCCTGTACCTGGCCCACCAGAACCATCTGGGGCGGATCGAATCGGTGTCGGCGGTGGCCCGCGACATCACCGACCTGAAGGACGCCGAGCGGCGCCTCCGCCAACTCGCCACCCACGACTACCTGACCGGGCTGCCCAACCGGGTGCTGCTCTACGACCGCCTCGAGCAGGCGGTCGCCCGCTTCCAGCGCCACGGCCTGGCGGTGGCGCTGCTCTACCTCGACCTCGACCGGTTCAAGCCGGTCAACGACGAGCTCGGCCACCACGTGGGTGACGCGGTGCTCGTCCAGATCGCTGATCGCATCCACACCGTGATCCGCGACACCGACACCGCCGCCCGCATCGGGGGCGACGAGTTCGCCGTGCTCATCGAGGGGGTCGAGGAGCCGGCGCAACTGCGCCTGGTGGCCGACCGGCTCATCAGCGCCATCAGCCGCCCCATGCAGATCGACGAGCACCAGACGGCGGTCGGTGTCTCGATCGGCCTGGTGGTGGCCGGCACCTCCGCCGATGCGGCCGACTCGCTCATGGCGGCCGCCGACGCGGCCATGTACCGGGCCAAGGCGGCCGGGCGGGGTCGCTACGAGTTCGTGGGCCCCGACGGCGTCACCATCGCCTAGGCCGACCCGTCGCCCCCCTCGGGCGGCATCATGGGCTCAGGGTGGAGGCCGCAGGCGGCGAGGGCGTCGCCGTACATGAGCCGTTTGTGCTCGGCGATGACCTCACGGTTCTTGCCGGCCAGCTCGGCGGCCAGCACGACGGCGCGGTCGACCACGTCGGCCTCGGCGGCCAGCTCGTCCACGATGCCGGCGGCCAGAGCCGAAGGCCCGTCGTAGCGCCTGCCGGTCAGCGCCGCCTCCCGCAGGGCGGGGCGGGGGAGGTGGGCGGCCAGCACGGCGTACATGCCCGGGGTGAGCGGCAGGCCCAGGTCGACCTCGGGCAGGCACCAGTAGCCCCGGTCTTCGCGCATGACCCGGTAGTCGTGCGCCGAGGCCAACATGGCGCCCCCGGCGAAGGCGTGGCCGTTGACGGCGGCCACCGTGACCACGTCGAGGCCCAGCACCCGCCCGAGCATGCGGTGGACGTCGGGGAGGAACCCCTCACGCTCGGGCCCGGCGGACAGCAGCCAGTCGAGGTCGAGGCCGTTCGAGTAGAACTTCCCGGCGCCGGTGGTCACCAGGGCCGCCGGACCGGGCGTCGACTCGACCTCGTCGAGCGCGGCGTGGATCGCGGCCACCGAGGCGAGGTTGAAGCGGTTCTCGTCGTGGCACAGGCGCAGCACCCACACCTCGTCGCGCCGCTCCAGGTCGATCAGCTGCTCGCTCATGTCATGCCTTTCTACGCGACCCCGTGGCGCGAGGCCAGACCTCGGCCGCAAACCGGACGGATCGCCCCGATCGTGTGATTTCATCGGATGCTGGTGCCGGTCTACCGTCTGAGCGTGGCTGACTACCGACCTCCCCTGACCGACATCGCCTTCGTGCTCGACAACCTGGTGGACCTGGACGGGGTCTGCCGGCTCGAGCCCTACACCCACCTCGACCCGGACACGATCAAGGGCGTGCTCGAGGAGAACGGCCGCTTCGTGGCCGACGTCATCGCCCCCCTCAACAAGGTGGGCGACCTGCAGGGATCGCAGCACCAGGCCGACAACACGGTGAAGACCCCGGACGGCTTCGCCGAGGCCTACGCCGCCTATGTCGAGGCCGGATGGGGGGCGGTGCCCTTCGAGCCGGCGTACGGCGGGGGCGGGTTCCCGTGGGTGGTCGGCACCGTCATGCAGGAGTTCATCTCCAGCGCCAACATGGCGTTCTCGATGTGCCCCCTGCTCACCCAGGGCGCCATCGACATGTTGCGCCACCACGGCAGCGAGGAGCAGCGCGAGGTCTACCTGCCCAAGATGGTGACCGGCGAGTGGACCGGCACCATGAACCTCACCGAGCCGGAGGCCGGCTCGGACGTGGGAGCGCTGCGCACCAAGGCCGTTCCCGCCGATGACGGCACCTGGCGCATCACCGGCACGAAGATCTTCATCTCGTTCGGCGAGCACGACATGGCCGACAACATCATCCACCTGGTGCTGGCCCGCACCCCGGGGGCGCCTCCCGGCACCAAGGGCATCTCGTGCTTCATCGTGCCCAAGTACCTGGTCAACGACGACGGCAGCCTGGGCGAGCGCAACGACGTCACCTGCGTGTCGATCGAGCACAAGATGGGCATCAAGGCCAGCCCCACCTGCGTGATGAGCTACGGCGAGAGCGACGGCGCCGTCGGCTACCTCATCGGTGAGGAGAACCGGGGCATGCGCTACATGTTCACGATGATGAACAACGCCCGCCTGTCGGTCGGCCTCGAGGGCCTGGCCCTGGCCGAGCGCGCCTATCAGGACGCGGTGCAGTACGCCCAGGAGCGTCGCCAGGGCACCGCCCCGGGGGCGCCGGCCGGCGAGAGCTCGCTCATCATCGACCACCCCGACGTGCGCCGGATGCTGCTGACGATGCGGGCCTACATCGAGGCCATGCGTTCGCTCATCTACCTGACGGCGGAGGGCATGGACGTCGCCCTGGCCCACCCCGACGCCGACGCCCGCCAGGCCGCCGCGGAGCGAGTGGACCTGCTCATCCCCATCTGCAAGGGCTGGTCGACCGACCTGGGCGTCGAGGTCACCTCGCTGGCCATCCAGATCTACGGGGGCATGGGCTACGTCGAGGAGTCCGGGGTCGCCCAGCACTTCCGCGACGCCCGCATCACCCCCATCTACGAGGGGACCAACGGCATCCAGGCCATGGACCTGGTGGGGCGCAAGGTGCCGATGCGGGCCGGCGGCGTGGTGCAGGACTTCCTGGACTCCATCGCCGCCCTCGACGCCGACCTGGACAAGGCCGGTCCGGAGCTCGCCTCGATCCGCTCGAACCTGGCCGAGGCCCTCGATGTGCTGGCCGAGACGACCGGGTGGCTCATGGAGCACGGCCTGGCCGACGTGCGCAACGCCCTGGCCGGGGCGACGCCGTATCTGCGGTTGTTCTCGCTGGTGACCGGCGGGTGGGTCATGGCTCGCCAGGCCCTGGCTGCTCAGGCCCACCTCGACGCCGGCACCGGCGACGCGGAGGTCATGGCGGCGCGGGTCGTCACCGCCCGCTTCTTCGCCGAGCAGCTGCTGCCGGCGGTGAAGGGACTCCAATCGCCGGTCACCGCCGGCTTCGGCGACCTCTTCGCCATCGACGGCCCGCACCTGGCCGGCTGAGGTGGCCGGCGCGTTGGCGGCGGCGCTCCCGACGGCGCTGCCCCGCCTGGTGGGGTCCATCCCCAGCCCGGGATCGAACCAGATCGTCCTCGGCCCGCTGCACCTGCGGGCCTACGGGCTGGCCATCGCCCTGGGCGTGTTCGCCGCCATCGAGATCGCCCGGCGTCGCTGGGCCGCCCGGGGCGGCAACCCCGAGGACATCTCGGCCGTGGCCATCTGGGCGGTGCCGGCCGGGCTCATCGGCGCCCGGATCTACCACGTGGTGACCGACAACGAGCTCTACCGCGGCCACTGGTTCGACAACCCGTTCGCGTCGGGATCGCACTCGCCGCTCACCATCTGGAACGGCGGCCTGGGCATCCCCGGGGGGATCGCCCTCGGGGTGGCGGTCGGGCTCTACGTCGGGCATCGCCGCGGGATGCGCCTCCCGGTGGGCCTCGACGTGGTGGCCCCGGCGATGGCCGTCGCCCAGGCCATCGGACGGCTGGGCAACTACTTCAACCAGGAGCTGTACGGCCGGCCCACCTCGCTGCCCTGGGGGCTGCGAGATCAGCCCGGCCAACCGGCCCCCCGGCTATGAGCTGTTCGCCACCTTCCAGCCCACGTTCCTCTACGAGGCGCTGTGGAACCTGGCGCTGGCCGGCCTGCTGGTGCTCATCGACCGCCGCCGCGTGCTGCGCCCCGGGCGCATCTTCGCCCTGTACATCGGGGGCTACGCGGTGGGGCGGTTCCTGGTCGAGTCGCTGCGCATCGACCAGGCCAACAAGATCCTGGGGCTGCGGGTCAACATCTGGACGAGCATCGTGACGTTCGCCGGGGTCGTCATCTTCCTGGCCTGGCGGGGCCTGCGCCGTCGCCCGGGCGACTCCGACGAGCCCTACACCGACGGCCACCGGGCCCGCCGATCCGAGCCCGCCGAGCCGCGAGGTCGAAGCCGTCGAGCGTCCGGTCGAGGCCGTCGAGCCGGTCGAAGCCGTCGAGCCGGTGGAGCCGTCGCTAGGCGATCAGGGGAGCTGACGGCACCGGGGTGTCGAACCCCTTGATGACGGGCGCCCCGGGGTCGAGCGAGAGGGGGTCGGCCTCGACGTTGCCGGCCAGGCGGTCGAGGTGGCTGAGCCCGTCGACGACACGCTCCATGCGCTTCAGCGGGTGGTGGGGGGAGAGCGAGCGCAGCGAGGCGCAGGGCGGGAAGGCCAGCAGCTCGCGCACGTCATAGGCGATGGAGTACAGGCGGAGACGGGCGAACTCGTGGGGATAGCCGAACAGCTCGGGGTACTCCTCGGCCATCCAGAACGGCACCTCGGCGTAGTCGATGGCGCGGGTGTCGGCCTCGTAGTCCTCGGCCACGTGCAGGTAGGGGAAGGCGCAGAAGCGCAGGAACACGTCGAGGTCGACGTCGGCGGGGACCTCGCGGGCGAACTCGAAGTCGAGCAGGGCGGTGACCGCGGTCGCCGTCCCACAGGACGTTCTCGAACGTGAGGTCCCCGTGGACGAACGTTCCCTGGTCGAACGGCTCGATGGTCGAGCAGGTGGCCAGGACGAGTTGGCGGACCCGGTCGATGAGCCCGGGGTCGACGTGTTCGAGAGCGGCCGCCTTGTCGAGCGCGTCGAGCAGGGGGTCGACGGCGCGGAAGGTGTGCGTCCCCAGCAGTTGCGGGGCCTCCACGTCGATCACGTCGTCGGGGCAGTCGAACTGGTGGAGCTTGCGCAGCATGGCCGCCATCTGGCTCACGGCTCGGCGTCGCTCGTCGCGGGTCATGGCCGGCCAGCACCGGCTCAGCGGCCGCCCGGGCACCCGGTGCACGATGAGCCAGTCGGCGCCGAGCTGGCCTCCGTAGGCCTCGATGGCCGGATAGCCGACCTCGGGCGGAAGCAGCGGGCCGATCGACGCCTCGCGCCGCAGCCGCTGGTTGGCCTGCCGGTTGACCCGAACCACGTAGCGATCGGACAGCCAGACCTCGTTCGTCACGCTCGAGGCCCGCTCCAGCGGCAGGTCCAGCGGCAGACCGGCCTCGGCCAGGGCCCGACGGGCGCGCGCGAGCGCGAACGAGTCGCTCATCGCCCATCCAGTCGAGATCGCATAACGTCCCTCACAACGGCGCTCCGTGACCGCTGCTTGACCGCTATGAGCCGAACGGCCCATGCGCGGAGGTGCACGGGCCGGCGGCGGCCCCGTAACGGAGTCGTCACGAGCCGTCCCACACCATCGTGTTGGGGACCGCCTCGCCGAGCAGATCGACCGGGGAGTGCTTGTCGATGTGGCCGATGAGGCCGTTGTACACGCCGTAGCCGACGAGCTCCCGCAGTCGCGGCGAGAACGTTGCGGCCAGCTCGCGGGGGATGCCCAGCTGCTGGTTCTCCTGTTGGCGGATGTAGCCGGCGCAGTAGTTCATGGCGATGCCGATCCGGCGCTGGTCGGTGGTGTTGGCGCCGCCGCCGTGCCAGAGGCTCCCGTGCCACACGAGGACCGACCCCTTGGGCATCTCGGCCGGGATCGAGTCGTAGGGCCTGCCGTAGTCGGGGGAGTGATCGGCCAGGTGGGTGCCCGGGATGACCCGGGTGGCCCCGTTGGCCTCGGTGAAGTCGGTGAGAGCCCACATCGAGTTGCACACCGTGGGCGGGATGGGGCTTGGGCAGCGGGATGAGCTGGTCGTCGGCGTGGATGGGTTGGGCCGTCTCGCCGGGATCGATGGCGATGGACGACAGCGAGGAGATGAGGCAGCCGGGGTCGAGCACCGCTTCGACGACGGGGAGCACGGCCGGGTGCACGGGGATCTGCTCGAAGAGCGGGCCGTGGACGAGCAGGTTGTAGATCCGCACCGTGTGGTGGCCCTCGAAGTCGTTGGCCGAGGCCACGATGCCGAGGTCGGCTTCGAGGCGGGTGAGGTCGTCCACCAGTGCGTCGACCAGGTCGAGGTCGATGGCGTCGTGGATGATCGTGTAGCCCTGTTCGGCGATCTCCTCGGAGGGGGTCATGGCCCCGATCGTAGGGGTCGTCCGGCGGCAGGGTGGCGAACCCGGCGAACCCGGCGATACTGGGTCGCCGCCGCTGTCCACGGCACGTCCGATGAACCGTCAGTCACACCTCAAGGGGGAGCAGTGTCGCTCTACGACATTCCGATCAACCGTCTCGACGGGACCGCGTCCTCGCTCGGCGACTTCGCCGGCAAGACCGTTCTCGTGGTCAACGTGGCCTCCAAGTGCGGGCTCACCCCCCAGTACGAGACGCTGGAGCAGATCCACGAGACCTACGCCGATCGGGGCTTCTCGGTGGTCGGCTTCCCGTGCAACCAGTTCATGGGCCAGGAGCCCGGCACCGCCGAGGAGATCCAGGAGTTCTGCAGCACCACCTACGGCGTGACCTTCCCGCTCATGGAGAAGATCGACGTGAACGGCGACGAGCAGCACCCCATCTACGCCGAGCTCACCGCCACCGCCGATGCCGAGGGCGCGGCGGGCGACGTCCAGTGGAACTTCGAGAAGTTCCTGCTGTCACCCTCGGGTGAGGTCGTCGGGCGCTTCCGGCCCATGGTCGACCCGGCCGCCCCCGAGATCGTCGAGGCCATCGAGGCCAGCCTGCCGGCCTGAGGTCCGTCGGGCCGCCCGCCGGACGTGGTGAAGCGGGCCGGGGTGCGGTGGCGGGTAGACTGTGCAGCGCAAGGAGTGCCGAGTGCTCCCCGACACGAGCATTCGACACCCTGGCGGGTCAACCTCACTTGTTCGTCGCTCTCGATCAACATCAGGCGAGCGGAGTCCCCGAGGCGGACCCACTCCCTGACACAAGACGACGAAAGTGCACGCACAACCCCATGACCACCACGTTTGACGCGCTCGGCGTGTCCCACGACCTCGTGGCCGCGCTGGCCGACGGCGGCATCACCTCCCCGTTCCCCATCCAGGCCCTCACCATCCCCGACGCCCTGGCCGGCCGCGACGTGTGCGGCAAGGCCAAGACCGGCTCGGGCAAGACCCTGGCCTTCGGGCTGCCCATCATCGAACGGGTGGGCCGCGCCGAGCCGCGCCGGCCCAAGGCCATCGCCCTGGTGCCCACCCGCGAGCTGGCCCTGCAGGTGCACGACGAGCTGGCGCCGCTGGCCCAGTCCCGCGGGGTGCGCATGCTGGCCATCTACGGCGGGGCCAACATGGAGAAGCAGATCAAGGCCCTGGCCCGGGGCGTCGACTTCGTGGTGGCGACCCCCGGTCGCATGATCGACCTCATCGAGCGCAAGGAGGTCTCGGTCGCCGACCTCGAGATGGTGGTGCTCGACGAAGCCGATCGCATGGCCGACATGGGGTTCCTGCCCCAGGTCGAGTGGATCCTGCGCCAGGTCGACGGCACCCACCAGACCCTGCTCTTCTCCGCCACCCTCGACGGTGTCGTCGACACGCTCATCAAGCGCTACCAGCACGATCCGGCGATGCACGAGATCGAGTCGGCCTCGGTCACCGTCGACGAGATGACCCACCGGTTCCTCTACGTCCACCAGATGGACAAGGTGAAGGTGGTGGCCTCGATCGCCCGCCACGCCAACCGCACCATGGTGTTCGTGCGGACCAAGCGGGGCGCCGACCGGTTGGCCGAGCAGCTCGACAAGGAGGGGGTGCGGGCCGAGGCCATCCACGGCGACCTGCGCCAGGTGGCCCGCGAGCGGGCGTTGTCGGAGTTCTCCGCCGGCAAGTTGTCGGTGCTGGTCGCCACGGACGTGGCCGCTCGCGGCATCCACGTGGACGACGTGGACATCGTCGTCCACTTCGACCCGCCGGAGGACTCGAAGGCCTACCTGCATCGTTCGGGCCGCACCGCCCGGGCCGGCGAGAGCGGTCTCGTGGTCACCCTCGTGCTGTGGGACCAGGAGCTGGAGGTGAAGCGCCTCATGAAGCGCATCGCCGTCGACCAACCCATCGTGGAGATGTTCTCCAACGACAAGCGCCTGGCCGACCTCACCGCCTGGGATCCGAACGCCGAGCCCATCACCGCCTGATCGCCCCGAACCCCGGTCGGGGGAGCTGACTACGATCCGACCATGCTCACCCGGTCGCCGCTCGCCCAACGCCCGGACGACGCCGGAGGCCACGACGCCTCCCCCCGGCGGCCGCGGCAGGCCCAGTGGATCCACAACCCGTGGGTCGACGGTCGTGGTGGCGTTGGCGTGGGTCCCGTTCGTGGTGGTCGTGCACCTGGCCGAGTCCGACCCGGCGCTGCTGCGGGCCCTGATCTCCGCCACCTTCCTCCTCTCGTTCGCCCATCAGCCCTTGACGCTGGCCCTGGTGTACGGCGACGCCGAGCAGTACCGGTTGCGTCGGTTGGTGTTCACCGTGAGCCCGGCGGTGTTCGCCGTGGGCATCGTGGTGGCCACCCACTTCAACCCGGTGGTGCTGGCCGTGGTGGCCGGAGCATGGAACGCCGAGCACACCCTCATGCAGCGCTACGGGCTCACCCGGATCTACGGGCGCAAGGCGGGTCACGACGACGGCCGGCTCGACAAGGCCATGCTCTTCTCGTGGTTGGCGTTGGCCGTCGTGGTGGTGGCGGGCGACGGTCGCACCCCGGCCCGGCTGGCCCGCATGCGATTCGGGGACACCAACCGGCTGGCGGTGGAGACCCTCACCCGGTTCCGCTCCGCCGCCGTCGTGCTCGTCATCCCGGTGGCACTCGTGGTCGCCGCGCTCGCCGTGGCCTGGCTGCGCTCGGAGAAGCGGCTGGGCTCGCAGGCCAACCCGGCCAAATGGCTCTATGTCGGGGCCACCGCCTGCCTGTTCCTGGCCATCCTGGTGGATCCCATCGCCGGGCTCATGGGCTACGTCGGCGCCCACGCCGTCGAGTACTTCGTCATCGTCCACCAGAGCCTGGGGCGCCGCTACGGCGACGGCTCCTCCGGTCAGGGCTCCGCGCTGGGAAGGGCCGTGCGGGCCCGACCGGGGCGGGTGGGCTTCCTCGCCGTGTACCTGGGCGTCGTGTTCGCCATCGTGACGTCCCTGCAGTGGTACGGCTCGGTGACCGCCTACCTCGTGGTGTTCTTCACCCTGGGCGGGCTGCACGTGTTCTATGACGGCTTCATCTGGAAGCTGCGCCGCCCGGCCGTGGCCCAGAGCCTCGCCGTGCCCGTTTCCGTCGCCTGACCGGGTCTTTCGCCGGGTTCGCGCCGAGGAGAAATCCGCCGGAACTCCTGTAGGGGCCCCCTTTTCGTGCCGACAGGGTGAGGGTCGGGTCACCCAGCGGCCCGCGTGCGAGAACGGATGGAAGCTATGGCACGGTCGAAGAACGGGGGCGCTCCCCGGACGCTTTTCTCCCTCGATCGCTCGTCGGGCAAGCGCGGCCGGAGGGCGGCCGCCGCCGCGGACACCAACGAGATCGTGGGCGACCGATCTGAGCAGATGGACCCCATGGCCACCATGACGGCGCCGGACGACGCCAGCAGCCTGACCATGCCCGCTCACGCCGAGCCCTGCCCCTCCTGTGACGCACCGTTGGTGGCGGGGGCGCTGTTCTGCGGAGAATGCGGCACGAAGGTCGCGGTCGAATCGGCGGCGATGACCGAGCCGACCGACGAAGCTGAGGTCGTCGAGACCGAGCCGACCGTCGAGGCTGAGGTCGTGAGACCGAGCCGACTGAGGAGGCTGAGGTCGCGGACGAGACCGAGCGTCTGACGAGACCGAGCAGTCCGATGAGGCTGAGGTCGCGGACGAGACCGAGCAGTCCGATGAGGCCGAGCAGTCCGACGAGGCCGAGCAGTCTGACGAGACCGAGGTCCGATGAGGCTGAGGTCGGACGAGACCGAGCAGTCCGATGAGGCTGAGGTCGCGGACGAGACCGAGCAGTCCGATGAGGCCGAGCAGTCCGATGAGGCCGAGGTCCGACGAGACCGAGCAGTCCGATGAGGCTGAGGTCGCGGACGAGACCGAGCAGTCCGATGAGGCTGAGGTCGCGGACGAGACCGAGCAGTCCGATGAGGCTGAGGTCGCGGACGAGGCCGAGCGTCGCCGATGAGGCTGAGGTCGCGGACGAGACCGCCGAGGCCGATGACGCCGCGGCCGAGCTCGATGACGCCGACGATGACGACTATGACGCCTACGGCGTCTGGGTGGGCGCGGGCATGGCGGGTGCCGCCGTGGCCGGCACCGACGAGACCGCCGAGACCGGCGACGCCGCGGCCGAACTCGATGACGCCGACGACGACTATGACGCCTACGGCATCTGGGCCGGCGCGGGCGTGGCGGGTGCCGCCGTGGCCGGCACCGACGATGATGCCATCGCCGCCTTCGAGGACCAGTTCGACGACGAAGCCGACGCGTTCGGCGGCGACGAGGCCACCGCGGTGGTGCCGGCCGTCGAAGACGACGCCGAAGCCGAAGAGGACTCCGATCACGCCGGAGCCGTCCTCGTCGGAGCGGGCGTGGCCGGGGCCGCCGGTGCCGCCGCCATGGCCGAACCGGCGCAGGCCTACGGCTCGGCCGGGTCCGGCTCAGGCACCACCACGGGCGACAAGAGCGGTGGCGGCAAGAAGCGCTTCTGGCTGGTGGCCCTCGGTGCCGCCGCCATCCTCGTCATCCTCGCCGTGGTCGTGTTCTCCGGCGGCGGGTCCTCGAAGAAGAGCGATGACCTCGCCGTTTCGGCCCCCGAGTCGACCACGACGACCGTCGAGACCAGCACCACCGTGAGCGCCACCGACACCACGTCGACGGTGGTGGCCACCACCGAGACCACGCTGCCCGTCGACACCACGACGAGCGTGGCCGGCCTGCCCGGTTCCCTCGACCACGGTCACCACCTCGGGGGAACCCACGCCCGACCCCGACGCCGACGACCCAGCCCCCGCCGCCGCGCCCCGACGACGACGCCGCCCCCCACGACGGCCGCCTACGCCCGGCGAATCCGTCGACCGGCCGATCGCCCGGGCAGCTTCACGGTGACATCACCGGCCCCATCTCGATGACCCTGCAGCAACACGCGGCGACCAGGCCGGCAACTGGTCGATCACCTCGACCAACCCGGCTACATCCTGGTGAACGGTGCGGTGTTCGGCTCGGGCACCGTCCCCGGTCAGCGGCTCGGTGCTCGGTTACGTTCACCAGCCTGCGAACTGGCTCTGTTCAAGATCGTCGATCACATGAACCTGGCCGGGCACGGGCCCGTAGCAGTTCGCCGCGTTCGAACAACTGAGCCCCGCCGGCGTGATCGGGAGACGCCCGGCCGGCGGACCTGACCGGCTCGGGGCCGCCTACGAGGCCGGGCTCGAACGATCGGCCCGGCAGCGCCACGGTGCGTTCTACACCCCGACCGACATCGCCGATGGTGTGACGGGGCTGGCCTTCGAGGGTCGGTCCCTGGCGCCACCGAGACGGCCCCTGGTCTGCGACCCGGCGGTGGGCGGTGCCGCGTTCCTGCTGGCCGCCGCCCGGCGCCTGGCCGCGGCGGGCCATCCCCGACGCGTGATCCTGGCCGATCTGCTGTGGGGAGCCGACATCGACCCCGAGGCCGTGGCCGTGGCCCGTGCCGCGTTGCGGGCCTGGGCGGCCGAGGACGGGACCGATGCCGAGCCCGCGCACCTGGTCGTGGCCGACCCCCTGGCGGTGGGCGCGGGGGCGTGGCCTGATGCCCCCGGTCTCGGCTTCGACGTGGTCATCGGCAATCCGCCCTTCCTGAGCCCGCTCGACGCCTCCACCCCCCGCTCGGCCGATCACGGGCGGCGGCTGCAGGCCCTGGCCGGCTCGTCGGTCGCCCCCTATGCCGACACCGCCGCGCTGTTCCTGCTCACCGCCTGCACGCTCGCCCGCCGCGGAGGGCGGGTGGCCATGATCCTGCCCGAATCCGTGCTCGGCGCCCGCGACGCCGGGCCGGTGCGCCGGGCGGTGTCCGAGCGCGCCGCCCTGGTGGGGCTGTGGTGGGCGGGCGAGCCGGTCTTCGACGCCGGGGTGCAGGTGTGCGCCGCCGTCCTCGAGGTCGGGATGGCGCCGCCGGCACCGTGCCGGTTGTGGTCCGGGCGAGGCTTCGAGGAGCACGCCGAGGCCCCGGTCAGTCAGCCCGTGCCGACCGGCGCCGGCTCGTGGGCCCCCCTGCTGGGTGGTCTGCGGGGCGCCCCGAGGGTGACGCTGGGCGACGGTCCCACCCTGGGGACGATGGCCACGGCCACCGCCGGCTTCCGCGACCAGTTCTACGGCGCGATCCCGTTCGTCGGTGAGGCACCACCCGGGACGACGTCCGCAGCACGCGGCGCCGCTGGTGACCGCCGGCCTGGTCGACCCGTTGCGGTGCCGCTGGGGCTCGGCCGGTGCCCGGTTCGGCGGCCGACGGTGGCACGCCCCCGTGGTCGACCTCGAGGGCCTGGCCGCCGCCGATGCGGCCCTGGCGGCGTGGGCGGCCGAGCGCCGGGTGCCCAAGGTGGTCGTGGCCACCCAGACCCGGGTGCTGGAGGCGGCGGTCGACACGGAGGGCACCTGGTGGCCGTCGGTGCCCACCATCGCCGTCGTGCCCCGTCCCGGCTCGGCGGCCGACCTGTGGGCGCTCGCGGCGGTGCTGTCCGCGCCGCCGGTGAGCGCCTGGGCGCTCGGGCAGTACGGCGGCACGGCGCTGTCGGGCGACGCCATCAAGCTCTCCGCCCGTCAGATCCTGGAGATCCCGCTCCCGGTCGACGCCCGGGCGTGGTCCGAGGGCGCCGCGCGCCGCCCGGACGGCCCACGAGGCGGCCCGAGCCGGCGACCCCGCGGCCTGGCGGAACGGCCTGGGCCGCCTGGGCCACGCCATGACGAGGGCGTACGCCGCCTCGGACGAGGTGGAGGCGTGGTGGGCGGCTCGGTTGCCCCCGTGGCGGTGAGGCCCGACGATCGCGGCCGGCGGTGTCGGAGCGGTAGCGTCACGCGGTGAACGGTGATCGATCTGCGGGCCCGCCTGGGCGAGGGCGAACCGGTGCTCATGCCCGGTGTGTGGGACCCGTTGTCGGCCCGACTGGCCGCCCGGGCCGGCTTCGACGTGGTCTTCCTGTCCGGCTACGCGGTCTCGGGAACGCTGCTGGGCCGCCCCGACGTGGGGGCGCTGACCCAGACCGAGATGGCCGAGGTGGCTGCCCGGGTGTGCCCGTCGGTGCCCGACGACGATGGTGGTCGTCGATGCCGACACCGGCTACGGCAACGCCGCTCAACGTCGTGCGCACCGTGGAGCTGTGGGAGGCCGCCGGCGCCACCGGGCTGTTCCTCGAGGACCAGGTCTGGCCCAAGCGCTGCGGGCACATGGCCGGCAAGCAGGTCGTGGACCGGGGGGAGTGGCTGGCCAAGCTGCACGGCGGCCCGCGACCATCGCACCCACCTGTTCGTGACCGCCCGCACCGACGCCCGGGCGCCCGCTGGGCCTCGACGAGGCCCTCGAGCGGGCCCGCATGGCCGCCGACCTCGGGGTGGACGCCGTGTTCGTGGAGGCGCCGGAGTCGGTGGCCGAGCTGGAGCGGATCGCCGCCGCGCTCCCGGGGGTGACGCTGGTGGCCAACATGGTCGAGACCGGCCGGACGCCGCTGCTCACCCCCGCCGAGCTGGGCGAGCTCGGCTTCGCCCTGATCGTGTCGCCCCTGTCGGGGCTGTTCGCCGCCGTCCGGGCGCTGGGCGAGCGCCTACGAGCGCCTGGCCGCGGCACGGCACGCATGCGCGACGACCTGGCCTCGCTGGTCGAGCTTCGACGACTTCACCGACCTGGTGGGCCTGCCCGAGGCCGAAGCCCTGGACGCCCGCTACCGCGCCTGAGCCCCCGCGTCTCGGCGCCGATCTCTCGCGCTGAGCGCGGGGAATCGGGGGAGAGAACGCCCGGTGCCAGGGGTTCCCGCTTGACGGACGGGGGTCCGGCAGACTTTCCTTACCTACGACATCAGGAGTGGCCCGGGCAACCGGGTCCGGCAACCTGGGACGGACACCCAAGGTGCCATCCCGCCGCTGCCCTCGGGCGACGGTGGGGATGTGGCCCGAGACCGAGACCGGTCGACGGCAACGAAGTGTCCGGGCTCCACGCCCGCCACCAGGCCCGCTGTCCGCCCCGCTGCGCCGACCGCTCCCCCCGCAGTGAAGAGACGACCATGGACGGACCAACCGAGCGAGCACCCCTGAGCGCCGATCCGCTGCCGGCCAGCGGCGCGTGGCGTCCCGGCGACCCCGTGGCGGGCTCGACGGTTCGTCACCATCGCCGCCGACCGCCCGTTCGCCCTCGAGGGCGGTGGCGTGCTGCGCGACATCACCCTGGCCTATCGAGACCTGGGGCACGCTCGACGCCGACGCCGGCAACGCGGTGCTGGTGTGCCACGCCCTCACCGGCGACGCCCACGCCGCCGGGCCCAGCGGGCCGGGCCAGCCGACCTCGGGCTGGTGGGACGGGCTCATCGGCCCGGGTCGGGGCCTCGACACCGATCGCTACTTCGTGGTGTGCGTGAACGTGCTCGGCGGCTGTCAGGGCACCACCGGACCGTCCTCGATCGACGCCGGCCACCGGCCGACCCTACGGCTCGCGGTTCCCCGTCGTGACCATCCGCGACATGGTGCGGACCCAGGCGGCGGTGGCCGATCACCTCGGCATCGACCGGTGGCTGGCGGTCGTCGGCGGCTCGATGGGCGGCATGCAGGCGCTCGAGTGGGCCGGTCATCTTCCCGGACCGGGTCGGCGCGGTGGTGGCCATCGCCACCACCACCGTCGGCCAGCGCCCAGCAGATCGCCTGGAGCTCGGTGGGCCGCACCGCCATCGCCCTCGACCCGGCGTGGCGGGGTGGCGACTACTACGACGCCGAGCCCGGCGAAGGGCCCGCACCGGGGCCTGGCCCTGGCCCGGGAGGTGGCCCAGATCACCTACCGGACCGAGGAGGTGTTCGCCGGCCGGTTCGGCCGGGGCGTCGTCGACCCCATGGACGACCGCTTCACGCTGTGGCAGCGCTTCGACGTCGAGGGCTACCTCGACTACCACGGCGCCAAGCTCGTGCGCCGCTTCGACGCCAACTCCTACCTCGTCATCAACCGGGCCATGGACCTGCACGACCTCGGCCGCGGTCGCGGCGGCATCGACCTGGCCCTGCGCCGCATCCGGGTGCCGTCGCTGGTGATGAGCATCAGCTCCGACGAGCTCTACCCGCCCGCCCAGCAGCAGCTGCTGCGTGATCGCCTGGCCGCCCAGGGCACGCCGTGCCAGTACCAGATGATCGACAGCCCGGACGGCCACGACGGGTTCCTGCTCGAGACCGAGCAGGTCGGCGCCCCGCTCGCCGCCTTCCTCGCCGATGTGGAGAAACACGATGCCTGACGCACTGACGACACCGCCGACGCGACCACGACGACGCCGCCGACCCGACGAGAGGTCGGCCGACCGGTCCCACCTGCACGCCGAGACCCGGGCCATCCGGGCCGGTCGAGCCGACAACGACACCGCGCTGGCCCCGATCCTGTGGGCGACCACCACGTTCGTGACCCCGACCGTCGACGAGGGCCGGCGCATGGCCACCATGGCCGGCGCCAACCGCTTCTACAGCCGCTACGGCAACCCGACCGTGCAGGGCTTCGAGGACGCCATCGCCGAGCTGGAGGGGGCCGAGAGCGCCCGCGCCTTCGCCTCGGGCATGGGCGCCATCAGCGCGGTGGTGCTCGGCCTGTGCTCCAAGGGCGATCACATCGTCGCCCAGCGCCAGCTCTACGCCGGCACCCAGCTGCTGTTGCAGACGGCCTGCCCGCGCTTCGGCATCGACGTGACCTTCGTCGACGCCACCGAGCCCGGGCGCGTTCGCCGCGGCCGTCCGTCCGGGCAAGACCACGCTGGTGCTCGCCGAGACGCCGGCCAACCCCCGGCTCGACCTGGCCGACCTCGACGAGCTCGGCGCCATCGCCGGGCCCATCACGGTGGTCGACTCGACGTTCGCCACGCCGCTGGTGCAGCGCCCGCTCGACCACGGCGTCGACCTCGTCGTCCACTCGGCCACCAAGGCCATCGCCGGGCACAACGACGCCACCCTGGGCGTGGTGGCGGGCAGCGACGAGCTGATCCAGTGGCTGTGGAGCTTCGCCGTGCTGCAGGGGGCCAACGCCTCGCCGTTCGACGCCATGAACGGCCTGCGCGGGCTGCGCACGCTGGGGGTGCGGCTCCGTCATCAGAGCGAGAACGCCCAGCGGCTGGCCGAGGTCCTCGAAGCGCACCCGGCCGTGGGTCGCGGTCAGCTACCCGGGCCTCGACTCGCATCCCCAGCGCGAGCTGGCCAAGCGGCAGATGGCGCTGCCGGGCGGTCTGCTCACCTTCGACCTGGCCGGCGGCCTCGAGGCGGGCCGCCGCTTCGTGGAGGCGCACCCGGGTGGCCCAGCTGGCCACCTCGCTCGGGGGGCCCGAGACGCTGGTGACCCATCCGGCGTCCACCACCCACGTCAACCTCACGCCCGACGGAGCTGGCGGCCAACGGCATCGAGCCGGGGACCATCCGCGTCTCGGTGGGCCTCGAGCACGTCGACGACATCGTCGCCGACTTCACCCAGGCGCTGGCCCGCACCGCTGGCTGAGGGGGCCGCTACTCGGCCACCCTCGGAGGTTCCACGACCCTCCGTAGCGCCGATCGAGCGCACTGGGTGAGGCGGTATAGGTCATTCGGCCCAGGTTCCCCTCAGGGATCAAGGCGAACCGGCCGATACAGGAGCAATGGACTGCGGCAACTGCAGCGCGGAGATCGAAGCGGCGGACCGATTCTGCCCCGCCTGTCGTATGCCCAACATGCGCTGCACGCGCATCCCCCGCTTCGGGCCGCCGGAGGTGGAGCCGCCGCCGATGGTCGCCGCCGCGGGCGATGGGGCCGGGTCAACGCCCGTGCCCCCGCTGCACCGGCGGGGTTCGCCGCCGCGACCACTACTGCCGCTCGTGCGGGCTCGACGTGTCCCGCCTGCCGCCACCTCCGCCCCCGGTCGACACGCATCCCCGGGCCCGGTTCGGGCCCCAGACCCGCGTGGTGCCGTACCGGCCGCTGGCGCCGTCCACCGTCGCCCTGCGCCTGGTGGTCGGGGTCATCGCCCTGACCGGCCTGGCCCTGGCGGCGGTGAGCGTGGTCGTGTGGCGTCGCCTCGGCGGTGAGGTCACGATGGTGTCGCTGCCCGACATCGAGCTCGACTGGGCCGTGCTGCAGAGCTGGGTGCAGGGTCTGGCCGTGGTGCAGGTCGGCCTGCTGGTGGTGGCCTCGGTGCTCATGATCCGATGGACGGCACAGGCCGCCCGCAACATCGCCGCCCTGCGCGTGGGCGGGACCACCATGGCGCCGCGATGGGCCACGTGGCGTGCTGGCTCATCCCCGGGGTCAACCTGGTGCTGCCCCGCGCAGGTCGTGGCCGAGCTGTGGCGCACGGCCGATGCCACCTGCGAGGTCGAGTCGACGGCGTGGAAGTCACGGTCGGCCCCCACCGGCTTGAACCTGTGGTGGATCTGCACGCTGGTGGCGTTGCCCACGGTGCTGTTGGCCGGCACCGAGCTGGCCTCGGTGGGCGAGTTCCCCCCGGCGGCCCTGGTCGATCTCCACAACGCCCAGAGCGCGTTCGTCCTCCTCGCCGTGGCCGAGGGCCTGATGGTCTTCGCCGCCGCCCTCTTCGCTCGGGTGCTGACCGACATCACCGAGCGGCAGGCGGCGCGGATGACCGCCATCACCCGGGTCCTCCCCGAGGCCGAGCCGGTCAAGCCCCCGGCCCCATCGACACCTCCTCGCACCCGCTCGTGGCGGCGGCCCTCGCCCGGGTCCGCCGAGGTGGACCCCCCGGTGCTGGTCCACGCCGGTCTCGACGGCTCGCCCATCGGCCGCTACTAGCGACTGGCTGTGCAGCTCCTTCGTCGCTGCCGGCTTCGCCGATCCGGGTGACACGTCGCGTGCTGCTCCGCCTGGCGGCTCCGCAACCCCACGCGTGACCCGTTGTGCAGCTCCTGCGTCGCTGCCGGCTTCGCCGATCCGGATGACACGTCGCGTGCTGCTCCGCCTGGCGGCTCCGCGACCCCACGCGCGGCCGGCGGCCCGACTCGCCGGCTGAGCCCGGGTCGGGCGAGACTGCCCCATGCCCGAGATGTTGGAGGTCGAGTCGTACCGCCGGCTGGCGGCGACCACGCTGGGGCGCACCATCGTCCGGGTCGACGCCCCTGACGCCTGGTTCCTCAAGGGTGGGCTCACCGCCGGTCACCTGTCAGGACGTGCTCGAGGGGCGTTCGTTCACCGACGACCGGCGGATCGGCAAGCTGCTGCTGCTGGAGGTCGCCGGGGGTGCCACCCTGGGCCTCCGCTTCGGGATGACCGGACGCCTGGTGGTCGACGGACGAGCGGCCGTGGACCGCCTCGAGTACGGCAGCGACCGCGACGATCCGAAATGGGACCGCTTCACCCTCGGCTTCGCCGACGGGGGCGACCTCCGCCTCCGCGATCCCCGACGGTTGGGCGGAGTCGAGCTGGATCCCGCCACCGAGCGGCTGGGGGTGGACGCCCTGGAGCTGACGCCGGCGCGGCCTGCGGGCGGTCCTGGCCGGCAGCGAGGCTCCGCTGAAGGCCCGGCTGATGGACCAGGCCCGCGTCGCCGGCCTCGGCAACCTGCTGACCGACGAGATCCTGTGGCGGGCCGGCCTCGACCCGGCCCGGCCGGCCGGATCCCTCACGCCGGCTGAGATCCGCCGGCTGCATCGCCACATCCAGACCACCCTGGCGGAGCTGGGGGAGCGGGGTGGTTCCCACATGGGTGACCTGCAGACCATGCGCTCTCGTGATGGAGTGTGTCCCCGCGACGGCGCCGCCCTGGTGCGACGCACCGTCGGGGGTCGCACGACGTATTCCTGCCCGGTCCATCAGCGGTAGGGTTGGCCATCCTGGGCGCAGGGCGGAGCCGAGATTTCAGTGAGTGGAACGAGCGCTGTGACAACCATCCGAACTCGACCCCGCGCCCACCCGGCGGTAGCACGTTCCGCGGCCCTGGCCGCCGCCGTCGTGCTCGCTCTCGTCGTGGTGGTCGGGCTCGTGCCCAGCCCGGCCGGCGCCCACGACCACCACGGCGACCACCGACCACCACGACGTCGACCACCGCGCCCACGACGACGACCACCGCCAAGAAGACCGACGACGACGACCACCAGGAAGTCCACCACCACGACCCGGCCGTCGAAGACGACGACCACGACGGCGCCGTCCAGCACCTCGACCACGGCCCCGGCCTCGACGACGACCGCCGCCCCTTCGGCCCTGCTGCCGGGGTCGACCTCGACCACCGAGCCCCACTCCACCGGGTCGAGCGGCTTGTCGGCCGAGACCCAGCTCCGCCTGGTGGTGGGTGGGCTCGTGCTGGTCGGCGCCGTGGTGGCGTTCCTCACCGTCCTGTACTGGCGGCGGACGAAGCCTCCCAAGATCTCCGGTGCGCTCGACGCCTTGGCCGACCTGGACACGACGCCGCCGGCGGACCCGCCTCTGGTGGGCGGCGCCGCCGTGGGGGCGGCGGCCGGGTCCACCGCGACGACGGCAACCGGAGCCCCGGTCGGGCCGGCGGGCACGCCGCCCGGTGCCGGGGTGGCCGGGGGCGCCGCCGCGGGGGCGGTGGTGACCGGTTCGGGCGTCCGCATCCTCGGCCCCGTGGGAGCGCCCAAGGGCGAGCCCACCGCTGATGCCGTCGCCGCCGAACCGTCCGACTCCGATCCGACCGGTGGCACGGCCGCCGTCGACCTGGCGGGCGTGGCTCCGCCGGCATCGGTGGCCGACCCCGAACCGGTCATGGCCGCCGAGCCGATGGTCATCGTGACCCTCGAGGACCTGCAGCGCCAGAACGAGGAGGCAGGGTCCGAGGGGAGCGGCCCCCCGGGGCCGGCCGACTCGCCCGACTCGCCCGACTCGCCCGAGGTGCCGCCGTCGACGCCATCGCACGCGGAACCGACGCCGGCCCCGTCGCCCGAGGCGGCACCCGATGCGACGGCGCATGCACCGATGCACGCCGAACCGACCCCGGCACCGGACGACTCCGGGTCTGGCTACGGTGACGGACATGAGTGACGGTCTCGACCTCGAGGCGATGATCCAGCGGTTCCGGGACCGGGCCCACGCGGTGAAGACTCGGCCGTTGCCGCCGGTGGCCGGCGACGAGCGCACCAAGTTCATCCAGCAGGCGCAGTTCGACTACCAGGACTTCGCCATGGTGGGTGACGCCACCGCCGAGCTGGAGGACGGGATCCTCGTGCTGCGCATCGACCTGCGACCGCCCGGGGACCGTGACGGGGACTGACCCGAGCACGGATCCGGCTCCTTCGGCGGGCGGTGGCTCGTTCGACCAGGCCATCGCCGCCATCGACGCGGCCAACGGCGATGATCCCCACACCGTGGTGGTGGACGGGTTGGAGCGCCCCAAGGAGCAGGCCCACGCCGAGCTCATGACGGCCTGGGTGATGCGCCTCGACCCGGGAGCCGACGAGGCCCAGCTCCTGGCCGCCCGCGCCCATCACCTCCGCCGCTGGGCGCTGCCGCGGGCGAGCTACCCCGACGGCCGGGCCGGGTACCTGCGCTGGCGCACGGCACTGAAGGCCCGCCACGCCGACGAGGTGGCCGAGATCCTTCGCCGGCTGCGGCTACGGCGGGGACGTGATCGATCGGGTCCAGGGGATCATCCGCAAGGAGCACCTGGCCACCGATCCGGCCGTCCAGACCCACGAGGACGCCCTCTGCCTCACGTTCCTGCAGACCCAGTTCGGGGAGCTGTCACAGCGTCTCGGGGAAGACAAGACCGTCGACGTGGTGGCCAAGACCCTGGCCAAGATGTCCCCCCGGGGGCGGGAGGCGGCCGCTGGGGCTGTCCCTCGCGCCCTCGGAGCGGAACCTGGTGGAGCGCGCCCTGGCACGCGGGTGAGTTTCAGCTCATCCTGCATTCCTCATGCCACGGGCGTGTCGGCCGATGGAGAAGTCGTTCCCGATGGAGATCGGGGAAGGCGGCCCACGCCGGGCCGCAATGCCAATCGCGGAAGGAAGCACATGGCGTGTGAGTCCTGTGGAGCCGACAACCCGGGGAGCTCCAAGTTCTGCGTGATGTGCGGCACGCGTCTGGTGCCGCTCGACGAGTCCGCGCCCCTCCGCCCCCGCCTCCGCCACCGCCACCGCCCCACGCTGGTCGTCGACGAGCCCGAGGTCGAAGACCTCCAGCCGGCCGACGTCGAGGCTGAGGTCGCCGACGAGGTCGAGGCCGAGCTCGACTACGAGCTGGTCGAGGAGGAGCTGGTCGAGGCCGAGGAAGCCGAAGCCCAGGTCGAAGCCGAAGCCGAGGCCGAGGTCGAGGCCGAGGCCGAGGTCGAGGTCGAAGCGGAAGCCGAGGCGGAAGCTCGAAGCCGAGAGCCGAGGTCGAAGCCGAGGTCGAAGCGGAAGCTCGAAGCCGAGGTCGAGCGGAGGCCGAAGCTCGAGGCCGAGCCGAGGTCGAGGAGGCCGAGGCCGAGGTCGAAGCCGAAGCCGAGGCCGAGGTCGAAGCCGAGGTCGAGGTCGAGGCCGAAGCCGAAGCCGAGGTCGAGGCCGAAGCCGAGGTCGAGGTCGAGAGTCGAGGCGTCGAGGCAGTCGAAGCCGAAGCCGAGGTCGAGGAAGCCGAGGTCGAGGCCGAACTCGAAGTCGAAGCCGAGGTCGAGGAAGGCGAGGTCGAGGAAGCCGAAGCCGAGGCCGACGACGCCGACGTGGCCGCGGTCGCGGCCGGCGAGGGAGTCGCCGCCCTGCTGTCGTCGAAGGCCGACGAGCTGGAAGGTGACATCGACGATGTCGCCGGTGATGCGCTGCCCCCACCCCCACCTCCACCACCGCCGCCCCCGGCCGCGGACCCGACCGACGTGCTCCCGCCTCCTCCGCCGCCCGCGGTCGGCCGTCGACGACGCGCTACCCCCGCCGCCCCCTCCTCCGGCGGTCAACGGCAACGGGTACGTGAACGGGAACGTCGGAACGGGAACGGGAACGGCTCGACCCGGGTGCACCCGGCGCCGGTCATCGCGCCCCCGCCGCCTCCGCCCATCGAGGCCCCCCGCCCGGCTGCCGCGGCGGTCGCCGCCGGGGTGGGTGCCGGTCTCGCGGGTGCCTATCCGCCGCCGGGCGCCGCGCCCACCGGCCGACTGGCCGCCGCTCTGGCCGCCTCCGACCGCACCGCCCCCGCCCCTGGCCCCCACCGCTCCGCCCGAGCCCCAGGTCACGACCGAGGTCGTCGACCCCTGCGCTCTCGGCCCGGCGGTGCTGCGCTTGTCGGCGGCCGCGCTGCGCACCGGGCGGGTGTCGCTCGGCATCCTCTCGCTGATCCTGGACGGGGAGGAGACCGTCGACTCGGTGGTCGGTGGTCGCTACCAGAACCAGGCCGCGGTGGCCGCGCTCGACCTCGCGTCGCCTGGTGCTGGTGAACGAGCACGAGTGGGTCCCGGACATCCGGGAGGTGGAGATCACCGCCGACCTGGAGGTCCAGGGCTGGCAGGACGACCGCACCGCCTCGCTGATCTTCGTGACCGGCGGCCAGAGCGTCACGTTCAGCTTCATCATCGATCGTCCGCTGGCCCAGGAGCTGGCCCAGCTGGTGCGGGCCCGGGTGGCGGCGCTGCAGGCCTGACCGTACGAGCCGCTTTTCGCAGGGCAGGGCGGACTTGGTATGGTTACGGACCCACGCGGACGTGGCTCAGTTGGTAGAGCATCACCTTGCCAAGGTGAGGGTCGCGAGTTCGAATCTCGTCGTCCGCTCCAAGGAAGTGCAGCTCGGGCGCCCTTTCGGGGCGCCCGAGCCGCGCCTGGGGTGTGGGCCCGGCAACCTCAGTCGAGGCTGAACCAGGTGCGGACCTGGGCTTCGTGGTCGACGTAGCGGTCGCCGGACACGTCGACCACGACCTTGTCGATGGTGCCGCCGGTGAACGGGAAGGGCGCCTCGTACTCGGGCGTCACCGCCGAGGCGCTGTCGCGACCCACGCAGATGCCGTCACCGGTGAGGCAGAAGTAGCCGGGCTGGGTGACGATCTCGCCCGAGCCGACGGCCTGATCGTCGACGTAGAGGGTGAGCGTGCCGCTGGTCCCCGGCATGTCGGGGTTGGTGCTCGGGCCCGACGCGACGAACTCGGCGGTGCACACGTGGGCACCGGCGGTCAGGTCGTGGTCGGCCACCACGTCCTGGAGCATGGTGCCGATCCAGTTGAACGTGTAGCGGAGGCGCTTGTCCTTCACGTAGAGGCTGTGACCCCCAGGGACGCCCCCGGCGGCCCAGAGCACGCCCTCGGCATCGGCCGAGTCGACCTTCACCCCGGCGGCGATGGTGTAGGACCGCCCGTTGATGGCGGGGCCGGCCGACTCGGGCACGTCGGCGCAGTCGGGTAGAAGGTGTAGCGGTCGCGCGGTGGCGCGGGACGCGGCCGCTCGGACAGGACCTGCTCCAGGGCCGAGCGATCGTCGAGGGGCAGGCCGTTGTAGCGCCCGGCGTAGTAGAACCACAGGCCCTTGAGCTCCTCCAGCCGCTCGGGCTCCGAGGCGGCCAGGTTGGTGGTCTGGGACGCGGTCGGTCTCGAGGTGGAACAGCTCCCACTCGTCCTGCTCGAAGTTGCCCCACCCGCTGAGCGGCGGGTGCACGGTGCTGGCCAGCCAGCCTTCGTGGTAGATCGAGCGCTGCCCGAGCATCGTGTAGAACTGCGTGGTCTTGCCCGGGAGCGTCGGCGTCGGTGAGAGCGGCGGCGAAGCTCTCGCCTTCGATGGGGTTCTGGGTGAAGCCCTTGAGCACGTCGGGCGGCTCGATGCCGAGCAGGTCGTAGATGGTGGGCACGACGTCGACCGCGTGGATGTACTGCTGGCGTGGCGCGCTGGCCGCCGCGATCTTGGCGGGCCAGGCCACCATGCACATGTCGGCCACGCCGCCCTTCGGCTCCGGCCCACCGCTTCCAGTAGGGGAACGGCGTGTCGAGCGCCCAGGCCCAGCCGGTGTTGTAGTGGTTGTTCGAGGCGGGGTGCCCAGTTCGTCGATGTGGGGCAGGGTCGTCGCGGTCGTGTCGGGTACGCCGTTGAAGAACCGCCACTCGTTGAAGCTGCCGTTGGGTCCACCCTCACCGCTGGCCCCGTTGTCGGACACCACGACGATGAGGGTGTTGTCGAGCTCGCCCGACTCCTCGAGGTAGTCGAGCACCCGCCCGAGCCGGTCGTCGTAGTAGGAGATGTAGCCGGCGAAGACCTCGGCCATGCGGATGAACAGGCGCTGCTCGTCGTCGTCGAGCGAGTCCCAGGGGCGCACCGTGTCGAGCTGCGGCCAGGGTTGGCCGTCGGGGCCGGTGGCGGTCGGGCTCGCCGTGGGGGTTGATGGGCGACAGCTCGGTGCCCTCGGGCAGCAGGCCCAGCTCGATCTGGCGGGCCAGGATCCCGGCGCGGATGGCCTCGTAGCCCTCGTCGAACACGCCCCGGTAGCGGTCGGCCCATTCGAGCGGGACGAGATGGGGGGCGTGGCCGGCCTGGGGGGCGAGGTACATGAAGAACGGCTTGTCGGGGTCGATGACCTTGGCGTCGCGGATGAACTCGACGGCCTTGTCGGCCATGTCGTCGGCCAGGTGGTAGCCGTCCTCGGGACGGCCGGGCGGCTCGATCGGGTGGTTGTCGTGCACCAGGTCCGGGTACCACGAGTTCGTCTCGCCGCCGAGCCAGCCGTAGAAGCGCTCGAAGCCGCGGCCCAGCGGCCACCGCCCCTTGAAGGCGGCGATGTTGCACTCCTCACCCGGGGTGAGGTGCCACTTGCCGACGCAGTAGGTGTTGTACCCGTGCTCGGCCAGCACCTCGGAGACGAAGCCGCTCTCGAAGGGGATGCGGGTGGAGATGCCGGGGTACCCCGAGGCGAACTCGGCGATCGTGGCCATGCCGTTGGTGGTGGCGTTGCGGCCCGTCAGCAGCGACGCCCTGGTGGGGGAGCAGAGGGCCGTGGTGTGGAAGTTCGAGAACCGCACGCCCATCTCGGCGATGCGGGCCATGTTGGGGCACGCCACCGGTCCGCCGAAGGTGTCCATGGTGGCGTAGCCCAGGTCGTCCCACGCCAGGAGCAGGACGTTGGGAGCGCCCTCGGCGGCCTGGGGGGCCAGGTACGGCTCCCAGTCCGGGGTCGAGTCCCGGATGTCGACGTTGATCTTGCCCTGGAACGGCGTGGCCATGACGGTGACTCCTCGAGGCGGTGAGCAGGCAGCAGCTCCCACCAACAGCCGATGGCGATCGAGGGAGTCCCGACCCGATTCCACCACACTGACCCCCCGTCCCGCTGAGGCGCGAAGGTCTCACCTCCACCGCCGGGGTCTGCCGGGCCGCCTCAGCGGGCGTGGCTGATGTGCTGGCGTCGCTGCGGGCCGACCGCTCGAACCACGCCGGCGAACTCGTCGTCGGCCTGTTCGAGGAGGTCGTCGGTGCTGATCACGCCCACGATGCGGCCGTCGTCGTCGAGCACCGGGAGCCGCCGGCAGCGACGGAGACCCATCTGACGGGCGGCGTCGACCAGGGCGGCGGACTCGATGATGCTGGCCACCTCGTGGCTCATCACGTCGTGCACCGGCGCGCTCGGGCTTCAGCCCTCGGGCCAGGGAACGCAAGGTCAGGTCCCGGTCGGTCACGATGCCGATCGGCCGGTTCTCCGGGTCGACGATCACGACGCAACCGATCTCGTTCTCCACCATCTTGCCGGCCACCTGGGTGATGGCCTCGTCATGGGGACTCGTCACCGCCGGTCGGGAGCACGCATCTCCGACGTTCATGTCGCTCACCACCTCGTTCGGGGGGACTCGGATAGTGGACTCATCGTCGTCCCGGCCCGGTGCCTCGACTAGGGCCGAAAGCCCTCGCCCGGGCGCCCCCGGTCATGACGGGACTTTGTCCCCTTGCCGCACGCGCCGGGTGGCCCGATCATCGAAGCCATGACCCACGAATCTCTTGCCGGCCTCGACTGGTCGGGGCTGGCCATCATCGATCGGGACGACTGCTACGAGCACCTTCGCCACGAGCCGGTGGGACGGCTCGGGTTCGTGGAGCACGGCGAGCCCGTGATCCTGCCGGTGAACTTCGCCGTCGACGGCCACGCCATCGTCTTCCGGACGGGGCACGGCTCCAAGCTGTCGATGGCCATCATGGAACAGCCGGTGTGCCTCGAGGTCGACTCGTGGGACGTGGTCGCCCACACCGGGTGGAGCGTGCTGGTCAAGGGCACCGCATCCGAGGTGCTCGACCAGGACGCCATCGACCGCTTCGACTCGCTGCCCGTGAGGCCGTGGTCGAGGCCCGACCTGCGCAGCCACTGGGTGCGCATCATGGTCGAGGAGGTCAGCGGGCGTCAGATTGTGCCGTCGCCAGATCGATGAACTGGCGGGCCGCGGGAGAGACGATTCCGGGGCGGTGGACGAGCACGATGTGACGGCGCACGGGCGGGCGCAACGGCCGGATCACGGCGCCCAGCGCCCCGGCGGTCGCGGCCAGGCTGGTGGGCAGCACCGCGGTGCCCGAACCGCCCACCACCAGGGGGACGAGGGCATCGCGTTGCTCGGTCTCCACCGCCACGGACGGGACCAGTCCCTGCGCGGCCAGGGCCTCCTCGACGATGACCCGCAGGGACGTCCCCGGCCCGGTGGTGACCAAGGGGAGCGCCGCCAGGGCCCGCCGGCCCAGGGGCGTGCCGCCGTCGGCTGATCCCGGCGGCGACACGGCCACCAGATCCTGGTCGAGCAGGGCGATCTCGGCCAGGCCGTCGTTGGCCCGACCTCGTTCGGTGAGCCCGACCTCGGCCCGCCCGGAGCGCACGGCTTCGGCCAGCTCGGCGGCGTCGGTGGGGGCGGCCAGGCGGACCCCGACCCCACCGTGAGCATGGCGGAAGCGCCCCACGATCGAGGCCAGCGGGTCGGCGGCGAGGGTGGGCAGCGAGGCCAGGTCCAGCCGGCCGGCCACCAGGCCGGTCACGGCCGCCACCGAGGCGGCGGCGGTGGCGAGGTCGCGCAGCGTCTGGCGGGCGGGGCCGACCAGCGCCTCGCCCGCCGGGGTCAGCACGGCCCCGGCCCGGGTGCGCACGAACAGGGCGGCCCCGAGCTCGGTCTCGAGCTCACGTACGGCCAACGAGACCGCCGGCTGGGCCACGTGCACGGCCTGGGCGGCGGCGGTGAACCCGCCCTCGTCCACGACGGCCAGGAACAGGGTCAGCCGGCGGAGATCCATAAGAAAATCATATCGGAATCACAAGAAACATGTCTTGGACTTCTGGGCCGGAGTGCGGTTGGCTCGAAGCATGTTGTACGTGGAGATCCTCGTGGCCGGCCTGGCGGTCGGCGCCGTCTTCGGGATCTTCGGGGCGGGGGGCTCGGCCTTCGCCACGCCGGTGCTGGCGCTCCTGGGCGTGCCGGGCATCGTCGCCGTGGCCGCGCCCCTGCCCGCCATGTTGCCCGCCTCGGTCATGGGGGCATCCCGCTACCTGCGGGCGGGCAAGCTCGATCGGCGGGTGGCCGTGCTCGCCGTCGCCGGGGGCGTCCCCGGCACCATCCTGGGCGCTCTGGCCTCGGCCGCCCTGGGCGGCACCCGGTTGCTGGTCCTGTCGGGGGTGATGCTCCTGGTCGTGGGGGCCCGGGTCCTGCTGCCCGACCCCGCCGATCACGTCGCCCGGTGCGCGGCCCGGCGCCAGAACACCACCATCGTCCTCGGTGCCGCCTTCGCCGTGGGCCTGCTCACCGGGCTGCTGGCCAACGGCGGCGGCTTCCTGCTCGTCCCCGTGTTCATCGTCCTGCTGGGCCTCACCGCCGGCGAGGCGGCCGGGACGTCGATGGTGGCCGTCGGCGTGCTGGTGATCCCCACCCTGGCCACCCACATGGTGCTCGGCCACATCGACTGGCCGGTCGCCCTCGTGTTCGCCCTCGGCGTGCTGCCGGGGTCGCTGGTCGGTGCCCGCCTCGCCGTCCGCCTGCCGGCCGACCAGGCCCGTCGGTGGTTCGGCATCATGCTCGTGGGCTTCGCCTTGTGGTTCCTGGCCCGACAGGTGCTCTGAGCGACGGCCCGACGAATCACGGATGGCGCCTCGGAGCCCCGGCCGGGGCCCGGGCGGCCTAGGGTCGTCGCATGAGCGACCGTCGACGGTCCTGGTGGGGTTGGGGGTGGGAGGACCAGACGCCCGACCCGGCCCAGACGCAGGCCATCGCCGCGGTCGTGGCCGAGCGCTTCGGGCTCGGCGAGCTGGAGATCCGCCCCCCGGTGGCGCTGGCCGATCTGGGCCTGCCGGCGCCGCGTCTCGATCCCCCCGCCGCCCTCGCTCCACTCTGCTCCACCAGCACCTACGACCGGGCCGGCCACACCCACGGGAAGTCCTACCGAGACATCGTGCGCAACGTGCGGGGCGAGCTCACCCATCCCCCCGACGTCGTCGCCCGGCCGACGAGCGAGGCGGAGGTGGTCGCCCTGTTCGACTGGTGCGGGTCCATCGGTGCGGCGGCCATCCCCTACGGCGGCGGGTCGTCGGTGGTGGGCGGCGTGGAGGCCGACATCGGCGACGGCTACGCCGGTGTGGTGTCGATCGACCTCACGGCGCTCGACCGGGTGATGGAGATCGACCGCACCAGCCGGGCCGCCCGCATCCAGGCGGGCGCGCTGGGCCCGGTGCTGGAGGACCAGCTCCGGCCCCACGGCCTCACCCTGCGCCACTTCCCCCAGTCCTTCGAGTTCTCGACCCTCGGCGGCTGGCTGGCCACCCGCTCGGGGGGCCACTACGCCGTCCGTCTACACCCACATCGACGACCTGGTGGAGTCGCTGCGGGTGATCACCCCCACCGGGGTCAGCGAGTCCCGCCGCCTCCCCGGGTCGGGGGCCGGGCCCTCTCCCGACCGCTGGTTCCTGGGCTCCGAGGGCACGCTCGGCATCATCACCGAGGCGTGGATGCGCCTGCAGGACCGCCCCCGCCACCGGGGGTCGGCCGCGGTGCACTTCGCCGACCTGGCCTCAGGGGCCGAGGCGGTGCGGGCCCTGTCGCAGGCCGCGCTGTTCCCCACCAACTGCCGGCTGCTGGACCCGGGTGAGGCGGCGGGCTCAGCGGGCACGACCGACGGTTCGGCCGTGCTCGTCCTGGGCTTCGAGTCGGCCCATCACCCGGTGGAGCCGTGGTTGGAGCTGGCCCTGGCCGAGTGCCGCGATCGCGGCGGGGTGCTGCCGGCGCCGCCGCGCTATCGCTCCGAGACGGCGTCGGACCCGGCGGCGGACGGCCACGCCGACGGGGCCGGGTCGGGCGCGGTGGAGGCGTGGCGCAACGCCTTCCTGCGCGCCCCCTACGGCCGGGACGCGTTGGTGACCATGAGCGTCATCGCCGAGACGTTCGAGACGGCCTGCACCTGGGACCGGTTCCCGGCCCTGCACGACGGCGTCACCCGGGCGGTCACGACGGCCATGGAGGAGATCTGCGGCGCCGGCACCATCACCTGTCGCTTCACCCACGTCTACCCCGACGGCCCCGCCCCCTACTTCACGGTGATGGCCCCCGGTCGTCGGGGCAGCGAGCTGAGCCAGTGGGCCGAGATCAAGGCGGCGGCGTCGGAGGCGCTGCTGGCCCACGGCGGCACCATCACCCATCACCACGCGGTCGGCCGCGACCACCGGCCCTGGTACGACCGCCAGCGCCCCGACCCGTTCGCGTCGGCCCTGGCGCGCGGCCAAGGCCGAGCTCGACCCGCGCGCCATCCTCAACCCCGGGGTGCTGATCGACCCGACCAGCCCATAGACCGACCCGTAGGCCGACCCCCAGGCCGGCCCGCGGTCGACGCGTGCGAGGGCCGGTCCGCTAGGGCGTGACCTCGGAACGAGCCCCGCATGAACGGGTGGATCCGGCAGAAGTAGGTGTAGGTGCCCGGTGGGCAGGTCGGCCGGGGTCGTCCAGGTGACGCGGTCGGCCGTGGGCGGCGCCACCGGTGCCGAGCTCACCCGAGTCGAACTGGACGTCGGCGTTGGCCAGCGGGTAGGCGATGCCGGTGGAGCGGTTGCACGGGGCCTTGCAGGCGGTGATGGTGTGCCACAGGCCCCGTGCCGGTCTTGTCATCGCTGTTGGTGAACGTGAGCGACTGGCCTTCCTTGACCGTCGGCACCGTCTGGTAGTTCTCCATGTCGCCCGGGCGCGTAGACGAAGTCGAGGATGTTGACGTTGCCGGTCGGACGGCGCCGGCGGTCAGCGTGAGCCGGGTCGGGCCCGATGACCTGCGTCGGTGTCGCCGTGGTTGTCGTTCTCGGGCAGGTGGCCGTGGGTGATCTGGCCCGGCGACGTCGACCTTGTCGACGAACGGGTCCTTGCCGTCGTCGCCGTCGGCCAGCCACAGGTTCATGATGCCCATCGACTCGTACCACGAGGCCTGGCTGACACGTCGTAGGTGGTCTGGATCGACAGCACGTCGCCCTTCTTGACGTCGACCTGCCAGTCGTTGCCGCGTGACGGTCATGGCCACGTCCCACGAGACGGCGCCGGCCGGCTCGCAGTACTTGGCCTCCGAGCGGAACAGGTGGGCGGTGTCGCCCTCGACCGAGCGCCGCGGCGGCCGAGCCGGGTGCGGCGCTGGCGCCGGCCCGGGTCAGGTAGAGGTCGTCGTGCAGGCCACCGGGGTGGAGGTGGCCGCCGCTGCCCACGAGCACGCCGTCGCGGTCGACGGTCCAGGTGTTGGTCTGCTGGCCCGTTGTACGGGTCGCCGGCGTCCTTGGGGTAGGTGAACTGCGCCGTTGGTGCCCGAGCCCTTGAGGGCGTCGAACACCGGGTAGGTCTTGCCGTTCTGCACGTCCATCCAGATCGGGCAGCACCGGCTTGATGCGTGGCCGCCGCCGGATCGGTCTGGCCGGGATGAAGTCGATGTCGTAGGTGATGCGAGACCTAGTCGGGCGTGGGCAGCAGGTTGTGGATCATGTAGTTGATGAGCCACTTGTCGCTGGCCTTGTAGGCGTAGCCGTAGCCGTCCGGGGTCATGATGACGGTCTTCTCCTCGCCGGTGGCGAAGAGGCGCTCGGGGAGCTTCGGGTCGGTGAGGTCCTGGCGGCGACGCGTTGAGCCACACGCCGTGGTGGAGGTGGATCACGTCGACGCCGGGCACCGTGCCGTCGGGGCGCACGCAGGTTGGGCCGGATGCCGACGATGTAGCCGTCGACCGTCGGGCTTGGGCACGTCTTGCCGCTGCTCAGGTCGATGTTGTTCTGGCCGGGCAGGATCTTGATCGGGCCGTAGGCGAAGTGGAGGTGCTGCACGCCGGGGCGCTCGACGACGTCGGCGGCCATGGTGGCGGTGGCGGGGTCGGCCTGGGCGGAGGCCGTTGCCGCGGTGGCGGTGGCCGCCGGTTGCCCGGGGGTGCCCGTCGTCTCGGCCGTGGTCGAGCCCTTCGAGCAGGCCGACAGCACGAGCGCGCCGGCCGCGGCCGCGACGAGGAGTCCCCGAGTTGCGTTGCGCATGCAACGAAACTACCGGAGCCGCGCTCACCGAAACAGGTCAGGACGGCCCAAATTCCGCCTACGGCCGGTAGGCCCGACTCGCGCCTAGTGGCCCGGGACGGTGGTGCTGGTGGTCGGGTCCGTCGAAGGTCGGTTGACGTCGTCGTCGAGCAGCTTCAAGCCGCCGACCATGATGGCGAAGCCCACCAGGATGCCGATCACGGCCACGATGAGTCGCTTGGTGGGGGACAGGGCCGCCAGCCGCGGGGGGAGCGGGCGGTCCTCGGGCCGGCGCCCGCTCACGGCTCGTCGCCCGGCACCGGCGAGTCGGACGGTGCCGGCGAGCCGGGCGGTGCGCGGTCGGACGTCGGCGATCGAACCGTTCGGGGATCCACTCGCCGAGCCGCTCGCGCAGGAACGGGCCCGCCTCCTTCAGCAGGTGGCCGGCGCCGGGGATCATGTCGAGCTCGCCGTGGCCGACGATCATGCGCACCATCTCGCTGGCCATGGGCGGGAGCAGCTCGTCGGTCTCGCCGTGCACCAACAGCAGCGGGCACGCCAGCAGGTCGGCGTGCTCGCATCCGGCCGACTGGGTGGCGAGGGTGACGACCCCGGCGGCGTGACGGCCGAGGGCGATGCCCACGTTCACGGCCACTGCGCCGCCGAAGCTGTGACCCACCGCCACGAAGCGTCGGGCGCCGACCCGGCCGGCGATGTCGGCGGCGGCGGCCACGTCCATGACGCAACGGTCGAGGTCGTTGGCCCGCCGGTAGCCGACGCGGATGGTGCCGATCCCCCGGGCGCCGAAGGCGACCCCGAGGTCGTGGTAGAGACCCTCGGCCGGCCCCAGGAGCCCGCCCATGGCGCCGCCGCTCATCAAGCACGACGTCGTGGGCGTCGCGGGGCCCGTGCCACAGCAGCGTCACCAGGCCCTCGGGGGTGTACAGCTCGACGTGGTCGACGCCGTCGCCCACCGCCTTCTCCTGTACGGCGAGGACGCGCAGGGCGTCGAGCGGTGCCGGCGGGTCGCCATCACCCGCATCGGACCACCGTCGCTGGGCATCCATGGCGAGATCCTACGGACTGGCGGCGCCGGAAACGGTCGGATCGAGCGCGGAGGGTGGGACGCTAAGGTGATCACTCCCATGGCCGCGTGGCCGAGTGGCTTAGGCAGGGGCCTGCAAAGCCCCGTACGGCGGTTCGATTCCGCCCGCCGCCTCCATGGTGCCCGCCCCGGGCGTGGTCGATCGGGCCGGCGCCGTCGATAGCCTCACGCAGATGGACCGCGAGCGAGCCGTGGAGTTGGTGGAAGCGGCGCGGGTCGCCCGCCTCGCCACCGTCACGGCCGATCAGCGGGTGGACCTCGTGCCCATCACCTACGCCGTGGATGACGGCCGCATCGTCACCGCCATCGACCACAAGCCCAAGTCCACCGCCCGGCTCAAGCGACTGGACAACATCCGGGGCAACCCCGAGGTGAGCCTGCTGCTCGACGACTACGACGACGCCGACTGGTCTCAGCTGTGGTGGGTGCGGCTGCGGGGGGTGGCTCACATCGTCGAGGCCGGGGAGCTCTACGAGCGCTCGGTCAAGGCCCTGGTGGCGAAGTACCCGCAGTACCAGGCGGTGACCCCCCACGGGCCGGTGATCGTCATCGAGGTGATCCGGTGGCAGTGGTGGTCGGGCGAAGGGATCGCCGACGGATAGCGCCCTGCGCCCGGTGTGCGACGATGGCGGCTCGCGACGAGGGGGACGGCAGTGAGCTTTCCGGACGAAGAGGTGCGGGCGACGGTGGCCGACTACGTGGCGATGCGCCGGCGCATCGAGGACGGCGACGCCGACTGGCCCGACCTCGCCGACTTCTTCACCGACGACGCCGTCTACATCGACCCCGCCTGGGGCCGCATCCAGGGGCGAGACGAGATCCGTCAGTTCATGGGCGACAGCATGCTCGGGCCTCGAGGACTGGTCGTTCCCCGTCGAGTACACCGCCGTCGACGGGGACACGGTCGTGGTGAAGTGGACCCAGATCCTGCCCGGTGCCCGCGCCGACGGCAGCCCCTACGTCCAGTCGGGCTACTCGACGCTCGTCTACGCCGGCGACGGCCGCTTCTCCTACGAGGAGGACCTCCTCAACATGGCCCACGTGCTCGAGGACCTGGCCGCCAGCGGATGGCGGCCCGGCGCCGGCTTCAACGCCCCGCCGGCCCAGCCCGACCGCGACTTCAGCCGGCCCCTGAGTGCGGGCTGAGCCCGCGTCGAGCCCATGAACCTGACCGACATCCTGGACCTGGCCGACCACGGTCCCGACACCTATCGTCGGGGCCGGCCCGCGCTACCCGTGGGGCGGCCTCTACGGCGGCCAGATCGTGGCCCAGGCGCTGCAGGCGGCGTCGGCCACCGTCGACCCCGACTTCGTGGCCCACTCGTTGCGGGCCTACTTCATCCGCCGCGGGCGACCACACCGAGCCCGTCCGCTACGAGGTCGACCGCATCCGCAACGGCCGCTCGTTCTGCACCCGCCGGGTGGTGGCCCGCCAGTCGGTCGGCGCCATCTTGAACCTGGAGGCGTCGTACCAGGCGCCCGAGCCGGCGGCCGACATCGAGACGGTTTCGCTGCCGCCCGGATCTGCCCCGCCCCGACGCACTGGCCCAGAACGCCTGGAGCCCGGTGTTCGAGCGCTGCTTCATCCCGGCGTCGGCCATGGACCTCACCAGCCGGGCGGGCGCCGGGCGGGCCGCGGCCTGGCTGCGGGTCACCGAGGACCTGGGCGACGACGCGCTGCGCCACCAGGGCGGCCTCGCCTACCTGTCCGACGACCTGCCCACCGACGCCGTGGTGCGGGCCCATCCGCTCGGGCGCGAGCCCGAGGAGGTGCTCCACCAGGTCATCTTCTCGGCCAGCCTCGACCACGCCATCTGGTTCCACCGCCCGCATGCGGGCCGACCGTTGGCACCTGCACGACTTCACCTGCCAGACCTTCGTCGGTGGCCGCGGCCTGTCCACCGGGCACGTGTTCGACGAGGCGGGCACGCCACGTGGCCACCATCGCCCAGGAGGTGCTCCTGCGCGACGGCCGCCTCCGCTGACGCTCCTCCTCGGTTCTGGCGTCGATCCGGTCGGTCATGGCGATCACCATGGACGCCGGAACGGATGGGAGACCGTCAGGCGGGGGTCGGGGAGGGCTCGACCAGGCGGGTCATGATCTCGCGGCGACGGCTGAGGGCGATGAGGTGGCCCTCGCCCGGGAACGTGGTCAGCGTGGCCTGAGGGATGCGCCGCTTGAGCTCGACCGCCCAGGCGGCGGGCACCAGGGTGTCGTCGTCGCCCTGCCACAGGTCGACGCAGCCGTGCACCTCCTCGGGCACGAACCCCCACGGCCCCACCATGGCCCGGTACTCGTCGACCTCGCCGCTGGTCTCGTGCAGGGCCTCGGCCACCGAGCGGGCGAACCACTCGGCCTCACCCACGAGCAGGGCCTGGTCGGTGAGGCACAGGTCGCGGCCCGACAGCCGGGCGAAGTGCTGGGGGCGGTGGCGGGCCAGGCGGGCCATGGTGGCGAAGGCGGCCCGGGCCGCCGGCGGGGCGTGGCAGGAGAGGCGGGCCAGGCGGTGATCGGCGGCGTTCAGCTGGCTGAAGGCCACGGGGTCGTCGAGGGGGATGCACCCGGCGATCACCGCGGTGCGCGTCACCCGCTCGGGCAGGCGGGCGGCGACGGCGAGGGCGTACTGGCCCCCCAGCGACCAGCCCATGACGGCGAAGCGCTCGACGCCCAGCTGGTCGACGAGCTCAGTGACGTCGGCGACCCAGTCGACGGTGCTGTGGCCCTTGGCCCGGTCCGACAAGCCGATGCCGGGTCGGTCGGGCGACACGATGCAGAGGCCCGAGGTCGCGCGCGGCGCGCGATCGGCCAGCTCCACGTCCAGCCGGCACAGGAGGCCGCCGTGGCAGTTGAGCACCGGCGTCCCCTCGGGATCGCCGTAGACGGCGTAGCCGAGGCGACGCCCGGAGGAGAGGCGGATCACGTGATCCACGGCGGCGGCGTGGGAGATCGGGGTCACGGGGGCGACCCTAGCGACCCGACGGGCGGCGGTGCAGGAGGCGCCCGCCGCCGTCCCCCCGTTCGCCGGGCTGAACTGACGCTTCGTCAGGTTCTACCATCGGCCCACCCGCCGCAGGCCCTCCCGGAGGCATCCCGTGACCGTCACCATTGACACCGAACCCGCTGATCGAGCGGGCCCGGGCCCTGACCCCGCTGATCGAGGCCGAGGCCGCCCGCAGCGAGCACGAGGGCACCATGACCCCCGCCGTGGTCGAGGCCCTCGCGCGAGGCCGGGCTGTTCTGGGTGCTGGTGCCGACCGAGCTCGGCGGGCACGAGGCCGACGTGGTCACCGCGCTCGCGGTGTTCGAGGAGCTGGCCTACGCCGACGGCTCGACCGGCTGGTCGGCCATGGCCAACGCCACCACGTCGTGCTTCGCCGCCATCTACACCGGCGACGAGGCGGTGGAGGCCATGTTCGGCACCAGCGCCGGGCATCCACGCCGGGCATGCTCGGCCCGATCGGCCAGGCCACGGCGGTCGACGGCGGCTATCACGGTGTCGGGTCGCTACCAGTTCGGCAGCGGCTCGCGGCCACGCCGACTGGCTGGGCGCCGGGGTCATGGAGATGGTCGACGGCGAGCCGGCGCGTGAGCGAGCTCGGCCTGCCCGCCATGCGGGTCGTGCTTCGTGCCCCGCGAGCGCAGGCCGAGTTCCAGGGCAACTGGGACGTCATGGGCCTGGCCGGCACCGGCAGCTACGACTACGAGGTCGACGACGTCGACGTGCCCGAGGCCGTTCTCGTTCCTGCTGCTCGAGGCCGTCGCCCAGCGGGGCGGTCCCGGGCTACGGCATCGGCCTGTTCGGCCTGACCGCCATCGGCCACGCCGGCTTCGCCCTCGGCGTCGGCCACCGGGCGCTCGACGAGGTGCTGGCCATCGCCCGGCCAAGCAGCGGCTCGGGGCCGAGCCCATCGCCGAGCAGCAGCTCTTCCTGCACGACTTCGCCATGCACGACGCGGCCATGCGGGCGGCCCGGGCCTACATCTACGAGTCGTTCGCCGAGGCCGAGGCGGCCGTGCTCGACGAGCGGCATGGCCGTCGCTCGAACAGCAGCAGCGCATGCGCCAGGCCACGACCTACGCCACCCGGATCGCCGCCGACGCCGCCCGCTTCGCCTACACGTGGGCCGGGTCGAGCGGGCTGCGCAGCCCGAGCGTGGTGCAGCGCTGCTTCCGCGACATCCACGCCGGCACGCAGCACCTCTACGTCGACAACAACACGCTCACCGGGTACACCGCAGGCTCGCCTGGCCGCCGGCTGAGCACGAACCAACGATCGCACCGGGATCCACCCGATCCACCCGATCCACCGGATCCGAACAGGGGGAACAGATGTCCGACGAGATCTCGGCCGAGCCGACCGTCGATCACGATGTCGAGCCGGGACGCCGCAGCAGACCGGCAAGCGCCTGGCCGAGTGGCTGCGCGGCGGTGCTGCCCGACGGCGCCGAGCCCGAGGTGCTCGACGTCACGGCGCCCGAGTCCAACGGCATGTCCAGCGAGACGCTGCTGTTCGACGCGGTCTGGACCGAGCGACGGCGAGCGGCGTCACCACGCGCTGGTGGCCCGGGTCGCGCCCGACGCCAGCGACGTGCCCGTGTTCCCGAGCTACGACTTCGAGACGCCAGTTCCGGGTCATGCAGCTGGTCGGCGAGCACGCTCACCGACGTGCCGGTGCCCGGCGTGCGCTGGCTCGAGCTCGACCCGGCGGCCATCGGCGCCCCGTTCTTCGTGATGGACCGGGTCGAGGGCCGGGTGCCGCCCGACAACATGCCCTACCCGATGGGGAGCTGGCTGCTCGACGCCGACCCGGCCGACCAGCGGGCGCTGCAGGACGCCAGCGTGCGCGGTGCTGGCCGGCATCCACGCCATCGACGTCGACGCGGTCGACGCCGCGTTCCTCGAGCTCGACGCGCCGGGCGACACGCCGCTGCGCCGCCACGTGGCCAACCAGCGCACGTACTACGACTGGATGCGCGACGGCGAGGTGTATCCCGGTGATCGAGGAGGCCTTCGACTGGCTCGACGCCAACTGGCCGGCCGACGAGGGCGACACCGTCATCAGCTGGGGCGACTCCCGCATCGGCAACATGATGTACGACGGGTTCACGCCGGTGGCCGTGCTCGACTGGGAGATGGCGGCGCTCGGCACCCGGGGCATCGACGTCGGCTGGATGATCTTCATCCACGACTTCTTCCAGGACATCTGCCGGGTGCTCGAGATGGAGGGCATGCCCGGGTTCATGCGCAGCGAGGACGTCGCCGCCGCCTACGCCGAGGCCAGCCGGCGTGGTCGGTGCCCGACCTGAGCTGGTACGAGGTCTACGCCGCGCTGCGCCACGCCATCGTCATGGCCCGGGTCAACCAGCGGTCCGTGCACTTCGGCGAGGCGGAGGCGCCGGCCACCCCCGACGAGGCCGTCATGCACCGCGACCTGCTGCGCCTGATGATGGCCGGCGGCCACCACCGCTGAGCCGGTCCGGCTCGTCAGTCGAGGTGCTCGGCGGCGACGTAGCTGGCGATGCCGGCGGCGGCGGCCACGGCCAGCAGCGGCAGGGCCCGCCGCAGCCCCGATGTGGCGGATGGCCAGCAGCGTGGCCACCGCGTCGACGAGGTCGGAGGCGGCGCCGGCCAGGGCCCAGTGGCGGGCCGGCAGCCCGTTGGCCAGCGCCGTGCATGGTGCCGGCGCCGATGGCCAGGTCGCGGGCCCCCATGGCCCGGGTCATCACCTTGGCGCCCGGGGTCCCGGGCGATCGGCGCCGATCCAGCGGCCGGCCGCGGTGCCCGGGCAGCAGGACCAGGGCGGTGCCGACCACGATCCGGCCGGCGGCGATGGTTCGGAGGAGCTGTCGATGGTCCACGGCCGGAGTCTGCCCGCTGCCACCTGAGGCGGCCAGCCGGGGCCGCCGGGACCTCGGCCGGTTGCGGGTGCCCCGGCCGGGCACTGGTAGGGTGAGCGGCCGCAACGGACCGTTAGCTCAGTTGGTTAGAGCACCTGCATGACGCGGCAGGGGGTCGGGGGTTCGAATCCCTCACGGTCCACCGGGTCTGACGGTCATGTGCGGGTGCCAGTGCGGGTTCCCAGGTCCGAACCCGCACCGGCCCCGGGTTCGTGACGACGTGTCCCATGAGCTGGCCGACCTCGTGAAGGTGACGCCGTGAGCACGGGCGGCGTGGCCCCGGTGGCCTCGACCGGAGGAACCCCCCCGGCGCCCATGGAGGCCGTACCGATGTGGATAGAGGCAGATCCTCTAGGATCCTCTGGTCAAGCCAGGGAAGGGCGACGATGGCTGATGACGTCGGGTCGAGCCAACGGTCCACCACTGCGGAGGTGCTTGCTGCCGTCCGGGGGCTCCTCGGGGGGCCTCACGAGGATGGGGAGGGCTGGGGGTTCGAGTTCGGCGAGCACCTGGAGAGCAACTGGGGCGCGGTGTACGGCGGCGCGGTCGCTGCGGGCGTGCTCTCGACCGCCCGATGTGTCGCGCCAGAACGCTCCCCGCGCTCGTTGCATCTTCAGCTCGTTCGAGCCCTGCCGCGCGGGCGAGCTCACGCGGAGGCGACGGTGCGACACGCCGGCCGCACGGTCGTGACCGTCCAGGTCGACTTCTACGATTCGCGGCGCAAGCTCGCGGCCACGGCATTGGCGACGATGGTGGCGCCGGACACCGTCGCCAGCGAGCTTCACAACACGACCGCGACGGCGTTCGATGTTCGTACGACGCCGAATCCGCTGCCGATCACGACACCGATCCACGACTCGCTCCGGATGATTCGCGAGGAGAACGGGCTCGCCCTTCGAGCGTGGGGGGAGAACGTGAGGCCGAACGTCGGTGGGACCAAGTCGCCAATCGGGACGATCACGGTGCCATGGGACAACCTCGAGTCGACGGGACCAGAGGTCGCCTGCCTCGCGGCCGATCCGCTGGTGGGCATGGCGATCTACTGGTCCGGCCTTCCGCATGAGGTGCTCGGTCCAAACGCAGATCTGTCGTTGCGATTCAGCACGGCACCCGCGACCCGTGTTCTGGAGACCTCAGGAACCGTGCTGTCCGTCCAGCATGGTACGGCCACGGTTGGCATCGAGGTCCACGCCGGAGACCAACAACTGGCCCACGGGCTCAGCACCGCCCTCCTCCTTCCCCCGAAGTCCTGACGGTGGGACAGGGCGGTTGCGCCGGTCCGGGATGATGGTCGAGGAACGCTGATCGGAGCGGGCCGAGGGATCGGATCGCTCACGGTCTAATCCGATGTCCCGCCGAGTGATCGCCTCTCAGCCGAGGTAGCCGGGGGCCTGGCTGACCGTGCGGTGGGCCTGCTCACGAACCTGGCCGAGGGCGGCGAGGCTCGCCCGGGCCGCGTCGGGTGCCAGTGCCGGCATCGAGAAGCCGGAGTACATCACCCGTCGCTCCCGGTCGATCGGGCGGGTGGCTCATGTGCATCGTGCAGGAGCAGTGAACGGTCACGTCGCCGGTGCGGGTCGGGAGGTCGACGATCGGCAGGCCCCACTCGCGGCGGACGAACGCCGGCTGGACGAGGGCGCGGTGCGATCCCGCGACGACGGCCAGCTGGCCCGAGCGCTCGTCGGCGCCGGTGACGGAGATGCCGACGGTGAGCCCGCTGCACTGGTAGGAGTGCCGGCCGAGGCTGCAGTCCTTGTGCCAGGGCACGTCGGAGATCCCCTCGACGACGCCGATGGGCTTGAACAGGGCCTCGACCCGGTTCCCCTCGCTGCGGGCCCGGTGGCCGTCGGTGGTGAGCCGCCCGATGCGCAGGAACCGGTCGTCCTCCAGCAGCGCGGCGGCGCGGGCGCTGTGCTCGTGGAAGTACTGCAACCGGACCGGGAGGTGCTCACCCGACGCCGTACGGGCCCACCACGAGCGGCCGTCGTCGGGCTCGTAGGTACCGGCGGCGGCGTCCATGTCGTCGGAGACCTCGGCCATCTCCTCCTCGGTGAACACGCCGCGCAGGTGGAGGTAGCCGGCCTCGGCCAGGAAGTGGGCGAGCTCGGCGGGGTCGTCGTCGACGTCGAACGACCGGTGCAGGTCGAGCGGATCGCCGTCGCGGTCGCGGAAGGCCACCGAACCCCGCGTGTGCACCGCCCGACCGTCGAGCAGCGACCGGAGCACCACCCACCAGTCGAGGGCGTCGCCGAGATCGCCCGACACGCATGGTCAGGCTGCCGGCGGTCAGGAGGGTCATCGGGGTGCGCAGGTCGTGCACGACGTCGGTGAGCTCGCTCGCGTCCAGGCGCTGGACGGCCGTGCCGTCCGACCCGCGGGTCGACGAGCACGCGCTCGTCGGCGAGCGACATCGTCCAGGCTCCCGGCGGGCGTGTCGAAGGTGAACGGCTCGACCCCGAGCTCGAGCGCACCCGGCACGGCCAGGTGCGAGTGCTCTGCGGCCAGCTCGGGTAGCTGCACGTCGAAGAAGTCCTCGAGGTCGAGCGGCTCCCGTTCGGCGTCGGTGCGGGTGCGTTGGTCGATGCTCACCATGGCGTCGTCCTCACGGTCGAGTCGTGGTCTACGGGGCGACGTAGACGTTCGTGTAGAAGGGGGTCCAGCGGTTGATGGTCGGCAGGGCGATGCCTTCGGGTGTGGTCGGGTTCTCGAGGCCGTGGATGTCGGATCGGGTCACCCAGGCGACGTTGTCGTGGTAGAGGAACGCGTAGGGCAGATCGGTGGCGAACGCGTTCCAGATGGTCGCCCACGCGGCTCGGCGGGCGGTCTCGTCGTCGGTGCGACGCTGCTCCTGCAGGGCCTCGTCGACCACCGGGTTGCGGTAGCGGGCGAAGTTCAGCTTGATGAGCGTCTCGGGGGCCGCGCCCTTCGAGGTGATGAACGGGTACGAACCGTCGGGGTCGGCGGCACCGAAGAAGCCGCCGAGGTAGACGGTGTCGTAGTCACCGCCGACGAACTGCTGCACGAACCGGGCCAGCTCGGCCTCCTGCGAGGTGCACCTCGATGCCGACCGCGCCGAGCTCCTGTTGCAGGTACTGCATGGCCGGCCCGCGCGCTGGCGCCGGAGAGCACGCTGATGCGGATGGGTCCGCGCTCGGCCTCCACCTCGGCCACCAGGTCGCGGGCGTGGTCGGGGTCATAGGCCGGATAGTCCACGCGCGGTGTGCCACGTGCTGGCCTCGCCGTAGGGCTGGTCGGCGATCTCGAACGACGTTCCCGCCACGGCGTCGCGGAAGGCCTCGCGATCGATGGCCGACACGATGGCCTGCCGCACCCGGAGGTCGTCGAGGGGCGGGCGGTCGAGGTTCATCAGCAGCATGGCGACGCCGACGTTGTCGACGTCCCGGTTCACCGTGAGCCCGGAGTCGACGAGCTGGTCGAGGCTGGCGTCGTCGGCCGTCTCGTCCGAGGCGATGTCGAGGTCGCCCGTCTTGAGCCCGTTGAGCCGCGACGCCTTGTCCGGGATGGGCCGGAACTCGATGCGCGTCGAGGTAGGGGAGCTGCTGCCCGGCGGCGTCGGTGCGCCAGTAGTGGTCGTTGCGGGTGGCCCGGAAGTGGCTGTCCGGCACCCAGTCGTCGAACACGAACGGCCCGGTCCCGATCGGATGGGTGGTGTCGCCGGAGCGGATCTGCGCCGGTGCGATCACGTAGCCCGGCTGCTCGGCCAGCGCGGTGGGCATCGCCGACCAAGGTTGGGTGAACGTCATCGACACCGTCATGGGACCGGTCGTGGCCACGACCGGCTTCTCGGGGAACCCCTGGGCCGACAACGGGCTCGTCGTGGCGGCCTCGAGGAACAGGGCGAGAGCATCGGCATCGAGCGCCTCGCCGTCGTGGAACGTGATCCCGGGCCGCAGCTCGAAGGTCCACACCGTGAAGTCGGCGTTGGGCGTGATCGACTTCGCCAGGTACGGCTGCCAGTGGTTGTCGCGGTCCATCACGACGAGGGGATCGAGCACCGACCGGGCGATCTGGTAGGCGGGGCCGGACCACTGGTTCTTCAGCGGGTTGAACCCGTCGACCTCCCCGTAGGTGCCGACGACCACCTCACCGCCCCGGCGAGGAGGAGGCGGCGCGGACGACGCCGACGGGCCCGGACTCGCGGACGAGCAGGCCACGGCGACCGCCATGACCACGGCGAGCAGCACGAGGATCCCGCTTCGCTTCACCCCTCCCCCTGACGGCCGTGCTGACGCCCTCCGGCGGTCATCGCCCGGCGGGCCCAGACAGTACAAGCTCGCTCGGGTCGGTGACGGTTGGGTCGGGGGTTCGAATCCCGTCACGGTCCACCCGGACTGAAGGTCAAGTGGGTGTCACGATGCGTGCGGCATCGGTTGCCCTCGACTGCTCGCCGATGACGCGTCGTGCTCGTCGATGGCCTGACGAGCGTGTCGCCTCGCCATCCACCGAGTCACCACGACCGCAATCGCCACGGGAACCAGGCCGATCAGCAGCACCTCGTCGCGCGACAGGCCGTCGATGTTGGGTTGCAGGTCCTCCTGGGTCGCCCATCCGAACCAGAACTCGCTCACGAGCAGGCCAACTCCGAAGTAGACAGCCGACACCAGCGCCCACAGCCATTTCGGACCGGCGCGCCACGAGAGCAGCTGAGCGAGCAGTCCGAAGATGATCGACATCCCCCCCAGGTAGAGCAGCCCACTCCATCCAAGATCCCAATGCATGGCAGCCCTCCTTTCCCGAGCACTGCCTCGGGCGGACGGCACGACCAGTGCTCCTGTTCACCTGATGACAATGTCGGCCCGCCCGCCCGCGGCCGCCAGAGGCGGAAGTCCCAGCCTGCGATCGGAGAATCTGTCGGGGGCCAAACCACCTGCCGGTTCCCGGGGCACGCGGGGACCCCGTTTGTCCGGGTTGGTTGTCCGGGTTGGTCAAGTCAGGTCACGGTGAGCACGTCGAACATGCCCGCCGCGTAGTGCCACGGTTCATTGCACACGAGCTCGTAGCGACCGGCAGGCAAGGTGATGGTCGTCCAGCTGGTGGCACCCGGGGCGATGCCGTCTCCGGACTCCGACGAGCAGGACTTGGAGGCCTCGCCGAGGCTCTCGGATTCGTCGATCTTGCCGTCGGCTCCGGTCTTGCGGGTGCCGGGGCCGTCAGCGGGGAGCGGAAGAACCACGAGCTCGTGGGCGAGTGCACCCTGGTTGTGGACCACGAACGAGACCTCACCGGCTCCGACGGTCCCGGGTCGGGCTGCGCAGCGTCACCATCATGGGACGGTTGCCCATCATCGAGTTCCCGGCGTCCGACAGGGTCACCTGCACCGTCGCCCCGGGGAGCTGCGGGGCGGTGCAGGTGACCGCGCCGTAGGAACGGTTGCGGGTCGCTGAGCGTGAGTTGACGACCGCGGTGACGAACGTGGCGGAGCCCACCGCCAGGACGATGACGGCGACGGCGGCGAGCGCGACGAGACCCGGGCGCGACCCGCCTTGGCTCACGCGCCGTCTCGGAGAGCGTCGCGGCGACGTCGGTAGTCGTCCTCGTCGATGTCGCCGCGGGCGAAACGCTCATCGAGGATGGCCCGCGGGTCAGGGCCTCGGGCCGCGGGTGGTTCGGCGGGCCGGCCGTTCTGGCGGATCAAGGTGACGATCACCCATGCGATGGCCCCCCAGAACACGACCATCATCACCACGATGGCCAGCCAGCCACCCCAGCCCATGCCGTCGCCGCCGTAGCCGTAGCGCATCATCGGGCTGACCTCCTGCTCTTGTCCTTCATCACGTCCAGGATGCCGCGTCTGGCTCGGTTACAGCAGGGCCGAAGGTCACTCATGGCGTCTCCCGCCATGCACACCTACTCCACGACGCGAAGGGTGCCGGGAATGTCCATGTGGCGGAGCCGGCGTGAGGTGAGTAGCGGTGCGACACCGACGGCGATCGCGCTGAGCGCCACGGCGGTGAGCAGTGTCGCGGGGGTCACGACGATGTCCAGGCTCATGTCGGGCATGGTCGTCTGCAACGTGGACGTGATGATCCAGCGGTTCAGGAGGAGCCCCATGGCGACGCCCACCGCCGTGCCGAGCAGTCCGATCAACAGCCCTTCGGCGGTCTCGAGACCCAGGACCCTCCGCCGGGCCATGCCGAAGGCGAACAGGGTGGCCCGCTCGCGGGCGCGCTCGTCGGCGTTGATGCTTGTGGCGTTGTAGGCGATGAGGACGGCGAGCGCGAGGACGAACAACTCCAGCACCTGGAAGATCCCCGTGAAGTCCTTGAGGCTGTTCTCCACGATCTCGCTCGACACCGCCACGGGCTGCACCGAGGTCACGACCGGCATGTTGAACAGATCTCGTTTGACGTCGTCGGGTGTGGAGCCGGCCGCCGGCTGCAGGTACATGGCGTTGGCCGCGCCCGGCACGCCGAAGGTGGCGAGCTGGGAGCGGTCGATGTAGGCCGTGAACCGGAACGGGCCGGGATGGATGGCGGATACGAGCATCGGCGTCCGCACGATGGCGAAGCCGTCGCCCTGGCGCGCCGGGTGCTCGAGCGTGACGGTGTCCCCCACCTTCACGCCCAGGTCGTCGGCGGCCTTCTGGGCCAGCACCAGTCCGGAGCGGTCGTCGCCGAGGCCCCCCTTCTCGAGGGTGGGCGCCCACAGTGGGCTGTTGAGGTCGATGGCCTCGAGTGCGACCTCGATGTCGCCGTGGCCAGGCGTCGAGAGCGTGCCACCGAGTCGGAGCACGGGTTCGACGGCGCCGACGGACGGGTTTGCCGCCACCGAGGCGAGTTCCGGGCCGCCCTCGACGACCAGGCGGTCGAGCGTGGCTGCGACCCGGTCGGGGTGGTGGCCGAGCAACTCGGTCTTGTTGCGGGCCACGGTGACGTTGAATGAGTCGAGCAGACCGAGGACGACGACGAGCGCGGCGACGGCGGCGCCGATCCCGAACGCGGTGAGCACCGTACGGCGAGGCGAGCGCAAGACGTTGCCGAGCGGCATGCGGCGGAAGGCGCTCACCGGCCAACGCAGACGTCGCAGGAGCGGCGCCAGGCCGCCACGGCTGGCGGCGTGAGTGGTGGTGATGGCATCGACGGGCATGACCCGCACCGCTCGCAGCACCGGCCAGGCGGTGGCCAGGAACGGCAACACGAACCCGATGGCTGCTCCCCGGACGAACATTCCCGGCTGCCACGGGGTGCGCCACACCGGGAGGGGCAGCATCGACTTGAAGACGGGTGTGATGGCGGTCATCACGAGGAAGGTCATGACCACGCCGAGGACGGCGCCGGCGAGGGCGATCTGGGCGCCGACCAGCAGGGGGCGCACGGCCAGGCGCCGGCGCGACCAGCCCATGGCCATGCCGATGCCGATCTCCCGACGCTGCGATTCCACCATCCGGCTGGCCAGGTTGAACGCCCCGAAGGCGGCGCCGGCCAGGATGAGGCCGGCGAGGATGTTCCAGAACCGCTGGTCGCCCTGGATGTCGTCGTAGAGCACCCGGTACGCGGGCTCGTCCCTGGCCTCCATCACGGTCACGCCCAGCCCTGTGCCCGATTGGGCGAAGGCCGTCTCGACCTCACGGGCGGCCGCGGTCGGGTCGACCCCCGGTGCGAGCGTCATGACCAGGTCGTTCACCCTCCCCGGGCGGCCGGCCAGGGTCTGCGCCGTCTCCAGCGACGTGAACAGCACCGAGAAGTTGGCCTGGGCGAAGAAGCCACCCTCCTCGGTCATCACGAAGAAGTACTCGGGTGCGAGACCGATGCCGACGCTGGACACCTCCTGACCGCCGGCGACCTGGAGGGTGTGTTCGGGTGGGAGATGGTAGAAGTCGGCGAAGTTCCTCTCGAGGAGGACGGTGGGCTGGCCGATGTCCGACGCCGAGAGGGGACGCCCGTCACCCGCGGCGACGTGCACGGCGTTCACGTGGGGGCCGCCATCGCGCAGATCCATCCCGACCAGCCGACCGGGCACCACGATCGATCGGTCGGCCGTGCTGGCGTCGACCTGCGTGTCCGTGACGAGCCGCTCCTCGGCGGTGGCCACGATGCCAGGGTCGGGCAGCGTGGCCAGCACGCCGGCCATCTTCCCCTCGGGTGCGTCCACGCCCTCGGCAGTGGTCACGCGGAGGTCGTACATGTGCAGCATGGCGAAGGACTCGTCGTTCGACCGTTGGCGCCACTCGGCCGTGCTGCCGAGCCCGGCGTACACGCCGGTGCCGATGGCAATGATCAGTGCGATGGCCAGCACCTGCGCCCAGCGGCGTCGCAGGTCCCTGGCCGCCCATCGGAGGGTGAACAGCGCGCCCACGACGGTCGCCCTCTACCAGTGCAGGTCGCTGATCGCGGCCCGCCCGCCCGGGGGTGGACCGTCGCTGACCACCCGTCCGCTCGACAGCTCGACCACGCGATCGGCCACCCGGGAGATCTCCCGGTTGTGGGTCACCACGAGCACGGTGCGGCCGGCTTCGGCCTGTTCCTGCAACAGCTGCAGGATCTGCACGCCGGTACGGAAGTCCAGGTCGCCGGTGGGCTCGTCGGCCACGAGCAGGGGGTTGCCGGTGGCGAGAGCCCGGGCGATGGCGACACGCTGCTGCTCTCCACCGGACAACTCGCTCGGATAGTGGTGGAGCCGCTCAGCCAGCCCCACCTGGTCGAGGACCTCGATCGCGCGGCGACGGGCCTGCTTGGCGGAACCGGCGATCTCGGCGCCGCACTGCACGTTCTCCAGCGCGGTCAGGCTGGGAAACAGGTTGAAGGTCTGGAAGATGAACGACACGACGTCCCGCCGGAAGCCGAAGAGGTCACCCACGCTCATGTTCGTGATCTCCCGGCCGGCGACGACGGCCCGTCCTGCTGTGGGCGTGTCGAGGGCGCCGATGATGTTCAGAAGGGTCGACTTGCCGCTGCCCGACGGCCCCAGCACCACGACGAACTCGCCCTGGTCGACCTCGAGCCCGACGTCGCGGAGCGCGTAGACCTCGCTCTCGCCCACCTGGTAGCGGCGGGAAACCCCTTCCAGCTTCACCATGGTCGGCACGCCCGGCCGGTGGCCGGGGTGCGGTTCGGCGGGAGGACGCTCCACGTCGGTGGTGTCGGGCTCCGTGCTCACGCATCCATTGTCGGTGCGAACCCGGATGCCGGGGCAGGGCCTTTCGTCCCCGATGTGAGTCCACCGACTGCCACCGACCCGCGCAAACAAGAGGCGTTCGCCTCTACCTCTCAGAGCGCAGTCCCGCTACAAGGATGACATGGCGCGATGGGAGTACCTGACCTTCGATATGAAGAAGCCGAAGCATGATGCTGCGGAGGGACTCGCCCGATTGGGTGCCGACGGGTGGGAAGCCGTCGGCATGGTGTCGTCGTGGGGCGTCGGCTGGACGATGGTGCACCCAATCGTCCTTTTGAAACGGCCGCTCGCTGAGTGAGCCGCTCGCCGGCGTCGACGAGCCTTCAGCCAGCCACGGCGGAGCCGACGCTCGAGAACTTGCTCGAGGCCGCCTGGCCGAGGAATGTCACCGCCACGATGCACACGACGGCGATCAAGGCGACCAGCAAGGCGTACTCGACCAGCGAGGCTCCCCGATCGGAACTGCCCCGCGACGCCAGATACGCGCCAACAAACTCCAGGACAACCATTCGCACATCTCCTCTGCAAGGGGTTCTGTTATGGCGCCCCAGCGCCGCCGTACCCGTCTGCATCGGTGCCTGGAGGCGGTCGCTTTAATAGGTCGACGGACCTAGTCGTTCCGGGCGGTACGTGGCGCTCGAAATTGGGCACGGACCAGGATCGTCGGTTGGACTCCGTCACGGCCCACTGGTTCGGAGCCCCCTCGGTGAGCGCATATCGAGCGCATCAACCGGCGCGCATTGCCCCGAGCGCTTCCTCCTCCCACGGCGTGAAGAGGGGCAAATGGCGATAGCGCTCTACGATCGTTGGGCGAGCGGCACAATCACGGCGAACACCTACGGGAGACCACACAGCGATGCCCACCAAGAAGGCCACCACCAAGAAGCCGATGTCCAGCCAGCACAAGGCGGCTTTGGCGGAAGGTCGCGAGCAGGGACGGGCGGTCCGCGCCTACCTGGAAGCCCTCGAGAGCAACCATCCCAAGCGGGGCCGCAAGCGCACACCGGAGAGCATCGAGAAGCGACTGGCCGCCATCGACGCCTCGCTCGGCGATGTCGATCCGCTCAAGCGGGTGCAGCTCATCCAGGAGCGGATCGACCTCAATGACGAACTGGCCAAGCTGACGCACACCACCGATCTTTCGGGTCTCGAGGCCGGCTTCGTGAAGGCGGTGGCCGGCTACAGCGAGCGCAAGGGCATCTCCTATGCCGCCTGGCGCGAGGCCGGGGTTCCGGCCGCCACGCTGGCCGCAGCCGGAGTCAAGCGCTGAGCGTTTCTCCCCCGGTTACCGGTGGTGGGAGACCGCTCGACTCTCGACGTCACTCCGCACCCTCCTCGACGATCTTGACGACGTCGTCGGGGTCGTCGACGACCCGCAGCAGTTCCAGATGTTCGGGCGAGACCTTGCCCGTTTCCACCAGTTGCTGGTGCGCCCAGCTCACCAGGCCCGCCCAGAACGTCGAGCCGACCAGCACCACGGGGAAGCGCCGGACCTTGCCCGTCTGGATCAACGAGAGCGCCTCGAACAGTTCGTCGAGGGTGCCGAATCCCCCCGGGAAGACCACGAAAGCCGACGCGTAGCGCACGAACATCACCTTGCGCACGAAGAAGTGCTTGAACTCGATGGCGAGGTCGACCGAGGGGTTGATCTCCTGCTCCTCGGGGAGCTCGATGCTCAGCCCGACCGAGAGGGCGCCGGCGTCGCGGGCGCCCCGGTTCGCCGCCTCCATGGTGCCGGGGCCGCCGCCGGTGATGATGGCGAAGCCCCGCTCGCCCAGGCGGGCGGCCGTGCGGCGGGCGAGGTCGAAGTCGGGGCCGTCGGGCGGCGTGCGGGCCGAACCGAAGATGGACACGGCCTTGCCGATCCCGGCCAGCGTGCGGAACCCCATCGCCATCTCGGCCTGCATGCGGGTGATGCGCGCCGGGTCGTCACCGACCAGGGCGGCCATGGCCGGATCCGGCCCGGCGAGCAGCTCCTCGTCCAGGGTGAGAGGGTGCCCGTTGCCTCGCATCGCCGGAACGGGGCGTGGGGCCTCAGGGGCCGGCCGGGGCCGTGCACCGTCGACCCGGGCGCCGGGCCGGCGGTCGACGCGCACCCGCTCGCCGTAGGTGGGGACGATGGCGTTCCACCGCAGCTCGTCCTCGATGGCATCGCGCAGGGTGGCGGCCGCCCCCGGCTCGCCGTGCACCACGTAGGTGGTGTCGGGCTCGCCCGTCGGCGGTGCCCAGCCACCGCATGCAGGTCGTCGTGGTCGGCGTGCACCGAGAAGGCCGGCAGGTCGACGATCTCGGCCCGCACGGTCAGGTAGTGGCCGAGGAGCTTGATCTGCCGGGCCCCGTCGGCCAGCTGGCGCCCCCGGGTCTGCTCGGCCTGGAAGCCGACCAGCACGATCGCGGCCCGGTGGTCGGGGAGGTAGCGACGCAGGTGGTGCAGCACCCGGCCACCGGTGGCCATGCCCGACGCCGAGACGATGATCGCCGGCGCGGTGAGCTGGTCGAGCTCCATCGATTCCTCGACGTCGTGCATGGCCCGCACCTGACCGATGCCGAAGGGGTCGTCGACGGCAAGCACCTCGGGGCGGATCTCCGGGTCGCCCCGGTCGATGGCCCGGCGGTAGACGTCGAGCGCGGCGAGCGCCATCGGGCTGTCGACGTAGACCGGCAGGTCGGGGATGAGGTGCTCGTCGCGCATGGCCTTGAGGTGCATGAGCAGCACCTCGGTGCGGTCGACGGCGAAGGCGGGGATCACCACCACCCCTCCGCGGGCCGCGGTTCGCGTGATGGCGTCGGCGAACAGCCTCGCGCGCCCCGGCGTCGTCGTGGCGACGGTCGCCGTAGGTGGACTCGACCAGGATGACGTCAGCGGCATCGATCGGCGCCGGGGGAACCAGGAGGGGGTGCTGTTGGCGGCCCAGATCGCCGCTGAACGCGATGCGGCGACCGCCGTCGCCGGCCAGGTCCAGGGTGACCACCGACGAGCCGAGGATGTGACCGGCGGGAGCGAGGGTCAGGTGCACACCGTCGGCCACCTCGACGGCGTTCGGCGAACGGCACCGACCGAAACTGCTCGAGGCTCGTCGCGGGCCTCCTGCTCGGTGTAGAGGGCCAGGGCCGGCTTGTGCTTGGAGAACCCGCGGCGGTTGGCGTAGGCCGCCTCCTCTTCCTGCAGGTGCCCGCTGTCGGGCAGCACGATGCCGGCGAGGGCGGCGGTGTTGGCGCTGGCGAAGATCGGGCCGGTGAACCCCTGCTTCACCACCAGGGGGATGGCGCCGGAGTGGTCGATGTGGGCGTGGGTGAGCACGACCGCGTCGAGAGAGCCGGGGTCGACGGGGAAGGCCGCCCAGTTCCGCTGCCGGAGCTCCTTGATGCCCTGGTAGAGACCGCAGTCGACCAGCACCCTCGAGGTCGGCGTGTCCACCAGGAACTTGCTCCCGGTGACGGTGCCCGTGCCACCCAGGAACGTCAGCACCGGGATGTCGGGTCGGGATCCGCTCACGACGGTCATGACCGCATCGTAAGCGCCACCCGTCCCCGACTTTGCGTGCCACCGCGGCCCATCGGGCCTCGGTGCAACGCAAGGTCGCGGCTCTGAGCAACGCGAAGTCGCGGGTCGACGCGCGATCATGGTGGGATGCTCGATCATCTCTCGATCCAGTGCGCCGACCCGACGGCCAGCGCCCGCTTCTACGACGCCGTGCTGGCCACCATCGGCGGCCAGCGGGTCATGGACTTCGGCGAAGTCATCGGTTACGGCGTGCCGCCCATGCCCGACTTCTGGGTCGGGCCCCGGATGACGGGGGAGGGCTTTCGCGAATCGCACATCGCCTTCGCGGCCCCCGACCGCGCCGCGGTGCGGGCCTTCTTCGAGGCGGCCCAGGCCCCAGGGGTCGAGGTGCTGCACGAGCCCCGCCTGTGGCCCGAGTACCACCCCAACTACTACGGCGTCTTCGTCCGCGATCCCGACGGCAACAACGTCGAAGCCGTGTGCCACGCCCCCGAGTGAGGCGGGCCCTCGGAGCGGCTACGGGCCCAGGTAGTAGCCGACGACGTCGGCGATCACGTCAGGCCGCCCCGCCAGGTTGGTGAGGTCGACCCGGCCCCCCGTGCCCAGCCGGACCGTCACCAGGTTGGCGATCGTCTGACCGGCGGTGAAGTTGAGGTTCGAGGCCACCGGTGGCGGGCTGCCGGTGGGGCTGACCCGCAGCCAGCTGGCGGCGGTGGGGTTGGTGACCGTCACGTTCATGACCACCGCGGTGGCGCCGGCCGGTGACGGCCGGGCCGCCGGCCACCGTGAGCGAGCGGAGCTGGCCCGGGCCCCACGGGCCGGCCAACCCACCGGTGCCGTCGCGGGAGTCGAGGATGCGGGTGGGGGACAGGGGCACGAACAGCGCCCCGGTGGCGGCGGTGTAGTAGCCGACGACGTCGGCGATGACGTCGGCATGGCCGGCCAGGTTGGTGAGGTCGACCTGGCCGCCGGCACCGATGCCCACCACGACCAGGTTGGGGACGGTCTGGCCGGCGGACGAAGTTGAGGTTCGAGGCCACCGGTGGCGGCGCTGCCGGTGGGGCTGACCCGCAACCAGCTGGCGGTGGTGGGGTTGGTGACGGTCACGTTCATGACCACGGCGGTGGCGTTGGCCGGCACCGCGCCCGCCCCCGCCACCTTCAGCGCTCGGGTGGCGCCCGGGCCCCACGGCGTGGAGAAGCCACCGGTGCCGTCGCGCGAGTCGAGGACCCGGTTCGGGGTGACGGCGGTGAAGCGGTCGCCGCGCCCCGCCCGGTAGTAGCCGACCAGGTCGGCCACGACGTCCACGCGGCCGGTCAGGTTGGTCAGGTCGACCTTCCCCCCGGCGCCGATCTGGACCGTCACCAGGTTGGCGCACCGTCTGTCCGGCCAGGAAGTTCAGGTTGGACGCCAGCGGCACCACGCCCCCGGTGGGGGACACGGTGAGGAAGCTGGACGCGGTGGTGTTGGTGGCGGTCACGTTCATGACCACCGCCGTCGCGTCGGCGGGGACGGGGCCGACCCCGGCGACCGTCAACGAGCGGGTCTGGTGGCCCGACCACGGCGTCGAGTAGCCGCCGGTGCCGTCACGGGAGTCGAGCACCCGGACGGGACTCACGGCCGCGAAGCCCGACGCCGGTCCGGAACCACTGCCGAGGATGCAACCCAGCGAGCGGTCGGTCCGGCCCAGCTGCACGTTGACGGCGGTGGCGCACAGCTGGTGGGCGCCGACCGTCAGGGGGATCTGGACGTCGATGCCGTGGTAGCCACCCGAGTCGGGGTAGCGCCGCCCGACGTCGCGGCGGGCGACGTCGGCGGTGACGGTCGGGCCGGGCTGGCCGTCCACGCTCACCCGGACCGTCACCGCGCCGGTGGTGTCGGGGTCGATGGCCCAGCCCACCAGCCGGGTGGCGCCGGGCAGGGCCGTCGTCGACTCGAGCGCCGCCGAACGGGTCGCGGTCGATCAGATGGTCGCCGACGGTGACGAACCGGGGACCGTAGACCCCGGCCACCGTGGCCCCTTCGTCGTCCCAGGTGTTCACGCTGAACACGCCGATCGCCCCGGCCGAGGTGTTGATGACCCGCCCGCCGTAGGTGAACCAGTTGCTGTGGAGCGGCCCGTAGGGGGCGGCGTTGGCGTCCCACAGCTGGCCGATGGGGCTGAACGGCCCGGTCGGCGACGGGCCCCACCAGCCCCAGGTGCCGGTGCCCAGGACGGGGACCTGGTTGCTGGCGATGTAGCCGTCACCCACCTTGGCCACGTGGAGCTGTTGGCCCACGGGGTCTGTCCACCTCGATGGGGTCGGCGGCGGCCAGGGTGGTCACCCACCCGCCGTTGGAGAAGAAGACGAGGGACGAGCCGTGCATGGCGGCGTCGGTGCGGGCCACGAAGCACTGGGTGGGCTCGTGCTGGGCACAGCCGTAGAGGTAGACGAAACCGCCGTCGACCAGCAGGTTGGTGCCGAACTGGGCCGCGGTCGTCGGCGCCGAACGTGAACAGGCGCTCGGTGCTGATGAGGCTCAGGGTGGGGGAGACCCGGTAGTGCATCACGTCGATGCCCACCAGCTCCCACCCCCACGGGTCGTTGGGGTTGACGGTGTGGACCCGCATCACCGAGATGGACAGCATCCCGCTGACCGGGTCGTAGGCGGCGGCGTTGGGCCAGTAGTAGTCGCTGTCGCTGGGCTCGGGGATGGCGGAGTACCACCCGGTCTGGGCAGTCACCGCGGAACAGGTAGGCGAAGCACGAGCCGTTGTACTGCACGACCATCGAGTTGTGGACGAAGCCCTGGTTGCTCGAGCGGCCCGCCGTAGGGGCCGCCGCCGAGGTAGGTGTCGCCGAACAGCCACAGCGTGCGACCGTCGTCGATCGGAATCGGCTCGGCCCCGTCGCCCCCGCCCCACACCGGCCCTCGCTGGTCGAACTGGGCCTGCAGGTCGCCGGCGGTGGAGGTCGACGATCGGCAGTTCTGCTGGGCGATGGTCAAGGGGGTCCCCGCCCCCGCCACCGAGGTCTGGGCCCCCGGGGTCGTCGGGGTGGCCGGGCCGGTGTCGGGTGAGGCCGGCCGGGCCACCCCCACCGCCGGCGTGTGGAGGCCGTCGCCCGGTCGGGGTGGTGCCGTGACGGGCGCCCGGGCGGGTGCGACGGCGGACGGCTGGACTCGGGCCGCGGCGCCAACGGGGGCGCCCAGGGCCATGAGGCCGCAGATCAAGCTGGTTGCCACCGCCAGGGGCCAGGGGCTGCCGCGCGCACCGCTCATCGGGGTCATCTCGATCCCTGGGTCAGGGCCGCCCCCCGCCTCGGGGTGGCGACGGCCACGATCACCTGACACTACCGGGCCGGGTGGGGGCCGTTCCGTCGCGGTGGGAACCCGCCTCTCACCCACCCGCCTCCCCGGGCGGTGGTGGGCGGTGGGTGGGCGGTGACGGTCAATCGGGCTTCAGGCCGGGCCACTGGTCGCGGAGCTGTTCGGAGAACTCGAGCCGGGAGCGCCCCTCGTGGGCCAGCGCGTCGAGAAACCCCTGCACCAGCGCCTGGTAGAACGGCTCGCCCTCGGGGGGAGAGATCGGATAGCCCCGCACCTCGGCGGCACGGGCCAGGCTCTCAGCGATGGAGAAGAACGCCTTGCCGAGGAACTCCACCCGTTCGGGCTCGACCTCGGTCACCCACAGGAACTCCGGGCTCTCCGCGGCCACGGCGTCCCACTCGACCAGATACGACTCGAACATCTCCACCACGTCGGGGGCCAGCGGCGTCCCCAGCATGTCGGGGTGCGCGAGCACCTGGGCGATCACCGTCCGGGCGTAGGCGATCCACATCCCTACCCCGTCCGAGGGGAGTGGACCGATCTGCACCCGCATGACCCCACACTAGGTCTTTTGGCCCATACGGCCGACCCATCGGCCCCACCGTCGAACGGCCCTGCCGTAACGTGTCGGCGGATCCATGGACGACCATCGCGACGGCGCCACCCACGAGCCCGATGTTCCCGCCGGCGGTGACGCTGAGCGATCGGTGGCCGCCCCGCCGCCCCGCCGCTCCTGGTTCGACCGGCCGCTGTTCTGGTTGGGCCTCGTGGGGGTCGGCGTGGTGGTGGCGGTCGTCCTGTCGTTCGCCGTCGAGCGCACGGACATCAGTGGCTCGGTGGGCGATGTCGGTCATTACTGCCAGCAGGTCCGCAACGTGAAGCGGCTCACGTCGATCAGCGCGCTCACCGGTGGCGCCGACGGGGTCACCCAGGCCCAGGCCCTGGTCCAGCAGCTGACCGCCCTCGAGGCGGTGGCCCCCGACCCCGTGCACGACGACGTCACCACCGTGCGCGAGGCGGCCCAGGCCCTGCAGGCCGCGGTGTCCGCCTACCAGAGCGGCGACGCCGCGGCCCGTTCGGCGGCGCTGGGCTCGGCCGCCCAGGCGGTCACCACCGGGCAGGGCGCCATCGGGCGGATGACCGAGTACACGCAGGAGGCGTGCGGGATCGACCTGGGCGCACCGGACACCGCCTCGACGTCCACGCCGACGTCGCCCACCACCACCCGCTGACGAGGGCGCCCCTACACGGCGAGGGAGCCCACGACGGTGGCCAGGAGATCGGCGACCTCGGCCGGATGGGACACCTGGGGACAGTGGTCGAAGGGAACCTCGACCATGTCCGTGGCCCGCTCGGTGGCCCAGCGGCGTTGTGCTTCGGGCTGGATCGAGCGGTCCTCGCTGCACACCACGTAGGTGGAGGCGATGTCGTGCCAGGCGACCGCGGCGACGTGGGTCGCCGCGATGTTCATGGCCATGGGCCGCATCTGTGACGTCGCCCACGCCGTCACCTCGGCGGAGCACTGCTGGAAGACGAGGACCTTGGTCAGGTCGACGTCGAACTCGACCAGCCCGTCGTCGCGAATGACCGTGCCCGCCAGGAACTCGGGGTTGCTGTTGCCCGCCATGAACCCGCTCAGCTCGTCGTCGGCGTCGGGCATGAAGGCGGCCAGGTAGACGAGCCGCGCCACGTCGGGCTGTCCCGCGGCGGCCTCGGTGATCACGACCCCGCCGTAGGAGTTCCCGCACAGCACCACCGGTCCGTCCCGAGCGTCCAGCAGCGAGCGCACGTAGGCCGCATCGGCGTGGCTGTCGAGGGTCGGGTCGACGCCGACCCCGACGGTGGGCAGGTCGACCTCGAGGTGGGCGACACCCCGGGCATCGAGCTCCTGGCCCAGGGCCTGCCAGATCCAGGCACCGCTTCCGGCCCCGTGAACCAGGACCACCGTTGCCTCGGACGCAGCCATCGCACGCTCTCCCCCTGGTCGCCGGCCGTGGCGCACCCTAGCCGTGGCGGGCCGGGTTGCCGGCGGGTGGCCGTCACCGGTGGCACAGTGGCGAGATGAGCGCCGACGACGAGTACGTCGCCATCAACCTGGCCAACTGGAACAGCCGGGTTCCCCACCACGTCCTGGGCTATGGCCTCGAGCGCTTCCTCGACGACTCCACCTATCTCTCCGACGTCGTGCGCTTCGACCTGCCCCGTCTCGGCGAGATCGCCGGCCTCGACGTCGTCCACCTGCAGTGCCACATCGGGACCGACACCCTCTCGCTCGCCCGCCTGGGGGCGCGGTCGGTGACCGGGCTCGACTTCTCCCAGCCGGCCCTCGACGCCGCCGGGGAGCTCGCCGCCGCGGCGGGGGCTGACATCCGCTACGTGTGCTCGGAGCTCTACCGGGCGCTCGATGTGTTGGAGCCGGCGTCGTTCGACCTCGTGTTCACCGGCATCGGGGCGCTGTGCTGGATGCCGGATGTCGCACGCTGGGCCGAGACCGTGGCCGCCCTGCTTCGCCCCGGCGGGCGGTTGTTCATCCGGGAGGGCCACCCGGTGCTGTGGTCGCTGTGCGAACCCCGCGACGACGAGCTGCTGGTCATCGAGTACCCGTACTTCACCGTGCCCGGCGGCACCGCCTTCGTCGATGAGGAGACCTACGTCGAGCAGGCCGGCCCCGTCGAGTCACCTGAGTTCCAGGGGTTCAACCACGGGCTGGGCGAGATCTTCGCCGGCGTCACCGCCGCCGGGCTCACCATCGCGTCGTTCGAGGAGCACCGCAGCGTGCCGTGGAACCCTCTGGGCTCGGCGTGCGTCGAGTCACCCGACCACCCCGGCGAGTTCGTCCTGCGCTCGCAACCCGAGCGGCTGCCCATGTCGTACACCCTCACGGCGCGAAAGGGCGCAGGTGCGTAGACGCAGGACTCAACCGCGGACCGCCTCGGCGAACGCCTCGAGCTCGGCGGGGATGTCGCCGGCGGGCTGGTAGGCGATGTCGGTCACGCCGGCGGCCTCGAGCCCGGAGAGGCGCTCACGTAGCTCCGGCGCGCTCCACGCGTAGCCCATCAGCTGGATGTGCGCGGGCGTGACGAACGGTCGGTCGCGGTCGTTGACGTCGATCAGGTGGAGGTCGTGCATGGCCAGGTGGCGTTCGTCGGTGGGCACGTCGTCGTAGGCGTGCAGCCACTCGTCGAGCCCGGGGATGAGCTCGTGGGGGAGGCCGTTCTCGGCGACGAAGTGGTAGGCGACGGGGACGGCGTGGCCGGCGGCATCGCATCACCCGGGGAGCGTCCATGTCCTCGCCGTCGCGCAGCACCGTTCCCGGGAACAGGTAGGCCTCCCACGCGAAACCCGGGACGGGGGCCGCGCCGGCCAGGAACAGCCCGTCGGCGACCTCCTGGGCGGTGGCGATGCCCTTGGGCCCGGCCGCCCCGACGAGGAACGGCACGTCGATGGGGCGGGCGGGCCCGAAGCCGTCGGGGTGCAGCATCTGGATCCGGCCGCCGTCCCAGTCGGTGATCTCACCACGCAGGAGCGCCTTCACGGTGTGGACGTACGTGGCGACGTCGGCCCACTTCAACGGCCGCTGGCCCATGGCGAACCGCCCGGTGAAACCCGTGCCGACGGCCACCGCCACCCGCCCCGGCCCGGCGATGTCGACGAGCGTGCCGATCGCCGCGGCGGTCACCATCGGGTGGCGCAGGCTGGGGATGAGCACACCCGGGCCCAGCCCGATGGTCGAGGTGCGCTCGGCGGCCCGGCACAGCTGCACCCAGACGTCGGGGTAGAGGGCGGGGGAGTCGTAGCACCAGGCCCGCTCGTAGCCGAGCTCCTCGGCGACCCGGATGTGCTCCGGCGTGTCCAACGAGGTGGCGAACGCACAGGTCAGTCGCATGGATGTGCCTTTCGGGGTCAGGCGGGGGCCACGGTCACAGGGATGTGGCTCACCCTAGGGGTGACCGGGTCCGACCCCTGCGTAGGCTCACCGCCATGACCGTCCTGCGGCTGGACAACATCGGGGTCGTGGTCGACGACCTGGAATCGGCCCGAGCCTTCTTCGTCGAGCTCGGCCTCGAGCCGGATGGTGAGGCGTCCGTGGAAGGGCCGTGGGTCGACCGCTGCATCGGGCTCGAGGACGCTCGGGCGGACATCGTCATGATGAAGACACCTGACGGCCACAGCCGGCTCGAGCTGACCAAGTTCCACTCGCCGGCGGCCATCGACCCCGAGGCGGGCGCGCCGGCCAACGCACTCGGCATCAGGCGCATCATGTTCGCGGTGGACGACATCGATGACGTCGTCACCCGCCTGCAGAGCCACGGCGGCGAGCTCGTCGACGAGGTGGTGCAGTACGAGGACCAGTACCGGCTCTGCTATCTCCGCGGCCCCGGCGGCATGATCGTCGCCCTGGCCGAGGCGCTCACCTGACGCCCCCGCGTCCCCTCCCCCTTCGCGTTTCGGCGTCAGTTTGTTGCGCTCAGCGAAACCTTCGGGGGGTCGAAAGCTCGCGTGACCCGCTCTCCGGACCAGATCTGGTCGCGGGTGAAGTCCGGCATTCCGCAAAGATGTGGCCTGTGGGATGGGACGCACTCGAGCAGTGGGGTGACGACGTCGCTCGCATCGAACCGCTCGCCGGCGGGGTCGCCAACGACGTGTGGAGCCTGCGCGTCAACGGGCACCTCGCGGTCGGTCGTCTCGGTTCCCGGAGCGACCTTGATCTCGCGTGGGAGACCGAGCTCCTCCAACACCTCAACCGTGAGGGTCTGACCGTGCCAGTGCCGATCCCGACCAAGGACGGCCGGCTGTTCGCCGACGGACTGGTGGTGATGACCTACGTGGAGGGCGGACCGCCCGAGACGGAGGCCGACTGGCGTCGCGTGGCGGTCACGCTCCGCCAGCTGCATCGATCGACGCAAGGCTGGCCACAGCGTCCGGGTTGGCGATCGTCGACCGACCTCCTGCACGCCGAGACCGGGACGAGGATCGACCTGGGGGCGATGCCGCCTGAGGGTGTTGCTCGATGCCGAGCGGCGTGGGCTCGGCTCGGTGGACGTCAGACGTGCGTCGTCCATGGTGACCCCAACAACCGAGGCAACGTCCGGATGACCGCGGATCGGGTCGCGCTGATCGACTGGGACGAGTCCCATGTCGACGTCGCCGACCTGGACCTGGTGCTGCCTCACAATGCTGCGGGCCTCGATGAAGGCGCGCACGACATCGCCGCGCAAGCGTCGGCCGCGTGGGAGGCCGCCGTGTGCTGGGACGACGAGTTCGCCGTCAAGCGGCTCGCCGAGGTGCGACCGGTCTGATCAGTAGAAGCCGATCATCCGATGCGGCGGCACGGTCTCTAGCCTGGCCACGTGGAGTGGCTCGCCGTTTCGATCATGCTGTCGATCGTGTTGACCGTGGTGCTCAACGTCGCCCTTCGCGCCTTCCCCCGTGCTGGTGAGGAGATCGGCCAGAAGCTCGCCAGAGCTCGCGGAAGAACGGCCTGAGCGCGGCGTCTACGTCCCGTGGAAGGCCATGATCGTCGTCTCCCTCGTGCTGACCATCGGCCTCAACCTGCTGTTGTGGGCCCGCCGATAGCGCGAGGCGGCGAGCGAGCGGGCCAACAGTAGATTTCTCTGATGCGACCTCTGGCGCGGGAACGTGCGAAGTTGTTCGACCGGGAAGCCGAGCGCTACGACCGATGTCGGCCGACGTACCCCGATGTGGTGATCGATGAGTTGCTCGGCCCGGAACCGGCAGGCCTGGACGTTCTCGACGTGGGTTGCGGCACGGGGATCGCGTCAAGGCCGATGGCCGAGCGGGGCGCCCAGGTGCTCGGCGTCGAAGTCGCCCCACGAATGGCCGAGATCGCCCGCAGCCACGGCATCGACGTGGAAGTCAGTGCATTCGAGGACTGGGACGCTGCTGGTCGCACCTTCGACCGCGTCACCTCGGCGCAAGCCTGGCACTGGCTCGATTTGCCTGTCGCCACCTCGAAGGCCGCCTCTTTGCTGCGACCGGACGGCAGGCTGTGCCTGTTCTGGAACGCCGGGTGCCCGCCCGATGATCTGGCCGACGCCCTGGAGGAGGTGTACGCGAGTGTCGTGCCGAGCGGCGGCCACCGTGTCTACCGGGGATATGCGGCCAACCGGCCAACAGACGTGAGGACCGGTTTGGACTTGGAATTGGAAGCCGTCGCCGCGGTGCCCGATCTCGGTGCGCCGACAATGCAGTGGTTCCCCTGGACGCGGGCCTACCAGCGGGACGAGTGGCTGGATCAGCTTCTCTCTCGGAGCGATCACACCGCCCTCGAGCCCGAGGTCCTCGACCGTCTGTTGGAAGGCATCGGCGCGGCCATCGACGACTATGGCGGCTCGTTCGTCATCAACCTCGAGACGGTTCTGGTCACGGCGACCCGGCTGGCCTAGTTGTCGAGGGAGCCTCCGGCCGACCGCGCTCCGCCGGTCAGAGCAGGTTCGTCACCGTCACGGGGATGCCGTTGAGCACGGCGTTGCCCGACAGCGGATCGATGGCGTCCTCGTCGGTGAGCATGTTGGAGTTCACGCCGGCGTGGGCCGCGGCCACGTCCATGCGGGCGCCGGGCAGCGTCGTGGCCCCAGCCGTGGGGCAGGCTCACGACGCCGGGGCGGATGGCGTCGGTGACCTCGACCGGGGCCACGACCTTGCCGACCCGCGAGGCCACCTCGGCCTGGCCGCCGTCGACCAGGCCCGAGGTCGGCGGCGTCGTCGGGGTGCACCTGCAGCGTGCAGCGCTCCTTGCCCTTCACCAGCACGTTCACGTTGTGCATCCACGAGTTGTTCGAGCGCAGGTGGCGGCGACCGACCAGCACGAGGTCGCCGTTGCGGTGGACGGCCGAGCGACGCCTCGAGGCGGGTCGAGGTCGTCGATGATCAGCTCGGGGGCCAGCTCGATCTTGCCGCTCGGCGTGCGCAGCACGCCGGGCAGGCGGGGCTGCAGCGGGCCGAGGTCGATGCCGTGCGGGTTGGCCTCGAGCTTGGCCAGCGACAGGCCGTCGGGCACGGCGCCGAACCAGTCGCCGTAGGCGCCGGTGCGGATCATGGCGTCGACCACCTGGTCGATGGCGCTGTGGCCGCCCAGCTCGGCGACCAGCTCCTCGACGGTGCGATCGGCGACGGGGGAGTCCGGCGCCGTCATGGCCCCCTGCAGCACGCCGGCGATCATCATCTCGTCGATGACCGGCGGTGTCGGCGTCGGCGCCCTGGCCGCTGAGCGATGAGGGCCAGCTTGGCCAGCACCTCGTGCTCCATCGGGCCGTCGGCTCGAACAGCGGCGGCGACCAGTCGGCGAAGTTGTGCACCGCCAGCCGTAGAAGGCCAGGGCGTACTCGCTGCGCTCGAGCGGCGACGGCGCCGGCAGGATCACGTTGGCGTGGCGGGTGGTCTCGTTGAGGTAGATGTCGACGCTGACCATGAAGTCGAGCTGGCCGAGGGCGGCGTCGAGGCGGCCGGCGTTGGGGGTGGACATCGACCGGGTTGCCGGCGACGGTGACGAGCGCCCGGACCTGACCCTCGCCCGGCGTCTCGATCTCGTCGGCCAGGGTGGCGACGGGGAGCTCGCCGTTCACCTCGGGGAAGCCCTTGACCCGGCTGCGGTGGCGGCCGATGGCGAAGCCGCGGCCGGGGCCCGGCCGACCGGTGCGCTCGTGGGCGGCGAGCGGGAACATGGCGCCGCCGGGACGGTCGAGGTTGCCGGTGAGGACGTTGAGCACGTCGACCGCCCACGAGGCGACCGTGCCGAACTCGACGGTGCAGGTGCCGATGCGGCCGTAGACGGCGGCGCGTCGGCGCCGCGGCCACCTCGCGGGCCAGCCGGCGGATGACGTCGGCGTCGACGCCGCACAGCTCGGCGCGACGGCCTCGGGCGTGAACGGCGCCACCGCGGCGCGCACCTCGTCGAGCCCGGCGACGTGGTCGGCCAGCCGGCCCAGGTCGACCAGGTCCTCGGCGAACAGCACGTTGGCCATGGCGACGAGCAGGTGGGCGTCGGTGCCGGGGCGGATGGCGACGTGCTCGTCGGCCTCCTCGGCGGTGCGGCTGCGGCGAGGGTCGACGACCACGACCTTGCCGCCCCGGGCCTGGATGGCCTTGACCCGACCGGGGAAGTCGGGGGCGGTGCACAGCGAGCCGTTCGACTCCCACGGGTTGGCGCCCAGCATGAGCAGGTAGTCGGTGCGGTCGAGGTCGGGCACCGGGAATGAGCAGCGGGTTGCCGAACAGCAGCCCGCTCGACACGTGCTTGGGCATCTGGTCGACGGTGCTGGCCGAGATACAGGTTGCGGCTGCCCAGGCCTTGCACCACGGCGCGGTTGTAGAGGATGCCGGCCAGGGTGTGGGCCGACGGGTTGCCGAGGTACAGCGCCACCGCGTCGCGGCCGTGGGCGTCGAGGACGGCGGTGAGGCCCCGCTCGATCTCGGCGAAGGCCTCGTCCCACGAGACCTCCTCCCAGGTGGCGGTGGCCGGGTCGTCGCCCCGCCGGATGAGCGGGAGCCCGCAGCCGGTCCGGGTCCTCGTGGAGCTGCTTCAGGCTCGAGCCCTTGGGGCAGATGAAGCCCTTGGCTGAACGGGTTGTCGCGATCGCCGCGGATGCGCACGACCTGCGTCGCCCTTCATGGTGATCTCGAGCCCGCACGTCGCCTCGCACAGCGGGCAGGTGCGGTGGTGGACCGCCAGGTCGGCCCTCGGCCTCGGTCCGCTCGGTGATCGGTCACGGTCATCGGTCCCCCGGTGGCTCCGGCACGGCGCCTCGATCCCGCACGGCCGTCGTGGACCCGAGCCTACGACCGACGCCGTAGAGTCGCGCCATGCCGGACACCCCGACCGCCTGCCGGCCTACCCGGCCCGGTGGGTGGCCGACGTCGCCCTGGCCGACGGCGGCACCGTCCACGTCCGCCCGGTGCGCCCGAGGACGGCGCCGCTGGTCGAGGCCTTCCACGACCGCCAGTCCCGCGAGAGCATCTACTTCCGCTACTTCAGCCCGATGCCCCGGCTGAGCGCCCGCGAGCTCGACCGGCTCACCAAGGTCGACTACCTCGACCACCTCAGCCTTCGTCGCCCTGCTCGGCGGCGAGATCATCGGCATGGCCGGCTACGACCGGTGGACGCGGCCGCGACGAGGCCGAGGTGGCCTTCATCACCGACGACGCAGCACCACGGACGGGGCCTGGCCACCGTGCTGCTCGAGTGGCTGGTGGTGGCGGCCCGCGAGGTCGGCTTCCGGGCGCTGACGGCCCAGGTGCTGCCCACCAACCGGGGCATGCTGGCCGTGTTCCACCAGGTCGGGTTCGAGGCCACCAGCACGTTCACCGACGGGGTGGTCGAGGTGCGCTGAGCCTCGAGCCGACCGCCGAGGCGCTGGCCGCGGTCGAGGAGCGGGCCCGACGGGCCGAGGCCCGCTCGGTCGAGCGGCTGATCAACCCGACGTCGGTGGCGGTCATCGGCGCCGGTCGCGAGCGGGGCGGCCTCGGCCACGAGGTCTTCCGCAACCTGCTGACCCACGACTTCATGGGCCCCGTGTACCCGGTCAACCCGCTGGGCGGCCACGTGGCCAGCGTGCCCAGCTACGCGACCGTGCTCGACATCCCCCACGACGTCGACCTGGCCGTGATCGCCGTGCCGGCCCACGAGGTGCTGGCCGTCGTCGACCAGTGCGCCCGCAAGCGGGTGCAGGCCCTGGTGGTGATGAGCGCCGGGCTCCACGGCGCCGGGCCGCTGGGCGAGGCGGCCGAGCGGGCGCTGGTCGAGCGGGCCCGCAGCCAGGGCATGCGCCTCATCGGCCCGAGTCGCTCGGGCGTCATCAGCACCGACCCGGCCGTCGCGCTGCACGCCATCGCATCTCGGCCGTCGACGTGCTGCCCGGCCGGGTCGGCTTCCTCACCCAGTCGGGCACGCTCGGCATCGCCGCCCTCGAGCACGCCCGGCGGGTCGGGCTCGGCATCTCGACGTTCGTCGACGTCGGGGCCAAGGCCGACGTGAGCGGCAACGACGTGCTGCAGTACTGGGAGGGCGACCCCCGCACCGACGTCGTGCTGCTCTACCTCGAGTCGTTCGGCAACCCGCGCAAGTTCACCCGCATCGCCCGCCGCCTGTCGCGCCGCAAGCCGATCATCGCGGTGAAGGCGGCCGGCCGGGCCGCGCCGCCAGCGCCTGGCCGCCGACCGTCGATGGGCGACCCCGACTGGCCGGCCGACGCCACCATCGGCGCGCTGCTGGCCGCAGTCCGGCGTGATCCGGGTCGACACGCCCGACCGAGCTGTTCGACGTGGCCCGGGTGCTCGTCGACCAGCCCGTCCCGACCGGCCGGCGGGTCGCCCTCATCAGCAACTCCCACGGCTCGAGCAACCTGACCCTCGACGCCTGCTAGGGCGCCGGGCTGGTGCCGGCCGACCTCGAGGCCGGGACCCAGGGTCGCCTGGCTTCGCGGCTCCCGCCGGGCGGCGGTGGCCAACCCGGTCGACCTGACCTTCGCGGCCGACGCCGGGGCCTACGAGATGGCCGTGGGCGAGGTGCTGGCCGACCCCGGGGTCGACGCGGTGATCGTGGTCTACGCCCCGCCGGCCCGCGAGCGAGCGCCAGGCGGTCGGCGACGCCATCGTCCGGGCCGTGCGAGCACGACGCCCGGCAGGCCGAGGAGCGCGGTGAGGCCGCGCGTGCCGGTGGTGGCCACGTTCCTCGGCGCCGACATCGACGCCCCGCTGGGCCAGCGGCGACGGTGCGCATCCCGCTGTTCGAGTTCCCCAACGGCGCGGCCCGGGTGCTCGGGCCGCATGGCCGACCACGGCGCCTGGCTGGCCCAACCCGAGGGCACGCTGCCCGACGCACGACCCGGCCGCGCTCGACGCCGGCCCGGGCCCTGGTGGCCGAGCTCCTCGGCGCGCATCCCGACGGCGCCTGGCTCGACGTCGACCGACGACGGCCGCGCTGCTCGAGCTCATGCGGCCTGCCGCTGATGCCGTTCCGCCTGGTGCGATCGGCCGACGAGGCGGTCGCCGCCGCCGACGACGCTCGGCGACCCGGTGGTGGTCAAGGCCACCGGGCTCGAGCGGCTGAGCAAGAGCGAGGCGGGCGGCGTGGCGCTCGACGTCCACGGACCCGACGAGGTGCGGGCCGCCTACGAGCGCATGGTCGGCCCTGCTCGGCGACGCCATGATGCCGGCCATCGTGCAGCGCATGGCCCCGTCGGGCGTCGACGTGCGGGTGGCCGCCCACCAGCAGCCGTCCTACGGCGCGGTGATCAGCCTCGGCCTGGGGGGCTCGGTGGCCCAGGCCAACCTCGCAGCGCGTCGGTGCGGGTGCTCCCGCTGACCGACGCCGACGCCCGGCGCCTGATCGAGTCGCTCACCGCTCGTGCCGCTGCTCGCCGACGCAGGGCGCCGATCGGGCGTGCGGCGACCTGCAGAGGCCTGCTGCTGCGGCTGGCGTGGGTGGTCGAGCACCTCCCCGAGCTGGCCGACGTCGAGCTCAACCCCGTGCTGGCCGCCGGCGACGCCGTGTCGATCACCGCGGCCCGGGTGCGGGTGGCGCCGGCGGCGTGGACGCCCGACCCCGAGGTCCGCCGCCTGCACTGAGGCTGGCTGCTTCTCACTGTTGCAACATGCATGGGGACTAACGGCCCTACCCGGCCGCGGCCGCCCTTCGTACCGTCGAATCATGAAGTGGGCCAGCGGCTGGTACCCGGATCCGAGTCACCGCTACGCCAACCGGTACTGGGACGGCCAGGCGTGGACCCCCCGGGTGTGGGACGGCCAACGGGAGTTCGTCGACCTCGACGGGCCCAGCGGATCGGTCCCGCCCTCGGGTGATGTCGAGACGGTCCGGCGCTATCTGGCCGACGCCCGGCTCCGGGGTGTGATCGGGGTCGCCACCTATGACCTGCTCGACCGCGACGTGGCCGAATGGGCCGGGCGGGTGGGGGCGGTGGCGGCGCGAGGCTCGCCACCCCCACCGGCGGTCCGGGTCGCCCCGCCGCCGCCACCTCCACCGGCGGTTCGGGTCGCCCCGCCGCCGCCACCCCCACCGGCACCGGCACCGGCACCGCCGCCCTCGCCACCCGCCGTGACCCCGCTCCCCCCGCCGCCCCCGACCCGGCCAGCCGGCCCGGCACCGACGATGCCGCCGCACCCGCCCGTCCGGCCACCGCAGCCGACCCCTCGACCGGCGCCGCCGCCCCGGCCCGTCCCGGTCGTGGCCGCTCCCCGCCAGCCCGGGCGGGTCGCCGTGTGGCTGCGCCACCAGCGCGACGCGGTCTCTCAGGACCTGGCCGTGCACGGCTTGTCATACATCGGCGTCCTGCTCGTCTTCGCCGGGGTGTTCGGTCTGGTGGTGTTCGCCTTCCAGGGGGTGAGCGACACCGTTCGGCTCAGCGCCGAGATCGCCATCCCGCTGGCGTTCTTCGGTTCCGCCTGGTTCCTCCGCCGCCGGGGCGCACCGTTCGTCGGCGCGGCCATGGAGCTGCTCGGCGGCGCGGTGCTCCCGATCGTGGCCATCGCCTCGCTCACCGACGGTGTGAAGTTCCCGCCCGACCTCGAAGGCACCGCACTGGTTGTCATGGTCGTGGCGGTCTGCCTGGCCCTGGCCGCCATCTACGCCCTCGTGGTGCGGGGGCGTCCCTCCAGCACGCTGCGGTTCCTGATCGCGCCGGCGGCGTGGCTCGGCGTGGCTGCCGCCGGCCTGGCCTTCGCCGCCGCGATCCCCACCGGCGACCAGGTGGCCCGCCCGCAGCCCGGCCAGTGGGCGATGGTCTCCGTGGCGGTGGCGATCAGCGCCGCCTGGGCCCGCTGGCGGCCGGAGGGCCCGGTGGCCCGGGGCACGGCCGTCGCGGTGGTGCCCGGCATCGCCCTCGCCGAACTGGTGACCGTGCTCTCGTGCGCCACGCACGGCTGGCCGGTGTGGCCTCCGGTGGTGGCCGGCCTGGCCACGATGGCCACGCTCGACGTGCTGGCCCCCCGGTTGGCGGATCGGGTGGTCACCATCCTGCAGGCCGCCGTGCTCGTGGGCACCGGGTTCGTGCTCGCGCCCACGGCCATGGGCCCGATGTGGGCCGCCTCCACGGTGGCGGTCGCGGCCCTGGCGCTGGCCGAGTGGCAGGAGTGGCGGCGCCCCGACAACTGGGCCCTGGCCACGTGTGCCTCGGTGGCCGGGCTCGCGATCCTCCTGACCCTCGGCCAGCCGGGCCCGACCCTGCTGGCCTGGTCGGCGGGCTGGATCTGGTTGGCCCAGCGTCGGGCCCGCCGGCCGGTTCGCGACCTCGAGGTCGCCCTCGATTTCGGGCTGGCCACCCTGCCGCTCGGCGTCGCCTCCGGCGTCTTCGGTCTCGTGGCCGTGGACGTCGGCCTGTTGGTGATGGCCGCCGTCGTGGCCGCCGTCGCCGTGGTGGTGCGCCTCACCTCGTGGAGGAGCGATGCGTTCTGGGCGGCGTGGATCGGGGTGGCGGCGTCGATGCTGCTCGCCGTCACGATGGCCAACGACGGTCGGCCGCTCGTGCTGGCCGGGGCGGCCGCCGTCGAGGGCATCGCCTTCGCCCTGGTCGGCCGGTGGGCGGCGGCTCGGGTCTGGGCGGTCATCAGCGCCGCCACCGTCGCCGTGTGCTTCGTGGCCACCGCCGCCGACCTGACCTCCGGGACCGTGGCCGCGTTGGTGGCCACGGCCGGATTCGTGCTCGTGGCCGTGACGCGTCGTGCGGCGCCGGCCGCTGGTCGGCCACGCCGGTCTGGCGGGACACCTGCTGAGCGTCGGGGCGTTGGGGGCGTTGGCTCTGATGGCCAGTCCGTCGTCCACGGTAGCTACGTGGTGTCTGGCCGCGGTGGCCTCCGGCTGGCTCATCACCGCCGGCCTCGGTGAGGTGGCATCGTCCCCGGTCACCGAGCTCCTGGTGCGGGTGGCGGCGGCCATCGTGCCCCAGGGCGACCAGGTCACAAAGCTCCGGATCGAAGGAGCTTCCCCCCGGTGGCCCGAGAGTGTCGCCCGGGACCTGCCTGTCGGGCTGGCCCTGCTCTTCGGCTCCTTCGTGCCCGCCAGCGTGCTGGCCGCCGCCGACGTGCTGGCGTGGACCAGCACCTGGTCGTCGATCACGGCGGTGGCGGTGGCCCTGGCGGGGGCGGTGGTGGCCCGGTTGGTGGTCGCCCGCCGACACCGCGCCGCGGCCCTGCTGGCCCACGAGGGCCTCTGGCTGGCGGTCGTGTTCACCGCGGGAGCCGCCCCGGTGTCCACCGGCTCGTGGTGGGCGGTGTCGGTGGGCGCCGCCATGGTGGCCGCCCTCGTCGTCGTGCTCGGTCGGGACCTTCGGGCCCGCTACATGACCTGGGTCGCCTGGCCGGCGACCGCGGTCGCCACCGTCACCGCCGCCCACGAGCTCGGCGTGAGCAACGGCTCGCTCCACCTGGTGATGTTCGTGTGGGCTGCCGCCGTGCTGATCGGTGGGCTGGCCGTCGACGACTGGTGGTCCGGCCGGCGGCCCTCGGGGGCGCTGGTGCGGCGCCGCTCGCTCGTTCCCCCGGTGCTGCTCGGCGCGCTGGCCGCCCCGGCCGCGCTGGTCCCCGTCTACGCCGAGGAGCCGTCGGTCTACGGCTGGTGGTCGCTGGCCGGGGCCGCGGTGGTGTTCGTGGTCGCCGCCCAGGTGCGCTGGGGTCTCTTGAGCGCCATCGGTTGGGGGCTCACTGCGGTCGCCTACGGGGCGCTCGCTCCGTGGACACCGGTAGAACAACCGTGGACGCTGGTGCCGCTCGTGGCCGTCCTGGTCGGGGTGGCCGAGGCTTTCACCCACCTGCCGGCACCGGCCCGTCCGGCGGAGCCCGATGAGGCCGCGGCGGCCGTCGCCCCGTGGCCCCGGTGGCTCGAGCGGTGGGACACCGCCCCCTTCTTCGTCGCCCACCTCGTGGCCTTCGTGGCCCTCGGCGCCGCCCTGCACTACGGCTGGGTGCCGGCCACCTGGTGCGCCACCGGTGCCGTGGCGCTCGTGGTCGCCGCCCGCCTGCGGGCCTGGCCCTGGGCCGTGGCCGGCGACGCCCTGATCCTGGGCGGCGCTCTGGCCGCGGGTCCGGGCTGGTTGGCGCTGGCGCTCGCCGCCACGTCGGTGGCCGCCACGGTGGCGGCGATCCGCACGTCGGGCTCGACCCGGACGGTGTTGCGGGTGGCGGGTGTGGGTGCGGCGGGTGGGGCGTGGGTGTCGTTTGGGGTGTGGTTGGGGTGGTCGTTGGATCGTGCGGTGACGGTGACGGCGTTGGTGGCGGCGGGGGTGGCGTTGGTGTTGGCGGTGGGGGTGCGGTTGGTGGGGTTGGGTCGGGAGTGGTTGGTGGCGTGGGCGGTGTTGCCGGTGGTCGGGGTGGGGTTCGGGGTGTGGGGGTTGACGAGCGTCGAGGTGGGTCGGTGGCCGGCGGGTGGGTCGGTGGCGTTGGGGTTGTTGGGGGTGGCGGTGTTGGCGGGGGTGTCGGCGGCGCCGGTGGGGGTGGCGTGGTTGCGGGAGACGGCGGCGTTGTTGGTGGCGGGTGCGGGTGCGGCGTTCGCTTACGGGGTGGATGCGTCGGCGACGCAGGTGGCGGTGGCGGCTGACGGGGTTGGTGTGGTGACGGTGGCGGCGGGGATGGTGGCGCGGGAGCGGGAGCGGTTGCGGGTGTGGGCCCGTCCGGGGTGGTTGTTGGGTGCGGTGGCGTTGTCGGCGGCGTTGGTGTCGTCGTGGGTGGCGGGGCCGGGGTGGTTGGCGTTGACGTTGGCGGTGACGTCGGTGGTGTTGACCGCGGTGGCGGTGGTGACGCCCGGTGAGCTGGGTTCGGTGTTGCGGGTGGCGGGTGTGGGTGCGGCGGGTGGGGCGTGGGTGTCGTTTGGGGTGTGGTTGGGGTGGTCGTTGGATCGTGCGGTGACGGTGACGGCGTTGGTGGCGGCGGGGGTGGCGTTGGTGTTGGCGGTGGGGGTGCGGTTGGTGGGGTTGGGTCGGGAGTGGTTGGTGGCGTGGGCGGTGTTGCCGGTGGTCGGGGTGGGGTTCGGGGTGTGGGGGTTGACGAGCGTCGAGGTGGGTCGGTGGCCGGCGGGTGGGTCGGTGGCGTTGGGGTTGTTGGGGGTGGCGGTGTTGGCGGGGGTGTCGGCGGCGCCGGTGGGGGTGGCGTGGTTGCGGGAGACGGCGGCGTTGTTGGTGGCGGGTGCGGGTGCGGCGTTCGCTTACGGGGTGGATGCGTCGGCGACGCAGGTGGCGGTGGCGGCTGACGGGGTTGGTGTGGTGACGGTGGCGGCGGGGATGGTGGCGCGGGAGCGGGAGCGGTTGCGGGTGTGGGCCCGTCCGGGGTGGTTGTTGGGTGCGGTGGCGTTGTCGGCGGCGTTGGTGTCGTCGTGGGTGGCGGGGCCGGGGTGGTTGGCGTTGACGTTGGCGGTGACGTCGGTGGTGTTGACCGCCGTGGCGGTGGTGACGCCCGGTGAGCTGGGTTCGGTGTTGCGGGTGGCGGGTGTGGGTGCGGCGGGTGGGGCGTGGGTGTCGTTTGGGGTGTGGTTGGGGTGGTCGTTGGATCGTGCGGTGACGGTGACGGCGTTGGTGGCGGCGGGGGTGGCGTTGGTGTTGGCGGTGGGGGTGCGGTTGGTGGGGTTGGGTCGGGAGTGGTTGGTGGCGTGGGCGGTGTTGCCGGTGGTCGGGGTGGGGTTCGGGGTGTGGGGGTTGACGAGCGTCGAGGTGGGTCGGTGGCCGGCGGGTGGGTCGGTGGCGTTGGGGTTGTTGGGGGTGGCGGTGTTGGCGGGGGTGTCGGCGGCGCCGGTGGGGGTGGCGTGGTTGCGGGAGACGGCGGCGTTGTTGGTGGCGGGTGCGGGTGCGGCGTTCGCTTACGGGGTGGATGCGTCGGCGACGCAGGTCGTGCTCGGCGCCACGACCATCGGCGTGGTGGGCAGCCTGGCCGCGGTGGCCGTGGCGTCTGTCGAGCAGGCCCGGCGCTGGCGCCGGTCGATCACGCTGTTGGCCACGGTGGCCATGGCCGCCTCGGTCGGTGTGGCCGTGTCGCAGTGGCCCCAGCGACCGCTGCTCGTGCTGGCGCTGCTCGCCGTCGGCTTCGACTTCGCCGCCATCGGCGTGGGCACCGACGAGCCGGCCTTCCTCGTCAGCTCGCCCATCGCCATCGGCGCCGCCTGGGTCGTGTTCGCCAGCGAGGCGCTGCGCGGTGATCCCCAGTGGTTCACGGTCCCCATGGGTCTGACCCTGCTGGTCATCGTCGGCCTGGCCCGTTGGGAGCGCCGTCGGGCCACGCTCGATCCGGTGACCGAACCGCTGGTCGCCCTCGACCTGCTGGGCATGCTGCTCCTGGTGGGCTCGGCGCTGATCCGGACCGTGACGACTTCGGTGGCCTACGGCCTCGTGGGGTTGGTGCTGGGCCTGGGCCTGATCGGCTTCGGGGTCCTGACCCGGGTGCGGCGCCGGGCCCTGTTCGGGGTGGCCACGTTCGTGCTCTCGCTGGTCCTGATGATCGTCGTGCCTCTGGTCGGGCTGACGCCGCAGTTCAGCGGTCCGGCGCTGTGGATCACCATCGCCGCCGTCGGCCTGGTCGCCATCTTCGTGGCCGCGTTCCTGGAGCAGGGGCGCAGGGCGGTCACCCAGGCGGTGGCCCGGCTGCGGGAGCTGACCAAGGACTGGGAGTGAACCAGTCGGCCGTCGCCGTCTCTCCTGCACGTCACGCCCTGACGTGGGGCCGGCTGGTCTGACGATCGTGCGGGGAGCGGGGCATCGGCGAGGTGCAAGGATGTCGCCGATGTCGAGAATCGTGATGGTGCACGGAGCGGGGAACGACCTGTGGGGGCCCGCCTCCATCAAGGCCCGCTGGTATCCGGCGCTGGCCGACGGCCTGGCCTGGCACGGGGTCGAGATCGACCCGGCTGACGTCCAGATCGCGTTCTACGGCGACCTGTTCCGGGAAGACCCCCAGCGAGGGTACGAGCCGCCCGTCGACGCCGGTGCCGCCATCGCCTCCGTCGAGGAGGTGGTGAAGGGCATCGACCCCCACGTCGACCTGGCCGAGCTGACCAAGATGCTCACCGAGAACCACTACGACCGCCTGCTGGCCCAGGCCGCCGCCTACCTGCAGCAGCCCTCCGTCCGACCCGCAGCCCGTCAGCGGGTGGAGGCGGCGGTGGGGCCCGACACCGAGGTGGTGGTGGCCCACTCGCTGGGAACGCTGGTGGCCTACGAGACCCTGTGCGCCCACCCTGAATGGACGGTGGGCACGTTCGTGACGATCGGCTGCCCGCTGGCCGGCGACATGATCCACCAGTCGCTCGACCCGGCGCCGGTCGACGGCGTGGGTCGCTGGCCCGGCGCCGTGCGCACGTGGACCAACATCGCCGACCCGGACGACCCGGCCGCCCGCAACCACCTGTCCGGGCGCTTCGCCGGCCCGGTGGTCGAGTACGCCGTCGACAACGGCCACCGGGTGCACGACCCCGAGCCGTACCTGAACAACCCCTGGACCGGCCGGGCCGTCGCCGCCGGTCTCTCCCAGGCCTGATTCAGGCTTGATTCAGGCCTTCCGGGTCAGGGGCGCGGCTCGCGGGGCAACCCCAGCAGGCGCTCGCCCAGGATGTTGCGCAGGATCATCGTCGTGCCCCCCATGATCGTGTAGGCGGGCGCGTAGGCCACGCCTCGGGCCACGCGGCCCGCCAGCAGGGCATCGGCCCCCGCCACCCGGGCGCAGAAGGCGGCGACCCGCTGCTCGAACTCGGTGCAGAACGTCTTGGTGGCGGCCGAGAACCCGACAGGGGCCTGACCCAGCACCTCGCGCAGCACCAGCAGCCGACCGATCCTGTAGCCCGTCTCCAGGGCGGCCAGTTCCTGACGGACGAGGGGGTCGTCGCCGTCGGCCAGCGGCGCGGGCCGCCTCGAACAGCGCCCGGTTGCTGACCAGGCGGTCGATGCCGCCCCGCTCGTGTTCCATCTGGCGCATGACCTGGCGGAAGCTGCCGTTCTCCTCACCCACCAGGTTGGCGGCCGGCACGTGCACGTCGGTGTAGACGACCTCACAGAAGTGGCGGTTGCCGGTCATGTCGGTGATGGGGAGGATCTCGACGCCGGGGCTGTGCAGATCCACGACGAGCTCGGAGAGTCCGGCGTGGGGTGGCGCGTCGGGGTCGGTACGGGCGATGAGATAGCACCAGTCGGCGTCGGCCGCCCCGCTGGTCCACACCTTGGTGCCGTTGACCACCCAGTCCGGACCGTGGCGTTCGGCGCGGGTACGGATGGAGGCCACGTCGCTGCCGGCGTCGGGTTCGCTCATGCCGATCGACCAGGCGCTGGTCCCGGCCACGATGTCGGGCAGGAAGCGCCGGCGCTGCTCGGCCGTGCCGAACTGCAACAGGGTGGGGCCGATCTGACGGTCGGCGAACCACGAGGTGGCCAGCGGCGCCCCGGCGGCGATGAGCGCCTCGAACACCACGAAGCGCTCGAGCGGGCTGCGGCCGTGCCCGCCCTCCTCCACCGGCCAGGTCATGCCCAGCCACCCCCGCTCGGCCAGCTCCAGGGAGAACGCCCGGGAGGTCCCGATCAGCCACGAGTCCTCGGCCACGGCCAGGCCGGCGGCCGCGGCGCGCCCCACCTCGGCGGCCTCGGCCTGCAGGCTCAGCAGCTCGGGGCTCCACCGAAGTCCACGTCAGGTCCCCCGACCGGAGTCCGGGGTGAAGCTGGGGCCGCCCTCGTCGGCCCACCGCCGCATCGACTCCCAGGGGAAGATGCCGGTGGCGTGTCCGTCGTTCCACTCGATGCCGAGGCCCCAGGCGCCATGGAGCGAGGCGTCGGCGATGGCGAGGGGCAGCGGGCTCGACGGCTTCGGCCAGGGAGCCTCACCCCGGTCGCGCTGCCCGCGGCACTCGGCGCACGGGCAGTTGAGCCGCAACTCGGTCAGGTCGTAGACGGCGCTCACCCCGTCGCCGAACACGACCGTCACCGACGCGGCCCGGTCGACGGTGACGTCTCGCACCTGGTAGCGGTCCTCCACCGCCGCATGGTGGCACGCCGGCGGACGTCCTCCGCGATCTTCCTTCGTTCCGGCGTCCGTGGTGTCGGCCATGGCCGACACCATCGACGCCAGAACCAGGGGAGAACGAGGGGTGGACGAGGGAGCGGCCGGCGGGGGTAGCGTCGCGGCTCATGCGTGCCGTGGTGCTGGAGTCCTATGGCGAGCCCGAGGTCCTGACGGTTCGCGACGTGCCCGACCCGGACCCGGGCCCGGAGGAGGTGGTGGTGGACATCGTCGCCACGGCCCTCAACCGGGCCGATCTCCTGCAGCGCCGCGGGTTCTACCCCGGCCCGCCGATGGCCCACGAGATCCCGGGCATGGAGCTGAGCGGCCGGGTCGCCGCGGTGGGGGAGCGGGCCACCCTGTGGCAGGTCGGGCGACGCGGTGATGGGCATCGTCGGTGGCGGCGCCTACGCCGAGCAGATCGCCGTGCACGAACGTCAGCTCATGGCCGTGCCCGCTCGTCGGTGGGCGTGGCCGACGGGGCCGCCATCCCCGAGGTGTGGATCACCGCCTTCGACGCGCTGGTGGCCCAGGGCGGGCTCACCTCGGGCGGGACGGCCCTGGTGCATGCCGGAGGCTCCGGGGTGGGCACCGCCGCCATCCAGATCGCCAAGGCCATCGGGGCCCGGGTCCTCGTCACCGCTTCGGCCGGCAAGGTGGCCGCCTGTCTCGAACTGGGGGCCGACGCCGCCATCGACTACGCCGTCGACGATTTCGTGGCGGTCACTCGCGACCTCACCGACGGTCGCGGCGCCGACGTGGTGCTCGACGTCATCGGCGGCGACTACGTGGACCGCAACATCGCGGCCGTGGCCGTCGGGGGGCGCATCATCCAGGTCGGGGTCATGGGCGGGGGGGTGACCAGCGTCAACGTGGGCATGTTGCTGCCCAAGCGCGCCGCTCTGATCGGCACCGTGCTGCGGGCCCGCCCCCTGGAGGAGAAGATCGCCATCACCCGGCGCTTCGCCGCCCAGATCCTGCCCTTCTTCGATGCCGGGGTGGTGCACCCCGTCATCGACCGCCGCTACCCGCTCGACGCGCATCGCCGAGGCCCACGCCGCCATGGAGGCCAACGAGAACGTGGGCAAGATCCTCATCGACGTCTCACCCGCCTGAGCGACACCACTCGCTCACCGGCCCGCGGGGCCTACGTGCGTTGGAGGGCGTGGACGGCCTGGCCGGCCAGGCGCGACCCGGTGCGCCAGGGCGGCGAGCCGTCATCGGGCACGACCACGCGAACCGTTCCGCCCCGGGCCGAGACCTGGTGGGCCAGCAGCTCGCCGCGGCCCAGCTTCGGCCGCCCAGTACGGCCCGAGCGTGCAGTGGGCCGAGCCGGTGACCGGGTCCTCGTCGACGCCCGAGCCGGGGCCGAAGAACCGCGACACGACGTCGAAGCCCGCCGTCACCCGCCGCCGTCACGCAGACGCCCCGGACCGGCACCCGGCGCAGCGGCCCGGAAGTCGGGATCGAGGGCCCGCACGGCGTCGGCGTCGGCCACTTCGACGAGGACGTCGGTGCGCCCCCGGGCCAGGGCCAGCACGCCCGCCGGTTCGAGGCCCAGACCGGACCAGCAGACCGTCGGGCGCCTCCGCGCCGACGACGGGGGTGGTCGGGTCGGCCGGGAAGTCGAGCTCGATCCAGCCGCCGGCCAGCCGGGTGGCGGTGAGCCAGCCGCTGCGGGTGTCGAAGCGCAGCTCGTCGTCGGCCACACCGTGGTCGGTGAACAGGTGGTGCGCCGAGGCCAGCGTGGCGTGGCCGCACAGGTCGATCTCGACCGTGGGGGTGAACCAGCGCAGGCTCCAGCCGCCCTCGACGGCGGCACCAGGAAGGCGGTCTCGGACAGGTTCATCTCCGCCGCCACCGCCTGCATCCACGCCGGCGTCGGCCGGCTCGTCGAGCAGCACCACGCGCGGCCGGGTTGCCGGAGAAGGGCCGGTCGGTGAAGGCGTCGATCTGGGTGATCGAGAGCCGGCTCGGACGCGCTCATCGGGTCAGGCGTGCGCCGACCTCCGGCGCGGAAGCGGAAGCGGGTTCAGCGGTGCGGCCTCGATGTCGACGTAGTCGCGCACGCCGGTGCCCGTCGTAGAGCTGGCGGGGCCGGGCGATGCGGACGTCCTGCTCGAGCAGCTCGTGCCAGTGGGCCAGCCACCCCGACGTGCGGGGGATGGCGAACAGCACGGTGAACATGTCGATCGGGAAGCCCATCGACTGGTAGATGAGGCCCGAGTAGAAGTCGACGTTGGGGTAGAGCTTGCGGCTGACGAAGTAGTCGTCGGCCAGGGCGACCTCTTCGAGCTTGAGGGCGATGTCGAGCAGCGGGTTCTTGCCGGTGACCTCGAAGACCTCGTAGGCCGTCTTCTTGATGATCGTGGCCCGCGGGTCGAAGTTCTTGTAGACGCGGTGGCCGAAGCCCTGGAGCTTGACCTTGCCCGCCTTCACGTCGGCGATGTAGCCGTCGACGTTGTCGATCGAGCCGATCTCGTTGAGCATGTGGATGACCTGCTCGTTGGCGCCACCGTGGCGCGGGCCGTAGAGCGCGGCGGCGGCGGCCGCGGTGCAGATGTAGGGGTCGGAGTGGGCGCTGCCCACCACTCGCATGGCGGTGGTGCCGGCGTTCTGCTCGTGGTCGGCGTGCAGGATGAACAGCACGTCGAGGGCCCGGGCCAGCACCGGGTCGGGCTCGTAGTGGGGCTCGGCCACCTTCCACATCATCGACAGGAAGTTGGAGCGAGAAGTCGAGGTTGTTGTCCGGGTAGACGAACGGCATGCCGACGCTGTGGCGGTGGGTGCCGGCGGCGATGGTGGGCATCTTGGCGATGAGGCGGACGATCTGCTTGTAGCGGTTCTCCGGGTCGTGGATGTCCTTGGCCTCGGGGTAGAACGTCGACAGCGCGGCCAGCGTCGACACGAACATGCCCATGGGGTGGGCGTCGTGGTGGAAGCCGTCCATGAAGCGCTTGCGCACGTTCTCGTGGATGAAGGTGTGGTAGGTGATGTCGTGCTTCCACACCTCGTACTGCTCGGCGGTGGGCAGCTCGCCGTGGATGCAGCAGGTAGGCCACCTCGAGGTAGGTGGACTTCTCGGCCAGCTGCTCGATCGGGTAGCCGCGGTAGCGCAGGATGCCGGCCTCGCCGTCGAGCTCGGTGATGGCGCTGGTGGCGGCGGCGGTGGTGGAGAAGGCGGGATCGTAGAACCAGACGCCCGGCAGCAGCTTGGCCCATTCCCGGGCGTCGACCCCACCGTTGAGTGATGGGGACCTCGACGGACTCGCCGGTGCGGTTGTCGGTGATGGTCACGCTCTCTGCCACAGCAGCTCCAGGCCTGAGTCGGTCGGTCACGTTGTTCGCCTCAAGACTAGGGCCAGATGGGCGCCCTGCGTGCCTGGGGCAACGGTCGTTCACAAAGGCTTCATCACCCCTGGCCGGGGCCGGTCCCAGGTGCGGCGATCGGCACCGCTCACAGCGGGGTGTTGTCGTGGGCGCGGGGCATGAGGCGCTCGCGCTTGGTCGCACAGCACCTCGAGGGCGTCGGCGATCTCCCGGCGGGTGTCGGCCGGGTCGATCACCGCGTCGAGCAGGCCTCGCTCGGCGGCCAGGTACGGGTTGAGCAGGCGGTCCTCGTAGTCGGCCTCGAGCGGCGGCCCGCTCCTCGGGCGAGGCCCGCCGGTGCAGGATCTCGACCGCGCCCCTGGCGCCCATCACCGCGATCTCGGCCGACGGCCAGGCCAGGGCGAGGTCGTTGCCCATGGTCTTGGAGTCCATGACGATGAACGCGCCGCCGTAGGACTTGCGCAGGGTGAGGCTGATGCGGGGCACCGTGGCCCGGGCGTAGGCGAAGGCCAGCTCGGCGCCGTGGCGGATCATGCCTCGCCACTCCTGGTCCTTGCCCGGGGAGAAGCCGGGAGTGTCGACCAGGGTGAGCAGGGGCAGGTTGAAGGCGTCGCAGAAGTTCACGAAGCGGGCGCCCTTCTGCGAGGCGGCGATGTCGAGCGTGCCGGCCAGGGTCTGGGGCTGGTTGGCCACGATGCCGACCGGGCGGCCGCCGACGGTGGCCAGCGCGGTGACCAGGTTGGCGGCCCAGCCGGCGCGCAGCTCGAGCAGCTCCTGTCGTCGACGATGGCCCGGGCGACGGCGCGCACGTCGTAGCTGCCGGTCGGGCTGGCGGGCAGGAGGGCGCCGGCCTCGGGGGTGGCCCGGTCGGCGGGGTCGTCGGTGCGCCAGCGGCGGCGGCTCCTCGTCGTTGTGGCCGGGCAGGTGGGCCAGCAGGACCTCGACCAGCTCGCGGCCGTCCTCGCCGCTCGGCGGCGATGAGGGCGGCGACCCCGCTGGAGCGGGCGTGGGTGCCGGCTCCGCCCAGGGCGTCGACCGAGATCGGGACACCGGTGAAGGCGGTGACCATGCGGGGACCGGACACGAAGGCGTAGGCCTCGGGGGTCATGATCACCACGTCGGCCAGCCCCAGCAGCAGGGCCGGCCCGGACACCGCCGGGCCCGTCACCACCATGACGATGGGCACGATGCCGGAGTTGCGCACCATCTCGCGGGCGGCGCCGCCCCAGCCCGACGAGGGCGTCGAGTCCCTCGCCCACGTCGGCTCCGCTCGAGGCCATGAACACGACCAGCGGCACCCGCTCCTGGCGGGCGACGCCGCGCCGCCTCGGCCAGCGTGTCGCCGTCGGGCGCGGGTCAGCGCGCCCGCGCTTGTGCGAGGCGTCGAAGCTGACCACCACCGCCGGGCGCCCGCCGACGGAGTCCACGACCGCGGAGACCGCTCCGGGCACGCGGGCTCGGAGCGTCAACGGAGCGGCCATCGTGTCGCTCGGACCGCCCGGGCCCGCCGTCGGTTACGCCGACCGGCTCGGGGCTCGGGCTCGGCGGCGGGGCGGGGTGGATGCCGAACTGGGCCGGAGCCTGCTCCGCCACCACCGCCGCGCAACACCTCGCGCACGGCGCGGACCGGGGCCGACACGAGGCCCCGGCGGCGCAGGGCCAGGCCGACGGTGCGGCCGTCGAGGCCGTCCACCGGGATCCGCTTCCAGTCGCCACCGATCCAGCCGGGGGCGGCGCTGGCCGGGAGGATGGCCGGCCCGAAGCCCTGGAAGGCGAGCGAGGCCAGCAGCCGCATGCCGTCGATCTCGGCCAGCGGCTGCAGGGTCACGCCGGCGGCGCGGGCCTGCTCGTCGATGAGGTCGCGGAACTGCGTGCCCGGGCGGCTCGAGCAGCACCCGGTGCTGGGCCACCTCGGCCAGGGTGACCCGCTCGGCGGCGGCCAGCGGGATGGCCGGCCGGCGTCACCAGCATCGGGTCCTCGTCGAACAGCACCTCGGTGGCGACGTCGGGCTCGTCGACGGGGAGGTCCACCACGGCCAGGTCGAGCGCGCCGCTCGACCACCTGCGGCAGCAGCGACGTGGTGGTGGCGTCCACGATGACCAGCCCGACGTGCGGATGACGGGCCTCCAGCGTCGACCACCAGCGGCGGCACCAGCCAGCGGGCCGTGGTGCCGATCACGCCCGAGGCGCACCCGGCCCGACGACATCGGCGTGGAGGGCGGCCAGATCCGACACCAGCGCCTCGAGCTCCCGGGACACGATGCGGGCCCGGGCGGCCACCACCTGGCCCTCCTCGGTGAGGGTGCCGCTGGCCCGGTCCACCAGGGTGGCGTCGAGCTCGCGCTCCAGGCGGGCGACGTGGGTCGAGACGTTGGACTGCACGGTGTGCAGCGACCGGGCGGCCGCCGAGAAGCTCCCGGTGTCGGCCACCGCCAGGAGGGCGTTGAGCTGGCGCAGATCCATCGCGAAATCATGATGGCACATATCGGTAACAACTGTTGGACAGATCTCGTGCAACCCTTCACAATGAACATCACATACCGCCGAGGTGAGTGTTCGTTCCCCCCACGAACCCCCTCGAGCCGGGCTTGCGGGACCTCCCCCCGGTCCCCAAACCCCTGAAGAAGCTGGCCTCCCCCCGGCCAGCTTCTTCCCGTTTTCCGGCCTGGCTCAGGCGGTGGCGGCCACGGCGTCGGTCGATCGGCGCCGGATCTCGTAGGTGCACGAGTGAGCCCCGGCCACCATGTGGGTGGTCCGCTCGACCTCGGCGTCGGGCAGGGCCGCCCGGATGAACTCGATCTCGCTGGAGCAGGCGTGCGGGTGCTCGCGGGCCACGGCGAGGATGGCGCAGTTGTGCTCGGTGACCACGAAGCGATCGCGTCCGGCCCGCTCGAACGAGGCCAGGTAGCCGTCCTCGTCGAGGATGGTGGCCAGCTCCGCCACCCGGGCGGCGAAGCTCGGCCGGCCGGCCAGCCGGGCCCGGGCCGCGTCGATGCGGTCGTCGCGGCGCTGCTCGAACGCCGCCTCCACCGCCTCGGGCTGCAGGTAGCCGAGCAACTGGTTGGTGAGCTCGCCGTAGGCCTTGGGGAACAGCGGCTCGGCCTGCGCCGGTCAGGTGGTGGGTGTGCTCGGCGCGGCCCCGTTGCCCGGGCCGGCGGGGGACGGTGGTCGAGGCGACCAGGCCGGCCTCGGTGAGGGCGGCGAGGTGCTGGCGGGCTCCCGACACGCTCATGCCGAGGGCGTCGGCCAGCTCCTCGGTGGTGCACTCGCCCCGCCGGCGCAGCGCGTACAGCACCGCCCGCTGCGCCTCGGAGACCGGCTGGGGGGCGCGGGGGCTCATGGCGGGCATGCTCTCACGCCGGCTCATGTCGGTGACGGGACGTGACCGACGGGACCACTCGACCGGCCCGGCAGCAGCAGGTGGCTGTCGCCGAACTCGTGCCAGCGGTAGCCGGAGCGGATCGCCTCGGGGTAGGCGATCTCCAGCGCGGCGCGCCCGGCGACGGCCTCGAGCATCTGCAGGTGGCTGGCCTCGGGCTCGTGCCAACCGGTGAGCAGCCCGTCGACGGCCCGCACGCCCCGCTCGGGGGTGATCACCAGGTCGGTCCAGCCCTGACCGGGGTGGGTCGTGCCGTCCGTGTCGGTGACGGTCTCGAGGGCTCGGACCACGGTCGTGCCGATGGCCACCACCCGGCGCCCGGCGGCGTGGGTCGCGTTGACCCGGCGCGGCGGTCTCGACGGGGACCCGGTAGTGCTCGGGGTAGGGCATCTCGTGGCCTTCGAGCGAGGCCACCCCGGTGTGGAGCACGAGCGGCGTGATCGCCGATGCCCCGCGCCACCAGCGACGTGAGCACCTCCGGCGTGACCGGCCGCCCGGCCGAGGGCATCTCGGCCGAGCCCGGCTCGGTGGCGTAGGCGTTGCGGTAGGCGTCGATGGGCCAGGTGGCCGGGACGTAGTGGTAGCGGATGGCTCGGCCCCACCGGTGGAGGTAGTCGATGACGGGCTCGCCCAGATCGAGCGACGCCACCCACAGCCGAGCGGAGCCGGGCATGCGGCCGAGCACGTGCACGGTCGCCCGGCCGGGCAGGTGCAGATCGGTCCCGCCGAAGTCGCCGTCGTGGGGCTGCGAGGCCGCGCCGTCGACCGGCGGCGCAGCTCGACCAGCCACAGCCCGGTGGGCAGCTCGGTCGAGAAGTGCACGATGACGAACTCGCCGCCGCGGGCGGCGGCGTCGACCGCGGCGGGCACGGTGGCCGACGTGTTGATCACCACCAGGTCGCCCGGGTCGAGGAAGCGGGCGAGCTCGTGGGCGTGGGCGTGGACGGGCGCGTCGCGCCTGGCGCGAGACCATGAGGCGCACGGCGTCGCGTCGACCGAGGGTCAGCTCGGGCGGCTCGGTGGCCTCGAGCGCGGGGGGCAGGTCGAAGCGCAGCGGCTCGGTGAAGGTCAGGGTGGTCATCATGCCGACCTCCTCGGCTCGGTAGCGGCCCGACGGCTCGGCTCCGTCGACCAGGGCGAGGATGGCGGGCACGCTGCTCCTCGGGGGAGGGGTCGGTCGGAGATGTCCTCTCCGGGGAACGCGTCCTGGTGCATCCGGGTGCGCATGTCGCCGGGGTCGATGGTCAGCACCCGCAGTTCGGGGTGCTCGACGGCCAGCACGGCGCCGAGGTGGTCGAGGGCGGCCTTGGTCGTGCCGTAGACCCCCCACCCCTCGTAGGGCTCGACCGAGGCATCCGAGGTGATGTTGACGACGACCGCGCCGGGACGCAGGTGGCCGAGGGCGGCCTGGATGAGCCCGAGCGGCGCCGCCACGTTGGTGGCGAACAGCTCGGTGAGCTCGTCGACCGGCACCGAGTCGAGCGCCGGGAGCGGGGACGGTCCCAGTCCGCCGGCGTTGTTGACGACCAGGTCGACCGGCCCCCCGGCCGCGGCCACCAGCTCGCGTCGGTGGGCCGGGTCGGTGATGTCGCCGACCACCGCCACGATGGGACCGGCGGTCGGACCGACGGCGGCGGTCACCGCCTGCAGGTCGGCGGCGTCGCGGCCGTCGACGACGACCTGCCAGCCCCGGGCCGCCAGGGCTTCGGCCAGGGCCCGGCCCAGGCCCCGCGAGGCGCCGGTGACGATTGCGGTGCGAGGTTCCATGCCAGGTCCTTTCCGACGGTTCGAAGTTTACAACAGTGATTACTGTGTGAATAGTCCCGACCGGGCATCCCTGCTCCACGCTCGCCGGCGCGCTGGAGGGCGCGCTCTGCGGTGGACGGGGCTACGGTTCGCCTATGGCCAAGCAGGACACGAACGGACCGGCGAGCGCCAAGAAGTCCTCGACCGAGGGTTCGAGTGCCAAGAAGTCCGGCACCAAGAAGTCCGGCACCAAGAAGTCCGCGGCCAAGAACCCGACCGGGTCCGGCGTCGCCCGCGCCACTGGTCGCAGTGCGGTGTTCTTCGACCTCGACCGCACGCTGCTGGCCGGGGCCAGCGGGCCGATCATCACCGGTGCGCTGCGTCAGGTGGGCCTGCTCTCGACCGCGGAGCATCCCCGGCCAGGACCTCATCTTCCGGGTGTTCAACGTCTTCGGCGAGAACCTGCCCGTCGATGATGCTCACCCGTCAGGCGGCCATCATGGCCGCCAACTGGCCCCGGGACCGCGCCCAGCGATGCCGGCCGGCGTGGCGGCCGAGTCGCTGGTCGACCTGGTGCAGCCCTACGCCAAGGTGCTCATCGACGAGCACCGCGCCGAGGGCCGGCTGGTGGTGCTGGCCACGACCACCCCCTACGACCTGGTCAAGCCCCTGGCCGACCTGCTCGGCCTCGACGCCGTGATCGCCACCCGCTACGGCGAGCGGGACGGCGTCTACACCGGCACCATCGACGGCGAGTTCGTGTGGAGCCACGGCAAGTTCCGGGCCGTGAAGGAGTGGGCCGACGCCAACGCGGTGTCGCTGCGCGACAGCTACGCCTACTCCGACAGCTACTACGACGTGCCCGCTGCTCAACGCGGTGGGTCATCCCGTTCGTGGTGAACCCCGACCCCCGCATGCGCCTGCAGGCCCTGGCCCGGCGGTGGCCGACGCATCTTCCTCGACGTGCCGCCCGGCGTGCCCAAGCTGGGCCGGCTTCGAGCCGCAGAGGCTGATGTTCCCGTTCGTCCGGCCCGGGTCTGGCCCCCTACGTGCACGTCGACCATCGACGGGCGTCGACCACATCCCGGCTCGACGGTCCGGCCATCCTGTGCGCCAACCATCGCAGCTACTTCGACGTCGCCGCTCTCGGCTTCGCCATCGCCAAGCGGGGCCGGCCGGTGCGCTTCCTGGGCAAGAAGGAGGTGTTCGACGCCCCGATCGTCGGCGACATGGCCCGGGCCATGGGCGGCATCCGCGTCGAGCGGGGCACCGGGCAGCGACGAGCCGCTGACGGAGGCCCTGGCCGCGCTCGAGGCCGGCGAGATGGTGGCGCTGATGCCCCAGGGCACGATCCCCCGGGGGCGAGGCGTTCTTCGACCCGGTGCTCAAGGGCCGGTGGGGCGCGGCCCGGCTGGCCGCAGATGAGCGGCGCACCGGTGATCCCGATCGGGTTGTGGGGCACCGAGAAGGTCTGGCCCCGCAACGCCAAGATCCCGAACCTGTGGAACGTGACCGACCCGCCCGACGGTGACGGTCACCGTCGGGCCCGCCGGTGCCGCTCGGGCTCGGTGGACCCCGACGTCGACACCGATCACCTCATGGCCGCCATCGTCGACCTGCTGCCCGCCCGAGGCCCGGGAGTGGCACGAGCCCACCGACGAGGAGCTGGCCGCCACCATGCCCTCGAGCGCGTCCAAGGACGCGGTCGCGGCCGAGCACGAAGCCGCCCGCCGCCCCGGCACCGATTGACCGAGGTCGGAGCCGCCCGCAGGGAGGCTGCCGACCGAGGTCAAGCCATCGGCTGCGCAGGCGCCAGCCGGAGCAGCGGCACCGATGACACCCGGATGGGCGAAGCCGCCCGCAGGGAGGCTTGCCGACCGGAGGGCCAGAAGTCGCCTAGTCAGTACTGCCCACGCTCCTGGAGGACATGCGCCAGGTGCCCCGGCCCCGGCGCTTGGCGTTGTACATGGCCGCGTCGGCCAGCTCGACCAGCCGCTCGTGGTCGGCGCCGACCTCGTCGCCGAAGGCGATGCCGATGCTGGCACCGATCTCGACCACAGGGGCGGTCGAGCGCTCGGCTCGCGGGCCGCGGCGGGCGTGCCCGGCCAGCGCCGACAGCTCCGGTGAGCGGAGCGTGCCCGGCGGCAGGCTCACCGGCTGGCCGACCGCGTCGATGAGCCGCTCGGCGATCTGCTCGGCCTCGTGGGGCGTCGGCAGGTGGGCAGCAGATGACGCCGAACTCGTCGCCGCCGAGGCGGGCCACCAGGTCGTCCGGGCGCAGGGCCTCGGGATGCGCGGGCCACGTGATCAGCACCTGGTCGCCGGCCCGGTGGCCGTAGCGGTCGTTGATCGACTTGAAGCCGTCGAGGTCGAGGTAGAGCACGGCCACGAGGTGCTCGGCCCGCTGCAGCTCGCGGGCGAGTCGCTGGAAGAACAGCGACGCGGTTGGGCAGGCGCGGTGAGGGTGTCGTGGCGCGCCGCGTGGAGCAGCAGGATCTCCTGGGAGTCGCGCCGTTCGAGGGCGATGGCCACCAGCCGGCCGGCCCGCTCGACCGCCACCCGCTCGCCCGGGGACGGGGTCGCCGGGCTGGCGGCGCCACACGATGATGCAGCCCTCGATGTCGCCGCTCGACTGGCAGGAACGACCGGGAAGACCCAGCAGGCGGCGAAGCCCTGCTCGCGAGCCTCGGTCTGCAGGCCGGCGGGAGCGAGGCCAGGTCGGCATGGATCCGGGCCCGGCCGTCCTCGATGACCGGGGCCCACGGCAGCGGGTTGGTCGCCGGGGGCGCGCTCGGTGAGGTCCGGCGGTGCCGTCGGCTCGTGTCGGCGGCGGCGCACGGTGAGCTGGTCGAGCGGCGTCGAGCGACGGAGGCGGCCACGGCGAAGCGACCGTCGACCGGGTCGATGGCCGACGATGGCGCGGCAGTCCGGCGAGCCGGCTCCTCGACCAGGCGGGCGACGAGGCGCAACATCGTCGGCGACCGGTCGCTCCGGCGGCGATGGACTCGAGGACCTGGTCGATCACGCGACGCTCGGTGACGTCGTGGACCTGCAGCGACGATGCCGTGGAGGCGCGGGTCGGCGAGCTGGTTGGTGCTGACCGCCTCGGCCACGCCGATGCTGCCGTCGGCCCGGCGGTAGCGGAACTCCATGGGCCGGAAGCGGCCGGGTCGAGTCGGAGGACGTACTCCATCGACTCGAGCACCAGGGGGAGCGTCGTCGTCGGCGACGAAGTCGAGCAGGTTGCGCCCGATCAACTCGGATGCCGGGATGCCCACCAGGACTCGCTGTCGCCCGTCCAGCCCAAAGCGATGGTGCCCGGCTGCATCGAGAACGAGGATGACCCGGGGCGCGGCATCGACGATGGCCTGCAGATAGGCCGCCTCCGGAACCTGGTTGAGGGGTGGATCAGACACCTGGATGTGCTCCCGGTCTGGTGCACATCCATTCGTAACGACTGGCGTCAGCCGCGTCACAAGGGTCGTTCGGACCACTCAGAGTCCGGACTCTCGGTGGTCGGAGGGCCGATGGCTCAGGCCGAGCCGGCCACTCCAGCGGCCCTTGCCCGCCTGCTTGGCCCGGTAGAGGGCGCGATCGGCCTCGTCCACGAGCCGCGGCCCGGCGTCGGGGCGTCGGGTCGCGGAAGGCCACGCCCGATCGACAGCCCGACCTGCGACGGTGACCTCGCCGACCTGGATGGGCTGGCCCACCGCCTCGATGAGCCGATCGGCCACGGCCAGGGCCTCGCCGTCGGTCGTCGAGGTCGACGCACAGCACGGCGAACTCGTCGCCGCCGACCCGGGCGACGACGTCGCCGGGCCGGATGGCGCGCCTCGAGGCGGCGGGCCACGACGGCCAGCACCTGCGTCGCCGACGCCGTGGCCGTGGGTGTCGTTGATCTCCTTGAAGCCGTCGAGGTCGGCGAACAGCACCGCCGGCCCCAGGGCGTCCTGACCGGCCGGAGCCCCGCACCGCGTCGAGCTCGGCGAAGAAGTGGGAGCGGTTGGGGATGCCGGTGAGGGTGTCGTGCAGGGCGGCGTGCAGCAGCAGCTCCTCGTTGTGGCGACGCTCGAAGCCGAGCGCGGCCAGCCGCACCGAGTGCTCGAGGGCGGCGCGCGTGACCGAGCAGCGGCCCTCCGGGGATGCGGCGCCACACGATGAGGCAGGCCAGCAGCGTGCGCGTCGGGCGGCACCGGGACCGGGTAGGCCCAGCACGCCACCAGGCCGGCCCGGCGGGCCGCGTCCCGCACCGAGGGCCCGAGCTGGTCCAGCTGCTCGGTGGCGGCCACCGTCGCCTGAGCCGATGGCGGTCACCCACGGCGGCGCCGGCTCGTCGGAAGCGGCGGGCGTCGACGCTCCCGGCGAGGGCATCGGGCAGCCCGGTGTGGACCACGGAGGCGAAGCGTTCGCCGTCCCAGTCGTAGGCCAGCGCGACCTCGGAGTCGAGGTGCTGGGCCTTGATCGAGTGCGACCAGCGGCTGCAGGGTCTGCTCGACGGGCACGCTGGTGGCCAGCGCCTCGAGGTACTGCTCGAGCAGGCTACTGGTCGTCGTAGGGGCGCAGCCGCACCACGATGCCCTGGATGTCGGGATCGTCGAGCGTGCACCTGCGGCGCCGACCTCGACGAACACGGTCGAGCCGTCGCGGTGGCGCACGCCCACACGACGGGCACGCCCTCGCCCGGGTGGCTCGAGCAGGTCGGCCAGCGTCGGCCAGCGCCTGCGTCGCGGTAGCTCGGCTCGGAGCAGGTCGAGGGCCGAGCGTGCCGACGAGCTCGTCGGGTCGGTAGCCGAAGAGCTGCTCGGCCGACGGGCTGAGGTAGGTGAGGGTGAGCGTCGCGTCGACCACGGCCCAGACGTAGACCGAGCTCTCGATGATCGTGTCTGGAAGAAGACGGGATGGGCCGACGGGTCCACGACGCCCATGGTGCCACCGCTCGGCGTCGCGATTCCCGCGGTCGAGCGTCCGGCGGGCGCCGATGGGCGCGGCTCAGACGCCTTGCTGCTGGCGGATGATGTTGAGGGCGCCGCCGGCCCGGAACCAGGCGATGTGCTCGTCGTTCATGGTGTGCGAGCAGGTGAAGCGGCACGACGGTGCCGTCGGCCTTGTGGATCTCGCACTGCGACCGGCCGATCGGGGGCCAGGTCGGCCAGGCCCAGCGATGGCGATGCGGTCGTCGACCTGCGATCTTGTCGTAGTCGGTCGGGTCGGTGAACCACAGGGGCAGCACGCCCTGCTTCTTGAGGTTGGTCTCGGCGATGCGGGCGAACGAGCGGCAGATGATGGCCTTGGCGTTGCGGAAGCGGGGCTCCATGGCGGCGTGCTCGCGCGACGAGCCCTCGCCGTAGTTCTCGTCGCCGATGGCCACCCAGCCGACGGCCGGCCTCGTGGTAGTGCTTGGCGATGTCGGGCAGCGAGCTTGCTTCTCGCCGTCGAGCTGGTCGATGCCGGTGCCGGCCTCGCCGGTGAAGGCGTTGATCGCGCCGAGGAAGAGGTTGCCGCTGATGTTCTCGAGGTGGCCGCGGTACTTGAGCCACGGGCCCGGCGGCCGAGATGTGGTCGGTGGTGCACTTGCCCTCGGCCTTCACCAGCACCGGCAGGTCGGTGTAGTCCTTGCCGTCCCACGGGGCGAACGGCTCGAGCAGCTGCAGCCGGTCGCTGGTCGGGCTGACCACGACGGTGACGGCGCTGCGGTCGGCCGGCGGGGCGATGAAGCCGCTCTCGCCGGGGGTGAAGCCCAGGGCCGGCAGCTCCTCGCCGACCGGCACGGCCAGCTTGACCTCCTCGCCGGCGTCGTTGGTGAGGGTGTCGTTGATCGGGTCGAACTCGAGGGTGCCGGCCAGGGCCAGGGCGACGACGGTCTCGGGCGAGGTCACGAAGGCCAGCGTGCTGGCGTAGCCGTCGTTGCGCTTGGGGAAGTTGCGGTTGTAGCGAGGTGACGATGGTGTTGGCGTCGCCCTCGTGCACGTCGGGACGGGCCCACTGACCGATGCACGGGCCGCAGGCGTTGGCCAGCACGGTGGCGCCGATGCGCTCGAAGTCGGCCAGCAGGCCGTCGCGCTCGATGGTGGCCCGCACCTGCTCGCTGCCGGGCGTGATCATGAGCTCGGTCTTGCAGGTGAGCCCGGCGGCGGCGGCCTGGCGGGCGATGCTGGCGGCCCGGGTGATGTCCTCGTAGCTCGAGTTGGTGCACGAGCCGACGAGGGCGGCGCTGATCTGGCCGTCGGCCAGCCGTTGGCCCGGGCCTCCTCGCCGAGCGCCGAGACCGGACGGGCCAGGTCGGGCGTGTGGGGCCCGTTGATGAGCGGCTCGAGCGTCGACAGGTCGATCTCGATGACCTGGTCGAAGAAGCGGCCGGGGTCGGCGAGCACCTCGTCGTCGGCCCGCAGGTCGTGGGCCACCGCGTCGGCGGCGTCGACGATCTCCTCGCGACCGGTGGACTTGAGGTAGCGGGCCATGGCGTCGTCGTAGGCGAACAGCGAGGTGGTGGCGCCGATCTCGGCGCCCATGTTGCAGATGGTGGCCTTGCCGGTGCAGCTGATCGACGCGGCGCCGGGGCCGAAGTACTCGACGATGGCGCCGGTGCCGCCCTTGACGGTGAGGATCTCGGCGACCTTCAGGATGATGTCCTTGGGGGCCGACCAGCCGCTCAGCTCGCCGGTCAGGTGCACGCCGATGAGCTTGGGCCAGCGCACGTTGAACGGGTAGCCGGTCATGACGTCGACGGCGTCGGCGCCGCCCACGCCGATGGCCACCATGCCCAGGCCGCCGGCGTTGGGGGTGTGGCTGTCGGTGCCGATCATCATCCCGCCGGGGAAGGCGTACTGCTCGAGCACGACCTGGTGGATGATGCCCGAGCCCGGCTTCCAGAACCCGACGCCGTACTTGGCCGACACCGACTCGAGGAAGTCGTAGACCTCGGAGTTGGTCTCGAGGGCGGCGAGCAGGTCGACCTTGCCGTCCTCGCGGGCCTGGATGAGGTGGTCGCAGTGGACGGTGCGAGGGCACCGCCACCTCGGGCAGGCCGGCGGTCATGAACTGGAGCAGCGCCATCTGGGCGGTGGCGTCCTGCATGGCGACGCGGTCGGGGTCGAGGTCGGCGTAGGACTTGGCCCGCTCGAGCTCCTGGCCCTGGGGGTCGCGCAGGTGGTTGATCAGGACCTTCTCGGCGAAGGTGAGCGGGCGGCCCGAGGCGCTCGCGACCGATGGCCGCCCGCTCGGCCAGGCGTCCGTAGACCGTGTTGATGAGCTCGATCGGGGTGTTGGCGGCGACGGCCATGGCCTGCTCCTTCGACGATGTGCTCACGCGGCGGTCGGGCGGTGCCATCGAGTCTGGCGTACTCGCGTGGGACACGGGTGCCGGTGTGTGCGGTTGTGGTGTAGACAAGTATAGGACAAGTTGCCGAGACAAGACAAGTAGCAGACAAGTGCGCCGAACCCGCTACCAGGAGATCGCCGACGAGCTGCGCGCACCGGCTGGCCACCGGCGAGCTCGGCGCGGGTCGGCTGCTGCCCAGCGAGTCGGAGCTGTCCCAGCGACTACGCGGCCAGCCGGGTCACGGTGCGCCGGGCCCTCGAGGTGCTGCGCGACGACGGCCTCGTCGACTCCCGCCAGGGGTTCGGGTGGTTCGTCGCCGCCGACCCGGTGCGCCAGGCGCTCGGCCGGCTCGGCACCATCGAGAGCCAGCTGGCCGCCGAGGGCGTCCACTCCGAGCGCCGGGTCCTCGACTTCCGCTTCGTCGCCGCACCGGCCCGGGTGCGCGAGCTGCTCGGGCAGCCGAGACGGTGCTGCGGGTGCGCCGGCTGAACCTGGCCGACGGTCAGCCCTTCGCCCTGGTCACGGTGTGGTGCCCCGAGCGCTACGGCGCCGAGCTGTCCCGGGCCGACGTCGAGCGGTCGCCGTTCTACGAGCTGATCGGCGTCGAGCTCGGCGGCGCGGTGCAGACCATCGGCGCCGCGGCTGCGTCCGCCGCACGACGCCGAGCTGCTCGGCGTCCCGACCGGCTCGCCGGTGCTGCGCTGCGAGCGGGTCACGTCGTCGATCGGCGGGCAGCGCGGTGCTGGTGAGCGAGCACGTGTTCCCCGCCCACCTCACCGAGTTCGTGGTCGACCTGCCCCACGCCGACGCCTCCATCGCCCCGAGCGGGCTGCGCCTCGTCGAGTAGGGCCTCAGCGGGTGTTGCGGCTCACGTAGACCACCTGGTGGCCCGTGGCGTACCAGTAGATCCAGAACAGCGACAACAGCACGGCGATCCCGCCCAGCAACATGCCGAACAAGGCGATGCCGTTGCCGCCGAGCCGGCCGTTCGACACCTGGATGCGGTAGCGGGCCTGGGAGCCCTGATAGATGGCGATGGGGCCGAAGATGAGTCCGCAGCACAACAGCGAGGCCACGCCCCACGCCACCGCCGCCCACGCCCCCTTCGCCGTTCCGCCCGTCGGTCGCCCCTGGGCCTGGCGGTAGCCCGGGTTGGGGGCGGGGGAGAAGGGACGGTGAGCAGGAGCACCCGGCGGCGGGGCACCTCGGCCGGGCTCCTGCCACCAGCCCGGCGCCTGGCCGCCGTCGCCCTTGGCCCACCACGGCACCTCGTCGGGCCCGCCGGGGCCAACCGGAGGTGGATTCGTCGGATCGGACATCGATGGGACCCCCGCACGGACCCACCCGCGGGGTCGTCGAAGGCGAGCGTACCGGCCCCGAGTACGCCGATCGGGGAAATCGAGCGCGGCCGACGGGGCCGAACCGGTAGCGTGACCCCTCCCCGCCGGCACCCCGGCGGCGTGCGGGCGCGTCCCGAGAGAGGTGATGACCGTGGTTCCCACGCCGACGGTGGACCTGGCCGGCGAGCGCCGGGCGCTGGCCCGGGCCCGCCAGGCGGTCGTCGACAAGCTGGCCGGCCTGTCGTCGGTGGTCGGTGGCGGGGGCCGACGCCTTCGCCGACGAGTACATCACGGCCGTGGTCGCCGGCGCCGTCGAGCAAGCTCCAGCAGGAGCTGGTCGTCTTCGGCCGCATCGACGACGAGCACCCCTGGCGGGTCGGGCTCTACGGCATCGACTCGGGCGGCGAGCAGCTGGTCATCGACTGGCGGGCGCCGTTCGCCGAGGCGCTTCTACCAGGCCAGCTTCGACGATCCGCACGGCCTGGTGCGCCGGGTCAGCTACGTCGGCAGCATCGACGACCTGATGATCGAGGAGTTCACCACCGGCGAGGTGTCGCGGCTCGTCGCCGCTGATGGCCGAGCTGTCCCGGAGCCGGGGCGCGACGATGCGGGCGGCGGTCGCCACGCTGCAGTCCGACCAGGACCGGCTCGTGCGTCTCGACCCGACGGCCCGGCTGGTGCTGCGGGGCGGGCCCGGGCACCGGCAAGACGGTGGTGGGGCTGCACCGGGCCGCCTGGCTCGTCTACAACGACCGCCGGGTCACCGCCGATCGCATCCTGGTCATCGGGCCGAGCGACCGCTTCCTCCAGTTCGTGTCCGCCGTGCTGCCGACGCTGGGCGAGGCGCGCATCACCCAGACGACGTTCGACCGGCTGCTCGGCCCGTCGACCGAGCCGGGCAGCGACGAGCGCTGGCTCGACGTGCTCGACCGCTTCGAGGCCGGCCTCTGCCGGCCGGCCGAGATCAAGGTCGGGCACTGCGCCGGATCCGCGAGCCCGAGGTGGCCGAGCTGATCGAGCGCCTCGCCGGCCGCGACCTGCCGTGGCGCGACCGGCGCAAGGTGTTCGTGGACACGCTGGCCCGGCGCCACGAGCTGCCGGCCGGGCGCGGTGAGCGAGGCGGCGCTGGACGGTGTGGCCCCGGCTGACCGCCAAGCAGGCCTGGCGCAAGCTGCGCAGCCGGGCGACCCTCGAGCGAGCTGGGCGCCGACGCCGACCTCATCGACGCGTGGCTGGCGCGTCGAAGCGGCGACGGCGCCCTGGCCGACGAGGTGCGGGCCCGGTTCGAAGGGGTGCCGGCGCGGTACTCCCACGTGATCGTCGACGAGGCCCAGGACCTGACCCTGTTCCAGCTGCGGGCGGTGATGCGCCGCTCGCCGACGGCCTCACGCTCGTCGGTGACGACGCCCAGCGCCGCCGGGCCAGCGGCATCGGCCTGCGGCGGGCGGCCGAGCTGCTCGACGTCGGCCTCGAGCAGATGGCCACCGCCTACCGCATGTCGGCCGAGATCGCCGACTGGCTCAACGCCTACGCCGCGGGCCCACGGCATCGACGCCGTCGAGCTCATCGGCATCCGCCCGACCGGGCGTGCGCAGGTCGGGAGCCGGCCGACGTCGCCGGCGGCCGAAGCCGAGCTGCGCGCCCGATGGGCCAACGTGGCCGTCATCACGCGCCGACGAGGTGTGGGTCCACAAGGGCATCGAGTACGACGGCGTGGTGGTGCGAGCGGGCGGCGATGAGCGCCGGCCGAGGTCTACCTGGCCGCCAGCCGCGCCGCCCACGAGCTCGTCCTGGCCTGATGGGCCGGCCCGGTGTGGCAGGGTGAATCCATGCGCTTCGTCGTCGTCGGTGCCGGTGCCATCGGGGGAGTGGTCGGGGGGCGGCTGACCCAGGCCGGCCACGACGTGGTGCTCGTGGCCCGGGGCGCCCACGCCGACGTGATGGCCCGGGGCGGGCTGACGCTGCGCTCGCCCGCCGGCGACGACATCATCGAGGTCCAGGTGGCCCGCGGCGTCGGGGAGATCGGGTGGCGCTCCGACGACGTCGTCCTGCTGGCGGTGAAGAGCAACGACACCGTTGACCTCGTCGAGCAGCTCGAGGCCGTGGCCCATCCGGCGACGGCGCTGGTGTGCATGCAGAACGGCGTGGCCAACGAGCGGGCCGTGCTCCGGCGCTTCGCCAACGTCTACGGGGTGTGCGTGATGTGTCCCGCCACCCACCTGCAGCCCGGTCTGGTGGCGGCCAGCTCGGTGCCGATCAACGGGATCTTCGACATCGGCCGCTATCCCACCGGTCGGGACGCCACCGCCGAGGCCATCGCCGCCGCGTTCGAGACCGGGCCGTTCGTGTCGGAGGTGAGGCCGGACATCATGCGCTGGAAGTACGCCAAGTTGCTGATGAACCTCGGCAACGCCGTCGAAGCGGCGATGGGCCCCGAGGGCCGCTTCTCCGAGGTGGCGGCCGAGGCCCGGCGCGAGGGGGTGGCCTGCCTGCGGGCCGCGGGCATCGACTGCGCGACGCAGCAGGAGGATCGCGATCGCCGCGGTGACCTCCTGCAGATGAAGCCCATCGAGGGCGAGGCCCGCGGCGGCGGGTCGTCGTGGCAGAGCCTGGCCCGCGGCACCGGACGCATCGAGACCGACTACCTCAACGGGGAGATCGTGTTGCTGGGGCGTCTCCACGGCGTGGCGACCCCCGTCAACGAGCGGTTGCAACGGGTGGCCAACGAGCTGGCCCGGACGAACACCCCGCCCGGGACGCTCACCGAAGCGGACCTGTTGGCCGGATGACCGCTCTCGACCGACCGCAACGACGGGCGCACCCGTGACGGTGACCATCCGGACCGAACAGCTGACCAAGCGCTACGGGCCCACGACCGCGCTGGACTCGCTCGATCTCGAGATCGAAGCCGGGGAGGTGTTCGGGTACCTCGGGCCCAACGGGGCCGGGAAGTCGACGACGATCGCGCTGCTGCTCGGCCTGATCCGACCGACGTCGGGCCGGGCCCGGATCTTCGGCCTCGACGTCTGGCGCGATGCCCCGGCCATCCACCGGCGCCTGGCGTACGTGCCCAGCGAGGCGAACCTGTGGCCCTCGCTCACCGGCGCCGAGGCGCTCCGCTTCCTCGGCAACGTCCACGGTTCGGTCGACGAGGCCTACCGCGACGAGCTCATCGAGCGCTTCGAGCTGGCGCCCGACAAGAAGATCCGGGCCTACAGCCACGGCAACCGACAGAAGGTCCTGCTCATCGCCGCGCTGGCCAGCCGGGCGGAGCTGCTGCTGCTCGACGAGCCCACCACCGGTCTCGACCCGCTGATGGAACAGGTCTTCCGCGCCTGCGTGCGCGAGGCGCACGACCACGGCCAGACGGTGGTGCTCTCGTCGCACATCCTCAGCGAGGTCGAAGCGGTGTGCGACCGGGTGGCGATGCTGCGGGCGGGGCGGATCATCGAGACCGGCCAGCTCGAGGTGCTCCGGGGCCTCGCCGCCCTGCGGGTGAGCGCCCGCCTGAACGGCGCAGTACCGGACCTGTCGGGCCTCGACGGGGTGACGCAACGTGGTGGTCGACGGCCAGACCATCGAGTGCGATGTCAGCGGGTCGATGGAGCCGTTGCTGGGAGTGTTCGCCGCCGCCGGGGTCACCCGCATGACGACGCGGGAGCCCTCGCTGGAGGAGCTCTTCGTGGCCCACTACGGCACCGGTTGGCCGGCCGAGGGCGCTCGCCCATGACGGCCGGTGTCACCGAGGCGCCGCCGCCGGCCCCGGTACGGCCCACCCGACCGGGGCCCGATTCGGCCATCGGCCGCCGGGCCTTCCGCCAGCTGTGGATCGGCGCCACGGTGTGCGCCCTCGGCTTCGGCCTGACCGTCGTGGCCACGGCGACGTCGTACGTCTCGACGTTCCCCACCGCGGCCAGCCGCGAGCAGCTGGTCGTCGTCACCAGCGGCGACGCCGGGCTGTCGGTCCTGCTGGGCCCGATCACCGAGGTGGGCACGGTCGGCGGGTACACGGTCTACAAGATCTTCGTGTTCCTCACGACGGTCGGAGCGCTGTGGGCACTGCTGGCCGCCACCCGCCTGCTGCGCGGTGAGGAGGATGCGGGCCGATGGCAACTCGTGCTGGCCGGCGCCACCCGACCGGCCCGGGCCACCGCCGCCACCCTCGCCGCGCTGGGCGCGGCGGTGGCCGTGGTGTTCCTGGGGACGGCGGTGCTCACCTTCGCCGCGGGCCGCAATCCCGACGTCGGCTTCGGGCTCGGTGAGTCGGTGATCTACGGCCTGAGCCTCACGGTGGCACCCGCCGTGTTCGCCGCGGTCGGGGCGTTCACGTCGCAGCTCGGCCGGACCCGGCGCCTGGCCACCGGTCTGGGCATGGCGGTGTTCGGGGTCACCTTCGTGGTGCGCATGGTGGGTGACGCCGGGCCGAACGAGCGCTGGATGCTGTGGTTGACGCCGTTCGGCTGGACCGAGCTGATGCGCCCGTTCACGGTCAACGACCCGTGGCCGCTGGTACCGGCCGCCCTCACGGTTGCGCTGCTCGCTCTCGGGGCCACGGCGCTGGCGTCGCGCCGCGATGCCGGAGACGGGGTGATCACCGGCCGGGACGTCGCCACGCTCCGGCCCCGGGGGCTGGGCTCCGCGTTCGGGTTGTCGGCCCGGCTCGAGCTACCCGTGCTCGCCGCCTGGTGCCTGGGGGCGGTGGCCACCGCCGCCGTGCTCGGCATCATCGCGGTGATGACCACCGCGGCGATTCCCTCGTCGATGCGCGACACCCTCGACAAGTTCGGGGTGCAGGGCAGCTTCACCAACCAGTACTTCGGCGTGGCGTTCCTGTTCGTGGCCACCGTCGTCGCCCTGTTGCCGGCCAGCCAGGTGGCCGCCGCCTGCGACGAAGAGATGTCGGGGCGCCTGGTGAACGTGCTGAGCCGGACCACCACCCGGGGGGCGTGGTTCGCCGGCCGGCTGGCGCTGAGCGCCGCGGCCGTGGTGTCGGCCGCCGTCGTCGCCGGGTTCGCGGCCTGGGCCTCGGCTCGGACGCAGGGCGTCGACGTCGCCCTGCGGCCGTTGTTGGGAGCCGGCCTCAACGTGATCCCGACCGCGCTGGTGACCCTGGGCATCGGCGCCGTGATGCTGTCGCTGGCGCCGCGCGCCGCGGCCGGCACCGTCTACGGAGTGGTCATCTGGTCGATCACGGCCTACCTGCTGGGCTCGCTCGTGCCCGGCCTGGGCTGGATCGACAAGGTGTCGTTGATCCACTACATGGCCCTGGCCCCGGCCGAGGGGGCCAGCGCCACCACCGTGGGGGTGACGCTGGGGGTGGCCGCCGTCCTGTGCGGGTCCGCCCTGGCCTTGTTCACCCGCCGTGACGTCCGCGCCGGCTGAGGTGCGGGCCGGCTGAGGTGCGGGCCGGCTGAGTGCGGGCCGGCTGAGTGCAGGCCGGGGGCGGACGGCGGCGGTCAGCCCAGGTCCGGCCAGCGGGTCTTGGTGGTGCGCCGCCGCTTGGGGCCCCGGTCGCCGAGGGCCCAGGTCCGCCGCCAGGCGCCCAGCTCGGGGCCCTGCAGCGACGGGGTGGTGCTGGCGTAGGCGCGCTTGCGGGCCTGCCACCAGTCGGTGGTGTCCTCGTCGGCCAGGGCGGCCACGCCCGCCTCGATGCGGGCCGCGAAGCGACGCGAGTCCTCGTCTTCGGTGGGCCGCAGCGGCCGCCCGAACGTGATGGTGGTCGCCGATCGGCGCGGGACGGAACGGCCCTTGCGCAGGATGCGCCCGGTGCCCTCGACGTGGATGGGCACCACCGGAACCCCGCAGCGCAGGGCCAGGTAGGCGGCCCCGCCCCGGAACTCCTGCCCCCACCCGTCGGGGCTGCGGCCACCCTCGGGGAAGATGAGCATGCTCCATCCTTCGTCGAGCAGCTCGGCGGCGTTGTCCGCCGACCGGCGCCCCACCTTGGTGCGCTCGAAGGGGATGGCCCCGATGACGAGGGCCGACAGGGGAGCCGTCACCTTGTTGCCGAAGAAGTAGTCGGCGGCGGCGGCGATGAAGATGTGGTGGCGCCACGGCTCGGGTATGGACGACAGCACCAGCGGCGTGTCGACATGGCTGTGGTGGTTGGCGGCGAACACCGCCGGCCCCTCGAGATCGGTGAGCCGGTCGAGGCCCCGCAGCCTCGGGGCGGCCAGCACCTGCATGGCCGGCGTGACGAGGCCCTCGAGCATGAGCACCCGGGCCATGCGGGCGGGGTAGCGCCGGGCCCACTCGGTGTCGTAGTTGGCACCGGTGGTGCTCTTGGCCACCGGCACTTCGACCCCACCGGGAACGGTCGGCGGGCGCAGGGGGAACGGGACCCGGGCCAGTGCCGCCGAAGCCGTCAGGCGCCCGGCGTTGGTCACCGTCGACCGGTTCACCGGCACTCGCCGCACCAGCTCGGCGATGCGGTCCCCGTTGGCCTTGCGGGCCGGGCCCGACGTGCTCACGTCACGTCCGCCATGAGGATCGGCGGGTTGTGCAGGTGGGTGATGGTGGCGTCGCGGCCCACGGTGTCCGACGCCATCTCCAGCGCGTCCTGCAGCGTGGAGGCGGGCTTGAAGCCGAGCCGGCGCACGGCGCGGACGTCGCCGCCCACGATGATGACCTGACCGAGGTGCTGCATGGCGTGGGCGCCCCAGTACCACATGTAGAACGGGTGCACGCCGTGGTAGGCGTACGACGTCCGGTAGAGGTGCCGGTACCACTCGTCCTCGGCGAACTGACTTCTCGAACCGGGCCTCGATCTCGAGCGGGTCGGTGGTCTCGGCCAGCACCTGCTCGAAGAAGTCGATGTAGCTGGGGTGGTGGACGGGGTGGAACTCCCAGGGGGTGGGGTGGCTCACGATCAGCACGCCGCCCTCGCGCACCGGGGGCTTGCCCCGGTAGAGGTTGAAGAAGTAGCCGAGCCCGAGGCACATCACCAGGATCGGGTTCATGATCGAGTTGACGTTGTACGGGCAGATGTAGGGCAGGCCCATCGTCAGGATGTCGGTCTGGCCCTCGACGGGCACGAGGTGCTGCTTGAACACGTTGGCGGTGGTGACCTCGTGGACGGCCTCCACCTCGCCGGCCTGCACCGAGGTCAGCTGGTGCGGGGCCCGCCATGACTGGAAGATCGACCGTCGGGTGCGGGGCGAGAGGCGGTCGAGGCCGGACTTCATCCCGAGGAACGCCACCCGGTCGCGCGTCGTCCACTCCCATTCGCGCTTCTGCAGCACGCTCATGGGTCCCTCGGTGCCGAACACGTTGTTGTTGATGGTGGTCTCGATCTGGAACACCTTCACACCCGAGTCGCGCAGCACCTTGCCCATGCGCCAGTTCGACGAGTGCAGCTCCGACGCATGGCGGTCCATGAACGACTTCGAGTGCTGCATGGTCTTGACGTTGTGGTGGTGGCGCAGGCTGCGGTAGCTGGACAGGCCGGTGGCCGTGCTCTTCCAGCCCCCGTCCATCGACACGATGTTGATGTTGACGTACACGAGCAGATCGCTCTCGGCCGCCCGCTTGTTGATCTCGACCTCCTCGCCCTGGTCGGTGGTGCCGATCAGGCGTCAGGTTGTCGGGGTCCTCGGCGTCGTGGTTGTACAGCAACCCGTGGGGGGCGAAGGCGTCGTACACCCGGTCGCCCACCGCGTGGCGCAGCTCGTCCTCGGTCATGCGTCGGTGCAGGGCCAGGGCGGCGATGAGCTCCACGTCGTCAACCCCGGCGGCGGCGGCCAGGTCGAGGACCTGCTCGATGATGCGCTGGCGGATGTCCGGGCGCTTCATGGGCGGGAGCGGCAGGGAGATGTCGTCGAAGGCGATGGTCAGCCGCATGCCCGGACGCAGGAGCGCGGGGAGCGGCTCCGAGTCGCCGTGGGGGTTCAGCAGCGCGTCGTGGATGGCGTCCTCGATGTCCTCGAGGGCGTCGAGCGGCTCACCGGGGTAGATGATCCGCGAGCGACCGGGGGGCAGCTTCTCCAGCTTGAACTGCTCGCCGTGGTGGAACAGGACCGGGGGAGTGGCCCGATCGACGTCCAGTACGAATCCGGGTCTAGGCATGACTGGTCTGCTCCACGTGGCGGCTGCGCAGCCTCTCGATCTTCATCGGGATCGTTCCCTCTCTGAGGTCATGTCGAAGGCGACTTTCACGGCGCCACGGGGACCGGCGCCGGCGGCGTGGGCCACCGCGTCGGTGAAGCGGGCCAGGGGATAGGTGGCGCGACACCAGCCGACCGAGATCGGCGGCGCGCACCAGGTCGAAGGCGAGGTCGAACGTGCGGCGGCGGGTGCCGTCACCGAGCGTCTCGGTGCCGTAGGCGTAGGCGCCGAACAGGGTGATCTCGCGCTGCCACAACCCGGTGAGGTCGACGTGCACGTGACCGGGCATGCCCACCATGGCCACCCGGCCGCTGGGGCCGGACCACGGCCAGGGCCTCGGCCACGCTGGCCTCGCGGCCGACGCAGTCGATGACCACATCGGCACCGCCGGCCAGGCGGTCGATGTCGCCGTCGCCCAGGGCCAGGGTGCCGGTCGTTCGCCGGACGGCCCGTTTCAGCTCCCCCGGCTCGATGACCTGGGTGGCGCCCAGGGCCGCCGCGAGCTCGCGCTGCGCGGGGTACTTGGCCGTGGCCATGATGATCCCGGCGGCGGTGTGGGCGCGGAGGGCGGCGATGGTCAGCAGGCCGAGGGTGCCCGAGCCGATGACCACGACGGTGTCCCCCTCGGTGACGCCGGCGGCCAGCGCCCCGTGGATGGCGCAGGCGGTGGGCTCGACGATGACCGCCGCCTCGTCGCTCATGTCGGCCGGCACGGCGTGGAGCTGGCTGGGGTGCGCCACCATGAGCGTCGACCAGCCGCCGCCGGTGTCGCAGCAGAACCCGGTCTGCAGGCCCGGCTCGAGGTCGCCGAACGCGATGCGCTCGCAGTTGCCGAGGTCGCCGCGGGCGCAGGCGTCGCACACCGGGTCGATGTTGCGGGTGACGCAGCCGAGCACGGGCTCCAGCACGACGCGGTCGGTGCCGTCGGTCCCCACTCGGTCGGCGACCACCTCGTGGCCGGGGACGAAGGGGAACGAGACGATGGGCTCGAAGTAGCGCGACGAGGTGCCGTCGATCGTCGACAGGTCGCTCCCGCAGATCCCCGACAGGCGGGGCCTGATCTCCACCCAGTCCGGACCCGGGAGGCGGGGCGGGTCGATGTCGCGCAGGCGCAGCGGGCCGACGCGGGCGCCCGAGCCCGGCACCGCCCGACCGGCCAGCACGGCGGCGGCGTAGCGGGGCACGTTGCGTTCGAACTGGAGCGCCTTCACCGGGCGACCTTCATCTGAGCAGGCTTCATCGACTGGCCTCCGAGGGAGCGCACCAGGGGATTGGCCAGCCCGCCCTTGGTCCGGCGGCGCCCGCCGATGGGGACGAGCACGCGGGGCGCGCCCGGCGATTTGGCCCACTGCTCGACCAGCCAGCCCCGCTTGCGGGCCAACGCGGCCAGGCGGGTCTCGGGGTTGACCGCCACCGGGAAGCCCACTGCCTCGAGCATGGGCAGGTCGCTGGTCGAATCGGCGTAGGCCACCGACTCGCGCAGGTCGAGGTCGTTGGCCCCGGCGAAGTCCATGAGGGCCTGGGCCCGGGTCTCGCCGGTGGGGGGCACATCGCTCAGCTCGCCGTTGTAGGTGCCGTTGGACCGCACCCCGAGCTCGGCGCACACGATGTCGTCGAACAGCGGCCGCAGCGGGTCGATCACGAAGTCCAGCGCGCCGGTGATGAGCACGGTGCGGTGGCCCAGCCGGCGGTGCTCCCTGACGCGGCGAATGGCGGCGGGGAACGACTTGGCCAGGATCAGCTGGCTGAACATCTCCGCCGCGTCCTCCTCGATCTGCCCCACGGGAGCTCCGTCGTAGCGCCGGTAGAACAGCCGCAGGAAGTCGCTGCGGTCCTTGCGGTCCAGGGCCAGGAGGGACGGGGCCTCGGCCAGCGTCCGGGCCACGAAGCGCAGTCGCTCGTCGGGCGGCAGGCGTCGGGTGGCGAGCCACGAGTAGGAGGCGACCACGTTGGAGGCGATGAGCGTGTTCTCCAGGTCGAAGGCGGCCAGGTGGCGTTCGGGCGCGAGCACCTGGCCGCGCAGCCGCTCGGCCCGGGTGGGTCCGGTACGGGCCCCGGGCGTGGACTTGACCCGGCCGTGCTCGACCACCGACGGAAGGTGGATCTCGGTGACGTAGCGCTCCCAGTCGATGGCCCGGGGGTCGAACAGGAAGGTGGCCTGGTCCTCCGGGGTCTGGGCCTCCCACAGCGCCAGCAGCCGGTCGAGCCCGTACACGGCTTCGCACTCGGCGTAGGCGCCGTAGAGCTCCACATAGCCGAGGGCCCGTTCGAGCTCCTCGCGACGCTCCTCCACGGTGGCGCTCAGCTCGGCCTGCTTGCCCCGCAGCGGCAGGTTGGCCAGGACCTTCTCCGCCCGCTCCAGCATGGACTTGGCCTGCGTCAGCTGATCCTGCACCCGACCCCGGCCGGGGAACGTCCACTCGGGCACCACGATGGGTTGGCCGTCGTTGTCGTAGAGCGGGTGCTCCTTGAACCAGCCGCTCACGAGGTTGACGAGTCGGCGGTAGCGCAGCGGGTTCTGCGAGCCCGAGGCCACCTGCACCACCTCCGGCACCGGGGCCCCGGTGCTCGGGATCGGTGTCGGGTCCCTTGGCCGCCACGGCGATGATGGCGGACACCACGAGGTCGACGGGGATGACGTCGACGATGCCCTCGGGGACACCGGGGAACTCCTTCAGCAGGCCCCGGGCGTAGGAGATGATGACCGGCTCGGCCATGCGGAAGCCACGGATCCATCCCGGCTTGGGCTCGGCCAGGGCCGACTCGATGATGGAGGGCCGCACGATGCTCACCGGGACGGCGCCGTGCGTCTCGAGCAGGGCCCGTTCACCGAGGGCCTTGGTGTAGGCGTACGCGTCCGGCCAGCCGAGCGACGCGGCGCGGGCGCGGCCCGCCTCGACGAGGCGGTCGCCGACCCAGCGGCCCCGGAGCTGCTCGGTCTTGGCGGCCAGCGCCGGGGTGCCGGCCGCGCCCAGCTCGCGGCGGGCGGCGGTGCGGAACTCGGTCAGCTTCTCGGGCGTGCGGCTGGCGGCCTCGGCGTCGCTGCGGGTGCGGCGGGCGCCCTCGACCTCGCGGCGCCAGTCGATGTCGACGGAGAACGGGTCGTCGCTGACCATGATCTCGGGCGCGTTGCCGCGTCGGTTGCCGGCGACGTAGCAGGTGGACACCGCCACCAGGTGGGGGGTCACCCCGAGGTCGTTGAGCGTGGCCGCGATGCGGGTGGGGCCGAGCAGGTTGACCTCGACCGCGCCGTCGAGCGGTGAGTCGAACGAGACGGTGGCCGCCGAGTGCATGACGATGTCGCAGCCGGCCAGGGCCTCCCGGCCGGCCTCGTCGAGGCCCAGCCCGTCGGTGCTCACGTCGCCGGCCACGGCCGAGACCCGCCGGTCGGTCAACTCGGCGAAGCCGTCCTTGCCCAGCTCGGCCCGCAGCCGGTCGAAGGCGTCGTTCTTGAAGATCTCGCGCGCCACCCGCTGCTCGACGCTCGAGCGCTTGCCGGCCCGGACGAGCAGCACGATCTGGCAATCGGGTACCTCGCGGAGCAGTCGTTCCAGCAGGGCGGTGCCGAGGAAGCCGGTCGTGCCGGTGAGGAAGAGGCGCTTTCCGGCGAGGTCGTCGGCGATCACCCCTACGTTCTAGCAAACATGCTCTACCATTTGGTAGATGACGACCCGGGACCGAGTGCTGACCGAGGCCCTGGCCTCGTTCGGCAGCCGTGGCTTCGAGGCCACCTCCCTGGATCAGATCGCCTCTGAGCTGGGCATTCGCAAGCAGACGATCCTGTACTACTACCCGTCCAAGGTCGAGCTGCTCGACGCGGTGATCGACCACAGCTCGGCCGACCTGGCCGCCGTGCTGGAAGATGCGCTGGCCGACGCCGGCCCGGGCTGGGCCCGGGTGGAGGCCATCATCCGGTCGGTCTTCCGCCTCGCCCTGCGCCGCCCCGAGCTGCTGGGCCTGCTGCGGGAGGTGAGCCGGCTGGGACCACCGGCCGCCACCCGCCTGAGCGACAACCTCGACCCGCTGGTGACGCGGGCCCGCGAGTTCCTCGAGGCAGAGATGGCCGCCGGCAACATGCGCACCACCGACGCCCGGCTCGTCCTGCTGTCCACGTACTCGACCGTGCTGGGGGTGGCCACCGAGGTCGAGGTGCTGCGGGCCGTCGGCATCGAGCCGACGCTGCGCTCGATGGTGATCCGCCGGCGCGAGCTCCTGCGCTTCCTGCACTCGGCGCTCGTGGCCGACGGCGTCGCCTGAACCGAACCGGCGTCCATGAGCACTGCCCCGGCGATGCTCAGCGACGCCAGAACCGCGGGGAAGGGGTCGCCTCCCGCCGCGGCGGGCAGAATGGTGCCGTGACCGCCACCGCCGTCGTGCTCGACCCGTTGATGGAACCGGCCGACGCCGCCGCCATGGTGGCGCTGTGCGAGGCGTTCCCCGGCTACGGGCTCTACGTCACCGAGCGCAGCGGCTCGGACTTCGCCCCGGAGTTGGCCCAGCGCTACGACGCGGCGGCCAACTACGTGCGGACCGGCGGCCGCTTCGGGCGCCGCGAACCGGCGGCCACGCTGGCCCTGCGCACCAACTACCTGCGCGAGAGCTACGCCTACGGCGCCGACGTGATGGCCCCGGGTATCGAGCGGTTCCTGCACCACGAGACGCTGCTCGAGGCGGCCCGCACCCTCTACGGACGGCCGGTCATCGAGCCGGCGATCGCCTACGCCAACATCCTCCTGCCGGGCCAGGAGCTGGCCGTGCACACCGACGTGCCCGAGTTCCGAGGGGCCAACCGCACGCTGTTCCCCCAGTGGCTGATGGTGGTCATGCATCACTCCGGGCTGTTCGAGCGGTGGCGGATGCCCATCGCCACCGGTATCGCCTACTTCGCCGACGAGGCGGCCGGGGCACCCGAGGGAGGCGAACTGGCCTACTGGCCCGACGGTGCGGACGGTGCCGGTCGCGGTGCTGCCCACCCGGCACAACTCGGGCATCGTGTTGGACACCGACTCGGTGTTCCACGGGGTCGACCGGGTCGGCCCCGCCGGCGCCGAGCCGTTCCCGTTGGCCCCGGGCAACGTGCTCGTCCATGGCGGGGAGCGCTGGGTGCTGCACCCCGACGCCGGGGATGACGAGGTGCTGGCCACGTTCGGCTGGGACGAGATCCGCTTCTCGGTGTCGTGGAAGGCCTACTGCTTCGCCGACGAGGCCGAGCGCGAGGCCTGGCGCACCCACGACGACGACCTGTCGCTGGACGTGATCCTGGCTCAGCTCGTGAGCGACCTGCGGGCCCGGGGCCTGCTCGAGGCCGACGAGCTGAGCGAGCGGGAGCTGGCCCTGCTGCTCATCGACACCTACGAGCGCTACCCCGAGCCGGTCTCGCCGTAGCCCGCCGGCACCTCGACCCGGGTGCTCTCGATGTGGCCGGAGCGCAGCTCGGGCGTCCGGGCCGGATCGGACGAGTCGGCCGTGCACACGTAGAGCGAGTGGCCGTCGGGCCCGCCCAGGGCGCAGGCGTAGGCCGGCCGGCCGGTGGGGATCCAGTCGACGGGGCCGGTGCCCTCCACCACCCGCATCACCCCGCGGTTGACCGGGTCCGCCACCCAGATCCCGCCGGCGGCGTCGAGGCAGATGCCGTCGGGCACGTTGGGGCGCAGGTCCGCCCACACCCGCGGGTCGGTCAGCGATCCGTCGTCGTTCATCGTGTAGGCCGACAGCCGCTGCCCGAACGACTCGGCCACGACCAGGGTGTGGCCGTCGTCGGTGATGACCATGCCGTTGGGGAACAGGAGCTGCTCGACCACCACCCAGGCGTCGCCGTCGGGCTCCACGCAGATGAGGCTGGTGCTGGTGGGCTCGGCGCCGGCGTCGAGGTCGAAGCCGAAGTTGCCGATGTAGGCCCGACCGCGGTCGTCGACGACCATGTCGTTGCAGTGGAATGCGGCCAGCTCCGACAGGTCGGCCACCTCGGTCACGCCGTCGGCGTCGAGCCGGTTGAGCTTGCGCTCGATCATGGACACGAACTGGAGGCGCCCGTCGGGGAGCCACCCCAGCCCGGCCACCATGTCGTCGGACTGGAGGACCACCTCGGGCTGACCGTCAGGGGTCATGGCGTAGATCCGGCGGTCGTGCACGTCGGAGAACCACAGCCTGCCGTCGTGCCATCGGGGGCACTCGGGGAACACCAGGTTGTCGAGCAGGGCAGAGAAGGATCGGTCGGCCAAGGATTCACTCCCGCGGTGGATGGGCGACGAGGGGCCGGGGGGCTGGTCCCGGGTCGGGTTCAGCTCGACCGGCGCCGAGAAGCTCGCCGATCGTAACGCTCCACGGCGAGACGGATGAGCTCGTCGATGAGGTCGGGGTAGCTCAGGCCGGACGCCTCCCACATCTTCGGGTACATGGAGATGGGGGTGAAGCCGGGGATGGTGTTGATCTCGTTGACCAGCAGGCCCCGCCCGCCCTCCTCGTAGAAGAAGTCGACGCGGGCCATGCCCTCGCAGCCGAGCGCCTCGAAGGCGCGCACGGCCAGGGTCTGGAGCTCGGCGGTGACCGCCGTCGGGCAGCTCGGCCGGGATGATGAGCTCGGCCGTGCCGCTCTGGTACTTGTCGGCGTAGTCGTAGAACTCCGCCCCGGGGCGGATCTCACCGGGCAGCGACGCCCGGGGCTCCCGGTTGCCGAGCACCGCGCACTCGATCTCGCGGCCCCGGACGGCCTCCTCGACCACGACGCACTCGTCGTAGCCGAGAGCCAGAGCGATGGCGTCGCGCAGCTCGCCGCGATCGTGGGCCTTGGTGACGCCGACCGACGAGCCCATGTTGGCCGGCTTCACGAACATCGGGTACCCGAGCGTCGCGTTCCAGGCGATCGAGGGCCGGCTCACCCACTTCCGGTTCGAACAGGGCGACGTGGCGGGCCTGGGGGATGCCTCGGGCCGCGAACATGTCCTTGGCCTTGGCCTTGTCCATGGCCAGCGCCGAGGCCAGCACCCCGCAGCCCACGTAGGGGACGCCGGCCAGCTCGAGCAGCCCCTGGACGGTGCCGTCCTCACCCAGGGGGCCGTGCAGCAGGGGGAAGACCACGACCTGCTCGACGCCGGTGCGGGCCAGCGCCGCCTCGGGGTGGGTCGGCGTACCGGAGGTGGGCAGGGCGTCGGGCAGGGCGTCGGGGCCGGCGGCCAGGGCGAGGGCGGCGTCGGTGGCGGTCACCCACTGCCCGTCTGTGGTGATGGCGACGGGGCGAATCGTCGTAGCGGTCGGCGTCGATGGCGGCCAGCACGTGCCGAGCCGTCACCAGGGACACCTCGTGTTCGGCTGACTGCCCGCCGAACAGCACCACCAGGCGGGTGCGGGGGCCGTCGTCGCCCGGGCGCGGCGTGGGCACGGGGACGGGCGCGTCGGGGCCCGCGTCACCGGAGGTCATGGCCCGGACCGTACCGCGCACCCTCTAACGTGCGGTCGATGAGGTTCTGGGCCCGCGAGATCGCCGCCGCCACCGGCGGGGCGCTGGTGGGCGAGGACGTCATCGTGGACGGGGCCGGCATCGACACCCGCGAGCTGCCGTCGGGCGCGTTGTTCGTGCCCATCGTCGACGCTCGGGACGGCCACGACTTCATCGTCGACGCCCTCGAGCGGGGGGCCTCGGCCTTCCTCACCGCCCACCCGGCGCCCGCCGACCTGCCCGACGGGGTGGCCGCCATCGAGGTGGGCGACCCGGCCGCCGGCCTGCCGCAGCTCGCCCGGGTCGCCCGCGACCGGTTGGCCGCCCGCCCCGGCCCCACCGGCTCCGGGGCCGAGGTGGTGGGTATCACCGGGTCGGTGGGCAAGACCACCACCAAGGACCTGCTGGCCGCCGCCCTGACCACCACCTATCGCACGGCGGCCAGCGTGCGCTCGTTCAACAACGAGCTGGGTGTGCCCCTCACCCTGATCAACGCGCCGGACGACACCGACGTGGCCGTGGTGGAGATGGGGGCCCGCGGCCTCGGCCACATCGGCGCCCTGTGCGCGTTGGCCCGTCCCACCATCGCCGTCGTCACGACCGTCGAGATGGTTCACACCGAGCTGTTCGGCGGCGTGGACGACGTGGCTCGGGCCAAGGGGGAGCTCGTCGAGGCCCTGCCGGCCACCGGCACGGCCGTGCTCAACGCCGACAACCCCCGGGTGGCGGCCATGGCCGGGCTCACGTCGGCCCGGGTCCTGCGGGTGGGGGTGGCCGAGGCGCCGCCGTCGCTCGACGTGTGGGCCTCGGAGGTGACGGTGGACGACGACCTGCGTCCCCGCTTCCGCCTGCACTCGTCGTGGGGCGAAGTCGACGTCCACCTGGCCGTCCGCGGTGTCCACAACGTCACCAACGCGTTGGCGGCGGCCGCCGCCGCGCTGGTGGTCGGGGGTGGACCTGGCCGCGGTGGCCGACGGCCTGGGCCGCGCCGAGCTGTCGCCGTGGCGCATGGACCTGCAGACGGCACCGTCGGGAGCCCGGGTGCTCAACGACGCCTACAACGCCGGCCCGGCCTCGATGGCCGCGGCCCTGCGGGCCCTGGCCTCGCTGGGGGCCGAGCGGCCGGTGGCGGTGCTCGGGCCCATGGCCGAGCTCGGCGACGAGGGCCCCGAGGCCCACCTGGCCATGGCCGATCTGGCCGAGGACCTCGAGATCCGGGTGGTGGCCGTGGCCGCGCCCGACTACGGCCCCGACGTCGACCACGTCGGCGGCATCGACGAGGCGTTGACCGCGGTGCACAGGGCCGGCCCCCTGGGCCCGGAGATGGCCGTGCTGGTCAAGGGCAGCCGGGTGGCCGGCCTCGAGCGGGTGGCCTCGGCCTTGCTGGAGACCTAACCGACAGCCCCCCGATGGGGAGGAGTCGTCAGCGGCGGGGGAGGAGGGGGAGGGGGCGGCATCATCGTGGCCAGCGCGGAGCGGAACCGGTTCGACTCAGCCGTCGACAACGTCACCCGCTCGGCGCCCAACCCAACGGGCGACAGCGCCGCCCCGGGGGCCGTTACCGGGAGCGGGAACATCCCGATGACCGCCGACGGCCGGGTGTTCCAGAAGCTCCGCTGCAGCAGGGCGACCCCGCGGTCCGTCAGGGCCAACGCCCGCGGTGGGCGCACCTCGTGGAACAGGTAGACCGCCAGCAGCCAGCCTGGTAGCAGCACGTAGCCGGCCAGCAGGGCCACCACGAACACCACCGCGAACCCCGCCGTCGCCGCCGTCGCACCCGGCGACCAGCGGGCGTGACCGCGACCCACCACGTAGCTGCGGGGCGGCGCGTCGGGGCCCAGCAGTTCGGCCGCCTTGGCCAACGCCTTCGAACGGGACTGGTCGCTCAACGCCATGTCATCGCCTCCTCAATCGGGGATCAGGAAGCGCATCGTCTCCTTCGCCCCCTTCGCCGACCATGGCCCCGCGGGTAGCTTCTGCTGACCGTACATATGTTCGATAGCATCCGGGCGTGCGCTCCGGACAGCTCCGCCCCGAACAGATCGAGAACCTGCGGCGTTCGATCGCCATGCTGCCCACTGGCTCGTCCGCCCTCCGGCGCGAGGACGCCCTGGAACTCATCGCTGAGCTCCAACGGCTCCAACGGGCCGCGGCTGACCTGCGGGCGGCACTCGCCGCGCTGTCGGGGCCGTAGCGCGGTCGGCCCGATGGCCTCCCGTCTCGGCACCGGGCCTGGGCGACGAGGTCGCGCGCTCAGGCGGTGGCGATCCCGACGGGGGAGGGCCGGTCGCGCAGGTCGGCGAAGGGGATGAGGGCGACGGCCACGGCGGCACCGACCAGCATCACGACCGTGATCGAGGTGGCGTCGACGGCGTAGCCGCTGAGCAGGGCGGCGACCGACACGGTGCCGCCGAAGGCCATGACCCACAGCGCCATGACCCGGCCCCGCACCCGTTCGTCGAGGCGGACCTGCAGCACGGTGGCCAGCGAGGTCACGGTGCCGAAGTAGAAGAAGCCGACCAGCAGCGCGATGGGGTAGGCCACGGCCGGCGTGCGCACCAGGGCGAAGACGGTGAGGGCGGCGGCGAAGCCGCCGAGGCCGACGCGGGTGATGCGCTCGAGCGAGCGACCGGACAGGAACGTGCCGATCGACAGGGCGCCGATGACGGCACCGAGCCCGAAGCTGGCGTAGAGGAGGCCGTACTGGCGTGCTCTTGGGGTCGATGCCGAAGTTGTGCTCGGCCAGCGTCGGCATCTGGGTGATGAAGCAGAGGCAGAAGAGCGAGAAGATGGTCATGGTCAGCAGGCAGCGTCCGACGACGTGGTCCTCTCGGGCGGCGACGAAGCCGCCGAGCAGCCGGCGCAGCCCGGTCGGGGCGGTCGGGTCGCGGATCGACCGCGGGCAGCTGCACCATCAGCAGGGCACCGATGATGAACAGGTAGCTGACGGCGTTGCCGATGAACACCCACGAGATGCCGAAGGCGGCGTAGATGAGCGCCGCCGATGGCCGGGCCGATGACCCGGGACAGGTTCATGTTCACCGAGTTGAGCGACACCGCGCCGGCCAGGTCCTTCTTGTCGACCAGCTGGGGGACGAGCGAGCCGAAGGTCGGGGCGTAGACGGCCTGGCCGATGCCGATGGCCAGGGTGCACAGGAACAGCCCGACCGTCGACGGGTGGGGGCAGGCGGCGATCCAGGCGATGGCGAGGGCGAAGGCGGTCTGCTCGATGCTGACGAGGATGAGCAGCTTGCGGCGGTCGAAGATGTCGGCGAGCGTGCCGCCGACGATCGACAGCAGCAGCAGCGGGACGAGCTGGGCGAAGGTGAGCAGCGACACGAACACCGGTGAGCCGGTGATCTTGTAGGCGAAGGCGCCGAGCACCACGTTCTGCATCCAGCTGCCGATGTTGGACAGGAACGCTCCGAAGAAGACCGTGCGGAAGGTCGGGTAGGCGCAGGGCCGCCCGGGCGGTGCCGGCGGCGAAGGTGCGGTCCCCTTCGAGGAGGGCGTCCTCGGCGTCCTCCGCGGCACAGGTCGTTGGCGAGGCGCCCTCGGGCCCGGACCGGCGTCGTCGGCGGAGATGGTCACGCGGCGCCTGCTCCGGACCGGGTCGGCGGCGCGGCGCGTCGGCGGTCGGGCCGGCCGTCATCACCGTTGAGGCTAACGGCGAGGTCATTCGATGCACGAACCAATCTCGGATGGGAGCGTCCCGGTCGAAGCGCGACCGTGCCCGCGCGGGCGCGGGCACGGAGAGCATGTGATGTGGGAGTGAGTACCGTCCGCCGCATCCTCTACCGCCCTGGTGCGGGCGAACCCGGTGGCGTTCCGGCTGAGCGGGGTGGGCGTCAGCCTCGAGCGCATCCGACGGCTCGCAAGCGACGGCGAGGATGTGGCGTCCGGCAAGCCCGACGACACCGGCCCGGTGGGTCAGATGTGCGAGTCGCCGGGGAGAGGAGCGGACGGCCCCGGCCGCCCCGACCGCTGGAGGGTCGTCGGAGGCGTGCCGGATCGGCAACGCCCGCTCCTGATCTCAGTCGGGCGGAGAACGCTCGAACTCTCGATGGTCGCGCATCGAGCCAACCTCCTTCCGGGTCGTGCCTGCCGGGCAGGCTCGTCCTCGGCACCCCGGCCCGATCGGTGCGGATCGGTGGTGCGGTAGGGCCACGATCCTCCCCTGGTGGGTGGGTGTCAATGGTCACCCCGCCCCCCGGGCGGAGGGGGTCACGACCACGCCGGTTGGGGTCACGGACGGTGCTGTGGCGAGGGTTCGGGGTGACGGGAACGGGCGGATTCGAGCGCGCTCAGCGTTGCTGGACCGTGGCGGTGGCGGTGCCGCGCACGACCGTGATGCGGGGGCCGTGCGGGAGCGATCGGGCGAACAGGTACTCGGCCCGGACGTGGATCTCGACGGTGACCGAATCGGGCGTGGGCATCGTGATGCGGGGAGGCTCGGTCAACTCGTCGCTGATCCCGTCAGCCTCCAGCGATTCGGTCACCGCCGTGTCGACCCGCGCCGGATCGAGCCGGTAGCCCTCGCCCCGGCGGAGCGCGGCCTGGTCGAGCCCGGCGGTGACGGCGTCGTTGGCCGCCCCGCTCGCCGCGGCCACGGCCTGACGCTGGCGGAGGTGCACGATCGAGAGGTCGACGGCGATGGCCCCCAGCAGGAGCACGACCAGGACCGCGGCCGGCATCAGGATCAGCACGCTGCCCCGGTCGCCACGGAGACGCCGGCCGTCGACGGGCGCCGAGGTCAGCACAGCCCCGAGCCGGGGAGGTCGGCGCGGAACGGGTCGATTCGCTCGCTGTGGCTCCCGTGCACGTCGAAGAGATGGCCCAGGCCGCCGATCCAGGGGAGTCGGATGGCGGGGACGGGGTAGCGCGTGGTGACGGTCACCCGGACGCAGCGGGCAAACGGGCGTCCACCCTCGTGTCGGACCTCGACGCTCAGCCGCTCCGGTCGTCGCCGGTAGCCGCGGACCACCTCGGCGGCCGCAGCCTGGGCACGCGGCAGCCCGACGGTGCCATCGGGGCTCTCGACGTAGACCCGCACGGCCTCGCGGGCGGCGGCGTCCACTGCCACCTTGGTGTCGACCACGGCCCAGAGGTTGGTGATCAACAGCGCGCCCACCACGAAGATGAGGACGCCGAAGGCCAGCGCCTCGACGCCCGCCACCTGACCGCCGTCACCGCGCAGGCTCGTCGCGTTCCGGCGTCGGTGATGTCGGCCATGACGGATAGGACGGACGCCGGTACGCACGGCTCGAGCCGTCGTGGCGGGGCGGAGGCTCACCGGAACACCTCGACCCGCACCCGAACCGTGCGGTCGATGCGGTCGAACCCCACCGGGCCGGCGCCCGGCAGCCCGAACCGGGGGGTGGTCCCCGTGACGTGGACCGTGACCGACTCGCCGTCGGTTCCCGACCAGTCGAACCCGACGCGCTCGGCGAAGCGCCCCAACTCGGCTCGCATCCTCACCTCGGCCTCGGCCTCGGCCTCGGCGACGGCCGACGGGTCCTCGTGGTCGATGCGGGCACCGGCGACCTGGCGAGCCCCGTCCCAGGCCGCGTTGGTGAGGCTGGTGGCGGCATACAGGTTGATGAGCAGTTGGACGGCGAAGAGCAGGAAGGCCAGGAACACGCTCACCCCGGCGAGCGTGCCGATGAGTCCGGCGCCCCGGTCGGCGGAACGGTCGAGCCGACGCCCGGCCACGGGGGAGCGTCGCCTCACTCGTTGCCGATCTGTTCCACCTTGGTGTTGGTGGTGCTCTCGGTCGTCTTCCACATCTTCTGGAAGCCGATCCACATGGCGGCGCCGAGGAACGCCATGATCAACACGCGGGGACTATTCCTGCTCACGCCGCTCGGTCGACAGATTCTGGCGCTCGACGATGAGCAGGCCAGCAACCAGCTACAGGAACTCGACCGCCAGGTACGACGGCAGCGACCGGCCAAGGAACGGACGTCGACGGAGACGCCGCCCGAGAGTGATGACGAGTTCCCTGACCTCAACACTGCGATCCTCAGCCGACTGCACCGGCTCACACCTGAGGCGTTCGAGGAATTCTGCCTTTACCTCCTGCGCGAGTTCGGCATGGAGTTGCGGCGAGTCGGCGGGACCGGAGACGAGGGCATCGACGGCATCGGAACGGCCCCGATCTCTCCGGTCCTGTCCGTCACAGTCGCCGTCCAGGCGAAGCGGTGGAACCCCAACAACTCCACGGTCAGCAGGGATGTAGTCGCACTGTTCCAACGCGACGCCGCAGCAGCGGGAGCGGAACGGGCCGTGCTGATAACCCTCGGGACATTCAGCGAGCCAGCCCGGAAAGCCTCCCGTCAGGCAACGCCGACAGTCGACTTGATCGACGGCGAACGAGTGTGCGAACTCGTGCGGGAGCACAGGATCGGCCTCACCGAGTCCGTATCTGACGACTGGTTCGACCGCTTCGAGTCCACGCCCCGACTCATCACAGAGCAGTGAGCTGCCTGGTGACGACGCACACACCACTCAAGCGCCTGAGGGCCTGCCTCCTGAGCGTCGGGCCGTGATCACACCGCCGGAGATCCGCAAGCTGGTCGAGCGGTACCACGACAACCGTGATGACTACATCGCCTCCGGTTATAAGGAGGCTCAGGTCCGCAAGGAGTTCATCGACCCATTCTTCCGGGCGCTTGGTTGGGACCTGGACAATGACGCTGGGCATGCCGAGGCGTACAAGGATGTCGTTCACGAGGACGCCATCAAGATCGGGGGCGCGTCTAAGGCTCCCGACTACTCGTTCCGTGTCGGAGGAACTCGACGATTCTTCGTCGAGGCGAAGAAGCCATCGGTCAACGTCAAGGAGGACGTAGCGCCTGCGTATCAGCTACGCCGGTACGGGTGGTCAGCCAAGCTGCCCCTCTCGATCTTGACGGACTTCGAGGAGCTTGCGGTCTACGACTGTCGGGTTCGCCCGCACGTGGGAGACAAGGCCTCCGTGGCCCGGATCATCTACATGCGCTACGACGAGTACGTCGATCGTTGGGCTGAGATCGAGTCGATCTTCTCGAAGGCATCCGTCTACCGGGGGTCGTTTGACCGCTTCGCCGCTGACACGAAGACGAAGAAGGGCACAACGGAGGTCGACGCCGCCTTCCTCGCTGAGATTGAGACCTGGCGGCTGGCACTCGCCAAGAGCATCACGAAGCTGAAGCCACCACCGATGCTCTCCCGTCGTGATCTGAACTACGCCGTTCAGGTCACGATCGACCGGATCATCTTCCTGCGGATCTGCGAGGACCGCGGTATAGAGGGGTACGGCACCCTGCGATCCGCAGTGCATGGTCCTGACCCCTACCCGGCGTTGATGAAGCTGTTCGTTGACGCCGACGCCCGCTACAACTCCGGTCTGTTCCACTTCACCGTCGAGAAAGGCCGGGGCGAGGCACCCGATGACCTGACGCCGACGCTTTCGATCGAGCCGAAGGTGCTTCGGGGGATCGTCGACTGCCTTTACTACCCACAGAGTCCCTACGAGTTCTCGGTTCTTGGCGCTGACATCCTCGGACAGGTCTACGAGCAGTTCTTGGGAAAGGTGATCCGCTACCACGGGTCGACGGTCTCCGTCGAGGAGAAGCCCGAAGTGAGAAAGGCCGGCGGCGTGTACTACACGCCCACCTTCGTCGTGGACTACATCGTCGCGGCCACCTTGGGTCCGCTGGTCTCGGGTCAGACCGTCGGCAAGGTCGCAGAGCTGAGGGTGCTGGACCCTGCCTGCGGTTCCGGCTCATTCCTCATAGCGGCCTACCAGTACCTCCTCGACTGGCACCTGGCGTCCTACGTGTCGATGAAACGCCGCCCAAAGAACACCGGGCGGCAGAGGGGTCCCGTCTCAATCGAACGGGTTTGTTGGTGGGTGCTGGCTACTGAACTAGACGCGGAAAGTCTCTGACCAGGGCAGTTGCAATATTTTTGAGTTCTGTTACACTTGCTATATGCCAAACACCAAAGGACCGGCCTCCGGGTCGTCGCCTACATCCGTGTCTCGACCGACGGCCAGGCCAGGACGGCTACGGGTTGGAGGTCCAACAGGAGACGGTGGTGCGTTGGGCCAAGTCCCACGGCCACCGTCTGGTCCGCGTTTGCCGCGACGAGGGCGTGAGCGGGACCATCGACGCCTCGATCGAGCCGGCCTTTCGTGTGCCATCGACGCCGTGAAGCTCGGTGAGGCTGACGCACTGGTGGTCCCTCGCCTCGATCGCCTGGCTCGACGTCTCACCGTTCAGAGGCCGTGCTCGCCACATTTGGCGACAGGAGTCTCTGGACACCGCGATGGCCGCGCTGATGACCCCTTCGCCGGCGTCGCCCGCGAGGCGTCGCGTCGTGGTCAAGGCCACGCCTGCTCGTGACGCTCGGGCCCGGCCTGCGGCCCAGACCATCGAGGTGGTGAGAGAGGTGATCGTCATGTCGTTCTGCCTTTCGTGGGTGATGGTGGGATGGCTGCGTGGTTGGGCGCGGCGTCTGCCCGTCGCGCTGGGTTCATGTGCCGCTCAGCCGGTGGTGAACAGCCGCATGGCCTCGATGAACGGCACGACCAGGAACAGCACGCCGGGGACGAGGGTGGCGACGGTGACCGGGATCCAGACCTGCTGACCCCGCCGCTCGATGGACTCGATCAGCTCGCGGTGCACGTCGTGGCGGATGGCCCGGGCCTCCTCGGAGATGAGCCGCCCCAGGTCGCCGCCTTCGCGGTGCAGGGCCAGCACGTTCACCAGCCGGGTCAGAGCGTCGACGTCGGCGAGCTGCGCCCATTCCCGCAGAGCGTCGACGTCGCTCAGGCCCTGACGGACCCGGGCGCACACCCGACCCAGGTCGGTGGCGCACGCCCCGGTTCCCCGCTGGGCCAGCCGGTTGAGGCCGACCACCGAGCGAGTAGCCGGCGCCCATCAGCATGCCCAGCTGCTCGGTCACGATCGGGCAGCTCGAGGAAGAGCCGCCGCTGCCAGCGGCGGGCGTCGGCCACGGCCCGCTGCTCGAGCACGAGGAAGCACAGCAGCGGGGAGCCCGAGCAGCACGAGCAGCGCTGATGGCCGGCGGCGGGGAGATCGCCGCGCACATCAACGCCCCCGTGCCCAACGCGGCCACGCCGGCGCCGAGCTGACGGGAGCGGAACGCGGTGACGGTGAGCGGCGAGTGGGCCCGGGCCAGGCGCAGGTCCAGCTCGTCGCTCACCCCGAACAGCCGGCTCAGCCGATCGCCGAGACCCTGGGCCAGCGGGCGGAGACCTCGCGGAACGACGTGCACCGACAAGACGCCCGGCTGAGGTCGTCGGCGCCGACGCCCGGGGGTGTAGGGCCGGATCCGGTCGGCCAGCCGCGGCCGGCGGAACCAGCCGAGCTGACCCAGCACGAGGGTGGCCCCCGCCCACATCGACGAGCGCCGCCAGGGCCGCCAGTCGGATCACGGGAACACCCGCTCCTCGTCGGGGAGGCGCATGATGCGGCCGGCCCACACCCAGCACGCCACCACCAGGCCCAGGGCCACCACCACCACGAGCTGCCCGAAGCGCGGTCTGGTAGGCCTCCCGCCCGTCGCCGATCGACAGGCCGACCAGCGCCATGCCCAGCGGGACGATGAGCACGAAACGGCGGGCGAAGCGCACCCCGGCCTGCTTGGCCACCGCGTCCTTGCGGCCCTGGGTGTCCTGCCGGCGATCCTCGGCCAGGGCCTCGCAGACGGTGGTCCGAGATCGGTTCCGCCGAGCTCGTGGGCGATGAGCAGCGTCTCGCACGTGGCGTCAGCCGTCGGATCGGCCAGCCGCCGCCTTGAGCACGTCGAGCGTGCGCCTCGAAGTCGGTGGAGAGGAGCCACTGGCGCTGGGCGGCGGCGAAGGCCGGCCGCAGCTCGGCCGGGCCCGAGGCGCCGACCTCGAAGAGGGCCTGGGGGATCGACCGTCCCGCGCTCGCCGGTGAGGATCCGGATCTCGTCGATCAGCCGCGGCCAGGCGTCGCGGCTGCGGTCGCGTCGGCGGGCTCGACGGGCCCGGTGGCCGGCGACGGGGGCGGAGCCGGCGAACAGGCCCAGGACCAGCGCGGGGACGGACGCCGCCGAAGAGCACCGCGCCGCCGAACGCGCCCAGCGACGAACAGCGCGCCGATCACCGCGGCGAACTCGCCGGGAGCGACCTCGCCCAGCCCGGCCTGGGCCAGCCAGGCCGCCACGTGTCGACCGGGCTCGGCGCGGCCGGGCGCCGGGTCGCGGACCGGCGGCCCGGGACCGAGACCGCGCCAACCGAAGAGGACGGCGCTGCCCAGGAGGTGGGCCCCGTAGCCGGCGGCGATGGCGACGAGGAGCGCCGTCACGGCATGACCTGACGGCGTGCCGCCGTGGCCCAGGGCCCGGTCGAGGTCGATCCCGGCGTCCTCGAAGTGCCGGGCGGCCCGGGCCGGGACGTTCCCGCTCCACAGCAGTGGAGCGGCGTGGCCCCGGCGCGAGAACAGCTCGGTCACGGTGAACTGGGTGGCCTCCGGGCCCGGCGCTGAGGTCCTCGACGGCGAGCACCTCGGCCACCTGCGGGCCCGTCGCGCGTGCGGCGGCAGAACACGACGATGTCGATCGCTTCGCTGACCAGGCTGTTGAGCGCGCTGAGCGGCACGTCGCTCGGCCGCGTCGGACAGCTGGCAGATGAACCGCAGCCGGGTGAGGGCCTGACGGGCGGAGCCGGCGTGGATGGTGGTGAACCCCTTGACCCCCGACGACAGGGTGAGCAGCAGCGGCAGCGCCTCGCGGTCGCGGACCTCACCGACGATGGCGACGTCGGGGGCCATGCGCAGGAAGCCCGACACCAGCCGTCGCAGGTCGACCGCCGGGCGGTCGGATCGGGCCGCGCGGGTCTGCATGCTGGCCACGTTGGCCAGCGGGACGTCGGCCTCGAAGACCTCCTCGGCGATGACCACCCGCCGGGAGGGGTCGAGCTCGGCCGCGCAGCACGACAGCAGGGTGGTCTTGCCCGAGCCGGGCGCGCCGGCGAACACGATCGACAGGTCGGCCCGGACGCAGGCGGCGAGGAACTCGGCGACCTGCGGGCTGAGCATGTCGCGTTCGACGAGCTCGTCGAGCGAGCGGAAGGCGACGCCGGTGAAGCGGCGGATGTTGACCATCAGGTGACCGCCGCGGGCGACGTCGCCGTGCACGATGTGGAGGCGGGAGCCGTCGTCGAGCTGGGCGTCCTGCAGGCCCTCGGCCGGGTCGAGCTTGCGGTGGCTCGACGAGGCGTCGTCGAGCAGCTTGGTCAGGGTGCGGGCGAGGTGCTCGTCGTCGTGGAAGACCTCGTCGTGGTAGCCCGACGGGCCGGCGTGGCGCTTCACGAAGATGGCGTCGGGCGCGTTGATCATGATCTCCCACACGTCGCCGTCGTCCAGCAGCGGGGTCAACGGCCCGTAGCGGGCCAGGTTGCGGAAGGCGCGCTCGGCCACCACCTCGCGTCCGGCCAGGGCGAAGGGCCGGCCCCCGCGTTTGAAGTCGTCGGCCCACTGCTCGATCTCGGCGTCGATGAGCTGGCGCAGGGCCTGCTCGCCGGCCGGTTGGGCGACGTCGAGCGCCAGGTCCTTGGCCCGGGCCTGGACGCGGTGCTCGATCTCCACCAGGGGGTTGAGCTCGCCCGGGCTGTCCCTCACGGTCCCCACCCCTGACGACCCGTCAGGTCAGTGACTAGGGTGCCAGGCCATCCGCCCTGCCGAGAGGAAGCCCCGTGTCCGATCCCGCCGTCCTCGTCGAGCGCGATGGTGCCATCGTCACCGTCACGCTCAACCGTCCTGACAAGCGCAACGCCTTCAATGCCGAGGTGCTGTGCCGTCTCTGCGATGCGTGGGACCTCATCGACGGCGACGACACGATCCGGGTGGCCATCCTCACCGGAGCCGGGGGCGACTTCTCTGCCGGGGCCGACCTGGATCGTCTCGTGGGAGCGATGCTGTCGGGCAAGCCGGCCGAGAACGAGTTCGAGGAGCGCATCCGGGCCGACTTCAGCCTGATCTTCAAGGGCTTCCTGAAGGAGTACCGCACCCGCAAGCCGCTCATCGCCGCCGTCGAGGGCTACTGCTACGCCGGGGGCCTCGAGATCCTCCAGGCCACGGACATCCGGGTGGCCGGCGAGGGGGCCAAGATCGGCCTCACCGAGGTGCAGCGGGGCCTGTTCCCCATGGCCGGCTCGACCATTCGCCTGCCGCGCCAGATCGGCTTCACGAAGGCGATGGAGACTGCTGTTGCTGGGCGAGCCGATCACCGGGGCCGAGGCCGAGCGGATCGGGCTGGTCGGCCATGCCGTGCCCGACGGCCAGGCTCTCACCCGTGCCCGGGAGCTGGCCGGGCGCATCGCCGCCAACGGGCCGCTGGCGGTGCAGGGCATCAAGGCCGCGGTGTGGGCCGCCGAGGAGCTGCCCGAGGCCGAGGCCTTCGCCAAGGAGATGGAGATCGGCATGGCGGTCATGGCCAGCGAGGACGCCAAGGAGGGACCGCGGGCGTTCCTGGAGAAGCGGCCCCCCGAGTTCCAGGGTCGGTGACCCGGGGCGGTCGCGTCGGCCCGTGCTCAACGGGTCACCTCGTCGCCGGCCGCCCACGCACCCAGCGAGCCCGGACGCACCGGCACCGGTCGAGCACGCGTCGAGACCGGCCGAGACCACCGGCTGGTGCTCGAGGCGGGCCACCACGACCCGGGTCAGCGGCTCGACCAGGGCCCGGGGCAGCGGAGTGCCGGCGCGGTGGAGGTGGTCGAGGTGGCTGCGCTCGGGGAGGAACACGGGCGACGCCAGCTCGTGGGCGGCGGAACCGAGTGCGCCCGTCAGCTCGCCCGAGGCCGGCGGCGAGCTCGGCGCGGGCCCGACCCCGCCGTGGTGCCCGGGTGAGCACGGGCTGCAGGCGCTCAGCCCCGACCCCGAAGCGCACGAGGTCGTCGACGGTGGTCACCAGCCGGCGGAGGCCCCCCGAGGGTGGGCAGGGCCACCACCACGACCAGATCGGCGCGGGCGGCGATGGTGCGGGCGAGGAGGTTGCGGTCCTCGACGTCGACCGAGCCGACCTCGTCGTCGCCCTCGAGGTCGGCGTCGATGTCGGCCACCACCGCGTCGAAGGTGCGCAGCAGCCCGTCGACCGCCGCCTGGACGGCGCGGGGACGCAGCGCCGCCCAGTCGCGATGGCGGCGCAGGCCGAGCAGCAGGTGGTAGCCCCGGGTCTCGGACACGAAGGTCAGCGACCGCACGACCGAGACCTCGGGCCGCCCGCTGCGATGCGCCTCGACCAGCTCCTGCAGCCCGGGCACGATGTCGCCGGCGTCGTGCAGCAGGGCCAGGTCGCCGTGCAGCGCGCAGTCGGCCAGGACGACGTCGGCCAGCCAGCCGCCCCTCCCGTTCCCGGGCGCGGTGCCCAGCCCCTGGGCCAGCGCCATGGCCACGGTCGAGCGGCCACCCCCGGCCGGCCCGGTGACCGCCACCAGGCGACCCCGCCAGCCCGGCGCGGCCGGGGGCTCGGCCGATGGCCGCATCGGTGTCCGGGCGGCGCACGCGGATGCGTCGTCTGGCTGAGCGTGGTCAGCAGCAGGGCCCGGTCGAACCCGGCCGGGAGCACCGCGTCGACGCCCAGCCCGGGCCAGTCACGCCGGGTGTGGCCGTCGTCGACCACCACCACGGCGGCGCCGAGCCTCGCGGGCATGGTCGATCAGGTCGCGATCGAGCCCGGCCACGCCCGCGTCGACCAGGAGGGCGGAGAACACGCGACCCGCTGCCCAACCGGGCGGCGAGCTCGTCGAGGGCCACGCACTTCACGAACTCGATGGGGACGGCGGCACTCGTCGCCCAGCGGCTGACCTCCCGGAACCAGCCGGCGCGGGCCGGGGCCAGGCCGAGCACCCGGTAGCGCTCGGCGCTCACGGTGGCCCGGCCGGTGTCGTCGTGGCGGGGGACCGGGACCCCGCCGCCGTGGGGGTCACGTAGGGGTCGACCTCGTCGCTCGGCTCGACGCCGGTCGATCGGACGAGGGTGACGGCACCGACCTCGCTGGCGTGGGCCGCCTCCAGCACCTGGTGGGCGTCGGTGAGCAGCACGGTCACCACCACCTTGCCGTTCGAGCCGAGGGTGGCCTTGCCCGCCGCGGTGACGTCCAGCAGGCGGACCCCGGCGGCGACCAGGAAGGTCCGGGCCGCGTCGCCACTGCCGTAGGTGACGAGCACGTCCACCGACTCGCCCGGCTGCAGGCGGCCGTTCATGGCCCGCTCCTGATCGACCGGGAAGGAGAACTCCCGACCGACGGCCTCGCCGCCGCCGTCGTCCACGACGGCGGCTCGGGCGATCACCCCGTCGGCCTCGATGGGGACCAGCGTGAGCGTTCCCGCGACCTCGTCCACCCGGTCGAAGAGCCGGCCCGCCACCGCGTCGGTCAGCCCGGCCGGCTCGAGGCGGAGGTCGTCGCGCTCGAGCCGGTGCCCGACGTCGATGGGGCGACGAGCGACCACGATCTGTCGCCGCGGAGCGTGGTGGGAGGCAGAGGCGACGGCGAAGGCGAGGACCATGGCGAACGCCACCAGGCAGCCCACCGACCACCGCCCGGCCGGAGGGCAGGGCGGGCCGGGCCCGCATGGGACGGGCACGCGCCGCGTCGCGGTGACGGCCCCTCGTGGGCCACGGAGGGCGCGCCTTGGTGCGCCGTCGTCCGCCACCATCCGCCGACCTGCATGGCACCGCCGCTTCCGCCAGCCGCGTGTCCGAGTGAGTGGAGAACCTAGGCATCGAGACCCGCTCGGGCAAGGTGACATCCGGCACAAACGACCACGCAGAAGGTGGCAATTAGGGCACGTAGCGCGAGTGAATTCCGCCCACGTTCTTGCCAGGGATACCGAAACTGGCGAAAAGGTACCGAAAGGGGTAGCTTGCTCGCCGTGACTGCTTCGCACTTGCCGACGTCGCCGGACGATGACATCCGTTGGTTCAGCACCGGCTGACGCGGCCGAGCGCCTCGGCATCACCCCGCGCACGCTCTATCGCTTCATCGACGAGGGTCAGGTGGCGGCCTACCGCTTCGGTCGGGTGATCCGCCTCAAGGCCACCGACGTCGACGTGTTCATCGACGACTGTCGCATCGAGCCGGGCACCCTCGAGCACCTCTACCCCGACTCGGGCACCGAGACCTCGAGCACCGAGCACAGCGGCACGTAGGCCCGGCCACCGCGGTCGGTGGTCAGACCCAGGACATCCAGACCGACGTTGTCCAACGCGCCGGTCACCGTCTCGCCACCCAGCAGTGTCAGCCTGGCCCGCTCCCGATCGTGGTAGAGCTCGCTCAGTTCACGACGCAGAGTGGTGGAGAGGTCGAGCCGGCCGTCGCCCGTCACCGGCAGGGCGCCGGGTTGGGGGCGCACCGCCACCACGGCGTCGACGTGCACGAGCGTGACGTGACCGTCGGGGCCCACCAACCCCACGACATCGCGGCCCACCGTCGTGATGCGGCCCCGGTGGCGGTGGCCCGCCACGGTGTGGATGGCGACGGCCGCGCCCCGCTCGGCCAGGTCGACGAGGACGCCGGCGAGGGTCGCCTCCTCGGCGGCCTGGCGTCGCAACCACGCCGGTCCGGCGCCGTTCGTGGATGGCCGTCGTCGACCACGCGCCTCGGCCGCCCACGCCGCCCAGGCTCGTGCCGAGCGGTCGTCGTCGCCGCACGCCCCGCGCCCGTCCTCGGGCGCGTCGGCGCTCGTTGGATCGTTCCCGCCGGTCTGGTCCACGAGCCGAGGCTACGACGACTGTCAACCGGCGTCCCGACGGCCGGCGACGGGCCGTCCCGGGCGAATCCCTATCGGAACCGTGAGGTCAGTCACTACGCTGGCCCCTTCTCCCGGAAGACCTCCTGATGGCAGCGACCCAAGTCAAGATCAACGTCCCCGGCAACCACCTGATGGTGGGCCTTCTCGGCCAGCGCGACGAGCTGTTGCGGCTGGTCGAGACCGCGTTCCCGACCTCCACGGTCCACGTCCGGGGCAACGAGATCACCGTCGACGGCGACAGCGCCAGCCAGGTCGGCCGGCTGTTCGAGGAGCTCGTCGTGCTGCTGCAGGCGGGCCAGGCCCTCGAGCCGGCCGTCGTGCGCCGCACCATCGACATGGTCCAGGCCGACGAGTCGCCCTCCGAGGTGCTCACCACCGAGGTGCTGCGCTCGTCGAAGGGCCGCACCGTCCGCCCCAAGTCGAGCGGGCAGAAGCGCTACGTCGACGCCATCCGCCACAACGTCATCACGTTCGGGCTCGGCCCGGCCGGCACCGGCAAGAGCTGGCTGGCCGTGGCCATGGCCGTGCAGGCCCTGCAGTCCAAGGAGGTCGAGCGCATCATCCTGACCCGCCCGGCGGTCGAGGCCGGCGAGCGGCTCGGCTTCCTGCCCGGCGACCTCATGGCCAAGGTCGACCCCTACCTGCGCCCGCTGTACGACGCCCTCTACGACATGGTCGAGGCCGAGGGGGCCCAGCGCCTGCTCGAGCGGGGCACGGTCGAGGTGGCGCCGCTGGCCTTCATGCGGGGCCGCACGCTCAACGGCAGCTTCATCATCCTCGACGAGGCCCAGAACACCACGCCCGAGCAGATGAAGATGTTCCTCACCCGCATCGGGTTCGGCTCCAAGGCGGTCATCACCGGCGACACCACCCAGGTCGACGTGCCCGGCGGTCGCAGCGGCCTGTCCGGGCTCGAGCCCATGCTCGGCGACATCGACGGGCTCAGCTTCGTGCACCTGTCGAGCCGCGACGTCGTGCGCCACCGCATCGTGCAGGACATCGTCAACGCCTACGAGCGCGCCGCGGTCCCCGGCCCGGCCGAGGTCGCCGGCGCCGAGCCGGCGGACTCGTGACGGCCGGTCCGCCCGGGTTCCCCGCCCCCCGACGCGGGGGCGGGGAGGGCGAGCTCACCGTGTTCGTGGCCGACGAGCAGCACGCGCATCCCGGTCGACGTGGCGCGGTGGGGCCTGCTGGCCGAGCACGTGCTGGAGGCCGAGGGCGTGACCGGCGACGTCGAGCTGTCGGTCCTGTTCGTCGACACGGCCACCATCGCCACCCTCAACCGCGACTTCATGGGCGCCGAGGGCGCCACCGACGTGCTGTCGTTCCCCATCGACGGCGAGCTGGCCCAGAGCGGCCGCTGGCCCGACGAGGGCGGCCCGGGCCCCGACGCGCCGCGACCCCGACCTCGACGACCTGCCCCTGCTGCTCGGCGACGTCGTCGATCTGCCCCGAGGTGGCGGCCACCAACGCGCCCGACCCACGCCGGGACGCTCGACGACGAGATCGCCCTGCTGGTGGTGCACGGCATCCTGCACCTGCTGGGCCTCGACCACGCCGAGCGACGACGAGCGGGTGGCCATGCAGGCCCGCGAGCGGGAGCTGCTCGAGCAGTTCCACGGCTCGCCGGCCCGCGACCCGTGGACCGTGGAGCAGGGCCCGTGATGGCGTCGGCGCCCCCGCTCGTGGTGGTGGCCGCCCTCGACGGCACCGACGTGGCCCTGCTCATCGCCATCGTGGTGCTGCTCGTGGCCTCGCTCTTCCTGGCCCTGGCCGAGACGGCGCTGACCCGCATGACCCGGGCCAAGGCCGCAGGCCCTGGCCGACGACGGTCGCCCCGGGTCCGCGCCAGCTGCTCGTGGCTGGTCGCCCACCCCGAGCGCTTCCTGAACCCGGTGCTGCTCGTCGTGCTGGTGTGCCAGCTGGTGCAGGCGTCGCTCACCGGCATCCTGGCCGACCGGCTGTTCGGCGGGTGGGGCGTCGCGGTCGCCATGTTCGTCAACGTGGTGATCGTGTTCGTGCTGGCCGAGGCGGCGCCCAAGACCTGGGCCATCCAGCACCCCGAGCGCTCGGCCCTGCTGGTGGCTCGGCCCGTCGCCGCCCTGGCCCAGTTCCCGCCGGTGGTGTGGATCTCCCGCGGGCTCATCGGCCTGGCCAACGTGGTGCTGCCCGGCAAGGGCCTGAAGGAAGGCCCGTTCGTCTCGGAGGAGGAGCTGCTGGCCCTCGTCGACGTCGCCGTCGAGGAGGACGTGATCGAGGAGGAGGAGCGCGACCTCATCTCCCAGATCATCGAGTTCGGCGACACCATCGTGCGCGAGGTGATGGTGCCGCGCCCCGACATGGTCACCGTGGCGGCCGACTTCCGGGTCGACGACGTCATGGAGGTCATGATCCTGAACGGCATGAGCCGGGTGCCGGCCTGCGGCGAGGGCATCGACGACGTGGTCGGCATCGTCTACGCCAAGGACCTCATGCGGGCCGAGCGCGACGGCAAGGGAGACCGCACGGTGGCCGAGCTCATGCGCCCGGCGCGCTTCGTGCCCGAGACCAAGCGCATCGCCGCGCTGCTGGCCGAGATGCAGGCCGACCACGTGCACCTGGCCATCGTCATCGACGAGTACGGCGGCACGGCCGGCCTGGTCACCCTCGAGGACCTCATCGAGGAGCTGGTCGGGGAGATCCTCGACGAGTACGACCGCGAGGAGGCCATGGTCGAGCGGCTGGCCGGCGGCGAGCTGCGGGTCAACGCGGCCATGCCGGTCGACGAGGTCAACGAACTGGTCGAGGCCACGCTGCCCGAGGGCGACTGGGACACCATCGGCGGGCTCATGTTCCACCTGCTCGGCCACGTGCCCGTCGAGGGCGAGGTGGCCCATTGCGAGGGCCTCGACCTGCACCGCCGAGCGGGTGCAGCGCCGCCGCATCGGGCGGGTGCGCATCGCCGCGTCGGCCGAGGCCGAGAGCCGACGCGGGAACCTCCGACGTCGAGCCGGGTGACGACGCCACGGCGCCCGAGCGACGCGGCGTGTCGTCATGAGGTCGGGCTTCGTCACCCTCGTCGGCCGGCCCAACGTGGGCAAGTCCACCCTGTTGAACGCGATGCTCGGGCCGCAAGGTCAGCATCGTGTCGGACAAGCCCCAGACGACGCGCACGCAGGTGCGCGGCGTGCTCAACCGGCCCGACACCCAGATCGTGTTCGTCGACACCCCCGGCATCCACAAGCCCCGGACGCTGCTCGGCGAGCGACTCAACACCTCGGCCACCGGCGCCATCGGCGACGTCGACGTGGTGTGCCTGGTCGTGGATGCCACCGCCGCCATCGGGCCCGGCGACCGCTTCGTCGCGTCGCGGGTGCCGCCCGACGCGGTCGTGGTGGTCAACAAGGTCGACCTGGCCTCGCCCACCGAGGTGCTGACCCAGCTGGCCCGCGCCGCCGAGCAGCTCGACCTGGGTCAGTACTTCGCCGTCTCGGCCACCACCGGGGCCGGGGTGGACGACCTCGTCGCTCATCTCATGGAGCGCCTGCCCGAGGGGCCGCAGTACTACCCCGACGACATGGTCACCGACGTGCCCGAGGCGTTCTGGGTCGCCGAGCTGGTGCGCGAGCAGCTGCTGGCCGTGGCCCGCGACGAGGTCCCGCACTCGATCGCCACCCGGGTCACCGAGTGGGAGTGGCCTCGCATCCGCTGCGAGATCCTCGTCGAGCGCGACTCGCAGAAGGGCATCGTGATCGGGAAGAAGGGGGCGGTCCTCAAGGAGGTCGGCATCGCCGTGCGCCAGCAGCTCCCGCCCGGTGCCTACCTCGAGCTGTTCGTCAAGGTCGACAAGGACTGGCAGCGCCGGCCCAAGGCGCTCGAACGCCTGGGGTACTGACTGGTGATCGCGCGGGGTAAGTGGGATCCTGATCCGCAGGCGCGAGGTTGACCGGGGACGCAGCTGGAGGTTGTCGGATGTCGATCAGTCGCCTCCGTTGCGGAACTACGCTAGGTTTGACGTTATCTTGACCCACGGAACCCCACCCTCACCCTCCGGGAGCGACCCCAATGGCTGAAGACCGCCGTGCCATCCATGCATACCTCAGTGCCGAGAGCCACGACGTCTGGCAGACGATCGCCGACGAGGAGGGCATCAGCCTCTCCGGGCTTCCTCGAGGCGCTCGCCGCCGACATGGGGGAGCACCCGCCGGAGCAGGGTGGCCATCCCCGGTGGGACGCGGTGATCCGGCGGGCGCGCCGGGTCGACGCGGCCCGCCGTCGTCGTGGTGGCGCCGCCGCCTGATCGAGGCCGCCGGGCCTTGGCGGCCGTGTTCCGCCCGAAGTGCTCGAGGCCGCCGTTCGTCATCGAGAGCGGAGCGGTGGCCCGGCCTCAGCTCGCCGCGTTCCGCTCGTCACGGATGGCCCGCAGGAAGGCCTCGGCCTCGGCCCGGTCACGGGTGCGGCGCATGGGTGGAAGCCCGCTGACGAGGTCCCACCGGTAGCTGGCGCTGGTGGCGAGGCGGGGGTCGAGCACGGCGACCACGCCCCGGTCGGTCGCCGAGCGGATGAGGCGCCCGGCGCCCTGAGCCAGCATGGTCGCCGCCCGCGGCAGGTCGACGGTGCGGAACGCGTCGGCCCGGGCCCGGTCCCGGCGCGCCTGCAGCAGCGGCTCGTCGGGCCGGGGGAAGGGCAGGCGGTCGATGGTGACGAGGCTCAGCGACGGGCCGGGCACGTCGATGCCCTGCCAGAAGCCCATGGTGGCGAACAGCGAGGTCTCCTCCTCCTCGCTGAATCGGGCGATGAGCGCGGGCTTGGGCAGATCGTTCTGGGTGAGCACCGGCCACGGCAGGCGCGGCCGGAGCGCGTCGGCCGCCGCGTTCATGGCCCGGTAGCTGGTGAACAGGGCCAGGGTGCGCCCGCCGGCGGCCACGATGAGCGCCTCGAGCTCAGCATGGGCGGTCTCCTCGTAGTCGGCGTGGCGAGGGTCGGGGAGGTGGGCGGCGCAGTACAGGAGCGGCGTGGTGCTCGTAGTCGAACGGGCTCCCCACGTCGATCTCGTCGAACGCGCCGGCGTCGAGGCCCAGGCGCTCACCCAGCCGAGGGGGGATGGTGGCGCTGGTCAGCACCGCGGTCGGACCCTCCCACAACGCCTCGCGCAGCACGTCGGCGACGTCGACCGGAGCGACGCGCAGCACCGGGCTGTCGGCGCTGCCCTCGACCCAGGCCACATGGCTCACCGGGACGGCGGCGACGTAGTCGAGGTCGTCGAGCAGGGTGCCCGCCGCCTTGAGGGCGCGCTGCTTGCGAGCCCCGACGTCGCCCGGCCCGTCGTCGGGGACGACGCGGACCTTGGCCAGCACGGCCTCGACCCGCACCCGAGCGAAGTCGAGGGCATCGGAGAGGTCCTGGTCCATGACGCCGCGCAGGCGGCGCCCGACCTGGTCGGCCAGGGCATCGGAGACATGGGCGGCCGCCGCCTCCAGATCGGCCACGGTGGCGGGGTCGGCCAGGATGGCGGCGGTGATGCGGGCCAGGTTGGTGAAGCGGCCGCCGAACAGCTCGAGGCCGAAGGTGGCCGACACCACGTCTTCGAACTGGTGGGCCTCGTCGATCACCACGAGGTCGTGCTCGGGCAGGAACGCTCCGCCCGCCTCCAGGTTGAGGCCGTAGAGGTGGGTGTTGACCACCACCACGTCGGCGGCGGCCGCCGCCGCTCGGGCCCGCTCGGCGAAGCAGCTCTCGCCGCGAGGGCAGTTGGCCGCGCCCGGGCACTCCCTCGGGCCGACGCTGACCGCCGACCAGGCCCGGACGGACGGCTCGACCTCGAGCTCGGCCCGGTCGCCGCTGGCGGAGGTCGCCGCCCAGGCGGTGAGGGCCCGCACCTCCTCGGCCACCGCCGTGTCGGTCGTGCCTTCGAGCGTCCCCTGGCCGTTGTCGGTCTCCGCTTCGTGCACTCGTTGGAGGCAGACGTAGTTGGACCGTCCCTTGAGCACGGCGAACGTGAACGGGCGGTCGAGGTGCTCGCTCAGGAAGGGCAGGTCCTTGCCGGCCAGCTGATCCTGGAGCGCCTTGGTGGCGGTGGCGATCACCACCTTCACCCCGCTCACGATGGCGGGGACGAGGTAGGCCAGCGACTTGCCCGTGCCCGTGCCCGCCTGCACGATCAGCGGCCGCTTGTCGGCGATGGCTCGGCCCACGGCCACCGCCATGTCGGCCTGCCCGACGCGCACCTCGCCTCCCGGCAGAGCCAGCGTCACCGCCTCCAGGGCGGCCCGCACGTTGGCGTCGATGCGGCGCGTGGGGCCCTGGGCGCCGGGTTCGCGCCGGGGATCGGACGGGGTCACCGACCGACCGTACCGCCCCGAAACCGCGGCGCTGACCCATGGCGTCACTGGCGCAGGGCCGGTGGTGGCGGGCGGTAGGGTGCGGCGGTGCCTCCCGCGTCCGTCCCCGGCATCGATCCCGACCGGATCCCCACTCACGTGGCCTGCGTCATGGACGGCAACGGGCGGTGGGCCCAGCGCCGGGGCCTGAAGCGCACCGAGGGCCACGCCGCCGGCGAGGAGGCGCTGTTCGACACGGTGGAGGGCGCGCTCGAGCTGGGCATCAAGTGGCTGACCGTCTATGCCTTCTCGACCGAGAACTGGAAGCGGCCGACCGACGAGGTCCGCTATCTCATGGGCTTCAACGAGTCGATCCTGACGCGCCGGCGCGACGAGATGAACGAGCGGGGCGTGCGCATGCGCTTCGCCGGGCGCCGCGACTGGCGGGTGCCCAAGCGCCTCATCAAGCACCAGGACGCGTCGGTCGAGTTGACCCGCGCCAACCGGACGATGACGTTCACCATCGCCTTCAACTACGGCGGGCGAGCCGAGATCGTGGACGCGGTGCGGGCCCTGGTGGCGGAGGGGACCCCGGCCGACAAGATCGACGAACGGGCCATCCGCCGCCATCTCTACGACCCGGAGATGCCCGACCCCGACCTCATGATCCGCACGTCGGGCGAGTACCGCATCTCCAACTTCCTGCTGTGGGAGATCGCCTACAGCGAGCTCGTGTTCACCGATGTCCTGTGGCCGGACTTCCGGCGCCAGCACCTCTTCGACGCGGTGCGGGAGTACCAGGACCGCGAGCGCCGCTTCGGCGGGGTCGACGAGAGCTGAGACCCGGTGCTGTACCGCGACGAGGGCATCGTGTTGCGCACCTACAAGCTCGGCGAGGCCGACCGCATCATCGTCTTCGTGACCCGGGGGCGGGGCAAGGTCCGGGCCGTGGCCAAAGGTGTGCGCAAGACCAAGAGCAAGTTCGGCTCGCGCCTCGAGCCCATGAGCCACGTGGCCCTGCAGCTGTACGAGGGCCGGGAGCTGGACATCGTCACCCAGGCCGAATCGATCGACCACTTCCGGGTCATCCGCGACGACCTGGACCGCATCGCCCGGGCGTCGGCCATGCTCGAGGCGGTCGACCAGATGGCGCAGGAGGGCGAGGTCAACCCCCGCTTGCTCCAGATGCTGCTCGGCGGGCTCCGGGCCCTGGCTGACCACAACGGCCCCGTGGTGGTGCCGGCGTTCTTCTGGAAGCTGTTGGCCCAGGAGGGCTACCGGCCCGTCCTCGACGCCTGCGCCGAGTGCGGGTCGGACGGCCCGCTGGTGGCCTTCGATCTCGACTCGGGGGGCCTGTTGTGCGTCGACGACCGCCGGGGCACGCCCGTGTCGCCGGAGGCGATCGAGCTCCTGCGCCGCATCCTCGGCGGGCAGCTCGGCGCCGCCCTCAACGAACCGCCGTCGGCGGTCACCACCGAGGTGGAGCACCTCGCCACCCGGGCCATGGAGCACCACCTGGAGCGCCGCCTGAAGTCGGTCACGCTCCTCGACCGGGGCTAGGTCCGGCTAGGAGATCGACCGCCACTGCTTGGCGGCGTCGTCGTACTGCAACCAGCGCTGACCGGCCGGGTCCCACTGGATGTAGGCGCCCCGCTGGGCGTCCCACTGGGGTTGGGTGGGGTCGGGCGCCGGTGCGGCGGCTTCGGTGGCAGGTGGCGTGGCGGGAGCCGCCGCGGGGGATTCGTCGGCCTGGGGGGTGGTGGGTGCGGCCCAGCCGGTGTCTCCGCTGGGGGTGGCTCCCGGCGCACCCCAGCCGGCGGCCCCACCCTCGGCGCCGGGGGCACCCCAGCCGGTCTGCTCGCCGGTCGCCCCGGGGGCGCCCCAGCCCGGTTCGGGGGTCGGGGTGTCGGGGGTGGCCGCCGGAGCTCCTGGTGCTCCCCAGCCCGCGGCCGCTCCGCTGGCGCCGGGGGCGCCCCACCCACCCTGGCCACCCGGACCGGGCTGGCCGGGCTGGCCGGGCTGGCCGAAGGGTCGGTGGCCGCTTGACCGGGCTGGGCGAACGGCTGGCCGACCGGTTGCCCGGGCTGACCGTAGGGCTGGGCGTAGGGCTGGCCGGGGTAGGCGCCGTAGGGCTGGCCGTAGGCCTGACCGTAGGGTCCGGCTGCGGTCGCGAGGTTCAGGGCGGGCACGTACAGCGGCTGACCCGCATACTGCTTGTCGACCACCAGGCTCTTGGCCGCCATGTCGCCCACGCGGCGGTGGCCCTTGGAACTGGCGCTCGTCGCGATGCCGACGATGGGGACCGAGCAGATGCCGATGTAGTCGACGATGCCCGCCACGCTGCGCAGCAGGGCCCGGCCGACGCCGAGAGGCGCCCCCTGTTCGTTCACCGTGACCAGGCCGAGCATCAGGGTCCCGGGTGACTTGCCGGTCTGGCCGCGCCAGATGACGAAGACGCTGACCATGTAGGCGAGCCCGATGACGATGACGAAGACCCACCCGGCGCCGGTGAGCTCGGTGCTCTTGTAGGCGCGATAGGTGCCAAAGCCGTTGTTGTCGTAGCGGATGACGTCGTGGGAGAACACCGCGAACGCGATCACGAACGCGATGATCCAGACGATCCACTCCATCGCGACGTCGATGACGGCGGCGACATAGCGCTTGGTGATGACGTCGGTGGGATCGGGCTGGAACTGATAGGCGCTCACGAGCGGTCATGGTGGCACGGCGAGCTGGCGCGCGCGTCGGATGGGCCGCCCCCTCGAAGCGCCGTGGGGTCGTGTTCCCCTCGGCCGAGAGATCGTCAGACGGCTTCGGCCCCCCGCTCCCCGGTGCGGACTCGCACCAGTTCGTCCACGGTGGTGACCCACACCTTGCCGTCACCGATCTTGCCGGTGGCGGCGGCGTTGGTGATGGTGTCGACCAGGGCGGCCGCGTCGTCGTCCTCGGCCACCACCTCGATCTTCACCTTGGGCAACAGCTCGATGCGGTACTCGGTGCCGCGGTAGGTCTCGGTGTGGCCGCCCTGACGCCCCACCCCCTTGATCTCGGTGACGCTCAGCCCCGTGACGCCGGCCTGGGTCAGGGCGGCGCGCACCTCGTCGAGCTTGAACGGCTTGATGACGGCGGTGATCAGCTTCACGGCACCCGCTCCATCGTGGCCTCGGCGTCCTGGTAGGCGGTCTCGCTGTGCTGCGTGAGGTCGAGGCCGGACCCTTCGTCCTCTTCGGAGACGCGGATGCCGATGGTGCCGGCCAGCACCTTGAGGATCGCGAACGTCACCACGAACGAGAAGACGATGGTGGCCACCGCCGCCAGCAGCTGCTCGAACAGGAGGCCGAGGCCCCCGCCGTAGAACAGCCCGGCGTCGAACGAGCCCCCGAAGTACTCGGGGTCGGCGAACAGGCCGATGAGCAACGAGCCGACCAGACCGCCCACGAAGTGGACCCCGACCACATCGAGGCTGTCGTCGTAGCCCGCCCGGAACTTCAGCTGGACGGCGAAGCAGCAGATGATGCCGGCGGCCAGGCCGATCCAGAGGGGCGCCATGCCCGAGACGAAGCCGGCGGCAGGGGTGATCGCCACCAGGCCGGCGACGATGCCCGACGCAACCCCGAGGTTGGTGAAGTGACCGTCCTTGACCCGCTCGATGACCGCCCACGCCATGCCCGCGGCCGCGGCGGCCAGGAACGTGTTGAGGAAGGCCTGGATGGCGGTGCCGTTGGCCGCGAAGGCGGAGCCGGCGTTGAAGCCGAACCAGCCCAGCCACAAGATGCCGGTCCCGATCATGACCAGGGGCATGGAGTGGGGCGGGTGCCCTTCCTTGGGCCAGTCCGCGCCGCTTGCCCAGCACCAGGGCCGCGGCCAGGGCGGCGATGCCGGCGTTGATGTGGATCACCGTCCCGCCGGCGAAGTCCAGCGAGCCCCGCGACCCGAGCCAGCCGGTGACCCCGTCGGTCCAGGTGCCGCCGTAGATCCAGAACGAGACGGGGCAGTAGACGAGCAGGACCCAGATGGGTACGAAGATGGCCCAGGCCGAGAACTTCATGCGGTCGGCGACCGCACCGGAGATGAGTGCCGGGGTGATCACGGCGAACATCCCGAGGAACGCCACCGTCAGCAGCAGCTGACCGCCGTCGCCTCCGTCGGTCACGGGCACGATGTTCAAGCCGTGGAGGAACGCCCAGTCGAGGTTGCCGATCAGGCTCCCGGTCCCGCTGTAGGCGAGCGAGAAGCCAACGGCCACCCACACCACCGGGACGGCGAGCAGGCACCAGAAGCTCATCATCAGCATGTTGAGCACGTTGCGGCGGCGGTCCATGCCGCCGTAGAAGAACGCCAGCCCAGGCGTCATGAACAGCACGAGCGCAGCCGAGGCCAGCACCCACGCCACGTCACCAGGATTCATGAATGGACTTCCTCCCTGTCGATGAGGGCCCCAGCGGCACCCATCAGCGGGGACGGTAAGAGAGCGCGATTTCGGGTCGTTCTCCGCAGCATGACGCCCGGACGAACAGGTTGTGGCGTCGGTCACGTACGGTTCGCTGATTCGGCCGAACCTTTCGCATACCTGTACCCGACGCGTCCCGGCCGGGGACTGGATCGCTAGGGTCGCCGCCATGGCCGCCGCCAGGAGCGAGTCGGGAACGCCGCGATCAATCGTCGCGTTCGGCGCGGGCCTGGCCGTCGTACTGCTCGCCGGCGTGCTGTTCGTCGCTGCCGTCTTCGGCCCGATGGGCTCCGTGGCGGCGGCGGTGAGGACGGGAACGGCGGCCCCCGCGGTGGAGGGGGCCGTTCGGCCGGCCGAGTCGCTCCTGGCCCACGTGCCGGCGGCTCCCGCCCGCCTTTCGACGGTGCGGGCCCTGGCCACGCGCACCGGTGGGCTCGGTCCACTGCGCCTCGCCGCATGGCTCGTCGCCCTGCTGGCCGGTGTGGTGATCGCCGCGCGGGCCTGGTCGGCGCGGCTCCGCCGTCGGACACCGGCTGCCGTCGCCGTTCTCCTCCCTCGGCGCCGCGGGCCTCCGCTGCTCGTCTGATCCGCAACCCGCCGCGCCCGACGCCCTGCGCTCCCGGCTCGGCGGCTCGCCCATCAGACCGCCGATCGGCCTCGCCGTCGGCTCGACGCATCCCGAGTCCGGGATGGTCAGGAGCATTCCCATGGCCCGATTCACCACATCGGCGCGTGCCCTCCACCCCGGGTCGCGCCCCGTCCCGCCTGTCGTCCGGCTGGTGCCACCGCCGGGGGTCGTCCCCTTCTCCGTGCCACCCGTGGTCGTTCCGGACGACGCCGACCGATTCGGTGACCGCCCTCGCTGGACCGCGTTCCGCTACACCCTCGGACGAGCCGGCCCGGGCGCCACCCGGACGGCGCTCTGGCGGGCCCTGCGGGGCGAGCGGGCGCTCAACCTCCGGCCGACGGTGTGGGCGGTGCCGCGCCCGGCCGACGACCCCCGACTCACCCTGCTCGTGCGGCGCGTGCGGGCCGTGGGCGGCGTCGCCTCGGTGGCCGAGGTCGACCACGACGGCCGCGAAGACGTCGAGCTGCAGTCCCGCCTGAACCGGTCGTGCGAGCGGCTGTGGGCCGACCTGCTCAACCGCATCGAGTGGTTCGAATACGGGCTCGACCGGTCGGGGCCGGTGGAGGACCGGCGGGCGGCGTGCGACGCGCTGCGCGACCAGTACGCGGCCGTGCGGCCCTTTGACATCGTGGGGAGCCGGGCGGGGATGGAGGCGTCGGCCCGGTTGTCGACGCTCGCCGCCCGATGGGGCCTCGATCTCCTCGACGGCCACGACGATGTGGCGGTGGCCCCGCGGGCGCTCCGGCCCGCCCGCCACCGCGTGGAACTGGATGCCCTCTGGCTCCGCCGGGACGGCGACGTCGGCTTCGTGGCCCGGCTCCGGCCCCGCCCGTCGGTGGCGTGGGAGCACGCGCTGGCCTCGTTCGAGGCGTGGGCCTACCGACCGTCACCCAACCGCTGGGCCATCACCCATGGGTCGGTGGCGGGAGTCGCCGGGGGTGGCGACCTCGCCGCCGCCCTGGACGGCCTGGAGGCCCGGGTTCACACGTTCGAGCAGAGTCAGGCATGAGCGTGCCGTGAACCGGAGAGGGGGGCGGGTCGGCCGGCACTACGATCAGGCGCCATGTCCGAAGCCGACTCGCCTCCCGACGACACCTCCACTGGGGTCGACGACCTCATGGACAAGATCGTCAACCTCTCGAAGCGGCGCGGCTTCGTGTTCCCCTCGGCTGAGATCTACGGCGGCTTCCGCTCGACGTACGACTACGGGCCCATCGGTGTCCTGTTGCTGCGCAACGTCAAGGACGCGTGGTGGCGCTCGATGGTGCAGCTGCGCGACGACATCGTGGGGCTCGACGCCGCCATCCTGTCGCCGCCGGCCATCTGGGAGGCCTCCGGGCCACCTCCAGAACTTCACCGACCCCCTGGTCGACTGCAAGGTGTGCCAGGAGCGGTTCCGGCTCGACAAGCTGGACGACCCCGAGGTGTGCCCCAACTGCGGAGCCGAGCACTCCTTCACCGAGGCCCGCCAGTTCAACCTCATGTTCAAGACCTACGCCGGGCCGGTCGAGGGGGCCGGGTCCGAGGTCTACCTGCGGCCCGAGACCGCCCAGGGCATGTTCGTGGACTTCACCAACGTCCTGCAGTCCAGCCGCAAGAAGCCCCCTTTCGGCATCGCCCAGGTGGGCAAGTCGTTCCGCAACGAGATCACCCCGGGCAACTTCGTGTTCCGCACCCGCGAGTTCGAGCAGATGGAGATGGAGTACTTCGTGCCGCCCGACGAGGCGGCCCAGTGGTACGAGTACTGGTGCGCCGAGCGCTACCAGTGGTACCTCGACCTGGGCATCCCCGCCGAGAAGCTGCGCCTGCGGGCCCACGACGCCGACGAGCTGAGCCACTACTCGAGCGGGACGTCCGACGTGGAGTTCCTGTTCCCGTGGGGCTGGGACGAGCTCGAGGGCATCGCCAACCGCGGCGACTACGACCTGACCCAGCATCAGCAGGCGTCGGGGGAGAAGCTCGACTACTTCGACCAGGCGACCAACGTCCGCTACACGCCGCACGTGATCGAGCCGGCCGCCGGCGCCACCCGCACCATGATGGCGTTCCTGCTGGCCGCCTACGACGAGGAGGAGGTGCGGGGCGAGACCCGCGTCGTGCTGCGCCTGCACCATCGCCTGGCGCCGTACAAGGTGGCGGTGCTGCCCCTGTCGAAGAAGGACACGCTGACGCCGGTCGCCCGCCAGGTGCTGGCCTCGCTGCAGCCGCACTGGATGACCGACTACGACGAGACCCAGGCCATCGGTCGTCGTTACCGCCGCCAGGACGAGCTGGGCACCCCGTTCTGCGTGACCGTCGACTTCGACTCGCTCGAGGACGGGGCCGTCACCGTGCGCGAGCGCGACTCCATGGAGCAGGACCGGGTGGCGATCGCCGAGCTGGTCGAGTACCTGCGCCCGCGCCTGGCCTGACTGCCGTGGGCCGGGTGTGACCACGGTGGGGGAGGATCGGGGCGCGGCGCGGATCCGGGCGTTGGTCGCCCGGGCCGTCGACGCCGACGACCCCTTCTCACGCGCCGACGCCATCCGGTCGGCCACGTCCGAGGATCTGGAGCTCGTGCTGCACCCCCGCGGCTCGGGCGCCCTGGGCCCGGTGCTGGCCGTGGGCGTCGGGGCCTCGCCCGGGGCGGCCAGCGGGGTGGCCGTGTTCGACGCCTGGCGCGCCCTCGATCTCATCGACGAGGGGATCCCGGTCATCCTGGTGCGGCCCGAGACGTCACCGGCCGACGAGCCGGCCATGGCCGGAGCCGAAGGGATCGTCACGTCCGGAGGCGGCATGACCAGCCACGCGGCGGTGGTGGCCCACGGTCGGGGGCTGCCCGCGGTGTGCGGGGCCGACAGCCTCATCGTCGGCGAGGACTCGCTGACCGCCGCCGGGGGCGTGGTGGTCGCCGAGGGCGAGGTCATCTCCATCGACGGGTCCTCGGGCGAGGTCCGCCTCGGCGAGACGGTGGTGGACGCCGGCGAGGTGCCCGACGAGCTCCTCACCCTGCTCGGTTGGGCCGACGAGGCCCGGGTCGGGGGGCTGGTGGTGCTGGCCAACGCCGACACCCCCGACGACGCCGCCCGGGCGCTGGCCTTCGGGGCGCAGGGCATCGGTCTGTGCCGCACCGAGCACCTCTTCCTGGGCGGGGACCGGCTGGCCCTCGTGCAGCAGATGATCCTGGCCGACGCCCCCGGCGACGAGGCGGCCGCCCTGGCCGCCCTCGAGGTGGTCCAGCGCGCCGACTTCGAATCCCTGCTCGCCGTGATGGACGGTCGTCCCGTCACCGTCCGCCTGCTCGACCCACCGCTGCACGAGTTCCTCCCCGACGTGACCGCCCTGGAGGTGGCTGAGGCCCGGGGAGAGCTGGAGGGCGCCGACGTGGCCCTGCTGGCCGCGGCCCGGCGCTGGCAGGAGCACAACCCGATGCTGGGGGTGCGGGGGGTGCGTCTGGCCGTGCTGCGGCCCGCGCTCTACCGGATGCAGGTCCGGGCCCTGTTCGAGGCGGCGCTGGCCCGACTCGACGCCGGGGGGCAGCCCGACGTGCGGGTGCTCATCCCGCTGGTGTCGACCCGCTCCGAGCTGGCCCTGGTCAAGGCATGGGTGCTGGATGAGGCGGCGAGCGTGAGTCGGGACCGTCCCGCGGGCGCGCCCGAGCTCACCTTCTCGGTGGGGGCCATGGTGGAGACGCCTCGAGCCGCGCTGCGGGCCGGCGAGCTGGCCGAGCTGGCCGACTTCTTGTCGCTGGGCACGAACGACCTGACCCAGATGACGTTCGGCTTCAGCCGCGACGACGTGGGCCGGATCCTGGAGCGCTACCAGGCCGACGGGCTCCTGGCCGCCGATCCGTTCGAGGTGCTCGACGCCGACGGGGTGGGTGAGCTGGTGGCGCTCACCGTGCGAGCGGGCCCATGCGGTCGACCCCGGCCTGGCCGTGGGCGTGTGCGGCGAGCATGCCGGTGACCCGGCCTCGATCCGCCTCTTCCACCAGGCCGGGCTGGCCAGCGTCTCGTGCTCGCCGTTCCGGGTGCCCGTCGCCCGCCTGGCGGCGGCCCAGGCCGCGCTCGACGCCGCCGCGCCGGGTTGAGCGTCACATCCCGCTGGTAGGTTCGGCCGCCATGGGGATCGTCGACGAGGACATCGTGCGGGTCCGCGAGTCCGCCGACATCGTCTCGGTGATCAGCGACCATCTGCAGCTCAAGCGGGTCGGGCGCCGCTGGGTGGGGCTGTGCCCGTTCCACGCCGAGAAGTCGGGATCGTTCTCGGTCAACCAGGAGCAGGGGCTCTACTACTGCTTCGGCTGCGGGGCCAAGGGCGACGTCATCACGTTCGTGCGCGAGATCGAGCACACCGACTTCGTGGGCGCCGTCGAGTTCCTGGCCGGCAAGACCGGGATCACCCTCACCTACACCGACCGCGACGAGGGCGAGGGGCGCAAGAAGCGGGCCCGGCTGATCGACGCCACCGCCCAGGCGGTCGAGTGGTACCACCAACGGCTGCTGTCGGCCCCCGATGCCGCCTCGGCCCGGGGCTACCTGCGCTCCCGCGGCCTGTCCGGTGACGAGGTCCGGGCCTACAAGATCGGCTGGGCTCCCGAGGGCTGGGACGAGCTGTCGAAGGCCCTGAAGGTCCCGACCGATGTCCTGGTCGATGCGGGGCTGGCCCGCATCAACCGCGTGGGCCGCACCAACGACGTGTTCCGGGGCCGGATCCTGTTCCCCATCTTCGACACCAAGGGCGACGCGGTGGCCTTCGGGGGGCGGGTGCTGCCCGGCTCCGACGACCCGGCCAAGTACAAGAACTCGGCGGAGAGCGCCATCTACGCCAAGAGCAAGGTCCTGTACGGGCTCAACTGGGCCAAGGGCGCCATCGTGGCGGCCGACGAGGCCATCGTGTGCGAGGGCTACACCGACGTGATCGGCTTCGCCGCCGCCGGCGTGCCCCGGGCCGTGGCCACCTGTGGCACCGCGCTCACCGAGGAGCACTTCCGCACGCTGAAGAGCTTCGCCCGCCGGGTGGTGCTGGCCTTCGACGCCGACGCCGCCGGCCAGAACGCGGCGGCCCGGTTCTACGAGTGGGAGCGGGCCTACGACATCGACGTCGCCGTTGCCGCGCTGCCCCCGGGCGTCGACCCCGCCGACCTGGCCCGCTCCGACCCCGAGGCCCTGGTGGCGGCGGTGACCGAGGCCACGCCGTTCCTCGGCTTCCGACTCAACCGGGTGCTGGAGGCGGCCTCGCTGGTGTCGCCGGAGGGGCGGGCCCGGGCGGCCGAGGCGGCCATGGCGGTGATCAACGAGCACCCCAGCGAGCTCGTCCGCGACCAGTACCTGATGGAGGTGGCATCGCGCTGTCGCATCGACCCGGACACGTTGCGCTCGGGCACGTTCGCCCCCGCCGCCGGGTCGGCCGTGCGGGGCAAGGCGGTGCCCGCGTCGCGGGGCTCGACCACGCGGCCGGCCACCCGGCGCGACTCGCCCGAGATCGAGGCGCTCCGGCTGCTGGTGGCCGACCCGTCGACCATCTCCGAGTCCCTCGACGCCCGGTTGTTCGCCGACGACCTCAACTTCGCCGTGTACCAGGCCCTGGTGTCGACGCCCACGCTGCGTGACGCCATGGAGTCGGCCGATCCGGCCGCCGCCGACCTGCTGCAGCGCCTGGCGGTGGAGGACACCGAGGCCGATCCCGCCGACGTCATGGCCCGCCTGGTGGAAGAAGCGGCCCGTCGCGAGCTGGTGATCATCCAGTCCGAGGTCGTTTCTGCCGATGAGTCCATGATGTTCGAGCGATCGGCCGAGATGGCCTGGGTGAAGCTGCGCATGGAGGAGCTCCGGGAGCCGGCCACGGCTGCAGGAGCAGTCGAGCAGTTGGTACCCTGGCTCGCTGGAAAGGCCGCAGGAGAGCAGATGACCGGGAGTGATCAGGTGCTTGCGCATGACGGGGGGCTGTCGGGTGACGAGCTCAGCCGTCTGCTGTCCCTCGCCCGCGAGCACCAGACGCTCACCCGGGACGATCTCGAGCAGTGCATCAGCTCCACGGCCATCACCCCTGAGCTGGTCGAGGATCTCCGCCGGCTGCTGGCGGTGGACGGCATCGGGCTCGATCCCAGCGTCGACGATCCACCGCTGAGCTTCCTGCGCGAGCTCGAGGCCGAGGTCGACGCGGCCGAGGCCCTGGCCATCGAGGCCGAGCTCGACGAGAGCGAGGCCCGCCGGGTCGACGCCGCCGGGCGGGCCCAGGTCCAGGAGGACAAGGCGGCCGGGAGCGTGGCCGACGACGACCTCGACGAGCCCGGCGACTCCGCCGCCCGCCGGCGGGCCCGGCTCCGCACCACCAGCCCCAAGGACGCCCTGCGGATGGGTTCGCAGATCGGGATGGGTGGCTCGGCCGATCCGGTGCGGATGTACCTCAAGGAGATCGGCCGGGTGCCGCTGCTGGTGGCCCAGGAGGAGGTCGACCTGGCCAAGCGGATCGAGGCCGGCACCGAGGCCGCCGAGCGGCTGGCCGACCTGAACGCCTCCGGCGAGATCGCCGACCTCGACCCGCTGGAGCGGCGCCGGCTCAAGCGCACCGTCGACGACGGAGAGGACGCCAAGGCGGCGCTGACCCAGGCCAACCTGCGCCTGGTGGTGTCGATCGCCAAGCGCTACGTGGGCCGGGGGATGCTCATCCTGGACCTGATCCAGGAAGGGAACCTGGGCCTCATGCGGGCGGTCGAGAAGTTCGACTACACGAAGGGCTTCAAGTTCTCGACCTACGCCACCTGGTGGATCCGTCAGGCCATCACCCGGGCCATCGCCGACCAGGCCCGCACCATCCGCATCCCGGTGCACATGGTCGAGTCGATCAACAAGGTCCATCGGGTCCAGCGCCAGATGATCCAGGAGCTCGAGCGCGACCCCACCATCGAGGAGCTGGCCGACAAGGTCGACATGACCCCGGCCCGAGTGCGCGAGATCATGCGCATCTCGCAGGATCCCCTGTCGCTCGACTCACCGGTGGGCGAGGAGGACGACTCCAACCTGGCCGACTTCATCGAGGACCAGCACGCCGAGGCCCCGGCCGAGATGGCCGCCCGCAAGATGTTGGGCGACGCCGTGGTCGAGGCCCTCGACCAGCTCAACGACCGGGAGAAGGCCGTCGTTCGGCTGCGCTTCGGGCTCGACGACGGTCAGGCTCGCACCCTCGAGGAGGTCGGGCGCGAGTTCGGGGTGACCCGTGAGCGCATCCGCCAGATCGAGTCCAAGACGCTGGCCAAGCTGCGTCACCCGCACCGCAGCCAGAAGCTGCGCGACTACCTCGACGGGGAATGACCGTCAGTTGAGGGTCGGGTCCCCGGTGAAGTCGTAGGGTCCGGGGCTGTCGCTCGACGCCGGTGAGTGCCCGCCGAACATCCGGTCGTCGACGAGGCCGCGCGACCGGCTGATGCCGTCGTCGACGAGCTCGCCCACCCGGTCGCGCAGCTCGCGGTAGGCGTCGGTGTGGCGAACCTGGGCCAGATAGTGGTCGATCTGGTCGTACCGCTCCCGGCCGGCTTTGGAGCCGTAGTAGTAGCCGATGGCCAGACCCACGAGAAGACCAGTTCGGAATCGCATGGTTCTGTTGTACGCCATCGGGGCACCCTCTGTCTGCCATGGGGGTCTGCCACGGTGACACCCGAGCGTCACGGGTCCCCCGGGGGCCTGTCACACCCCGTCGCCATACTCCGGCGATGGGATACCGAGGGATGGTGGCAGAACAGGGGCGAGCGCGGGACCTGCGGGCCCAGGCGTGGACGTTGCAGGAGATCGCCGATGAGCTGGGCGTGGCCCGCAGCTCGGTGTCGCTCTGGGTCCGCGGGGTGACGTTCGAGCCGAGACCGCGGGCCAAGGTGGCCCGCAACCGGGGGCCCAATGCCCTGCAACGGCGCAAGCAGGCCGAGATCG
>CAVSDZ010000006.1:0-142500 GCA_963726905.1 uncultured Microthrixaceae bacterium
ATCTCGGCCGGCGTCTCGAAGCTCGGCCCCGCCAGCGCGGCGTAGACCCCCTCGGCCATGGCGGGGGCGACCTCGCCGGCGCGGCGGCGCAACCCCGGGTCGTAGGCTGCGCTCAGGTCGACGAACGACGGCTGGGGACCGTCATGGGGGCCGGCGACGGCGTTGGCCCCCGACAGGTTCAGGTGGTCCGAGATGCACACCAGCGACCCCACGTCGAGGTCCGGACGGATACCGCCGGCCGCGTTGGTCAGCACTGCCGTGTGCACCCCGGCCGCCGCCGCCACCCGCACCCCGTGGCAGACCTGGTGGACCGAGTAGCCCTCGTAGAGGTGGACCCGTCCGGCCAGGACCAGCACGTCATGGTCGGCGACGCGCCCGGCCACGACCGTGCCGGCGTGGCCGGGAACCGCCGGGGCGGGGAAGCCGGCCAGCTCGGCCATGGGGAGGACCTCGGCGCCGGTCAGCGCGTCGGCGAAGGCCCCCAGGCCGGAGCCGAGCACGACGACGGCCGCGAAGCGGTCGACGCCGGTGCGGTCCCGCAGGGTGTCGGCGTCGGCCGCCGCCAGGGCGAAAGGACCGGCCGTCGATGACGTCACGGGGTCAGCCTGGCACAGGCCACAATTGCCTATCGTGACGGAGATGGCCGGGCCGCGCTCGATGAGGACCGCGCTCGGGGCTGGTCGCCATCGTCGCGCTGATCGCCGTCACCGGGGTGTTCGTGGCCGCCGAGTTCGGGCTGGTGGCGGCCGATCGCAGCCGCATCAACTCGCTGGCCGACCGAGGGTTCGCGGCGGGCCCGGCAGGTCCGCTCGCTGCTGGCCAAGCTCTCGTTCCAGCTCTCGGGCGCCCAGCTCGGCATCACGGTGACGTCGCTCGCTGCTCGGCTTCCTGGCCGAGCCGGTGCTGGCCCAGCTCATCGAGCCGCTCCTGCGCCCGGTCCTGAGCGAGAGCCTGGTGCGGGGGGTGTCCATCGTCATCGCCCTGGCCCTGGCCACCGTGTTCCAGATGGTGCTGGGCGAGCTCATCCCCAAGACGGTGGCCATCGCCAAGCCCGAGACCACGGTCCTGTGGCTGGCGCCGTTCCTGCGGCTGTACGCCACCGTGTTCGGCGCCGTCATCCGCCTGCTGAACCGGGCGGCCAACTGGACCGTCCGCCGGCTGGGCATCGAGCCCCGGGAGGAGCTGGAGGCGGTGCGCTCGCTGCCCGAGCTGGCCCGCCTGCTGGAGGCGTCGGTCGAGGAGGGCACCATCGGTGACACCGCCTCCACGCTGTTCACCCGCTCGGTGCGCTTCGGCGACAAGACCGCGGCCGACGCGCTGGTGCCCCGGGTGGCGGTGTCGGCCCTGGCCGTCGACGACCAGGTGGCCGACCTGGTCGACCTCGCCGGGCGCACCGGCTTCTCCCGCTTCCCGGTGTACGGCGCCGATCTCGACGACATCGTCGGGCGTGGTGCTGGTGAAGTCGGTGCACTCGCTGGCCCGCCGACGTGCGGGCCACCACGCCGGTGCGCGAGCTCATGAGCGAGGTCATGGCGGTGCCCGAGACGCGGGCGCTCCAGGGGCTGCTGGCCGACATGCGCGACCGCCGCAACCACCTGGCGGTGGTGGTCGACGAGTACGGCGGAACGGCCGGCATCATCACGCTGGAGGACGTGGTCGAGGAGATCGTCGGCGAGATCGACGACGAGTACGACCCGCTCGAGCCCCGCCTGACCGAGGTGCCGCGGCGGCTCCGGGCCGTGGCTGGTGCCCGGCAGCCTTCACCCCGACGAGGTGCTCGACGCCACCGGCTTCGCCATGCCCGACGGCGAGTACGAGACCCTGGCCGGCTTCGTGCTCGACCAGCTCGGCCGCATCCCGGCCGTGGGGGACGGCGTTCACCTACGGCCGACCACCGCCTCGTGGTGGACGAGATGGACGGCCTGCGGGTGGCCAACGTGCGCCTCACCGCCACCGAGCCCGGTTCTGAGCCGAGGGGAGGAGCCGTGACCGGTTGGTCGGCCCTGGCGGTGGCGGCGCTCATGCTGGGCGTCAACGGCGTGTTCGTGGCGCTCGAGTTCTCGCTGGTGGCGTCGCGTCGCACCAAGCTCGAGGAGCTGGCCGCCGGCGGGTCGTTGGCCGCCGGGCGGGCCCTCGACGCCTCCGGCGACCTGTCGCTGCAGCTGGCCGGGGCCCAGCTGGGCATCACCATGGCCTCGCTGGTGCTGGGCCTGGTGGGCGAGCCGGCCATGGCCCATCTGTTCGAGCCGGTGGTCGAGGCGGTGGGCCTGTCGGGGGCGGCGGCTCGCACCCTCGCCGGCATCCTGGGCCTGTCCATCGTGGTCTTCCTCCACCTGGTGGTGGGCGAGCTGGTGCCCAAGAACGCGGCGATGGCCGCCCCCGAGCGGACCCTGCGGTGGCTGTCGGCCCCCAACGCCGCCTACCTGTTCGTGTTCCGCCCGGTGATCCGGGTGCTCAACGCCCTGAGCAGCGCTCGGGGTGCGCGCCTTCGGCGTGCAGGCCCGCGACGAGCTGTCGACCACGCCCACGGCCGAGGAGCTGACGGTCATGCTGGGGGCGTCGCGCGACGAGGGCCTCATCGAGGAGTTCGCCCACGAGCTGCTCACCGGCGTGCTCGACTTCGGGGGTCGTGACGTGGCCTCGGTCATGGCCCCCCGGTCGGCCATCCGCGCCATCGGGCTCGACACCACGGTGCGGGAGGCCGAGGCGGTGGTCGTCGACAGCGGTCACTCCCGGCTGCCGGTGGTGGGCCCGGGCGGGACTCGACGAGGTCCTCGGCTTCGTCCACGCCAAGGACCTGCTCACGGTGCCGCTGGTGGCCGCCGACCGTGCCGGTGCCGCTGCGCCTGGTGCGCTCGATGCTGGTCGTCCCGGCCGACCGGTCGTTGGAGGACCTGCTCCTGGCCATGCGCCGGGCCCGGGTCCACTTCGCCCTGGTGACCTCGGCCGACGGGACCACGGCGGGCATCGTCACCTTGGAGGACCTGCTGGAGGAGCTGGTCGGCGACATCCTCGACGAGTCCGACTGAAACCGGACTCGCGGTAGCGTCAGCGTCCGTGGCTGATGCTGATGACCTCGACGTGCGGCTGGCCGTGTTCCTCGAGCGCAGCCTCGACCGGGACGGGCTCGAGGTCGTCGACCTGCGGCGGCTGTCGGGTGGGGCGTCGCGTGAGACGTGGTCGTTCGGGCTCCTCGACACCATGGGCGGGACCACCGAGCCGCTGATCCTGCAGCGGGTGCGGCCCGGTGTCCTCGGCGGCAACGCGGCGATGGAGGGGGAGGCGACCCTGCTGGCGCGCGGCGGGCGACCAGGGGGTGCCGGTGGCCCCGGTGGTCGCCGCCTCGAACGACGCCTCGGTCGTGGGTTCGCCCTTCCTGGTCATGGGCTGGGTCGATGGCGAGACGATCGCCCGGCGCATCCTGCGCGACGACGAGTTCGCCGAGGCCCGGGCCGTGCTGGTGGGCCAGTGCGCCCGGGCGCTGGCCGCCATCCACGACGTGGCCGTGGGCGACGCGCCCCACCTGCGGGCCGAGGAGCCGGTGGGCCAGCTGCGCCAGCTCATCGACGGCCTGGGCCAGCCTCATCCGGCCTTCGAGCTGGCCCTGCGCTGGCTGGAGGAGCACCGACCGGCCCCGGGCGAGAGCACCGTGGTCGCACGGCGACTTCCGGCTGGGCAACCTCATGGTGGGCGACGACGGGTTGCGGGCGGTGCTCGACTGGGAGCTGGCGCACCTGGGTGACCCCATGGAGGACCTGGGCTGGTTGTGCGTGCGGGCGTGGCGTTTCGGCTCGGACCTGCCGGTGGCCGGTCTGGGCACCTACGACGAGCTCTACGCCGCCTACGCCGCCGCGTCCGGGCGCGACGGTCGACGCCGCCGCCGTGCGGTGGTGGGAGGTGCTCGGCACGCTGCGCTGGGGGGTCATCTGCATCCTGCAGGCGTCGAGCCATCTGACGGGGGCGTCGCGTTCGGTCGAGCTGGCCGCCATCGGCCGTCGGGTGTGCGAGAACGAATACGACCTGCTGCGCCTGATCGGCGCCTCGGAGAAGCGGCTGGCGGACGAGGGCCGGCACCGTCGGGCGTCGGAGGTGGCCCAGCTGCACGACGCACCCACCGCCGCGCGAGCTGGTGGAGGCGGTGCGGGAGTTCCTCGAAGGCGACGTCATGGCGGCCACCGAGGGCCGGGTGCAGTTCCACGCCCGGGTGGCGGCGCGCGTGCTGGCCATGGTGGAGCGGGAGCTGACCGAGCCCCGACCCGAGGCCTTCCTGCACCTGCGGCGCCTGCATCAGCTCGGCTACGACGACGACCGCGAGCTGGCCGCCGCCATCCGGGCCGGTGAGCTCGGCGACCGGCTCGACGACGTGGCCGCCTCGGTCTGGCTCGACGTGCTGGCCAAGGTCCGCGTGGCCAACCCCGACTACCTGCTCGCCGAGGATCGTCAGGCCCCCGTCGAGTGAAGCCCCCCGTCGACGTGGATGATCTCGCCCGTGGTCTGGGGGAACCAGTCCGACAGCAGGGCCACGCAGGCCCGGGCCACCGCCGATGAGTCGCTCACGTCCCAGCCGAGGGGGGCACGAGGGTCCCACACGTCCTCGAACTCGTTGAAACCGGGGATGGACTTGGCGGCCAGCGTGCGCAGCGGGCCCGGCCGCCACCAGGTTCACCCGCACCCCCTGTGGCCCCAGGTAACGGGCCAGGTAGCGCGACGTCGACTCGAAGGCGGCCTTGGCCACCCCCATCCAGTCGTAGGCCGGCCACGTCACGCTGGCGTCGAAGTCGAGCCCGACGAGGGCGCCTCCGTCGCTCATGAGGGGGACCACGGCGTCGGCCAGGGCCTTGTAGGAGTAGGCCGAGATGTTCACGGCCACCGACACGTCGGCCCATTCGGCGTCGAGGAACGTGCCGCCCAGGCACACCTCGGGGGCGAAGCCGATGGCGTGGAGGGCGCCGTCGACGCGGTCCCAACGCTCGGCCAGCTCGTGGCGCAGCGAGTCGACCTGGGCCGGGTCGCTCACGTCGAACTCGACCACGTCGGGCTCGACCGCCAGCTTGCGGGCCGTGCGCCGGGTCAGCGACAGGCCTCGCCCGGCTCCGGTGAGGATGATCTCGGCGCCCTTCGGCCTGGGCCAGCTGGGCCACCCCGAACGCGATGCGAGGCGTCGGTGAGGACGCCGGTGATCACGATGCGCTTTCCGTCGAGCAGACCCATGCGACCTCCGACCTGAGCGGGAGCGGGCACGTTACCCAACATCGGCCCGACGAGATCTGACGGAGCATCAGGGCTTGGACGACGAGTCCGGAGGCTCGCCTAGGGTGACGCCATGCAAATCGGAGTGTTGGGAGCCACCGGCCCGGCGGGAAGCGGCCTTGCTGCCCGTCTGGCCTCCGTCGGATTCGAGGTCGTCATCGGTTCGCGGTCCAAGTACCGCTCGATGGAGGTCCGCGACACGCTGCTCGAGCGGTGGGACGGCCGGGGGCTGGTCATCGACGCGGCCGACAACGAAGGCGCCTCCAACGCCGACCTCGTCGTCATCGCCACCCCGTGGGACGCGGCGGCGGCCACGGCCAAGTCGGTGTCGCGCCAGCTGCAGGGCAAGGTGGTCATCTCCATGGCCAACGCCCTGGCCAAGGTCGGCCACGAGTTCCAGCCGCTGGTGCCGCCCCGCGGTTCGGTGGCGGCCAGCGTGCAGGCCGGCGCTGCCCAAGTCGCATGGTGGCCGCCGGCTTCCACCACGTGCCGGCCAAGGAGCTGGGCGACCTGAACGAGCCGGTCGAGAGCGACGTGCTGATCTGCTCGGACCACCCGCGAGGCCACCGAGGCCATCAGCGAGATCGTCCGCAAGATCCCCAACATGCGCCCGCTCGACGCCGGCGAGCTGTCCAACGCCGCGCCCATCGAGGCGTTCGCCGCGGTGCTGCTCCAGCTCAACGTGCGCTACAAGACCCGGGCCGCGGTCAAGTTCACCGGCATCCACGAGGACTGACCGATCCCGGGCACCGGCAACGCCGATCCCGCCGTTAGCGTGTGCGACGTGATGCGCCTCTACGACACGGCCCGCCAGGAGATCGTGCCCTTCGAGCCGGGCCCGATCGTGACCATGTACACGTGCGGGATCACGCCCTACGACGCCACCCACCTCGGCCACGCCGCCGTGTACGTCACCTACGACGTGCTGCAGCGGCGCCTGCGCGACCTCGGCCACGAGACCCGCTGCGTGCGCAACATCACCGACGTCGACGACGACCTGCTGCGCAAGGCCCGCGAGCTCGGCGTGCACTACCTCGACCTGGCCGCGGCCGAGGTGGCCCGCTTCGACGGCGACATGGTGGCGCTCAACGTCATCGAGTCGTGGAGCGAGCCGCGGGCGACCTCGGCCATCGCCGACATCCGTGGCTTCATCGGCATGGTCCTCGACCAGGGCTTCGCCTACCAGGCCGGCGGGTCGGTGTACTTCGACGTGTCGTCGTTCCCCGCCTTCGGTCAGATCAGCCACCTGTCGCGCGACGAGATGCTGGCGCTGGCCCGCGAGCGCGGCGGCAACGTCGACGACCCCAACAAGCGCGATCCGCTCGACTTCGTGCTGTGGCAGCCGTCGGCCGCGGACGAGCCGGCGTGGGAGTCGCTGTGGGGTCCGGGGCGCCCGGGCTGGCACATCGAGTGCTCGGCGCTGGCCTTGCGCGAGCTCGACACCACCATCGACCTCCACGGCGGCGGGGCCGATCTGATCTTCCCCCACCACGAGTGCGAGGCGGCCCAGAGCGAGGCGGCGACCGGCCAGCCCTTCGTGCGCCACTGGATGCACCAGGCCATGGTGCGCATGGACGGCGAGAAGATGTCGAAGTCGCTGGGCAACCTGGTGTTCATCAGCGACCTGCTCAAGACGTGGGACCCCCGGGCCATCCGCCTCGGCATCGTCGAGCACCACTACCGCGACTCGTGGGAGTGGGACGACGCCCTGATGCCCCGCGCCGCCGCCCGCCTCGATGCCTGGCTGGCCACCGCCGGTTCGCGGCGATCGGCCGACGCCGCCCTCGACGAGGTGCGGGTCCGGCTCGACGACGACCTCGACACGCCGGGTGCGGTGGCCGCCATCGACGCCGCCGCCGGGCGCGGCGAGGACGTCACCGCCGCCGCCGAGCTGCTCGGCGTCTACCTCACCGCTTGATCAGGGGAGTTACTTGCAGCTGGTCCAGGACAGGTTGCCGATGCCCATGAACTGGAACGGCGTGCTGGGGATGTAGGCGGCGTCGGGGGCGATGTAGTCGACGGTCACCGAGGTGACGCCGACGGCGTCGGTGAAGGTGGCGACGCCGTTGCCGGCGGTCGATGTCGGGGCGATGTTCGTGTTGCCGGTGCCCGTGTAATGGGCTGAGGTGGTGGTCGTCCCCGTGGCGATGTCGACAGTGCTGCCCGCCGGCCGCGTCGCGGTCACGAGGGCGGCGCCGCCGCCGGCTTTCACGCCGGTGATGATCACCCGGTCCGTCCACACGGTGTTGCCCGGGTTGTTGACTCGGTCGATGTCGTAGATCGAGAAGCTCAGCCCCACCACGGCTTTGGAGAAGGTGAACGTGGTCGTCATGTGGTTGTTGACCGCGGTGGCCCGCATCTGCATGTACCAGGCCTTCCCGGTGTTGCCGCCGATCTGGTTGGCGATGACCGAGAAGTTGTTGCCCAGGCTGCCGGTGCCGCCGGAGGTGCCGGCCCCGTTGGGGTTGGTCGTCGAAACGGTGACGTTGACCAGGTTGGCGCCCGACCCGGTGGCGAACACCCCGGCGGTGGCGCCGGTGGCGTAGTTGGCCCACACCAGGCCGGTGTTGCCGACGCAGCTGGCGGCGGCGGCGGCGTCGATGGTGAGGATCGACGGGGCCACCCACACCAGGCCACCGACGGCGGCGCCGGCGCCCGGCCCGGGTCAGGAAGGCGCGACGGTCGTGCGGCTTCGTGAGTTCGTTCGACGGGAGGTCCTGGTCCGGCACGGCGGAAACCCTAGCGGTGGAGGGGAGTCGATCGGCGAACCCGGTCGCGGCGATCGGTAGGTGAGGGCGAGCGTAGGGGAGCCCTCGGGCCGTGGCCAGGACCAGAGCGGGGAAATGATCCATTTAGACCACATTCGCGGCGCCCGGCGTGGGGCAGACTCGGGGGAGCACCCGCCGGGCGGCACGTCACCCGGCCGGATCAGGCGCGAGAGGAGGCGACATGGCACGGGACGTTGGTCAGCTCAATACCGTCGCCCGGGCGGTGCTCAAGCCGCTGTTCTCCTTCGCCTGGCGCATCGAGGTCGAAGGTCGGGATCGCCTCCCCGATGAGGGCGGGGCCATCATCGCCCCCAACCACCTCTCGGTCCTCGACCACTTCATCCTCGGCGCCACCCTGCCCCGGCGGGTCACGTTCGTGGGCAAGGGCGAGTACATGGACAGCTGGAAGACGAAGTACATCTTCCCGGCACTGGGGATGATCCCCATCGACCGCTCGGGTGGCTCGGCCGCCCAGGCCGCGCTCGACGCCGCCGCCGGGGTGCTCGAGGCCGGCGAGCTGTTCGGGATCTACCCCGAGGGCACCCGCTCGCGCGACGGCAAGTTGCACAAGGGCCACACCGGGGCGGCCCGCCTGGCGCTGCGCACCGGCTGCCCCATCGTCCCGGTCGGGCTGCAGGGCACGCTCGAGGTCCAGCCGCCCGACGTGTCGATGCCCAAGCCGTTCAAGGTGATGCGGGTGCGCTTCGGGCGGCCGGTGAAGGTCGACCGCTACCTCGACCGCGCCGACGACCGTCTGGTGCTGCGCCAGATCACCGACGAGGTGATGTTCGAGATCCGTGAGCTGTCGGGCCAGGAGTACGTCGACACCTATGCCACCAAGAAGAGCGAGGACCTGCCGGCCGAGACGGCGGTCATCGGTGGCGGGCGCGAGGTGTCCGTCGACGGCGACGGGCCCAGAGGCGATCCCTCGGGCAACGGCCACGGCGTCGCACCGACCGGCGTGCTGCCCGAGTCCGCCGCCAGCTGAATCGGCTTCCGGGCGCGAGGTGCGCCGCCGATAGGCTCTCGGCCCTATGGCCGACCAGATCTCGATCACGCTGCCCGACGGATCCCACCGCGACCTCCCGGTCGGCTCCACCGCCGGCGATCTGGCCGCCGCCATCGGCTCACGGCTGGCCAAGGCGGCCGTCATCGCCAGCGTCAACGGCGTCGAGCGCGACCTGACGTGGGAGCTGGCCGACGGCGACGAGGTGGCGGTCATCGTCGACGAGTCCGACCGGGGCCTGTTCACGCTGCGTCACTCGACGGCCCACGTGCTGGCCCAGGCCGTGCTCGACCTGTTCCCCGGGGCGACCTTCGCCATCGGCCCCCCGATCGAGGACGGCTTCTACTACGACTTCCAGTTGCCCGACGGGGGCACCTTCAACCCCGACGATCTCGACGCGCTCGACGCCCGCATGCGCGAGATCATCGCCGAGCGCCAGCCCTTCGTGCGCGACGAGATCCCCGAGGCCGAGGCCCTGGAGCTGTTCGCCGCCCATCCGTTCAAGATCGAGATCATCGAGGGGCAGGCCGACGACCCGATGTCGGCCACCGAGACGGGCCTGGTGCGCACCTACGAGAACCCGCCCAACTTCATCGACCTGTGCCGCGGCCCTCACGTGCCCGACACCGGCCGCCTCGGGCACTTCAAGCTGATGCGGGTGGCCGGCGCCTACTGGCGGGGCGACGAGCGCAACCCCATGCTGCAGCGCATCTACGGCACGGCGTGGGCGTCCAAGAAGGAGCTCGCCGCCTACCTCACCCGCCTGGAGGAGGCCGAGAAGCGCGATCACCGCAAGCTGGGCGCCGAGCTCGACCTGTTCTCCTTCCCCGACGAGATCGGCTCAGGCCTCGCGGTGTTCCATCCCAAGGGCGGCATCGTGCGCCGGCTGATGGAGGACTACTCCCGTCAGCGCCACGAGCAGGCCGGCTACGAGTTCGTGTACTCGCCCCACATCACCAAGGCCAACCTGTTCGAGACGTCGGGCCACCTCGACTGGTACGCCGACGGCATGTTCCCGCCCATGGAGCTGGACGGGGGCACGGAGTACTACCTCAAGCCCATGAACTGCCCGTTCCACGTGCTGATCTACCGGAGCCGGCAGCGCTCCTACCGTGACCTGCCGCTGCGCTTCTTCGAGTTCGGCACGGTGTACCGCTACGAGAAGTCGGGCGTGGTCCACGGGCTCACCCGGGTGCGGGGCATGACGCAGGACGACGCCCACCTGTTCTGCACCAAGGACCAGATGGCCGACGAGCTGCGATCCACGCTGCACTTCGTGCTCGACCTGCTGCGCGACTACGGGCTCGACGACTTCTACCTCGAGCTGTCGACCCGGCCCGAGGAGAAGGCGGTCGGCTCCGACGCCGAGTGGGACGAGGCCATCGAGACGCTGCGCACGGTGGCGCTGGGCATGGACCTCGAGCTGGTGATGGACGAGGGCGGCGGCGCCTTCTACGGGCCCAAGATCTCGGTCCAGGCCCGTGACGCCATCGGGCGCACGTGGCAGATGTCCACCATCCAGCTCGACTTCCAGACGCCGCAGCGCTTCGGCATCGAGTACATCGGCGCCCGACGGCCAGCCCCACACGCCGATCATGATCCACCGGGCCCTCTTCGGCTCCATCGAACGGTTCTTCGGGGTGCTGGTGGAGCACTACGCCGGGGCGTTCCCGGCGTGGCTGGCGCCGGTGCAGGTGCGGGTGCTGCCGGTGCGCGACGACCACGACATCTACGCCCGGCGCCTCGTCGACCGCTTGCGGGCCGAGGGGTTCCGGGCCGACCTGGTGGTGGCCGACGAGCCCCTGGGCAGCGCGCATCCGCAAGGCCAAGCTGGAGAAGCTCCCCTACGTGCTGGTGGTGGGCGACGACGACGTCGAGCACTCCACCGTGGGGGTGAACCCGCGGGGTGGCGAGGTCGAGCGCGGTGTGCCCGTGGACCAGTTCGTGGATCGCCTGGCCGCCGACGTCGTCGGCCACCTCTGGGTCGGCTGACGCCGCCGTGGCCCCCACGCTCGACCACCTCTGGGCCGGCTGGCGCAGCACCTACATCGACTCCATCACCGCCTCGGACGATCCCGAGCCGCCGCCGGGGGAGGGCACCCTCTTCGAGCGGATCCTGGCGCTGCTCGGACGAGGAGGGGTACGTCGTCCACCGGGGCTCGTCGTGCGCGGTGGTGCTCAACGCCTACCCGTACACCAACGGCCACGTGCTGGTGCTCCCCCAACGAGCGTCAGCCGAGCTGTCCGACCTGGACGCCGCCACGTTCGCCGAGCTGTGGTCGGAGGTGCGCGACGCGGTGGCGGCGATCCGGGCGGCCTATCGCTGCGACGGCGTGAACGTGGGCATGAACCTGGGGCGGGCCGCCGGGGCCGGGGTGCCCGAGCACCTCCACGTCCACTGCCTGCCCCGCTGGGACGGCGACACCAACTTCATGACCGCGGTGGCCGAGACGCGGGTCATGCCCGAGTCGCTCGGGGCGAGCTGGGCCAAGCTGCGCGCCGCCTGGCCGCATTCGTGAGCCGTCCCGACCCCGCGGTACCGTCCAGGCGTCATGACCGACCCATCTCCGCCGCCTGAGCCCGGCCCCGAACGCGCCCGTGAAGCCGCTGTCGGACGAGGACATCCGCGACGCCCTCCCCGAGGATCTCGACGCCTCCGGCTATGTGGGGCCCTACCTGTTCCCCAACAACAACCGGCGCCGCATCCCGGGAATCATCTACCTGGTCATGGCCGCCGGTTGCCTCCTGCTGTGGGCCACCCACGCCGGCGCCGGCTCGGTGCTGGTCAACGACGGGTTCCTGGCCGCCGGCATCGGCCTCGCCCTGGTGGGCACCTACTCGATCATCACCGGCTGGAACCTCGACGTGGACGAGCGCGACGCCCTCGTGGCCGCCGTGCGCGAGGTCGGGTTCCCGGTGGGCCACGCCTCGGCCCAGATGGGATGGCGGGGGGTGCTCAGCCGCCCGACCTGGCGCATCCTGCTCTACTCGGCCGAGGATCCGCCCGCCCAGCGCGGCCTGGTCCTGGTCGACGGCGTGGACGGTCAGGTGCTCGAGTGGTTCGTGGAGGACAACCCCGAGGACTGGTCGCAGTACGACGAGTGACGTCTAAGCAGGTCGATGCTCAGTGCTGGGCGCCAGCCGGCAGCGTGCTCCGGTCGCGGGCGGCTTGCGACACGGCCTTTCCGTGGTCGCGTCCAGTGGTCGTGTGGTCCTGCGCGACGGTGGACACCGCAGCGCCGTGGCTGCCCTGGCCGGCGGCCGGTGCCTCGGTCGTCGCCGGTGCCTCGGTCGTCGCCGGCGCCTCCGTCGTGTCGGGCGCCTCCGTCGTGTCGGGCGCCTCCGTCGTGTCGGGCGCCTCGGTGGTGTCCGGCGCCTCCGTGGTCTCGGTGTCGTCGACCGAGGATCGGGCGGGACCGTCCGTCGCATGCTGGTTGGTCACGCCGGTGGCGAAGGCGACGCCTCCACCGACGGTGAGTGCTCCCGCCAGGACGACGGCGGCTGCGACGCTCTTTGGTTGCATGTCATCTGCTCCGGTTCGATTCAGTGGGTTTCAGGTACGAGGTCTCGCCCTACTCCCTCGACGTGCAACCGCCTCCGACGTCCACGTCGTTACGGCTCGGCGCAGGCTTTTCCCGATCATCGATCTCGCCACCAGAGACACAGGGCGCTCGTCGTCACCGAAGCACCTCGGAGGAGCTCCGGGTCAGAGGCCCTCTCCACGACCCGCGTCCTGGTTCCCATCAGCGAGCCAGGGCCGTCGGGCCTCGATTCGGTCCGCTCGGCCCATGGCGCCTCCCGTCCGCCGCGATCCATGATGCAAGTCCGAGCGGTCTTGTCCCCACGACCTACCTCGGCACGAACGTGGCCCGAGCCCCTGGGATGGGCGAGATTCCGAGGCTCGGGCCCGTTCCTCCCCGCTCTCCGGCCTAGGGCATGAGGTCACGTCGGCCGTAGGGAGTGTTCGCCGGTTGTCGCCGTCGAATGGGCGGGCCGGTCCCGGAGACGCGAAGCGGCCCCCGCTCAACCCCGGTGAAAGGTCACCCTTCAGCCCCCGAGGTGGCCGGGCCCCGGTGGCTCGCCGCAGGCATTGCGGAGCCCGTCCAGCTCCGACGGCGTGGTTCCACCCAGGGTGCGCATGTGCTCGCCGAGGTTGTTCAGCCCGACCAACGACGGGTCGATCGCGACCTGCGACAAGCACACGCCCACACCATTTGAGGTGGCGGCCTTCTCCGCTGAGGCCGGCCCCGCTAGCCCAAGCACTGCCGCCACAGTCACGGCGCCAAACAAGACGAACCTTTTCATCGCGAACCCCCCAGTTCCCGCAATGCGGCTGCACGTAGTGAACAGCGGGGCCTCCACCAAGTCAACCGCCCATCTCCGATCACTGAGCAGGCGGAGACACGAAAGCGACCCCGGCTCACAGCGCTGTGCGCCGGTTAGAGCGGCTTGCGATACATGGGCCACAGCGGCGGCGAACTACCGAACTGGATCACGCCGATCTCCTCGAAGCCGTGGCGCGCATAGAGCGGCTTGTTCAATGGGCTTGTCGCCTCGAGGTAGCACGGCACGCCGTCCTTGTCGGAGCGAGCGGTGCCGTGCCGCAGCAGCGCAGACCCCAGCCCGCGGCCGAGATGGGGGAGGTCGACGCCGATCAACGGTAGATACCAGTGCGGCTCGGTCGGATGGAATTCGTCCATCTGTCCCAGGAATCCGAATTTCTCCTCGTGCTCCGACTCGGGCACGGCTTCCGCCGCGCGCTCGCCTATCGCCTCCTCGTCGAGGTCGACGCCGGGCGGTACCCACAGCGCGACGCCCGCGAAGTCGTCTGCGACGTCCGCTGAGCCGTTCTCGAAAGCGCGGCCGCCGAATGCCTTCACGAACCGCGGCCAGTACTTGAGATAGCGCGCCGAATCCTGGATGAACCATCGCACGATCGGGTCGGCGATGAACGCCATCGTGATCGTGGCGATCGCACGATCTTCGTCAGTGGCGGGCTTGATGCTGACCGTCCGTTGCATTTCGATCGGTCACCCCCAGGTAGCCCGACCTTACGGAGTCTCTTATAGCAGGTGGGCTAGTGGTCAGGGACCGCGGAGCGCTTTTAGCGGGCATTTATCCATCCAGGGAGGATCGAAGCCGGTGACGACGGCGATTGTGTTGGTCAGAAGGAGTCCCCGGGCGACAGTCCCGGTCCACCTAGCCAATTGGAGTGTCAACCCATGCCACCGAAGACCATTGCTGCTGCCGCTGTCCTCGCTGCGGCCATCACCCTCGGAGGAGGCGTCGCTCTGGCCGCCGGAGTGAATCACTCCGACCTGGTCAATGCTCCGACCCCCGGCTCGGCCGACGACACCCAGACCACCGTCGCCCCGGACACCACCGCGGCCCCCAAGACGACCACGACCGAGGCCCCCGACACCACCGAAGCCCCGGACACCACGGAAGCCCCCGACACCACTGACGCCCCCAAGACGACGACAACCGAGGCCCCGGACACCACTGAGGCCCCCAAGACGACGACGACCGAGGCCCCGGATGTCAAGGACGACGAGCAGGGCGAGCACGACGATGGGAACGGCGACCACCACAACCAGGACAACCAGGGCGACCAAAGCCATCAGGGCGACCAAGGCCATCAGGGCGACTAACCCCCACGGACCCGGCCATCGACACGATTCGCGGCCGGGACCGCGGATCACCTGTCGTGGGATCACGGGGGCGGTCCCTTCCGGCTGGCTGTTGTTGGAGCGAGCCCTACGCTGTCGCGATGAGATCACAGGAAGCCACCTTCGGTTTCGTGGATCTGGCCGGGTTCGCGGCGCTGACCGAGGCCCACGGTGACCGCCAGGCCGTCGCGGTGCTGGATCGTTTCGAGGCCATCGCCATAACCTCGCTCGGGCCGTCCGACGAGTTCGTGAAGACCATCGGCGACGCGGTCATGATCGCGTTCGGAGGGCCAGGTGCGGCGGTGGAGGCGGTGGAGCGACTGTTCGAGGGGTGCCGGTCGGCGCCGGGTTTGCCGTTGCCTCGGTCCGGTCTGCACCACGGCGAAGCGTTGCGTCGTGACGGCGACTTCTTCGGCGCCGCGGTGAATCTCGCCGCCCGGGTCACCAACGAGGCGCATGGGGGTCAGGTACTTGCCACGAGGGAGGTGGCGATGGCCGCCCGGGAGCACGACGTCGGAGCCAGAAGTCTGGGTCTCTTCGAACTCCACAACATAGGCAAGCCGGTCGAACTGTTCGAGCTCGACGTCTCGACGGCGGCCGTACGGTCCACGATTGATCCGGTCTGTCGCATGCCGGTAGCTCTGGATGCCGCGGCAGGTGTTTCGCAGTATCGCGATGAGGACTACTGGTTCTGCAGCTTGCGATGCGCGGCGTTGTTCGCGGCCGACCCCGACCTGTATGCCAACCCCAGCGCCGGGCCGTAGGACCCTCGTCGGCCTGGGGCGCCACCGCGGGGGTCGGATGGTGTGTCGGTGACGGCCACTTCGGGCCGCGGGTTCATCGCGGAGGTGCAGGGTGCGGGTCCCTCAGCGGATCAAGACCGAGATCGACGGAGGGGCGGACACGGCCGTCGCGGGATCAGGGCTCAGCCTCAGCTGCCCGCCGCCGCTCACGCTGAGCCGGAAGGCGATGAACTGGGCACTCTGGGGCACCTGCCAGTCGCCGCCGCCTGACAGCGTCATCGTCGCCTCCGGGGTGAAGAACGCGCCGGACAGCTTCACGCCGGCCCCGCCGTTGATCTGGAAGGGCTGGCTCCCGCCGTCCTTGCCCTCAGCCCACAGGGCCAGCGAGGCGAACGGTCCGTCGGTCGGGGCCGTCCAACTCGGCGGCGCACCGCCGGTGATCTTCACCGCACCTGTGGCCGTGCTCATGATGATCGCGGTGTGGTTGGCGTGGAACGTCCCGCCCGTGAAGTTGAGCCCGCCGTTCACGAAGTAGGCGAAGGCGGCGTTCTGGCTCGACGACAGAAGACACGGCGCGCTCAGTCCCGGGCTCTGGCAGCTGCCGGGGAGCCCGGCCACGTTCGAGGTGTCGTCGAACACCGCCGGGGGACCGGGACTGGTCATGTTGGAGTTGATCGCCAGGTTCCCCCCGCCGCCCATCTTCACCTCGCCGGTGAAGATCACGTTGCCGCCGGTGAAGCTCACGTTGGTGCCGTTGCCGATCGAGTAGCCGCCGGGGCAGTTGACCCAGTAGTTGCCGGCGAAGGTCTGCGTTCCGCTCGGCGCACAGTCGGTGATCGTGAGGTACCCCGCAGGTGCCGCCGTTCCCGCGTTGACCAGCGACGCCCTGAGCAGGTCGATGTACGGGCCTCGGAGGGCGGTATCGGGGCAGGGCGATTCGGTGTAGACAGCCTTCGGGTTCTGAATAGCCGGGAAGGCGGGATAGGACGACTTGCAGTTGTAGCGCCAGTCCACTGGTGCGCGGGTCGCCCGCTCCAGGGAAGGCACCGGCTGCGGGGCCAGCACCCCACTGATCACGTTGGCGGGATCGCAGGCGTGCCCGACGCAGCTGGTGGCTCCCGGTGGCAGGGCGTAGAGCCCGATGTAGCCGGTCGTGGATCCGTCGAGCGCCCTGATCCTGCTGCCGGCGCCGCTCACGTCCACCGTGTCGCTGTTGCCCCCGCACGTGCTGGAGTCGCTGTCGAGCATGACGACTCCGGCCACGGTCGGGGTGCCGACCTCCACGTCGGACCCGCCGGTGACGTTCAATCCGGTGCAACCGACCGGGTCCAGCAGCCACAGGGCCGGTGTCCGGCGGACGGTGCTCTTGATCGACACCGACGTTGCCGACCGGGTGGTCCGGTAGCTCGACGCGCCGGCGATCCCGCCGAAGAACGACGCGTCCGTGGCACTGATGATCACCCGGAACCGGTTGCAGGGCTGCTTGTCGTGCAGGCCCGGACCGGTGAACCTGGGGTCCGCGATCTCGGCGTCGGAGACGGGGTAGTGGACGCTGACCGTGTATCGCCCCGATGTGATCGCCGGCGTCGCCTCGGACAACGCCCCTCCCGAGCACACCGTCGACGTGACGTCATTGCCCGCTTGCGTGCAGAAGTTCGAGGCGTTGATGGCCGGCATGCCCTTGGCGTTCGAGTTCACGTAGCCGATGGCGTCCTGGCAGGCCTTGAGCGGGTCGTTCGAGGTGAGGCCCCGGCCGGCGGCCAGCGCGGCCAGGTCGGCCACGGACTGATCGACGCGGGTGGTGCCGCGCACGAAGCCGAGATCGACGACGAGGGCCACCACCAGCAGAAGCGCGGTCATGGTCAGGGCCACGAGGGCGATGGTCACGCCCGAGTCGTCGTTGCGCTTCATCCGCCGATTCATCCCTGCATCACCCCTCGAACCGGGAGACGGCCTGCGCATTGAGCGTGACCGGGACGCTCATCACGCCGGCGTCGATCTTGTCCGGGAGCTGGATCGTGACCTGCACCCGCTTGCCGGTGTCCGCGCTGTTGTCGACGTAGCACGGCGACGTGCCGCCGGCAGTCGTGAAGCTGCTGCCCACGGCGACGGGCGCGCTCCCCGGGCCCGAGACGAGGGCGACGCACACCTTCGAGGTGTCGACGGCGCCGGCCGATCGCTCAGCGGTCACGGCCTGCACCAGCTGGGCCCAGTTCAAACCCGAGCAGTTGCTGGTCGGCGTGCACTGGTCGGCGGCGACCGTGGCCCCGTACCGGGCGCCTTCGCGGGCGGCTTGGGTCACCGACAGCCGCCGGTTCAACACCATGCCGGCACCGAAGATGCCGAAGAGGAGGAACGCCAGCAGCGGGAAGACCAGGGCGAACTCGACCAGCGCCACTCCGTCGTCTTGCCGGCAGCGTCGCGGGGTGGGGCGACCGGTGGATGATCGCGGACAACTGGCGCCGGTGGTCGCTCCGGACATCGCCATGGCTCCTCGCTTTCGTGATCGTCGGATCACGCCAGGCGAAGAAGGACGGGGGCGTCGCAACGATCAACCGGGGAAGCGATGCTGACGGTCCCGGCGTTACAGGTGGTCCGTGTCCAACCACCGTGGGTGGTGGAGGCTCACGGATGTGTTTTCGCGGGCACGCTCGTCGTGGTCGGCTTGCCCGGATCGGCGGGCTTGCCGGGATCGGGGTTGGCCTGGCTGCCCGGGTCGGTCGGCTTGCCCGGATCGGGGTTGGCCTGGCTGCCCGGGTCGGTTGGCTTGCCGGGATCGGGGTTGGCCTGGCTGCCCGGGTCGGCGGGCTTGCCCGGATCGGGATTGCACTGACCGTTGCTGGTGACGGTGCACACCGTCTGTCCCGTGCCCGGCCCGGTGCCCGACGGGTGCGGCGGGGTCACGGGCGCTTGGTGGGTCGTCGTGGCGGTGGTCGAGCCGGTGGTCGAGCCGGGAGCGTCGTCGGTCTCGGTCGGGGCGGGGGATCGGTCGGCGTCGGGGACCGCGAGGCCCACGTGGGCCAGCGTTGCGTGCACAACGCTCTGGACCGGCCCGGGCAGCCGGCCCGACTGCGCCGCGGCCGCACCCCCGCCCAGGACGATGACTCCGGCCACCAGGGCGGCGGCAGCTTTGGTCCGGGCCGAGATGAGACGGCCGCTCGGCCGATTCAGCGGGATCACGTTGCGCGACCCCGAGGCGAACTCGGCGGTGAACATCGCCCGGGCCTCGGCCTCGCCGGCCAGTTCCTCGGGCAGCGGCGGCGCTGAGGCCGCCTCCAGGAGCTGGGCCAGGCTGCCCGGGACTGGTTCGGTGAGTGGTTCGGTGGCGTTCATCTCGCTGTGATCACCGTTCATCGCCGCGACTCCGTTACCGATTGCCCGTCAACCGGGCTGACATCGAGCTGTTCCGCCAACCGTCGCAGGCCCCGATGGGCGAGGACTCGCACCGTCCCCGGGCGCTTGCCCACCATCTCGGCCACGGTGGCCACGTCCAGGTCGGCCACCACCCGTAGGAGCAGCACTTCGGCCTGGTCGACGGGCAGCGAGCCGATGAGCGCCACCGCCTGCTCGGTCGACCAGTTGCGCTCCATCACGCCGGCCGGTCCAAAGCTGGGGTCTCCCGCGACATCGGCCTGTCCTTCGCCCTGAACCGTCTGGGGGCGACGGGCGGAGGCGCGGCGCAGGTCGATGAGCCGGTGCCGGGCGATGGTGAACAGCCAGGCCCGGAATCCGGACTCGTCGCCTTCGAAGCGGTCCAAGCGTCGTACGACCTCCAGCCAGACGGTGGAGGCCAGATCGGCCGCCTCGTCGGCCCCCGCCATGCCCCGGAGGAAGCGGATGAGCGGTGGGTTGTGCGACCGCCACAGCGAGGCGAACGCCTCCTCGTCACCGGCGACCGCAGCGGCGAGCAGGCTGGCGAAAGGCACATCGACCACTTTCCCCTATCGGCGTCGCCAGGCCAGAACCAAAGGTCGTGGGCGGGAGCGCCCCGCTCAACCCCACGCAGATGGGGTTGAGCGGGGAACTGCTCGCTGGACGCTACGAAGCCAGTCGGTCCCAGGGCAGGGAGTGAGTCAGGCGAAGCATCTCGGTCCTGGAATCGTCCGGGCCGGCCATTCCGTTACACGGCGGAGCTTCGGTGCCTCCGGAACTCGACGCCCCCGGACGCGGCCCGGCGGAGCTCGATGGCGAAGGCCGGACCCGCGTCCATGGGGGCCAGTCGACCGAGGACCCACTGGTGAGGCGGGAGGGGCACACGGCTGCCGGCCGCAAGGATGAGGGTGCCCTCGGGGTCGCCATCGACGGCTTCGTCCCCGAGCCGGGCCACGACCTCGCCCAGATCGTGGCCGTCGACACTGAGCGAACCGCGAATCACTTGTTGAACCATTGCTGGATCTATCGACTGATGCCGCATCGACCTCGATAGGCCGATCGGCTCCACCCGACACTCACCGCGCGAGTCCCGCTACGCGTCCATGCAGTCCCCGGTGACAGGGGAGCGCGGTCGTGTTGTACTCGATGCTGATGTGGGGCTAACCGAGGCCCCCCTTCCAGAGGGAGCACCCTCATGCAACGAGGAACCTGGCTAACGAAGACGCTTGTAGCGGGAGCAGTGGTCCTGGGTGGGGCCGCGCTCGGGGTCATGCCGGCCGGTGCGGCAGCACCGGCGGTGCAGGGTTGCGTCGGCTCGTCCCTGTCAGCGCTGGCCACGAACCAGGCGGGACCGGGCGCGTTCGGTCACGCGGTCGTCTCGTTCGCGCAGGCGCCGGACGCCCGTCCCGGCCTCGGTGACGGCATCCAGCAGCTGCAGGCCGGTCAGGTTCCGGACCAGGTCGTCCCCAACACCTGCAACGGCTGACCGTTCCTCGACCGTCACTCCGAGGTCACATGCTGATCACGGCGAGTCGCCTCTTCGACGGGCGGGACGAATCGATGCTGGAAGACCCGCTCATCGAGGTGGCCGACGGCCGCATCGTCAAGGTCGGCCAGGGCCGGGGATCGAAGTTCCCGGACCTGGTCGACCTCGGTGACGTCACGGTGATGCCCGGGCTCATCGACGTCCACCAGCACCTGGCCTTCGACGCCTCGCCGGACCCGGTGGCAACTCTTCAGACCGACGACGACGCCACGCTGCTGTTGCGCATGCGGGTGTCCGCCCTCACGGCGCTGGCCGGTGGGATCACCACCATCCGCGACCTGGGGGACCGCAGCTACCTCTCGTTGACGCTGCGGGACTGGTTCCGCGGAGGCGTCGAGGTCGGGCCGGAGATCCTCACGGCGGGACCACCGCTCACCGTCACCGGAGGCCACTGCTGGTTCCTCGGCGGTGAGGCCGACGGGGAGGAGGGCCTCCGCCGGGCGGTCCGCGAGCGGGCCGAGCGTGGCGTCGATGTCATCAAGATCATGGTGACCGGGGGGAACATGACCCCGACGTTGGGCCCCCACGAATCGCAGTACACCGCGGCCGAGGTGGCGGCGGCCACCGAGGCGGCCCACGCCCACGGACTGAAGATCGCCGCCCACGCCCACGGCGGGCAGGGCATCGCCGACGCCCTGAGCGCCGGCGCCGACAGCATCGAGCACTGCACGTTCTTCACCGCCGACGGCGTCGACGCCGACCCCGAGGTGCTCGCCGAGCTCGGCCGCCGCCGGACGGCGGTGTCGATCACCGCCGGATCGGTGCCGGGTACCGGACCGCGGTTTCCGGCGATCATTCAAAGGCTGGAGGCCATCCGGGCCAACCACACCGCCCTTCATCGAGCGGGGGCTCGGATCGTCTGCGGGACAGACGCCGGCGTGGGCCCGAACAAGCCCCATGACGTGCTGCGCTACGCAGTGAGCGATTTCCTGCCGTTGCTCGGGATGACCAACGCCGAGGCCCTCCGGGCCAACACGTCGGTGGCCGCCGATGTCTGCGGGGTGGCGGATCGCAAAGGCTCGATCGCCCCCGGGATGGACGCTGATCTCGTCGCGGTGGGGGGTGACCCGATGGAGGACCTGAACTGCATCCAGGACGTGCGCGCCGTGTTCGTGGGCGGGAGGCGGGCTCCCAGCGGGAGTCAGGGGGGTACGGATCTGGACGCGGCCGGGAGGTAGCCTGCGGCAATGGCCGACGAGGAGTTCCGGCTGAACCCGGCGCCCGAGACGAGTGGGTCGCCCCGGGTCAGCCGCCGCACCCTGCTCGTCGGCACGGGGGTCGCCGCCGGCGCCGTCTGGGTCGCCCCGACCATCCTGACGGCCTCGGCGGCCGCAGCCGCCAGCGCCTTGGCCACCGTGACATTCGGGACGTTCCAGCACGTCCAGGGCAACAACAACGCGACCGTCGACCTGCCGGTGGGGACGGTCACGCAGTACATCCTGATCGTCGCCGAGGTGACCACCGCCAGCGGCTCGACCGGGTTCCTGCCCACGCTCAACCCCGGGTCGGGGTTCACCCTCATCAGCAGTGACTCGGCCGCGCCGGCGCCGAACTTCGCCGTCTACAAGAGCGCGGCCGGTACGGCCGCGCCGGTGCTCACCGGCAACGACACCAAGGGTCGGTGGACGGCGGTCGTCATCGGCTTCTCCGTCGGTACCACCGTGACGGCGAGCGGCATCAACGCCACGCCGGCATCGCCGCTCGTCGTGACCGGCGCCACGGCCCCGGTGGCGTCCACGTGGGTGTTGATCACGAGCGCGTCGGACGGCGTCGGGCCCAACAACTGGACCACACCGGGCGGCTACACGAAGGTCCTCGACATCGACGGGAACAACCAGACGCCGCCCGACCTCTTCGTGGCCAAGAACAACTCGCTCCTGGTGACGGTCCCCAGCGTGTCGGCCAGCTTCGCCGGGCTGGATTCCGCCAAGGGCGTGCTCGTCGGCGTCGGCTGACCGAACCCCGGCAACTGAAGCTTTGCTGAAGAGTTGTCCCGAAAGGTCGACCATCTCGGAAAGTGGTCGTACGGTCACTCCAAGTCCAAACAGAGGAGGATCGTCGATGCGTCGACATCAAGCAGTTTCGCTCGCCGTGGGCGTCGTCGCCCTGGCAACCACCCTGGGCACGGGGATCGCCGGGGCGGCTCCCGCCGACAAGGTGACCATCTGCCACGGCACGGCCAGCGACACCAACCCGTACGTGGAGATCACCGTCAGCGCCAACTCGTTCAAGGACGGGCACTTCGACGACGGCACGCTGCCGAGCCACGGGCCCAACAACAACCCCGACTTCATCCTCGCCGCCGGCGCCACCTGCGCCGAAGGTCCGGGCGGTGGGCCCGGGATCGGCTAGGGCCGGCCCCGCACGGCGCGCAGGATGGCCTCGGCCTGGCCGAGGCCATCCGCGCCGGTCTGCACGGCGTCGCGCAGCACGTCGAGGGCGGTGACGGTCGTGCCTCCTGCCACCGGCGCCGAGCGGCCCCAGTCGTGGGCGTTCGACACCTGACCCACCAGGTCGACGAGGGCGTCGGCCTCGTGCCCGAGCAGTGTGAGCGTGTCCGCCAGCGCGTCGGGGTGGTCCGCGTCCCATGAGCGCAGCGAGGCGTCGCCCACCGCGGGGTGGACGACGGCCCCGTCGGTGAACACGATCTGGCGCAGAGCCTCTCCCAGCAGCGCCCAGGTGCGGGTCACGTCGCTCGCCACGCCCGCCGCCGACCGGCCGTCGGGACCGATGCGGGCGGCCATCTCCTCGATGGTGTCGTCGCCCTTGATGGAGGCGAAGACCTCCCGGTAGCGGCGGGGGAACGAACGCAGCGCCACCACCGCGTCGCTGGGGGCGAGACCGGACGAGGACGAGGGGGCCATGGCCGCCCACGCTAGCCAGGGTGGTCAGGCCGACGCACCGGCCAGACCCTTGCTGGCTCCGGCCACCGCGTCGACGAGATGGCCGGGCACGAGGTCGTAGTGGTCGTGACGGGCGGTGAACGATCCGCGGCCGCTGGTCTTCGAGCGCAGGTCGACGGCGTAGCGTCGCAATTCGGCTTCGGGCACCTGCGCCAGGATGACCTGCATGTCCTCGCCGGCCGACTCGGTGCCCTGCACCCGGGCCCGGCGAGCGTTGAGGTCGCCCATCACGTCGCCCTGGACGTCACCGGGCACGGTCACCTCCACCGCCGAGATGGGCTCGAGGATCACCGGCCCGGCCTGGGCCATGGCCTCGCGGAAGGCGAGCCGCCCGGCCATCTTGAAGCTCATCTCCGACGAATCGACGGTGTGGTACTTGCCGTCGAGCAGGGTGACCCGCACATCGACCACGGGGTAGCCGTAGACGCCGCCCTCGGACATGGCCTCGGCCACCCCCTTCTCGACGGCGGGGATGAACTGGCGGGGGATGGCCCCGCCCACGATCTTGTCGACGAACTCGAAGCCGGCGCCGCGCTCCAGCGGCTCGATCCGCACCGTGGCGACACCGAACTGGCCGTGGCCTCCGCTCTGCTTCTTGTGCTTGCCCTCCGCCTCGGCCTCGGCCGTGATGGTCTCGCGGTACGCCACCTTCACCTCCTCGGTGGTGACGTTCACCCCGAACTTGCGCGTCAGCTTCTCCAGGGTGATCTGCAGGTGGGTCTCGCCCATCCCCCGCAGCACCGTCTGGTGGGTCTCGTCGTCCCGGCTGACCACCAGCGCCGGGTCCTCCTCGGTCAGGCGGTGCAGGGCGTTGGCCAACTTGTCGTCGTCGGCCTGGGAGGCGGCCACCACGGCGACGGCCAGCACCGGCTCGCCCGGCGGCGGGGCCGGCACCCGCACCGGTGTCCCCCGGGGGGCCAGCGTGTCGCCGGTGGCGGTGGCGGTCAGCTTCGCCACCGCGGCGAGATCACCGGCGGGCACGGCGTCGACGTCGACGTGGTCGAGGCCCCGCAGCGCGAACAGCCCGTGCAGGCGCTCGTCGCCGCCGGTGCGCGGGTTGACCAGGTGGTCGTCGGGGCGGATCGTGCCCGACAGCACCTTGAGCAGGGAGATCTGGCCCACGTGGCGATCGACCACCGTCTTGAACACGTACACCAGCGGTGGGCCGTCGGGGTCGGCGGTGATCTCGACCAGCGTGTCGCCGGCCTCGACGGTGAGCCCGGGGCGATCGAGCGGGGACGGCCCGATCTCGCAGATGAAGTCCGCCAGGCGGTCGATGCCGACCCGCCCGGTGGCCGAGCCGCACACCACGGGGAACACGCTGGCCTCGTCGACCCCCACGGCGAGGGTGTGCTCGAGCTGCTCGACCGAGGGCATGCGTCCCTCGAGGTAGCCCTCGAGCAGCTCGTCGTCGGCCACCACGATGCCCTCCACCAGGTTGTCGTGGACCTGATGTTCCAGCGCCTCCATGTCGTCGGGGATGGGCGCGGCCACGTGGGCGCCGTCGTCGTAGAGGAACGCGGTGTCGCTGAGCAGATCCGCCACCCCGTGGAAAGCGGCCTCGGCGCCGATGGGCAGCTCGAGCGGGGCGATGCCGGCGCCGAGCCGGTCGCGCAACTGGTCGAGGGTGCGCTCGAACGAGGCCCGCTCCCGGTCCAGCTTGTTGACGAACACCATGCGGGGGAGCCCGAGCTCGGCGGCGGCATGCCACAGCCGCTCGGTCTGCACCTCCACCCCGTCGACGGCGCTCACCACGAACAGGGCGAGGTCGGCCACCCGCATGGCGGCGATGGCCTCGCCTTCGAAATCGGCGTAGCCGGGCGAGTCGATCAGGTTGATCTTGTGGTCCTTCCACATGAACGGGGCGACCGCCAGCGAGAGCGACTGGCCCCGCCGTTGCTCCTCCGGATCGAAGTCGCACACGGTGGAACCGTCCTCCACGCGTCCCACGCGTGTGGTGGCGCCCGCCTCGAAGAGCAGTGCTTCGGCCAAGGTCGTCTTGCCGGCTCCGCTGTGGCCGACAAGAGCGACCGTACGGACCCTGCTGGTGGGGACGAGTTCCACGACCATCACCTCCCGATCGGCCCGGGGCCGAGGCCCGGGGTCGGTTGTGTGTATGCCTGCCAGCCAGAGCGTAGGCCCGCCACGTCGAGGCCGCTCGGGCCGATGAGCCGGGAACGGGCGGAGCCGCGCTACCCTCGATTCACCACTCGTCCCCTCTGGGACCTCGAGCTTCAGGAGCTTCCATGCTCGACGGGCGCTGGAAGGCGAACATCGAGAGAGGCCTACAGCCGGTCGGCGCCAACATCGGGCGCGTCGGTATCAAGGCCGACCACCTCACCGCCTTCGGTGTGTTCATGGCTGCCGGCGCGGCCGTCGCCATCGGGCTCGGTCAGCTGCGCATCGGCCTGCTGCTGCTCATCCTCACCGGGCTGCCCGACGCCCTCGACGGCGCCGTGGCCAAGGCCTCCGGCACCGCCGGGCCCCGCGGCGCGTTCTTCGACTCGGTGGCCGACCGGGTGTCGGACTGCCTGCTGCTCACCGGCGTGGCCTGGTACCTGGCCGGAACCCATCCCGGTCGCATCTCACTGCTGCCGATGGCCGTGCTCGCCGCCTCGCTCATCATCTCTTACCAACGGGCCAAGGCCGAGTCGCTCGGGTTCAACGCCAAGGGCGGGATCATGGAGCGGGCCGAGCGGGTCATCCTGCTGGGCTTCGCCCTGCTGTTCGACTCGCTGCTCATCGGGGTGCTGTGGGTGATGCTGGCCCTCACCGTGGTCACCGCCATACAGCGCTTCGTGAAGGTGTGGCGCCAGGCCAGCGTCGAGCGGCCCCAGGTGCAGACCACCCGGCGCCTGCGTCGCCGGACCGCCCGCTCGACCAGCAACTGGCAGCGTCGACTGCGCAGCCGCCCCAAGCCCTGACCGACTTCGGCGCGCCGCTGCGGCTGGTCGGGCTCGAGCCCGTCTCGACGGTCTACAAGACCGGTTCGTTCTTCCTGCGCAACCTGCCCCGACCGGTGGCGGAATGGGCCGCCGACGTCGGCAGCCGGCTGTGGGCCCTCAACTCGCCGGAGCGATGGCTGCTGACCGAGCGCAACGTGCTCCGGGCCGACCCGACGCTGCAGGGCGCCGAGCTGCGGGCGGCGGTGTTCGCCACCTTCGGCTCCTACGCCCGCTACTGGGTGGACTCGTTCCGCCTGCCCGATCTCACGCCCGAACAGGTGGACGAGGGGTTCGCCTTCGAGGGCTACGAGCACATCGGGCGCGCCGCCGCGCTGGGTCAGGGGCCGATCGTGGTGCTGCCGCATCTCGGGGGCTGGGAGTGGGCCGCGTTCTGGATCACCCGGGTCATGGGCCTCGAACTGACCGCGGTGGTGGAGGCGGTGAAGCCGCAGGAGCTGTTCGACTTCTTCGTCGAGTTGCGCAGCGCGCTGGGCATGCACATCGTGCCGCTGGGGCCCAACGCCGGGAGCCAGGTGCTGGCCGCCATCCGCGACAACCACGTCACCGTGCTGCTGGCCGACCGTGACATCGGCGGGGGCGGGGTGGAGGTCGAGTTCTTCGGCGAGCGCACCACCCTCCCGTCGGGCCCGGTCACGCTGGCTCTGCGTTCGGGAGCGCCGCTGATCCCGGCCGCCGTGCTGTTCCGGGGTGAGGGTCACCACGCCGTGGTGCGGCCCCCGATGGACCTCACTCGTCAGGGCCGCTTCCGCGACGACGTGACCCGCCTCACCCAGGACCTGGCCCACGAGCTCGAGGACCTGATCCGCCTGGCCCCGGACCAGTGGCACCTGCAACAGCCCAACTGGCCCAGCGACTACGAGGCCCTGGCGGCCATGGAGCGTTAGCGCTTGGTCGGGGCGGCGAAGGCGGCCAGCTCGTGGCACCGGGCCTCGTCGGCGGCCAGGTCGGCCAGCACGAAGCGGTCCATCAGCTCGAACGACCGGGTGAGCAGGGCCAGCTCGTCCAGCACGCCGAGGGCCATGAGCCCGTCGTGCACGTTGAGGTAGAGCTCGGCCCGATCGGCGGCCAGCTGCACGGTGTGGTCCAGGCCTCGCACCTGGAGGCAGGCCTGGATCACCGTCTCGGGCACGACCGGGTTGGACTTGCCGGCGAAGAACGACGAGCCGTCGATCACGTGGGGGAGCACGACCTCGCCGAAGCCGCCCTGCGGTCCCGAGCCCAACAGACGCAGGTCCGAGGCCAGCTTGAGCAGCGGGCGGCTGAGCTCCACCGCCGCGCTCGACAGCGCGGCCAGGTCGTCGCTGTGCTGGAGCGCGCTGGCCGGCGCCGGATGGGCGTCGAGGGCGAGCCCGGTCACGTCGGCCAGGTGACCCACCACCGTGGCCCGGTAGCGGGGTGGGGCGCCGTCGCCCCGACCGATCACCGTCGTGCCCAGCACGACCTGGCGCAGCGGCGCCAGCGCGCCGTCGAAGGTGTCGCGCCGGCGTCTCAGCGCATCGGCCGAGCCGGCGAACACGGTCGACAGCGGCGTGGCCATGGCGTCCCGGAGGCAGGTCCGGGCCAGCGTCGGGATGGACGCGAACCGCTCGGCCACCTGGTCGCAGCTGGGTGATGACCCCGTCCGGCCGCGGCCGCGGTGGCTCGCCCGGCGTCGAGCACCGCCAGGCGGTGGGCGGTGTGGCACACGTCGGCGGTGGACTGCGAGGCGGTCGACGGCGGCGACGTCCACCCCGGCCGTCCGGGCCAGGAACGACGTTGATGTCGCGGTGCACGGCGATCGACCCGCCCCCGGCCAGCAGGTCGGCGGTCAGCTCGCCGTCACGGGTACCGTCGACGAGACCGCCGGCGGCGGCTTCGATGGCCGCCGCCGTCGATGCATCGATCACGCCGGCGTCGTGGTTGGCCCGGGCGGCAGCCACCTTCACCTGCCCCAGGGCGCGCACCAGGGTGGGCATCGACCCCAAGGTCCGCCCCGAGACCGCCAGCGCCTCGTCGGTCACGATGCGGTCGACCGGCTCGCTCCGGCCGTAGCGCACCAGCTTCAACAGCTCGCTGCTCATGGTGCCGGGTTGCGTGTCGTAGCCGAAGAGGCCGACCAGCCGGGTGGTGGTTCCGGAGATGGGGCTCACCCGGTGGATCGAGTGGCGGCCCTCGAAGATGAGCAGCGTGCCCGGGGTCATGGGCAGCGTCACCACCGCGCTGGTGTCGCCGGCCAGGACCCGGGCCACGTCGTCGTAGCGCTCGTCGTCCGCGCTGCGCACCCGGGGGACCACCTCGAAGTCGCCGCCGACGTCGGCGTCGCGCAGGGCCAGCGACACCACGAAGTCGGTCTGGTCGAAGTGCCACTGGAGCTGGTCGCCCTCGCCCATGCGAGGCCAGGTTCAGGGCCCCCAGCGGGTCGGCGTAGGGATGGATCTCGCCCCGCCCCAGCACGTCGGTCAGCAGGCGCAGCAGGGGCGGCCACTCGTAGAGCCGGCGGATGGGGGAGTCCGGCTGGGAACAGGTCGTAGGCCACGGCGCCGACGCCGTAGTCACCCCAGTAGCGGCGGGGATGGTCCTCGGGCAGCGTCTCGTCGGGGAGGCCCAGGTACGCCGTGCCCAGCCCCCCGCTGCGGAAGGCGAGGGGCTCGAGCGCCGAGCGCGTCGGCCAGGGCCACCGCCAGGCCCTCGGCGTTGAGGAAGCCCGCCAGCTCACTGGCGCCGGTCCCGCTCAGCTGGGCCGCGGCCCGGTCGACCAGGTCGGCGTAGGCGGCACCGTCGGGGTCGTGCAGCGGATAGCGCTCGGTGTCGATCAGCTCGAACAGGTCCATGGGTCCAGATTGGCACGCACAGCAAGGCGCCCAGGCGTGAGCCACTACCGTGGTGCGGTGCGCATCGGCATGATCAGCCCGTACAGCCTCACGCTGCCTGGCGGTGTCCAGGGCCAGATCCTGGGCCTGGCCCGGGCCATGCGGGCCCTGGGCCACGAGGTGCGGGTGCTGGGCCCGTGCGACGGGCCGCCGCCCGATGCCGGCGTGACCCCTCTGGGCAACAGCGTGCCCACCGCGGCCAACGGGTCGGTCGCCCCCATCGCGCCGGACCCGTCGGCCCAGCTGCGGACGATCCGGGCCCTGCGGGACGAGGACTTCGACGTGGTGCACCTCCACGAGCCGCTGGCCCCCGGTCCCGACCCAGACCGCCATGTTCTTCAAGACCGGGCCGCTGCTGGGCACGTTCCACGCCGCCGGCGGGAGCGCGGCCTACAAGTGGTTCTCGCCGGGGGTGAAGTGGCTGGCCCGGCGGCTGGACCTGCGCTGCGCGGTGAGCGAGGACGCCGAGCACATGGCCCGGGCGGCGCTCGGGGGCACCTACGACGTGCTGTTCAACGGGGTCGAGGTCTCGTCGTTCGCCAAGGCCACGCCGGCGCCCACCGAGGGCCCCACCATCTTCTTCATCGGCCGCCACGAGCCCCGCAAGGGCCTGGACGTCCTGCTGGCGGCCATGACCGAGCTGCCCCCGAACGTGCGGCTGTGGATCGGCGGCGACGGGCCCGACACCGAGCTGCTGCGGGCCCGGGTGGCCGGCGACGTCCGCATCGAGTGGCTGGGGCGCATCACCGACGAGGAACGGGCGGCCCGCATGCGGGGCGCCGACGTGTTCTGCGCCCCGTCGCTGCGGGGGGAGTCGTTCGGGGTGGTGCTGCTGGAGGCCATGGCCGCCGACACCCCGGTCGTGGCCAGCGACCTGCCGGGCTATTCGAACGTGGCCCGGGCCGGGCGCGACGCCCTGCTGGTGCCTCCCGGCGACGCCGACGCGCTGGCCGGCGCCCTGCGGCGGGTGCTCACCGACCCGGTGCGGGCCCGGGCGCTGGTGGTGTCGGGGGAGGAGCGGGCGGCGGCGTTCTCCATGGAGCACCTGGCCGAGGAGTACCTGGAGCGCTACCGCCGCATCGTCGCCGCGCTGACGCCGGTTCGGGACGGGCGGACGGCGGGCCCTATGATGAGCGGATGATCTTCCTCATCGTGATCGTCGGCCTCGTGCTGCTGCTGATCATCTTCCTCGTCGCCACCTACAACGGCCTCGTGCAGCTCCGCAACCGCATCGAGGCGGCCTGGGCCCAGATCGACGTGCAGCTCAAGCGCCGCTTCGACCTCATCCCCAACCTGGTCGAGACGGTCAAGGGCTACGCCGCCCACGAGCAGGGCACGTTCGAGAAGGTGACCCAGGCCCGCACCATGGCCATGAACGCCACCGGCCCGGCCGAGGCGGCCCAGGCCGACAACGTGCTGAGCGGGGCGCTGAAGTCGCTGTTCGCCGTGTCCGAGGCCTACCCCGACCTCAAGGCCAACCAGAACTTCCTCAACCTGCAGGAGGAGCTGACCGCCACCGAGGACAAGATCTCGTACGCGCGGCAGTTCTACAACGACACCGTCTACAAGTACAACACCAAGATCCAGTCTGTCCCGGCCAACCTGATCGCCGGGCCCTTCCACTTCACGGAGCGGGAGTACTTCGAGGCCGACGACGACTCGCGGGGTCCCGTCAAGGTCTCGTTCTGAGTCGTAGGAGCTCCCGCTGTACGACCAGGTCAAGCAGAACAAGCGCCGTTCCGCGCTGCTCATCGCCGGCTTCATCGCGCTCGTGGTGGTGGTGGCCTTCGCCTTCGACGTCGTCTTCAAGTGGGGCTGGTGGGCCGTCGGCTTCGCCGCCGTGTTCGCCATCGGGGCCTCGTTCGTCTCCTACTGGAACTCCGACAAGGTGGCGCTCTCGCTGAGCCACGCCGTCCCGGCCGACCGCCAGCAGTACGCCCGGCTCTACAACCTGGTCGAGGGGCTGTGCATCGCCAGCGGCCTGCCCCAGCCGCAGCTCTACATCGTCGACGATCCCGCCCCCAACGCCTTCGCCACCGGGCGCGACCCCAAGCACGCCTCGATCGCGGTGACCTCGGGGCTGCTCGAGAAGATGAACCGCATCGAGCTCGAGGGGGTGCTGGCCCACGAGCTGAGCCACGTGAAGAACTACGACATCCTGGTGTCGTCGATCGCCGTGTGCCTGGTCGGGGTGGTGGCCGCGCTCAGCGACTTCGGCATCCGGATGTTCATCTTCGGCGGCAACCGGCGCAGCAACGACAGCAACGACGGCGGCAACATCATCACGTTGGTGCTGGCCTTCGTGGTCATCCTGCTGGCCCCGCTCATGGCCACCCTGATGCAGCTGGCGGTGAGCCGCAAGCGCGAGTCGCTGGCCGACGTGTCCGCCGTCGAGATGACCCGCTACCCGCCGGGGCTCATCTCCGCGCTGGAGAAGCTGCGCGACGACCAGACCGCGGTCAAGGTGTCGAGCCGGGCCACCGCCCACCTGTGGATCGAGGAGCCGATGGACCACTACGAGGGCGACGACCAGAAGAAGTCGCGCTGGTCCCACCTGTTCGACACCCACCCACCGCTCGAGGACCGCATCGCCGCCCTGCGGGAGATGTGACCGCCGACCCGCGACCCTCGCCGTTCGCTGCTCATCGGCGGGCTCATCGCCGCCGCCGTCCTGGCCGTGTTGGCCGCGCTGGTGCTGACCGGGGTGGCCGTGGTGGTGTCGGGGCGCCCGGGATGAGCCGGTGACCGACCCGAGGATCCACCACTCGACCTGTCCTGATTCCTACCGTGTTCGCCGGGCGGGGCCCACGGTCTCGCCCTTCCACGGGCACGAAGTCGGAGGTACCCCCGTGCGCCACGTTCGCACCCCGAAGTTGTTCGCCGCCGGCCTCGCCTCTGCTGGCGCTGCGTGGCGGCCGGCTGCGGGAGCCACGGCACCAAGGCGGTCGAGGCCGCCCAGCCCGAGCCCGCCCCCACGACGGCGCCGGCCACCACCACCGCGGCGCCGGTGGTCGCCACGTTCCCGTTGACCGGGTTGCCCATGACCGATCCGGCGGCGGGGGCCCACCCGGCGGTGGCGGTCAAGATGGACAACAGCCCGCAGGCCCGGCCTCAGACCGCCATCAACCAGGCCGACATCGTGTTCGAGGAGCGGGTCGAGGGCATCACCCGCTACGCCCTCGTCTTCCACTCCACCGCACCGGACGCGGTCGGGCCGGTGCGCTCGGCCCGCTCCAGCGACATCGACCTCATCGCCGGCCTGGCCCGGCCCCTGCTGGGCTGGTCGGGAGGCAACCCCACCGTGACCGGCCAGGTCCAGGGCGCGGCCGGCGCTGGGTCTGCTGGTCGATGCCAGCCAGGGGGCCAACCCGCCGGAGTACTGGCGCGACAACTCCCGCCAGGCGCCCGCACAACCTCTACACGAGCGTCCCCCAGCTGCTGGCCAAGTTCGGTGGGGGCTCGACCACCCCGCCCCAGGCCATCCTGCCCTACGCCGCCGCCGGCGCCCCCCTGCCCACCACCGCCGGCGATGCCCCCGGGGTGGTGGTCGACTTCGGCAACCACGTGCAGGCCGAGTACGTGTGGGACGCCGAGCGCAACGGGTGGGACCGCTTCCAGGTCGACGAGCTGCACCCCGTGCCCGACAGCGCCACCGTGGACAACGACCGGCCAGCAGGTGAGCCCCACCAACGTGGTGATCCTGTCCATCCCCTACGTGACCTCGGTGGCCGACGCCCACTCGCCCCAGGCCATCACCACCGGGGCCGGGGACGGGTTCGTGCTCACCCAGGGCAAGGCCATCGCCATCAAGTGGGCGCGGGCGGCCAACACGGCGCCGTTCACGTTCACCACGCCCGACGGCCAGCCCGTCGGGCTCACCCCGGGCCGCACCTGGGTGGCCCTGCCGCTGGCCGGGGCCGCCATCCTCCCGCTCGACCGGGCCGGTGCCGACGGGTGGCTGGCGGTGCGCAAGTAGCCGATTCCCGCTTCGGGTTCGGGCCGTCCGTGCCCCTAGAATGGGCGGATGGCTGACGAAGGAACCACCGAGGCGGTCCGGCGGGAGACCGGCACCACGCTGGTGAAGCGTGGACTGGCGGAGATGCTCAAGGGCGGCGTGATCATGGACGTGGTCACCCCCGACGAGGCCAAGATCGCCGAGGACGCCGGCGCCACCGCCGTGATGGCGCTCGAGCGGGTGCCGTCCGACATCCGCCGCGACGGCGGCGTGGCCCGCATGAGCGACCCGGAGATGATCGAGGGCATCAAGGCCGTCGTGACCATCCCGGTCATGGCCAAGGCCCGCATCGGCCACTTCGCCGAGGCCCAGATCCTGCAGGCCCTGGGCGTCGACTACGTCGACGAGAGCGAGGTGCTGACCCCGGCCGACGAGGCCCACCACATCGACAAGTGGGCCTTCACCGTGCCGTTCGTGTGCGGGGCCACCAACCTGGGTGAGGCGCTGCGGCGCATCTCCGAGGGGGCGTGCATGATCCGCTCCAAGGGCGAGGCCGGCACCGGCAACGTGGTCGAGGCGGTCCGCCACCTGCGCTCCATCCTGGGCGACATCCGCAAGATCGGCACGGCCGACTCGGCCGAGCTGTTCGACTGGGCCAAGCGCCTGCAGGCGCCCGCTGCCGCTGGTGCAGGAGGTGGCCGAGACGGGCACGCTGCCGGTGCCCCATGTTCTGCGCCGGCGGCATCGCCACCCCGGCCGACGCCTCGCTGGTCATGCAGCTCGGGGCCGAGGCCGTGTTCGTGGGCTCGGGCATCTTCAAGAGCGACGACCCGGCGCTGATGGCCAAGGCCATCGTCGAGGCCACCACCAACTTCCGCGACCCGGAGATCCTGGCCAAGGTGAGCCGGGGCCTGGGCGCGGCCATGCCGGGCCTCGAGATCGGTTCGCTCGAGACCAAGCTCGCCGAGCGCGGCTGGTAGTCGGGGCCGGGATCACGTCATGGCCGCAAAGTCGAGCGAGCCCCCGGGTGCCGGCGGTGGAACGCCCATCTGGCGCGCCCGTCATCGGCGTCCTGGCCCTGCAGGGGGCCAGCGGTCTGCACGTCGAGGTGCTCGAGGGGCTGGGCGCGGTCGCCGCCGAGGTGCGCACCCCGGCTGAGCTGGCCGGCGTCGACGCCCTGGTCATCCCCGGCGGCGAGTCGACCACCATCTCCAAGCTGCTCGACCTCAACGGTCTGTTCGATCCGCTCGCTGGCGCCGCCTGACGGCCGGGCTGCCCGCGCTGGGCACCTGCGCGGGGATGATCCTGCTGGCCGTCGTCGATCCTCGACGGCCGCGACGATCAGCGCAGCTTCGGCGCCATCGACATCGACGTGCGCCGCAACGCCTTCGGCCGCCAGATCGATTCGTTCGAGGCCGACCTGCCCGGTGCGGGGGCTCGACGGGCCGCTGCACGCCGTGTTCATCCGGGCGCCGCTGGTCGAGCGGGTGGGCGACGGCGTCGAGGTGCTGGCCACCGTGGACGGCCGCGTCGTGTGCTGCCGCCAGGGCCCGGTGATGGTGTCGTCGTTCCATCCGGAGCTGTCGACCGACACCCGCCTGCACGAGTTGTTCCTGGCCTCGGTCGGCGTCCCCGCCGCCGAGTCCGGCCATCGACGAGAGTCGTCATCCGAACGTGAGAGAGGGGAACTGATGTCCGGTCATTCCAAGTGGGCCACGATCAAGCACAAGAAGGGGGCGGCGGACGCGGCGCGGGGCAAGCTCTTCGCCAAGCTCATCCGCCAGGTCGAGGTGGCGGCCCGCACCGGTGGTGGCGACATGGACATGAACCCCACGCTGCGCACCATGTACCAGAAGGCCCGCAGCGCCTCGGTGCCGCTCGACACCATCGAGAAGGCCATCAAGCGGGGCACGGGCGACCTCGAAGGGCGTGGTGTACGAGCCGATCACCTATGAGGGCTACGCCCCTCACGGGGTCGCCATCCTCATCGACGTGCTCACCGACAACCGCAACCGGTCGGGCTCCGACATCCGCACCGCCCTCAAGCGCAACGGTGGGTCGATCGCCGAGCCGGGGGCGGTGTCGTGGCAGTTCGAGCGCAAGGGCATCGTGACCGTGGCCCGCTCGGTGGAGGAGGACGACATCATGATGGCGGCCCTCGACGCCGGGGTGGAGGACATCGCCGATGAGGGCGACACGTGGCGGGTGACGTGCGCCCCGACCGACGTGCAGGCCGTCGAGGCCGCCCTGGTCGAGGCCGGCATCGCCGTGGACTCGGCCGACTCGACCATGCTGCCGACCTCGACCGTGCTGCTCGACAACCCCGACGCCGCCCGGTCCGTCCTGCGGGTGATCGACGCCCTCGAAGAGGACGACGACGTGCAGGACGTCTACGCCAACTTCGACATCCCCGACGCCGTGATGGAGTCCCTGGCCGTCTGACCCCGTTTCCCCCCGCCCCCCGCCCCCCGCCCCCGCCCCGCGTTTCGGCGTCGATTTCTTTCGCTCAGCGGCACATACCGGGGGTCAGAAACCCGTCGACCGGCCGATCGAGGTGAGGAACGGCTCGGACTCGGTCGTCCAGCCGAACAGGGCCTCGATGACCGTGACGCTGGCGTCATGGTTCGTCCGGGCCTGATCGGCACCGATCGCCTCGGCGCAGCAGTCCGTGAGCAGGAGGCACTGGTAGTCCCGATAGAAGGCGTCACGGAGCGTGGACTCGACGCACACGCTGGTCGTGCATCCCGTGAAGACCAGCGAGGTGATGGCGTGCGCTCGGAGCACCTCGTCGAGCTCGGTCTCGAAGAATCCGCTGTAGCGGTGCTTGGGCATCACGACATCACCGGGTTGGGGGGCGAGCTCGTCGACGATGCGGGTGTTCCAGGTGTCCCGCGCACGAGCACCCGACTGGAGCTCCCGTCGGGGGCTTCGACCGGCTGGCCGACCCCCATGGCCAGGTGGCGCGACCGATTGGGGGCGGTCGCGGTCCCCAGGTTCGAGAGGTCCTCGTCGAACTGCATGGCGAGGTAGACGACGAGCATCCCGGCGCGGCGCGCCGCGTCGAGCACCCGCCTGGTGGGCTCGACGACACCCTGGATGCTTTCGAGAGGAATGCCGGCTCGCCCGAACATGCCATCCGGGCTGGCGAAGTCGTGCTGCATGTCGACCACGATCACCGCCGTGGTCCGAGGCCTGAACGCGAAGCCGCTCGGACGGGCGGGAACTTCGATCTGCCCATCGTTGTCCGTGGTCATTGCTGCAGCCTCCCGCCGATCCGGGGCCGGCACAAGGGTCACCGCGCACCTCGAAGCGCCCTGTGACAGCCTGGGCCGGTGGCTGACGACGAGATCGGGATCCGCGAAACCGTCGATGAGCGAACGGTCGCGGCCGTTGGGCGGCTGACGACTCAGCTGGTCAACCGCTCGAGCACGCCCGATGCCAACCTGGCGTGTTCCGGTCTCGGTCTGTGGTCCGTGCTGGCGGTGCTGGCCTCGGGGGCATCGGGGGCGACCGGGGAGGAGCTCGAGGCGCTCGTCGGCGTCCCCGGCACCGAGGTGGGGGCGGTGGCGGGCGCCCTCGACGCTCACGTGGCTCAGCTCGGGTGCACCGATCACGCGGTGGCCATCTGGACCAGGGTCCCGACCTATCGGGCCTGGCGAGCGACGCTCCCCTTCGTCGGGGCGTTCAGCCTCGATGACCCGGTCGACCTCGACGGCTGGGTCCGCGACCACACCAACGGCATGATCGACCGCTTCCCGGTGGCCGTCGACGACGAGACCTTGCTGGCCCTCGCCGACGCCCTGTGCCTCGACGCCGTGTGGGCCCGCCCCTTCCTGCCCGAGCACACCCGGCCACGGGCGTTCCGGGTGGCCTCGGGCACCACGGACGTCCCCACCATGGTGGGGGAGTTCTCCGCCCTCGATGCCGGGTCCGCCGGATCCACCACCGTGGTGGACCTGGACACCCGCCCGGTGGGCTCGGTGGTGATGCGCCTCGGGCTCGGGGTCGAAGGGGCGTCGCCGGGCGAGGTGGTGGCCGACGTGCTGGCCGGAGCGCCCGCGAACCGGCGCCCGCTCGACGCCGCCCGCGTGAGGTTGTTCGTCCCCCGCTTCAAGCTGCGCTCCGATCTGGATCTCGGGCCGTTCCTTGCCGCCGAGGGCGCCGCCCGGTGCCTCACTGACTTGGCCGAGTTCCCCCGGCTGTCGCCCGAAAGACTGAAGGTCGACGAGATCGCCCAGGCGGTGGTGGTGAGTGTGACCGAGCAAGGGGTCAAAGCCGCCGCCGTCACCTCCGCTCGGATGGGGATCGTGCGGGCGGCCGCCACCAGCCGCCCGATCGAGCTGCACCTCGACCGGCCGTTCGCCTTCGCCCTCATCGCCACGGAGTCCCAGATGCCGCTCTTCGCCGGCTGGGTGGCCGACCCGGCCGGGATGTGATGGAGCGGGAAGAGGGAACTGCGGAGTAGAGGGCCCTTCCCGCCCCATCGACTCCACCATCGACGCGTGCCGCCGGAACCTTGAACGGGCATGGGTCACGCTCGACACGGACGGCGCCCGGCCCCGACCGCGGAGCGTGCTCGGGTCTCGACCTCACTACGCTGGGGCCTCTTCTCCGGGAGGGGAGCGAGCCCATGACGATCCGCGAGAACTGCCGCCACTACGAGTCGCGGACCTACGACAACGGCGAGACGGCGCGCTTCTGCGTGCTCGACCTCGCCCCCGAGGCTCCGTGGCGCTGCCCCGACGACTGCCCGAAGTTCGAGATCAGCGCCAACGACGGCAGCTTCGAGCTCGGTTCGCTGGAGGCCACGCCGGTCGAGGACGAGCCGATGGACGACCCCGACGACATCGCCGCCGTGCTGCGCGATGCCGAGGCCATCGTGACCGCGGCCGAGCCCGAGGTCATCGGCGAGATGGAGGGGGCGAAGCGGCCCAAGCGGGGATGGAAGTTCTGGAAGCGGCCGCCCGACGACGGGGACTTCCGCCTCAGTCAACGCTGAAGCATCGCCAAGCATCCCGCGCCAGGTCTATGTCACCATGGCGCCGGCGATCGGCCGGGTTGGCCGCGGTCGCACCGACACCGAGGGGGAAGCGTCGTGAAGACACGTGCGGCAGTGCTGTGGGGGATCGGCCAGGACTGGCAGGTCGAGGAGATCGACCTCGATCCGCCCAAGGCGGGCGAAGTGCTCGTGAAGATGATGGCCGCCGGCCTGTGCCATTCGGACGAGCACGTCGTCACCGGCGACATGTCGCTGCCCAACGAGGTGGCCCTCGAGATGGGCATGGCGCCCATGTTCCCGATCATCGGGGGCCACGAGGGCGCCGGCGTCGTCGTCGAGGTCGGGCCCGGGCGTGACCAGCGTGGCGCCCGGCGATCACGTGTCGGCCAGCTTCATCCCGTCGTGCGGCCACTGCCACTACTGCTCGACCGGCCACCAGAACCTGTGCGACCTGGGGGCCATGACCTTCACCGCCGGCATGATCACCGACGGCACCGTCCGCCACCACTGCCGGGGCGAGGACCTCAACGTGCTGGCCAAGCTGGGCACGTTCAGCGAGCACACCGTGGTGGCCGAGGCGTCGGTCATCAAGGTCGAGCCCGACCTCGCCTTCGACGCCGTGTGCCCTCGTGTCGTGCGGCGTCGCCACCGGGTGGGGCTCGGCCGTCCAGCGGGCGGGGGTGAGCCCCGGCGACGTGGTCGTGGTGGTCGGCATCGGCGGCATCGGCATCAACGCCGTGCAGGGCGCGGCCATGGCCGGCGCCTCCAAGGTGATCGCCGTCGACCCCGTCGAGTTCAAGCGCGAGACCGCCATGGAGATGGGGGCGACCCACACGTTCTCGTCGATGGAGGAGGCCATCCCCGCCGTCACCGAGATCAGCTGGGGGCGCATGGCCGACAAGGTGATCATGACCCCGGGGGTGCTCCACGGTGACCTCATGGCCGAGGCCATGACCCTGACGGGCAAGGGCGGGACCTGTGTGGCCACCGCGGTGGCCCCCATGACCCAGACCGAGGCCTCGGTCAACCTGTTCGAGCTCACCATGTGGCAGAAGGAGATCAAGGGCGCCATCTTCGGGGCCCTCAACCCCCGGTCCGACATCCCCAAGCTCCTGGGGCTGTACCGCGACGGCGACCTCAAGCTCGACGAGCTCATCACCCGGCGCTACTCCCTCGACCAGATCAACGAGGGCTATCAGGACATGCGCGACGGCAAGAACATCCGGGGCGTCATCACGTTCGACTGATCGGAATCGAGGATTCCGACGGGGAGGCGCCGTCCCGGTACGCTCCCGACGATGACCGTCCGAGTCGGCGCCCCGGCGCCCCCGTTCAGCCTGCCCGGCGTGATCTGGTCACCCGAGGCCCCGACCCTGACGCGACGCGACTTCACCTTGTCCGAGCTGGCCGGCCAGCCGGCGGTGCTGGTCTTCTACCCGGCCGACCACTCCCCGGTGTGCACCGTGCAGCTCGAGACCTACAGCCACGACATCGGGGCCTTCGCCGGGGTGGGTGCCCAGGTGGTGGCCATCAGCCCGCAGTCGGTGGACGAGCATGAGCGCTTCGCCTCCGAGCACAGCCTGGTGTTCCCCCTGCTGGCCGACGAGGGCAAGCACGTGGGGGAGGCCTACGGCATCCTCGGCCCACTCGGGTTCTACCGCCGGTCGATCTTCGTGCTCGACGGTGACGGGGTCGTGCGCTACGCCCACCGGGCCACCGCCGGGCTCACCTTCCGGCCCGTCGACGAGATCGTCGATGCCGTGGCCGACCTGCAGACGACCTGACCGCGGCGGCGTCAGGCCTCGTTGGCCACGCCCAGCAGGCGGGCCCGGGTGAGCGAGCGCATGCCCGACACCAGCAGGGTGAAGCCGATGGCCCAGGCCACCGCACCCATGACGATCGACACGGTCACCGCGGCACCCCCGAAGAGCGCGCCGGTCGACTGGCCGTAGGCGATGAGGATGAGCGGGAACGTGATGAGCCCGGCGGCCTGCTGGGCCGCCGCCGTGCTCTTGACCCGGGCCGACAGGCGCAGCACCAGCGAGAGGGCGATGAGCAGGAACGGGGGCAGCACCCACAGGATCAGCAGCCACCACGACGGCGTGGGGAAGAACCAGCCGCCGGCGTCGGGACCGACGATGAGGTTGACCATCAGCGAGTAGAGCCCGAAGCCGACCACCGTGGTGAGGTAGCCGGGGATGAGGCTGGCGATCAGCTTGCCCAGGTAGATCTCCTTCACGCCGGCGGGGGAGTGGGCCAGGAACTCGCCCGTGCCCCGCTCACGCTCGCCCACGATGGAGCTGGAGCCGACGGCGGTCGAGATGGTCAGCGGCACGATCACGGCGATCGGGGCGAGCAGGTACACGGCCAGCACGTACGACACCTTGGTCCCGGCGTCCGCCGCTCTGAGGCACCGCCGCCTGGGCGGCCTGGGGGAGCAGCTGGAGCGCCTGGGACACCTGCTGCACCGCTCCGACGTTGCCGATCGAGTTGATGATCGACAGCAGGATGGTGGGGATCACCACGAAGAAGATCCCGCCCAGGAGGGTCATGGGCACCCAGAAGTCCTTGGACTGGACGAGGTGCTTCAGGTCGGTGCGCATGACCGTCATCATCCGGGAGTAGTTCATCGGGTCACCTCGGGGAAGGCGCCGAGCCCCTGGCCGGCGTCGGGCGCCCGCCGTTCCCGGCGGATGGCGAAGTACAGGTCTTCGAGCGACGGGTTGAACGGGTCGACCCGGGTCAGGCGCACGCCGGCGGCGACGAGGGCGGCGATCAGCTCCGGCACGCGGCGCACGTCGTCGACCTGCAGCTCCGACACGCCGTCGCGACGGTCGAGGCCGAGCACCCCGTCCATGCCCCACAGCAGGTCGAGCTGGTCGGGGTCCTCGGCATCGAGCCGGACGATGTCGCCGGGCCAGTAGCGGCGGGTGAGCTCGTCCTGGGTGCCGTGGATGAGGTCGGTGCCGTTCTCCAGCACCACGATCTGGTCGGCCAGCCCCTCGGCCTCGACCAGCAGGTGGGTGCACATGACGACGGTGCGGCCCTCGGAGGTCATCTCCCGGATGAGGTCGAGCACGGCGTGGGACGACTCGGGGTCGAGGCCCGAGGTCGGCTCGTCGAACAGCAGCAGGTCGGGGTTGTGCAGCACCGCCCGCGACAGGGCCAGGCGGGTCTTCATGCCGGTCGAGTAGCCGCCGACCTGCTGGTCGAGGGCGTCGACGATGCCGAAGCGGCCGGCTGCCTCGCGGATCTGGCGTCGGTGGCGTGGCGGCCCAGGCCGTACAGCTCGGCCGAGTAGGACAGGTTGTCCCACCCCGACAGTCGGTCGTAGAGGGCGGGCTTGGCCGACACCACGCCGCAACGGCGGCGCACGTCCTCGCCGAAGCGGTCGGGGTCGAAGCCGAAGGTGCGCACGGTGCCGCGGTCGGGGGTCAGCGCGCCGGTGATGATCCGGATGGCGGTCGTCTTGCCCGCCCCGTTCGGGCCCGAGCAGGACGGTGATGCGGCTCTCGGGCACGAGGATCGTGAGGTTGGACAGCGCCGGCACCCTTCCGAACGACTTGTTCACGTCGCGGACCTCGACCACCAGCGGCGCGGGGTTCGACGGCTCGTCGGGGCGGGTCTCGGCTCGCCGGCGCCGGAGCAGCGGGGGAAGCCGGGGCGTGGGCGGCCGCAGTGGCCGTGTCAGAAGGGGTCACAGGTACCTCATCGGCAGGCGGGACGCCCGCTGAAGCGCCCGCAGGGGTCCACCGGCCCCACCGGCCGGATTGTTAGGGTCGTACGCGTGTTCGTCATGGGGATCGATCCAGGTCTGTCGCGCTGCGGCTACTGCGTGCTCGAACCCGGCCCCGGAGGTCGGTCGCGGGCCGCCGCCCTGGGGGTGCTGACCACGCCGCCGTCGGATCCCGTGCCGATCCGCCTGGCCGAGCTGCAGCGCGAGCTGCGGGCCCTGTTCGACGAGTTCGCGCCCGTCGCCCTCGCCGTCGAGCGGGTGCTGTTCCAGGTCAACGTGCGCACCGCCATGTCGGTCGGTCAGGCCAGCGGGCTGGCCATGGCCGAGGCCGCCGGGCGGGGCTGCGAGGTGGTCCAGTACTCGCCCAACCAGGTCAAGCAGGCGGTGGCCGGTCACGGCGCCGCCGACAAGGAGCAGGTGCAACGCATGGTCCAGACGCTCCTCGGCCTGGCCGAGGTCCCCCATCCCGCCCGACGCCGCCGACGCCGCCGCCATCGCCCTGTGCCACGTGGCCATGGCCCCCATGGCCCGAGCGGCGGTCGACGCCATCGGCCCGGCGGCTCCGATGATCGGCTCGCTGCGCGGCACGCTGGGCGACCGGTCCGGTACGGGCGAGGTGCTCATCGAGGTGGGCGGCGTGGGCTACCGGGTCACCGTCACCCCGACCACCGTGGTCGAGCTGGGCGAGCCGGGCACCGACGTGTTCGTCCACGTCCACCACCACATCCGGGAGGATGCCCAGACGCTCTACGGCTTCCTCACCCGCGAGGAGCGTGACGGCTTCGAGGCCCTGCTCGGCGCCCACGGCGTCGGCCCCGCCCTGGCCCTGGCCATCTTGTCGGTCCACGGCCCCGACGCCCTGGCCCTGGTGGTGGCCGAGGACGACGTCGACGCCCTGTGCCTGGTGCCCGGGGTGGGCAAGAAGACGGCGGCCCGGCTGCTCATCGAGCTGAAGTCGCGGCTGTCGGTGCCCATGCTCGACCGGGGGCTCGGCGCCGGCGGGCGGAGCCGGCGGTCGGCGCGGCGCGGCCGTCGCCGCGCGCCGATGTGCGCGAGGCGCTGGCCAACCTGGGCTACGGGCCCGACGAGGTGGCCGCGGTCGTGCGCGAGCTGCCCGACGACGAGGACGTGTCGGTGCTGTTGAAGCAGGCGCTGCAGCGCCTGGCGGTGAGCTGAGCGGGGTCGGGCCATGCGTGACGAGCTGTTGAACCCCGAACCCACCCCCGACGACGTGCTGGCCGAGTCGTTCGAGGCGTTCATCCACGACGACTCGCTCAACGACGAGGGCGGCCTGCGGCCCCGCCGGCTCGACGAGTTCGTCGGCCAGACCGAGCTCAAGGAGCACCTGCAGATCATCCTCGAGGCCGCCCGCCGCCGGGGCCAGGCCGTCGACCACCTGCTCTTCGCCGGGCCCCCCGGGCTGGGCAAGACGACGCTGGCCGGCATCGTGGCCGCCGAGATGGGCGTGGGCCTGCAGATCACGTCGGGCCCGGCGCTCGAACGGGCCGGCGACCTGGCCGCCATCCTCACCCGGCTGGACGAGGGCGACGTGCTGTTCATCGACGAGATCCACCGCCTGTCGCGGGCGGTGGAGGAGGTCCTCTACCCGGGCATGGAGGACTTCCAGCTCGACATCGTGCTGGGCAAGGGGCCCGCGGCCCGCTCGATCCGCCTCGACCTGCCCCGCTTCACCCTGGTCGGCGCCACCACCCGCACCGGCCTCATCACCGGGCCGCTGCGCGACCGCTTCGGTCTGGTGGCTCGCCTCGACTACTACGAGCCGAGCGACCTCGCAGGCCATCGTCGAGCGCGCCGCCGGCATCCTGGGGGTGACCATCGACGCCACCGGAGCCGAGGAGATCGCCCGCCGGGCCCGCGGCACCCCCCGCATCGCCAACCGGCTGCTGCGCCGCGTGCGCGACTTCGCCGAGGTGCGCAGCGACGGGGTCATCGACGCCGCCACCGCCCACGACGGCCTCGCCCTGTTCGGGGTGGACGACCTGGGCCTCGACAAGGTCGACCGGGCCATCCTGTCGGCCATCGCCGACCGCTTCGGGGGCGGCCCGGTGGGGCTGTCCACCCTGGCCATCAGCGTGGGCGAGCCGACCGAGACGGTCGAGGACGTGTACGAGCCCTTCCTCATCCAGCAGGGCCTGCTCATGCGCACGCCCCGGGGCCGGGTGGTGACACCGGCGGCGTGGGCCCACCTGGGGCTCATCCCCCACCCAGCGCCACCATGGCCGCCGCCGACGACCCGCCGGGACTGTTCGGCTGACCCCCTAACCTGATCCGCCGTGGACACGGCTGCCTTCGACTACGACCTTCCGGTCGAGCGCATCGCCCAGGTCCCGGTCGAGCCGCGCGACTCGGCCCGGCTGCTCGTCGACCGGGGGACCGAGGTCGGCGTCGAGCACCGGACGGTCCACGACCTGCCCGATCTGGTCGCGCCCGGCGACCTGGTGGTGGTCAACACCACCCGGGTGCTGCCCGCCCGCCTCCCGCTGGTCAAGCCGACCGGGGGCGCGGCCGAGGTGCTGCTCGTCGAGCGAGCGGCGGGGACGGCCGGTGGGAGGCGCTGGTACGACCCAGCCGGCGGATCCCGCCCGGGCACCCGGCTGCGCAGCGACCGAACCGACGCTGCTCGTCCGTGGTGGTCGGTGAGGACCTGGGCGACGGGGTCCGCCTGGTCGCCCTCGAACTGCACGGGGTCTCGCTCACCGAGGCGCTCGAAGCCGCCGGCGAGATGCCGCTGCCGCCCTACCTCACCGCAGGGCCTCGACGATCCGGAGCGCTACCAGACCGTGTACGCCGAGCGGGCGGCGTCGGCCGCGGCGCCCACGGCCGGGCTGCACCTGACCCCGGCGGTGCTCGAGACCCTGACCGACCGCGGCATCGGCGTGGCCACCGTCGAGCTGGTGGTGGGCCTCGGCACGTTCCGGCCCATGACCGCGGCCAAGGTCGAGGACCACACCATGCACGCCGAGCGCTACCGCGTTCCGGAGGCGACCATGGCGGCGATCGGCCGGACGCACGACGCACGGGGGGCGGGTGGTGGCCGTGGGCACCACCACCGTGCGGGCGCTGGAGAGCGCGGCGGCCACCGGGCGAGCTCGAAGGCCGCACCGAGCTGTTCATCCACGGCGACTTCGAGTTCCAGGTCGTCGATCGACTCCTGACCAACTTCCACCTGCCCCGCTCGTCGCTGCTGGTCATGGTCGACGCCTTCACCGGCCCCCGCTGGCGGGAGCTGTACGCCACCGCCCTCGACGAGGGCTATCGCTTCCTCTCGTTCGGCGACGCCATGTTGCTGACCCGTCACGACCGCTGGCCGGACGGGCGACCGTCGCCGTGAGCGACCGCGTCGTGGAGATGGAGATCGACGCGGTGGACGGGCAGGCCCGGGCGGGCCGGGTCCGAACCGCTCGGGGCTCGTTCGAGACGCCCGTGTTCATGCCCGTCGGCACCCGGGGCTCGGTCCGCACGCTCTCCTCGGCCGACCTCGAGGACCTCGGCGCCGAGATCATGCTGGGCAACACCTACCACCTCATGTTGCGCCCCGGCGTGGACGTCATCGAGTCGCTGGGCGACCTGCACGGCTTCACCGCCTGGCCCGGGCACCTGCTCACCGACTCGGGGGGCTTCCAGATCTTCTCGTTGGAGCCGAAGGTGTCCGACGAAGGCGCCATCTTCCGCTCCACCTACGACGGCAGCACCCACCACCTGACCCCCGAGTCGGCATCGAGCATCCAGCGCCGGCTCGGTGCTGACATCCAGATGGTGCTCGACGTGTGCCCGGCGCTGCCCGCCCCCGAGGCCGTGGTGCGCGCCGCCGTGGAGCGCACGGCGGCGTGGGCGGTGCGGGGCCGGGCGGCGTTCCTGGCCGGACGCGACGCCGGGGCGACCGACGCGCCAGCGCAGCCAGGCCCAGTTCGGCATCGTGCAGGGTGGCGTCGACCCGCGCCTGCGGGCCGAGAGCGCCGAGCGCACGCTCGCCGTCGGCTTCGACGGCTACGGCATCGGGGGCCTGTCGGTGGGTGAGTCCCGGGCCGAGATGCTGCCGGCGCTGGAGGTGGTCACCGCCGCCCTGCCCACCGACCAGCCCCGGTACCTCATGGGAGTGGGCGACCCCATCGGCTTCGTCGAGGGGATCGCCCGTGGGGTGGACCTGTTCGACTGCGTCATGCCCACCCGGGCGGCCCGCCACGGCACGATCCTGACCGACGCCGGGCGAATGAACCTCCGCAACGCCCGCCACGCCCGGGCCGCCGAGCCTCTCGACCCGTCGTGCACCTGCCCCGTGTGCGGGCGCTGGTCGCGGGCCTACCTGCGTCACCTCCTCCAGGTGCAGGAGCCCACCGCGGCGCGGCTGCTCACCATCCACAACGTGCACTGGTGCCTCGAGCTCATGCGCCGGGCCCGCACCGCCATCGCCGCCGGCCGCTTCGACGGGCTGCGGCGGGAGGTCGTCGAGGCCTGGTCGTGATCTAGGGTCTCGGAGGGGCGGAACCGACGATCGGCCGAGCAGGCGGGCGGTCTTGTCCCCGTCTGACGCTCGACTAACCTGCCTCCCGCTCTGACCGTCTGTCGTGGATGACCATGCAACTCGCCTTCCTCTTCATCGTGCTGGCCCTCATGTGGGTCCTGCTCATCGTGCCCCGCCAACGCGAGGCCCGTCGCCAGCGCGCCCTGCTGGCGACGCTCGCGGTGGGTGACGATGTGGTCACGGCCGGCGGGATCCATGGCCGGGTCACCGCCGTCGAAGACGAGACGGTGATGGTCGAAGTGGCACCCGGCGTGGTGCTCACCATCACCCGACGCGCCGTGCTGTCGCGGGCGGAGGCCCCCGCCGTTCCATCCACTCCCGGTCTCGATCGGCCCGACCCCAGCCCCGACCCCGTGGTCGGGACCGAGGACTGACAACCCATGGCCAGCCGCAAGCGTCGCCGGAGCACCTCGCTGATCTTCATCGTGATCGCCGCGGTGGTCTGCCTCGTGTACACGCTGGTGTCGAACGATCGCCCGTTCCTGGGGCTGGACCTGCAGGGCGGCGTGTCGGTGGTGCTCCAGCCGCAGGACCCGAACGTCTCCAAGGACTCGCTCGAGCAGGCCAAGCAGATCATCAACCGCCGCATCAACGGCCTGGGCGTGGCCGAGGCCAACGTCACGCTGCAGGGCAACACCATCCTGGTGGAGATCCCCGGCGTGAAGGACCGCGACCGGGCCCTCAAGGTCATCGGGCAGACCGCTGAGCTGCAGTTCCGCCCGGTGCTGGCCAAGTACCCGGCGCCGACCAGCGCCACCACCGACACCACCGGCAACGACGGCGGCACCTCGATCCCGCCGGTGGACCCGTCGCAGTCCACCGACACCAGCCAGGCCGGCCTGGCCCCGACGTCGTCGAGCGGCCTGGTCGAGGGTGAGAGCGCCGCCGGTATGCAGACCACCGGCCCCACCGCCACGCCCCACCGCACGACCGCCGGCACCACCGCCACGACGGCCGGCACCACCAAGGGCACCATCGACGCCGCCACCCAGCAGCAGCTGCAGCAGCAGCTGGCCGCCCAGGGCGCCAACACCACGGCCACCGCCCCACCGCTGACCTCCGATGAGGACCTGGCCAAGCCCGAGTCGAAGAACCAGGTCGTGGTGCTGCCCGAGGTCGACCGCAAGACCGGTGAGACGGTGGCCATCTACAAGCTCGGCCCGGTGGTCGTGCCCGGCACCGCGCTGTCGACGGCGTCGGCCACCATCGACGACACCGGCCAGTGGCAGGTCAACCCGGTGTTCAAGGACGGAAGCAACGGCATCGACCTGTTCAACGCGGCGGCGGCCAAGTGCTTCGCCAACGACCCCAACGTCTGCCCCCTGGTCGTGCCCGGCGCCCAGCACGGTGCCCTCGCCGTGGTGCTCGACAACCAGGTGCTCACCGCCCCCAGCATCGACGCCGCCACCTTCACCAAGGACCAGATCCAGATCTCGGGCAGCTTCGACGAGAAGTCGGCCAAGGACGTCGCCCTGGCCCTGAAGTACGGCGCCCTGCCCGTCGTGCTGGTGGCCCAACAGAGCCAGATCGTCTCGGCCACGCTCGGCAAGGACGCGCTGCACGCCGGCCTGGTGGCGGGCGCCGTCGGCTTCGTGCTCGTCGGGCTCTACATGATCGCGCTTCTACCGGTTCCTCGGTGTGCTGGCCATGTGCAAGCTGCGTCATCGAGGGCTGCATCCTGTGGGCCATCCTCTGTTACATGGGCGCCCACACGGGCCTGGCCCTCACGCTGGCCGGCATCACCGGCATCATCGTGTCCATCGGTGTCTCGCTCGACTCGAACGTCGTCTACTACGAGCACCTCAAAGAGGACGTCCGCGCCGGTCGCACGGTGCGAGCGGCGGTGGATCAGTCCTTCGGCTCGGCCTGGAGCACGATCCTGGCCGCCGACCTGGCCTCGATCATCGGTGCGGCCGTGCTGTTCGTGCTGACCATCGGCGCGGTGCGGGGCTTCGCCCTCTTCCTCGGCATCTCCACCGCTGCTCGACCTGGTCACCTCGTACTGCTTCATGCGCCCGGCGGTGCGCTGGGCCACGAGCTCCCAACGCTGCATCGACCATCCCCACCAGTTCGGGCTGCCGTCCTCGCCGGTGGCACCGACCACGACGACGGAGAAGGTGTCGGTATGAGTGCGCTGCGCCGGCTCTATCGGGGTGAGAACGAGATCGACTTCGCCCGGTGGTGGAAGCGGGGCCTGACGCTCTCGGCCGTGCTGATCGTCATCAGCCTCCTGTCGTTGTTCACCCGGGGCCTGAACCTGGGCATCGACTTCGAGGGCGGCGTCTCGGTCGAGGGCAAGGCCCCGGGCGTGTCGGTGTCGCAGGCGCAGACGGCCATGGACAACCTCGGCATCAGCGGCGCCAAGATCCAGATCATCGGTACCGACACCCTGCGGGTCCAGGTGGCGGCCGAGCAGGAACCCAAGAAGGACGACATCCGCCAGTCCCTGGCCGACCTGGCCGGGACGAGTCCCGAGCGACTTCAGCGTCAGCACGGTGGGCCCGTCGTGGGGTCAGGAGATCACCCGCTCGGCCGAGCGCGCCCTGGTGATCTTCCTGTTGTTCATCATGGCGTACCTGTCGATACGCCTGGAGTGGAAGATGGCCCTCGGCGCGGTGCTGGCCATGATCCACGACGTCATCATCAGCGTCGGCGTGTACTCCGTGCTGCAACTGGAGGTCACACCGCCGACGGTCATCGCCTTCCTGACCATCCTCGGCTACTCGATCTACGACACCATCGTGGTGTTCGACAAGGTGAAGGAGAACCAGGCGCGGCCGGCCATCGCCACCCGCATGACCTACACCGACCTGTCGTCGCTGTCGATGAACGAGGTGCTGCTGCGCTCGATCAACACCTCGGTGGTGGCCCTGCTGCCGGTGATCTCCATGCTGGTGGTGGGCGCCGGGCATCCTGGGGGCGGTCACCCTCGAGGAGTTCGCCATCGCCCTGCTGGTCGGCATGCTCTCGGGCGCCTATTCGTCCATCTTCGTGGCCATGCCCATCGTGGTGTGGCTCAAGGAGCGCGAGCCTCGCAACACGGCGCTGCGTGAGCGCCTGGCCGGCGCCAAGGCCGCCGGGCTCACCCGGAGCCAGGCCGAGTCGCTGTCGCTGTCGGGCGCGCCGTCGTCGACCCGGGTGGCCGGATCGGCGGCCTCCGTCCCTGCCCCCGACGCCGCGGCGCCAGCGGCCGGCGGGGCGCCGGGCACCGCCACCCCCACCACGGCGATCCCCCCGCGGCCGCGCAAGAAGGGCAAGCGCCGCTGATGACCGTGGAGGCCCGTCGGCGGCTATCCCGACGGTCTCGGATCACCTCCGAGCGTCGATCAGGGACATCCCCGACTGGCCCAAGCCGGGGGTCACCTTCAAGGACATCACCCCGCTGCTCAACGACCCGGTCGCCTTCGCCAGCGCCGTGGACGCCCTGGCCGGCGCGTTCATCGCCGCCAAGATCGACCGGGTGCTGGGCGTCGAGGCCCGCGGCTTCATCTTCGCCGCGCCGGTGGCCTACCGGCTGGCCGCGGGCTTCGTGCCGGTGCGCAAGGCGGGCAAGCTGCCGTGGGAGATCGAGCGCGAGGAGTACGTCCTCGAGTACGGCACCGATCTGCTGGAGATCCACCGTGACGCCATCAAGGCGGGGGAGCGGGTGCTGGTGGTCGACGACGTGCTGGCCACCGGGGGCACCGCGGCCGCCACGGCTCGCCTGGTGGAGCGCATGGGCGGGGTGGTGGTGGGCTTCGCGCTTCGTCGTCGAGCTCGGCTTCCTGAACGGTCGCGACCAGCTCGACGATCACGCCCTGGTGTCGCTGTTGACCTACTCCTAGGGCAAACTGGTAGCTCGGCGTTCGAGAGGAGCACAGTCCCAGCGTGGCCACCGTCGATCGGGTCCTGCCCTGGCGCCGACACAGCGCGCCGCCGTCCCAGGAGATCGCCCCGCTCGTGGACGCGTTCCGGGAGCACCACGCCCGCAGCTCCACCGCCATGATCAGCCGGGCCTACGAGCTGGCCCGCGACGCCCACAGCGGCCAGACCCGCAAGTCGGGTGAGCCCTACGTGCAGCACCCGGTGGCGGTGGCCAAGATCGTGGCCGAGCTGGGCCTCGACGACGTCACCGTCTCGGCCGCGCTGCTGCACGACGCCGTGGAGGACACCGGCGTCACCCTCGAGGACCTCACCCTCGCCTTCGGCCCCGACGTGGCCGCCATCGTCGACGGGGTCACCAAGCTGGACCGGCTCAAGTTCGACTCCAAGGAGGCCCAGCAGGCCGCCACCGTGCGCAAGATGCTGGTGGCGATGGCCAAGGACATGCGCGTCCTGATCATCAAGCTGGCCGACCGGCTGCACAACATGCGCACCGTCGCCGCCATGCCGGCCTGGAAGCAGGAGCGCACCGCGCAGGAGACCCTCGACATCTACGCCCCGCTGGCCCACCGCCTCGGCATGCAGGAGATGCGCCAGCAGCTCGAGGACCTCTGCTTCGCCGCCCTGCACCCCAAGCGCTACGCCGAGATCGACCACATGGTCTCCACCCGCTCGCCCGAGCGCGACATCTACCTGACCCAGGTGCTCGAGGACGTCCGTGAGCGCTGCAAGGAGCTGCGCATCGAGGCCGAGGTGACCGGCCGGCCGAAGCACCTGTGGAGCATCTACGAGAAGATGGTGGTGAAGGGGCGGGAGTTCGACGAGATCTTCGACCTGGTCGGCATCCGGGTGGTCGTCCCCACCGTGAAGGACTGCTACGCCGCGCTGGGCTCGATCCACGCCACGTGGAAGCCGGTGCAGGGCCGGTTCAAGGACTACATCGCCATGCCCAAGTTCAACCTCTACCAGTCGTTGCACACGACGGTGGTGGGGCCGCAGGGCAAAGCCGGTGGAGGTGCAGATCCGCACCGAGGAGATGCACTCGCGGGCCGAGTACGGCGTGGCCTCGCACTGGAACTACAAGGACGACAGCACCTCGACCGCCGACCTGGCCTGGCTCAACCGCATCGTCGACTGGCAGCAGGAGACGAGCGACCCCAGCCAGTTCATGGCCAACCTGAAGATCGACCTCGAACAGGACGAGGTCTTCGTCTTCACCCCCAAGGGCAAGGTGATCACCCTCCAGGCCGGCGCCACGCCGGTCGACTTCGCCTACGCCATCCACACCGAGGTGGGTCACGCCTGCATCGGGGCGCGGGTCAACGGCAAGCTCGTGCCCCTCGACTCGACGCCTGACCTCGGGGGACTCGGTCGAGATCTTCACCTCCAAGGTCGAAGGCGCCGGGCCCTCGCAGGACTGGCTGAAGTTCGTGGTCACCCACAAGGCGGCCAACAAGATCCGTCAGTGGCAGTCGCGGGAGCGCCGCGAGGACGCCATCGAGACCGGCACCGAGGACCTCATCAAGGCCATGCGCCGCGAGGGCCTGCCGGTGCAGAAGATCCAGCAGTCGCACGACGCTCGACGAGGTGGCCGACGGCGATGAACTACATCGACCTCGACTCGCTCAAGGCCGCCATCGGCGAGAACCACGTGTCGGCCGCGTCGGTGGCCGAGCGGGTGCGCAAGCACCTCCAGGACATCGACCCGGCCCGCGAGGAGCAGCTGCCGATCACCGTGCGCGAGCCGAGCCGCGAGCAGCGCCGCCACGGCTCCCAGTTCGGGCGTGCACGTCGAGGGCCTCGACGACGTCATGGTCCGCCTGTCGCGGTGCTGCACCCCGGTGCCGGGCGACGAGATCATGGGCTTCGTCACCCGGGGCCGGGGCGTGTCGGTGCACCGGGCCGACTGCGCCAACGCCCAGTCGCTGTCGATGGGGCAGGCCGACCGGCTCATCGACGTCGAGTGGGACGAGGACCGCACCGGCAGCTTCGTGGCCTCCATCGAGGTCAAGGCGCTGGACCGGGCCCGCCTGCTGCGCGACGTGAGCACGGCGCTGGCCGACGCCCACGTGAACATCATCTCGTGCAACACGGTGACGGGCTCGGACCGCATCTCCAAGATGCGCTTCGACTTCGAGCTGGGCGACCCCGGCCATCTCGACTCGCTCATCTCGACCATCAAGCAGATCGACAGCATCTACGACGCCTACCGGGTGTTGCCGGGCCACGGGAACTGAAGGTAGACCCCGGTGCAGGGCGTCATGTCCTGTGCGGCGGTGGGGTCTCCGAGGACCTTGAGCAGCTGCGCGGGCCCGGCGGATTGCGAATCCTCGAGAACGTCGCACACGTCACTCACCTACATCGCACTCGCCGTCCTCGTGTTCTACGCCCTCGCCCGCCACGGCAGCCGCAACTCCTAGCAGCCACTCCTCTCCAGCTCGATGAGGTCCGTCGCCTCGGGTTGACCGGGACACCCGTACGTGGCGCGTTCGTCCCGAACCAGAGATCAGGCCCGGTGCGTCGATGGGACTTTCGACTCTGGGCTGGTCGGCAGGCGTCTCCTAGATTCGGAAGCCGTGAGTACGTCGGTCACTCCTGAGTCCATGAGGTCGTGGTCTCCGGAGGCGGATCCGATCCTGGCCCGAGCGTTGCCCATCATCGAGGCCGACCTCGCTCGCCGCTATCCGCGTGTACCGGTCGAGCGCGTCCAGCACCACCTGAGCCAGGCGTCGACACGAGCCGCGCAGGCACGCGTTCGCGACTTCCTGCCGATCCTTGTCGAACGCTGGGCCGAGAAGTCCTTGCGGACCTCGGAGCGCGAGACCACCGAAGCGGATGTGCAGCAATTCGCCTCTAACCCCGAAACCCGAATGGAGCAGGAATGACCGATACATCGCTCGATGAGCTAGGGCCCGTGGATTACGTCATCGTGGAGTTCCCCGAGGGGCAGGATCGCTTCACCGGCGAGATGGTCGAGGAGCTCGTCAAGTTGGCCGAGACCGGGACGATCCGCCTGATCGACGTGCTCATCCTGGTGAAGGACGACGACGGCAGCATCGAAGCCATGGAGCTCGCCGACCTTGCCGACCTCGGGCCCCTGCAGGCCCTCGAGACCGAACTGGCCGAGTTGCTCGCCGAGGAGGACGTGGTGCACCTGGCGGCGGCGATGGACCCGGGCAGCACCGGCTGGGGTCGTCGTCTACGAGAACCTGTGGGCCGCGCCGTTCGCGTCAGCCGCACGGCGATCCGGTGGTCAGCTCATCGCCAACGGCCGGATCCCCATCCAAGCCATCATCGCCGCCATCGAGGCGGACGACACCCTCGACACCCAGGAGAGTTGACATGCCACTGAGACCAGCACGGGTCGGTCGTGTGGGAGTCATCCGCGCCCCGGTCGCCAAAGCCGCCGTGGTGACCAAAGCCGTCACCCCCGGCCCTTCACCGGTGGCCAAGGCCGCCGTCGTCGGCGCCGCGGTCACCCCCGGTCGACGCCGCCGCCGGATCTGACAACCACCCCGCCGCCCGGCTGCTCCGCCCAGCGAGCCACGCATCCATCGGCTCCTCCATCGAACACGAAGGGCATCTCATGAACCCAGAGATGACCCAACACCCGATAACTCGCGCACCCACGCTCGGGACTGACCTGCGGTTTCGCGGGTGAGCACAGCGCACGCAGGTAGATTCACGACGCCTACCGGGTGCTCCCGGGGCACAGCAGCTAGCCCCCGACACCCGTTTCGGCGCCGAGTTCTCGCGCTGAGCGCGGGACTCAGGGGTCAGAACGCGGACGTATTTGACGAGAGGCAAGGGTGTGACGACGGGGGAGACCGCCAACGAGGGGGCCGACGGCTCGGGGAGTCATCGGCTGATGATCCTGCTGGCCATGGCCATGTTCGTCCTGGTCGTCGACACGTCGCTGATGAACGTGTCGATCTCCGCGGTGATCAAGGACCTGGACACCACGGCGAGCGCGGTGCAGTCGGCCATCGCCCTCGAGGCGCTGGTGTCGGCCGCCTTCATCCTGATCATGAGCAAGGTCGGCGATCTGATCGGCCGCAAGCGGGCCTACATCCTCGGGCTGCTCGCCTACGCCGTCGGCGCCCTGGCCATGACCCTCGCCCAGAGCGTCACCGCCATCGTCATCTTCTGGGCGATCATCGGCGGACTGGGTGCCTCTCTCCTCCTGCCGGCCATGCAGTCGCTGATCCACGGCAACTTCGCCGGCGCCGCCCAGAAGCAGGCCTACGCGCTGGTCGGGGCCTCGGCCGCCATCGCCGCCGCCGTCGGCCCCTGCTCGGAGGCTTCGTCACCACGTTCCTGTCGTGGCGGGTCGGCTTCGCCCTCGAGGTCGTCATCATCGCCGTCGTCCTCAGCCAGATCCGGCTCGTCCACGACGTCGCCTACACCGGATCGCGCCAGATCGACGTCGTCGGTGCCATCCTGTCGGTGATCGGCATGGGCGGTGTCGTGCTCGGGATCCTCGTCTGGCAGGAAGGCGGCGAGTTCGTCGTCCTGATCATCGCGGTGGGAGCCGTCGCGCTGGGCTCGCTCGCCTGGTGGCTGGTCCGACGCAAGCGTGAGGGTCGCGTCACCCTCATCGACCCCGACCTGTTCCGGCACCCGAACTTCACGGCCGGCGTCACCGGCCAGACGCTCCAGAACGTCACCCTGGGTGGGGCGATGATCGTCCTGCCGCTCTTCCTCCAGATGACGCTGGAGTACAACGCCATGAAGACCGGCCTGTCGATGGCGCCGCTGTCGCTGACCATGTTCGCCATGGCCATGGTGGCGGGCAAGAAGGCCGGGGACCGGCGACCCGCAGCCGTCATCCGCACCGGCTTCCTCCTGGCCGCCGTGGGCATGGGCCTGATCATCCCCCTGGTCCCGCGGGTCGACAGCGGCTGGTACCTGCTGATCCCGCTCGTGATCGCCGGCGCCGGCATCGGCCTGCTGGTGTCGCAGCTCAACAACTACACGCTCGCCCCGGTCGACGAGGACCGCATCAGCGAGGCGGCCGGGGTCAACTCGGCAGCCGGCTCCTTCGGGCTCTCCTTCGGCCTGGCCGTCGCGGGCGGGATCATGCTCGCCACGCTGTCGTTCAGCTTCACCCATCAGACGCAGAACAGCGCCATCATCCCGCCGGCCCAGCAGCAGCAGATCGCCGCCACGCTGGAGAACGACGCCGAGGTGATGAGCAACACCCAACTCGACGCCCAGATCACCGATCAACCCCCCGCGGTCGAGGCGGAGATCCTGCGGATCAACACGCTCGCCCGGAACCGCTCACTCCAGATCGCGCTGCTGGTCCCCGTGCTCGCCGCGCTGCTCGGCCTGGCCAACTCGTTCCGCATGATGCGCCTGCCCGACGTGAAGCCGTCGGCGCCCCTCGAGGGCACCGACTTCGGCTGAGGCCTCGCTCAGGGCCCGGTGGGCACGCCGAGCGCGAGGTTGGTGGTGCCGCCGGCGACGAGCCCCAGGCCGATGCCGCCGACGACATCGAGCGGGTTGTGGGCTCCCGAGTAGACGCGGGCGACGCAGACCGACGCCGCGGCCAGGGTCGGCACCGCCTTCCACCGGCCCGACAGGTGGGGGGTGACCACCGTGGCCAGCGCGGTGACCAGGGTGGCGTGGCCGGAGACGAAGCTCTGGCCCTGGTGCGGCACGTCGCCGCGGCGGATGGCGCCCGGCACCGTCGTGCCCGGTCGCTCCCGCACGATGACGGCCTTCACCGCCCGCTCGAGGCCGAGCTTCAGCACCGTGGCCGTCGCGGCGGCCGCCGCCAGGTGCCATTGCCGCCGCGATGCGGCGACCGCGGCGATGAGCGGACCGACGGCGAGGTTGCCGAACTGTTGCTGCGGCCACAGCACGCCCGGGTGGAGGTCGGGGAGGCGGTTGACGGCGTGGAAGACCCCGGCCTCGGTTCGACCGACCTCTCCGCTGCGGGCCACCGCAGACGTGGCGACCACCACCACGGCACCGGCCGCCACCCGCCACCCGTCCGCGGGGCGGCGCCTCACCAGCACGGCGTGAGGGCGGGGGAGCGACCCGGGAGCGGCGACATGAAGGGGATGCTACGACGCCGAGACGAGAGGGATGCCCGCACCACGGACCCCGACCGTGTGTGATGGAGCCATGACGGCCGACGAAGCAACGACCACCACCAGCTACGAGCGCTCGCCGGTCGACGTGCTCCGACTGGCCGTGGGGGCCGGTCTCCTCGTCGTGGTCCTGATCATCATGGGCTTGTTCGGCAACGCCGTCGTCACGTTCTTCAACGATCTGTTGCGGGGCATCGACGCCGTCCCGTCCTGGCTGGTCAACGCCCTCGTGGTGGGCAGTCGGGTGCTGGCGGTCGTGCTCCTCGGGGCGGGGCTGGTGACGGCGGTCGCCCGACGACGGTGGCGGGTGATCGTCACGACCGGTGGCGCCGCCGTCGTGGCGGGCCTGGCGGCCGCCGCGCTGGAGTTGTGGGACACGCCGGAGGCGGACACCTTGACGACGGTGTCGATCTCGCTCGTTCCGGTCACCGGCGCCGACTTCCCGTCCGCCACCGGCGTGGCCGTGATCGCGGCGGCGGCCACGGCGGCCTCCCCCTGGGTGTCGCGCCCCTGGCGGCGACTGGCCTGGACGTTGGTGGTCGCCACCACCCTCGCCCGCTTCGTCACCGCCCCCACCTCGTTCGACTCGCTGATCGCCCTGCTGGTGGGCTGGGTGGCCGGCTCGCTGGCCCTGGTCGTGCTCGGCGGCCCGGTGCGCCGCCCCTCCGACGACGCGGTGGCGGCCGGTCTGGCGTCGGTCGGGGTGCCGGTGGCCTCTCTCGCCAAGGCCAGCGTCGACGCACGCGGGTCCACGCCGTACTTCGCCACCTCCTCCGACGGCGACCGCCTCTTCGTCAAGGCCCTGGGCGCGGACGAGCGCAGCGCCGACCTGCTGTTCCGGGCCTACCGGCGGGTCACCCCCCACGATCTCGGCGACGAGCGGTCGTTCTCATCCCTGCGGCGCACGGTGGAGCACGAGGCCCTCGTGGCACTCACCGCTCGTGACCTGGGCGTGCGCACCCCCCATTTCCGTGCGTTCGCCAGCGTCGAACCGGACGCATTCGTCCTCGCCTACGAGGGCATCGAGGGCTCGTCGCTCGACGGGGTCGACCCCGACGCGTTCGACGACGGCCTCCTCGCCGCCGTCTGGGATCAGGTGTCGATCCTGCGCCGCCACCGCATCGCCCATCGCGACCTGCGACTCGCCAACGTGTTCCGGTCGACGGCCGGGGAGGTGTGGCTGATCGACTTCGGGTTCAGCGAGCTGGCCGCCTCCGACCTCCTTCTGACCACCGACGTCGCCGAGCTGATCGCCTCGACCAGCCTGGTGGTGGGCGCCGAGCGGGCGGTGGCGGCCGGCGTCTCAGCGATCGGCGCCGAGCCGGTGGCGGCGGCGGCGGGTCGGCTCCACGCCTACGCCCTCAGCGGCGCCACCCGGACGGGCCTGAAGCAGCACCCCGGCCTGCTCGAGCAGCTGGCGGGCTCAGTCGCGCTCGGGTGACGAGGCTCCCAGCATCAACTTGAGCTGCGCCGCCGGGGGCCCGGCGGTCGTCCCACCGTCGACCGGCAACACGATGCCGGTCACCTGGGCGGAACGATCGCTGGCCAGGAAGACCGCGGCATCAGCGACGTCTTCGGGCCGGCCCTGGCGGGGCAGCGGTTGGGTGAACTTCAACACCGCGTCCATGTCGTAGGTGGTCATGGGGGTCTGGATCTGCCCGGGCACGAGGCAGTTGACCCGGATGCTGTACTGGGCGACGTCGAGGGCGATCGAACGCGAGGCGTGGATCACGGCCGCCTTCGTGGCCCGGTAGGTGATGAGGCCGGCCCCGGCGTTGATGCCGGCCGTGGACGAGGTGTTGATGATCGACCCTCCCCCGTGCGCCTTCATGTGGCGGGCGGCGCGCTGGGACCCGAGCAGCACCCCCAGGACGTTGATGTTGACCACCCGGGTGAAGTCGTCGAGATCGTCGTGGAGGAAGCGGGTCATCGAGCTGGCCACACCGGCGTTGTTGGCCATCACGTGGAGGCCCCCGAACCGCTCGACGGTGGCGTCCACCAAGGCCTGGACCTGGTCGGCCACGGTGACGTCGGTCGGCTGGAACGCGGCGGCGTCGCCCAGCGAGGCGGCCAGGGCCACCCCGGCGTCGGCATCGATGTCGGCGATGACGACCCGAGCGCCTTCCTCGACGAAGCGCTCGACCATGGCGCGGCCGATCCCGCTGGCCCCACCGGTGACGACGGCGACCTTGCCGGCGAGCTCATCGGCCATCGGTCGTTCCTCCGTGTGCGTGGGTGGGGGCGGCGGCGTCCGGTCGAGTGGCGTGTCGGGCCGCCAGGTAGCCGAAGACCATGGTGTTGGCGATGCTGGCCCCGGGACCGAGGTAGTGGCGGCCCATCACCGTGGCGGTGATGTTGCCGGTGGCGTACAGACCGCCGATGGGCCGGTCGTCCTGGTCGAGAACCTGTGCGTGCTCGTCGGTCAGGAGACCCCCGCAGGTGCCGATGTCGCCGGGCACCACCTCGACGGCGTAGTACGGGGGCTCGTCGATGGGGCCGAGGCAGGGGTGCACGCTGTGGTTGGGGTCACCCAGGGCCCGGTTGTAGGCCGAGGCCCCCCGCCCGTAGTCGGGGTCGACGCCCCTGGTCGCGTTGGCGTTGAACCGTTCGACGGTCTGGGACAGGCCGCCACCGTCGATGCCGCACATCCGGGCGAGATCGTCGAGGGTCCAGGCCTGCTTCAGCCGGCCGCTCTCGAGCAGCTGGCGGGGGAAACGACCGGGGCTCGAGCGCAGGTGGGCGTAGCGCTTGCGGTAGCGATCGTCGAAGATCAGCCAGCACGGCACCGCCCGAGACGTCTTGTCGCGGGCGTACATGGCCTTGCCCACCTCCATGTACGAGTTCGACTCGTTCACGAACCGCTGGCCGGCGGCGTCGACGTAGATCGTGCGGGGGCGCTGGCGGGCCTGGTCGAGCGTCGACTGCCCGAACTTGCCCGTCCGGGGCGCCGGCAGCCACCACGCCTCGTCCATCAGGTCGGTCTGGGCGCCGAGGCGCATGGCGCTCTGGAGCGCTTCGCCGGTGTCGCCCGGGTTGGCGATCGACCACTTGGCCCGGTTCGGTTGATCCCCTCCGAACTCCCCGCGCATCTCGGGGTTGTGGGCGAACCCCCCGGCGGCCAGCAGCACACCCTGGCGGGCCCGGACCATCACTGGGGCGCCCGCCCGCACCGTCCGGACCCCGACCACCCGGCCCTCCTCCACGATCAGGTCCTCGAGAGGCGCTTCGGTCCACACGGGAATGCCCCGGTCGAGCGCGATGGCGAGCATCTGTCCGATCAGCGAGGCTCCGTTGGTGAGCAGGGCCTGGTGCCGGGCCCGAGCCAGGTAGGTCCGCACCACGACCCGGGCCGAGGTGGCGAAGGCCCGGACACTGCGGTTGTAGTGCGACAGCGACCGAGCTTCGTTCGTCATCACCGCCAGCCCGAGGCTCTGGGCCAGGCCGGGCTGCAGCTTCTCGAGCCAGTCTCCGAGCACCCGCCCGTCGAAGGGAACGGGTTCGATCGCCCGTCCCGCGTCCACGCCGCCCGGCGCGTCCGAGTAGTAGTCGCTGTAGCCCAGGCAGTGGACGAAGCCGACGCCGAGGTCCTGGAGGAACGACACCATCTCGGGCCCGGCCGTCAGGAAGGCGTGGCGGCGTTCGAACGACGAGGCCGGGCCGACGTCGCCCACGACGGCTTCGAAGTGGGCCATGGCGTCGTCGTAGGAGTCCGCCACCCCGTCGGCCCGCATGACCGGGTTGTCCGGGACCCAGACCACCCCGCCGGACATCGCCGTCGAGCCGCCGACAAGTGCCTGCTTCTCGAGGACGAGCGCGCTGGCCCCCGCCTCGTTGGCCGTGAGCGCGGCGACCATGCCCCCGCCTCCGGACCCGACGATCACGAAGTCGACGGTGGCATCCCACGTCGTCATGTCACGCCCCCTCCCACCCCGGACGGGGTCTGTTGACAGATACTATGACATCAAGATAACAAGGGAAGCGACCGCGAGGGGGAGGCCCATGACCGCTGGTGCAGGCACACTCGCCTATCCCGACGAGGGGTTCGGCGCGCCGAAGGACCGACAGGGCCGGGCCACCGGATCGGTCGGGCTCCCCGCCGGAACCGAGGTGTTCTCGGCCGACAACCACATCTCGCTGGCCGAGGACATCTTCTACGAGCGCTTCCCCGACGCACTCAAGGAGCAGGCGCCGCGGGTGATCTACGAGGACGGGGCCTGGAGCCTCGCGGTCGGCGGCCAGGCGTTCCTGCCCCGGGAGTTCACCGCGGTGCTGCAGCAGTACGACCCGCTGCGCCGGCTCCAGCACCGGCGACATCGAGGCGCGGCTGGCGCGAGCTCGAGTCGGACGGCATCCACCGCGAGCTCGCCTTCCCCAACGCCATGCTCGGGCTCATGGGCTGGCCCGACAAGGAGATCCGGGAGCTGTGCTTCCGCATCTACAACGAGCACGTCGCCGAGCTGCAGGAGCAGTCCGACGGCCGCTTCTACGGCGTGGGAATCGTCAACTGGTGGGACGGCGACGGCTGCCGCAAGACGCTGGCCGAGATGAAGGAGCTCGGCCTCACGGACCTTCTGGATGCCACTCAAGCCCGGGGCCGGACGACGACGGCAAGCCGATCGACTACAACAGCCCGGCCATGTACCCGGTGTGGGAGGCGATCGAGGAGAGCGGTCTCCCCGTCGCGCACCACATCGGCGAGGCGCCGATCTGGCCTCGCCGTGCTCGGACAACGGCATCGCTCGTCGGGATGGTCCACAACACCGCGCCGTTCCGCGAGATGTTCGGGCGCTACATCTTCGGCGGCATCCTCGACCGGCACCCCGGCCTGCGCGTCGGCTGGTTCGAGGGCGGCATCAACTGGGTCCCGGCGGCGATCCAGGACGCCGAGCACCTGTACGCCTCGTTGCAGCACATGGCCGACCACCCGATCGAGCACGAGGTCAGCCACTACTGGCACCACCACATGTACGCCTCGTTCATGGTCGACCCGCTCGGGCTCGAGATGATCGACCGGATCGGCGTCGACCGGGTGATGTGGTCGTCGGACTACCCGCACAACGAGAGCACGTTCGGCTACTCGGAGCAGTCACTGGCGAGCGTGGTCGACGCGGTCGGCCCCGAGGCGGCCGCCCAGATCGTCAGTGCCAACGTGGTGACGTTCCTGGGTCTCGAGCGATGACCGAGCCCGAGATCGACCGAGATCGCCCCGAGGCCGACTGGATCCTCTACGAGAAGGACCCGGCCACGAAGATCGCCACGCTCACCCTGAACCGGCCGGACCGGCTCAACGCGCCGACCATCGGGATGCGGCTCCGCTACGCCGATCTGCTGCACCAGGCCAACATCGACGACGACGTGAAGGTGCTCGTGATCCGCGGCGCCGGCGACGACTTCGGTACGGGCCAGGACCTGCCCGAGTTCATGGAGGCGGTGCAGTCCGACGACGGCCTCCTGCGTGAGGTGCAGCTCGAAGATGCCGACGTCACCTACCCGCCACGACGCAACTTCCGCCATGGCGCCACGGCGACGCAGTGGTTCACCGACCCGCGTGGCGGCTGCCGGACCCTGCAGGAGTTCAAGAAGATCAGCATCGTCGAGGCGAAGGGGTACGTGCTACGGCTGGCACTTCTACCAGGCGGGCGACGCGGACCTGGTGATCGCGTCCGACGACGCGCTGTTCGGCCACGCCGCCTGGCGCTACGCAGGAGCGGCCCCCCGGATGTGGTGGTGGGCCATGATCGATGGGGATCCGCAAGTTCCAGGAGATGGTCTTCACCGGGCGACCCTTCACGGCGGCGGAGATGGCCGAGCTGCGGCTTCGTGAACAGCGTGGTGCCCCGCGACCAGCTCGAGGCGGAGGTCCACAAGTACGCCACGGCCTGCGCCCAGAACCGGTCGACCGACGTCGTGTTCATGCAGAAGACGTTCTTCGAGGTCATGAAGCAGTTCCAGGGCGAGTACATGGGCAGCCTGATCAGCGGTGTGCTCGAGTCGCTGACCGGCTACGGCCGGCCCGACGAGGGCGAGCTGGTGACCGATGACGCCATCGACCAGGGGCTGTCGAAGGCCGTGAAGGACTTCGACTCCCGCTTCCCGCCCGAATGGCGCCTCAGCAAGCGGGGACGTGAGGCAACCGAGTAGGCGGGTGGGCCGATGACCACGCCGCCGTTGTCCGACTACGTGGTCGTCGATCTCTCGACCGGGATCGCCGGCGCCTACTGCACCAAGCTCCTCGCCGACGGTGGTGCGGAGGTCGTCAAGGTGGAGACACCCGACGGTGACCCGCTCCGGCGGTGGTCCGCCTCGGGCGCCGTCATCGCCGACGGTGACGACGGCGCGCTGTTCTCCTACCTGTCGTCGACGAAGCAGAGCCTGGTCGCCGATCCCGACGATGGTGGGGACGTGGAACGGGTGCACGCCCTGCTGGAGCGCGCCGACGCCGTCGTGTGGACGAAGGGCTCCCGCCTCGCCGAGAGCCCCGGGCTCCGACCGACGGCGATGCGCCGATCCGCCCCGCACCTGACCGTCACCGCCATCACGCCGTTCGGCCTGGAAGGGCCCTGGCGGGACCGGGTCGCCACCGAGTTCACGCTCCAGGCGTGGTCCGGCGGGATCGTCGGCCTCGGTCGGGGGGCACCCGACCGGCCCCCGGTCTCGGTGGGCGGACAGGTCGGCGAATGGCTCACCGGCACCTACGCCGCCATCGCCACGTTGGCGTCGCGTGCTCGGGCGCAGCTCGACGGACCGGGCGAGCTCGTCGACGTGTCGATGCTCGAGGCGCTCGTGCTGTGCCTCACCTACTACCAGGTGACCTACTCGGACATGGTGGGGCGGCCGTTCCGCAAGGGCCGGTCCATCGTCACGCCGGGGGTCGAGGCCACCAGCGACGGCCTCGTCGGCGTCGGCGTCGGGACCGGTCAGCAGTGGCTCGACTTCTGCGCCATGGTCGGGCACCCCGAGTGGACGGAGGACAAGTCGCTGTTCGTCAACCGGACCCGCCTGCGGCCGGAGATCGCGGCGTGGATGGGGGAGCGAACCACCGCCGAGGTCCTCGAGCTGACCGAGCTGTTCCGCATCCCCCACGCACCGATCGGGGACGGGGCCACGATCCCCACCACCGACCACTTCCAGGCCCGGGGGTCGATCGTCACCAACCGGCGCGGCGACTTCGTCGAGCCGGGCCGGCCGTACCGATTCGAGCCGCCGCTGCTGGCCGACGCCGAGGCGGCGCCGCGTCTCGGCCAGCATCACCCCCGACGGGACGAACCGCGTGCATCCGAGCAGTCGCCGGTGGCGGCCTCCGGAGCGGTCGGGTCGCTGCCCTTCGAGGGGCTGCGCGTCCTCGACTTGACCGCGTTCTGGGCCGGCCCCCTGTCCACCCACGTGCTGGCCATGCTCGGCGCCGAGGTGCTGCACGTCGAGTCCACCGCCCGCCCCGACGGCACGCGCCTGCTGGCGGGGCTTCGATTCACGGAGCCCGACTGGTGGGAGCAGTCCGGGATCTTCTCCGGGCTGAACACCAACAAGCAGAGCGTGTCCCTCGACCTGACCGACGAGCCGGGCCGGGAGCTGCTCCGCCGGCTCCTGGCCACCTGTGACGTGCTCGTCGAGAACTACACGCCCCGGGTGCTGGACCAGATCGGGCTCGACCTCGATGTCGTCCGCGCCATCCGACCCGACCTGGTGGTGGTCCGCATGCCGGGGTTCGGGCTCGACGGTCCGTGGCGGGACAACCCCGCGTTCGCCTTCGTCATCGAGGACGCCGCCGGCCTCACCTGGATGACCGGGCACCCGGACCAGAACCCGGTCTCGCCGTACTGCGTGGGCGACTCGAACGCGGGCCTGCACGGGCTCTGCGGCCTGCTGCTGGCGCTGGAGCACCGTCGTCGTACCGGTGAGGGGGTGGTGGTGGAAGCGGCCATGGTGGACGCCGCGCTGAGCATCGCCGCCGAGCAGATCGTCGAGCACTCGGCCTACGGTGCCCTCCTCGAGCGCGACGGGAACCGCGGGCCCACGGCGGCGCCGCAGAACGTCTACCTCACGGCCGACACCGACGACGCCGGAGGGCGCGACGCGTGGGTCGCCCTCGCCGTTGCCACCGACGACCAGTGGTCAGCCCTGAGCGAGGCACTCGGTCACCCGGCCTGGGCGGCGGATCCGGCCTTGGCGACCATGGCCGGACGGCGGGAGCACCACGACGCCATCGACGCGCACCTCTCGAGCTGGTGTGGGCAACGCAGCGGTGACGAGATCGTCGAGCGCCTGTGGGAGGCCGGCGTCCCGGTGGCGAAGGTGCTGCAGCCCCACGAGCCGGCGATGCTGGCCCAGCTGCAGTTCCGCCGCTTCTACGAAGACGTCGAGGGAGCCCTCGGTGGGACGGCCCGTCACAGCACGGTCCCCTTTCGCTTCTCCCGGGGACCGGATCGCTTCCACCAGCGCCGGGCCCCGCGGCTGGGGGAGCACACCGACGACGTCCTGCGCGACCTCGGCGTCTCCGAGGACGAGCGGGCCGAGCTGCGCGACCGCGGCGTGACCGGAACCGTCCCCGACGCCGCCCGGCCGTCCCGCTCGTGAAGGCCACCGCGCGGCCGCAACGCCGACGCGAGAGCGGGAAGTAGGCTCAGCCGAATGCCCCAGCCACTGGCCTACGACCCGGTCGAAGCCTCCCGGGAGCGCTGGATCGAACAGGGCTGGGCCAACCGCGCCGCCGGTATGGCCGCCGTCGTCTCGGTCATGCGGGCCGAACAGATCTTCCTCAACCGGGCCGCGACCATCCTGCGGCCGCTCGGCCTGACCTTCGCCCGCTATCAGGTGCTCGGCATGCTGCGATGGGCCGAGCCGTTGACGCTCGGCGCCGTCGGCCACCGTCTGTGGATCACGCCGGCGACGGTGACGAGCGCGGTCGACCGTCTCGAGAAGGCGGGCCTGAGTCGCCGCGTGGCGCATCCGACCGATGCCCGCGCCACGCTGCTCGAGATCACCGCCGAAGGGCGCCTGCGGTTCGACCGCGCCGTCGAGAAGCTCAACGCCGAGCTGTTCGGCAGCGTCGGACTCGACGACGACGAGCTGGACCTCCTCGTCGCGCTCATCGGGAAGATCCGTGCGGCTGAGGGCGACGTCGTGGAATCGAGGGTCTCCGGCGCCGATCTCTCCCGCTGAGCGGAGCGATGGAGGGAGCGCCATGGCTAAGCTCACGCGGCGTTCGGACCGGGGGGGAGCAATGGGCATCATCATCGTGGGGGTGGATTCGACCGACACCGCGCACGAGGCGGCTCGGGTGGCCGCGGACCTGGCGGCGCGCCTCGGGTCGAGCCTGCACATCGTGACCGCCTTCGAGCGGGGCGCCTCGCTGCACGTCGACAAGGGCGAGGTGCCCCACGACGTGACCTCGTTGGACCAGGCCGAGGCCCTGGTGGCGGCCGTGGCCGCCGACTTCCGGGCCAAGGTGCCCGAGGTGACGACTTCGGCCGCCCAGGGGCACCCCGACAAGGTCATCTGCGACGAGGCCGAACGGGTGGACGCCGATCTCATCGTGGTCGGCAACAAGCGGACCCGCGGGGTGTCACGGGTGCTGGGAGCGGTGGCGAGCAAGGTGGTGAGCCACGCTCCGTGTGACGTGTACATCGCCCACACCACATGAGGCCGGGCGTGGAGGAGGCGGAGGGGGACCGGGCGATGTCGAGCCAGGACAACGTGACGACGGACGACCCGATCGCCTCGCTGCGCGCGTTCGTGGCCGGCGAGCTGGTGGAGGCGGCCGTCATGGGCGAGCACCTCCAGGCTCATCGCGCCGTGGAGATCCGCATCCTGGGCGACGACGTGCTGGTGGACGAGTTCGTCCTGGACGTCCGCACCCAGCCGGCCACCATCACCCGGGCGCCAAGGCCGATCCAACGGACCCGGCAGATCTCGGGGGCCGACCCGTTCCTGCTGGCTCTCGTGAACCGCGCCCGGTACCGCCTCGACGGCATCAGCGCGGTCTCGGGCGAGTACGGCGGCCTGCGGGAGCTGGTCGAACTGAACTACCGCGGGCGAGCGGAGATCCATCGCGCCATGCAGTGGGTCGTGCTCGAGCGCTTCCGCGAGGCCAAGCCGGCGCCGAGCCCCCCGAGCCCGGAGCCCGCCACCGGGGGCCGTCGGCGCCAGCGCTGAGCGGCGCCCCGGCCGCCGTCATCGGGCCGAACGGCCCATGTTCGCCGAGCGGGACGATCGGTACCTTGATCCCATGGCGAACGGTCTCGACCTCGAGGCGGGCGTGGACGTGGGTGAGGCACCGGCGGATGCGCTGGTGCTCGGGCCCGCGGACGGGGCCAAGGTCCCCCGCATCGGCCGAGGCGTGCTCACCCAGGCCGACATCGACCGGGTCCTGTCGGATGACTCCCCGACGTGGATGGGCCTGCGTCGGAAGCTCGAGCGCTTCCGGTACTGCACCACGTGTGAGTCGTGGCGCTCGGGTACCCCGGCGCCCAGCGGCGAGCCCGGAGACCTCGTGTGCCGCCTCTGCGGCGACCCCATGGAGAAGGCGCAGGCCTACGCCCGCGCCGCGGCCCCGCCTCGCCCCTTGGAGACACTCACGTGCCAGACCTGCGGCAACGCGTTCACACGGCCCAGGAGCCCCGGCCGCAAGCCCCGGCAGTGCCCTGACTGCTGAACCTCCGGTCGTCCCCCCGTTCACCTTGCCCGACGCCGATGGCGCCGTCACCCTCCGACGGTCACCTCCGCGGTGATGGGGCGGTGGTCGGGACGGTCCACGACGACCGTGACCGGTGAGAGGCCGAGATCGCCGGTGGTGAAGATCCAGTCCGGGCAGTTCTGGTTGGACGTGGGCATGGTGCACTGATCCAGGTCCTGGTTGGTGCCGAAGCCGGCGTCGAGCGGGATGTCGAGCTCGGGCCATCCGGGGGGGACGTCGCGGGGATAGGTGTTGAGGTCGCCGAGCAGGACCGTCCGGCTGCGGCCGCCCCAGTGATCGAGGATGTCGCGGTAGGCCTGGGCCCGGCTCTCGTGCATGGACGGTTGGCTGCCGTTCATCAGGTGGGTGCCGATCACGGTCAGTTCACGACCCCCGCCGACGTCGACGATGACGAACACGGCGCTGCGGTCCTGGGTGCCGTTGCCCTTCCCGAGGGCGAGCACCTGCTGGTCGGTGATCGGCAGCCGGCTGAACACGACGTTGCCGAACTGGTGGTCGGCCGCAGGGCTCCAGGCGTAAGGCATGCCCAGCCGCCGGCTGAACCACTCGGCGTCGTCGGTCATGCCCGACAGCGACCATCCCCGCCCCACCTCCTCCATCATGACGACGTCGGGGTCGGCGTCGTCGACGAACCGAGCCATCTGCTCGAGGTGGAGCTGACCGAGCGTGAGGCCCTGCTCGATGTTGAACGTCAGGACCCGGATCGGCCGGTCGGCCACATCGGGGTGGGCGGGGGACGGCCACGACGCCGCCACCACCAACGGGGCCACGACCGCGGCCGCAGCCACGACCGCGGGCAGCGCCCAGCGCGCCCGGCCGGTGAACCGGGCCGTGGATCGTGTGCTCGACGGGGTGAGCAGGGCGAGGGCCATGGACAGACCGACCGCGGCGGGTAGGAAGCGGTTCGAGAACGGCAGGGGCTGGAGGGTGTGGAGGGCGAACAGGAGCATGGCCGTGGCGACCCACACCCCACCCCCGGCGAAGGCGGCGGTGGGGGCGGCGATGCGGTCGCGGGCCTCGTGGCGGGCGGGGCCCGTGGCCGAGCCGAGCAGCGCGGCGGTTGCGGCCTGGGCCAGCACGGTCAGCACGGCCACGGACGAGCCGGTGGCGACCGGCAGCATGAACGCGACGACGGCGAGCCCGACCACGATGACGGCGGTGGCGATCCGGGGCAGGCCGTGACGTGCGACGGCCACGATGACCACCAGCGCCAGGGCGGCGGTGCCCAGGGCGACGGCCAGGCCCACCGCGTAGCTCACACCGGCCGAGGAGTCGAGGAACGCCGGGCTCTGCGTGTAGAGGAGGGCGAGGTACAGATAGGGCCAGAGCAGGAACGAGGGGAGGGCGCCGCCACCGTCGTCCTCGTCGGGGACGACACCCGCGCCCACCCCGGTGAGCGTGACCGCCACCAGCGCCCCGACCATGGCAACGGCCAGGACCCAGGCGACGAGGTCATGGCGCCACACGATGTCCCAGGTGGTGCCGGTGGCTCGGACGAGGGTGTCGGTGGCGAGGCCCAGGGTGCAGGCGACGGCGATGCCGGTGCTGCCTTCCGGGGTGTGGCGGTGCACGGCGACCGTGGCCAGGGCGAAGGCGAGGAGGCCGACGGCCGTGGTGGCGCCGACGAGCGCGAGGCTCACGTCGCCGGTGGCCTGAAGGGCCAGCCGCCCGGCACCCAGCGCCACCACGGCGGTGACCAACAATGCGCCGGGAGGCAGGACTCGCCGGAGCGGCCCGGCCAGCAAAGGGGTGGCGAAGAGCGCCACCACGATCATCCCCGCGACCAGGTTCCCGAGCGACTCGCCCTCGTGGTAGCCGACGCTGAACAGCACCCGCACGCACTCCACCACGACGACGGTGACCAGCCCCACCATGGCCAGGCCGGTCCACGACCGTCGCCCGACCTGCTCCTCGGCTTGGCGAACGCTGCTGTCGGCTTCGACCACGGGCATCCATTCCGTCGACGGTCCTCACGCTCAGTAGACCGAGCCGACTCCCTACGAGGCCAGAGGCGAAGGTCCCGGCGGGCGCCCCCGGCGGGAGAGCCATGCCCCGGCCAGGGTCAGGAGCGCGGCAGCCGCAAGGGTCGCACGTGACAACGGGCTCCGGACCCGATTGGATGCGGGGATGTACTACATCGGTGTCCTGATCTTCATGTTCCTGGCCGTCCTCTGCGTCTTCGCCTTCGTCAAGGTGCGCAAGCGCGACGATGAGTACGGGAGGGGCCGCTAGACGTTCGTCAGTGGTCGACCACGCGCTATCGGTGGCGAAATCGGCCAATCTCCGCTAAACCAATACCCGGAGAGAGCAGGCAAGTGTCTTTCGGCGTCACCCACGGGCGGCGCCGTCCTCGGGCGAGGGAGCCGGGCAGATGTCTTCGGGTGTGGCGTTGGCGGAAGTGGTCGTGGCCGTTGTCCTGGCGGCGACCTTGGTCTGGACCCGGCACCGGGACCGGCATCGGCCCCAGGAGGTCGAACGCGCCAACGAGATCCTCCTGGCGCCACCCACCTCCTTCCCCGCGTTCCCCACCGCGGCCGATCGGCTCCTTCTTGCCGAATTGCGTGACGAGGTGAACGCCGACCGCCATGTCGAGGATCTCACCGATCACGCGATCTTCTCCGCGCCCCGGCCCGACGAGCGGGGATCGAGGGCGCTCGGCTCCGGGGCACCCGCCGCCCCCGAGCTCGTCCCCTGGCGGATGGCGCCCGTGGACCTCGCCGCGGTCGAGCTGCCCGCCTTCGACTTCACCCGGCTCTCGCTCGTCCCGACCGAGCCCATCGGCATCGCCCCGTTCGTCGTGGGCGATCACGGCGGCAGGTCCACCGAGGTCGGAGAGCTCGTCCCGTTCGACTTCGCCGCCGTCGGTTCCGAACCGTTCCGGCCCGCCTACTCCCGTCTCGCCCGCTTGCAGGCGGCCGAGGCGCGGGCGGCCAGGCACCGGGCCGAGGGAGTCGACCCCGTGCCGGCCGACTCGACGGACGACGAGACGGTCATCGACCTCACCGGGTCGGCCCCTGCCGTCGAGCTGGCCGCCCGGCTGGCGATGCCGGTATCGATGCCGGTATCGATGCCGGTATCGGACCGGACCGCGTCGTTCCAACCCGTCGATCCGGTGCTGCAGATGCTCATCGACCGCATGCAGGTCAAGCAGATGGTCGCCGGCCAGGGCCAGGCCCCGCGTCGCCGAGCCGGGTACCACGACGTGCCCAAGCCCTGACCGACGGCCCGCCACCGGGGCCCGCAACCGGTTCTCGGCCCCGAGAGGCCACCCACTAACCTGCCGCCCGTGGCCGATTCCCCCGCCCCCGACGACGCGCCCCGGGTCGAGACCGTTCCGGGCGCCCAAGGGGACGCGGGACGTGCTGCCGCCGGAGTCCGACCGCTGGCAGGCCCTCATGGCCGCCTTCGCCACCCACGTCGGACGGCGCCGGCTACGGCCTGGTGCAGAGCCCCATGTTCGAGGAGATGGGCGTCTTCAGCCGGGTCGGCGAGGGCACCGACGTGGTGCGCAAGGAGATGTACGACTTCCTCGACAAGGGCGGCCGTCACGTCGCCCTGCGGCCCGAGGGCACGGCCTCGGTGGCCCGGGCCTTCGTCGAGCACCGCCCGCCGACGCCGTGGAAGGTCTGGTACGCCGCGCCCAGCTTCCGCTACGAGCGGGCCCAGGCCAACCGCTACCGCCAGCACCACCAGCTCGGTGTCGAGGCCATCGGCAGCGACGACCCCGACCTCGACGTCGAGGTCATCGTGCCTGCTGGCCGACTTCTACCGGGGCCTCGGGCTGCGCCAGGTCGACCTCGTGATCAACTCGATCGGCACCCCCGCCGATCGGGCCGCCTACATCGACCACCTGCGCTCGTTCCTGGTCGGGCGGATCGGCCGAACTCGACCCGGAGGACCAGGAGAAGGTCGAGGGCCACCCCATGCGGGTGCTCGACACCAAGCGCCCGGCCAGCCTGGCCGTCGTGGCCGACGCGCCCGCTGCTCGTCGAGCACCTCTCGCCCGAGGCCGAGCGCCCACTTCGAGCGGGTGCAGGCCGGGCTCACCGCGCTGGGCAGTGGCTTTCCGGATCGAGCCGCGCCTGGTGCGGGGCCTCGACTACTACACCCACACCGCGTTCGAGTTTCAGTCCGGCCGCCCTCGGAGGCGCCCAGAACACGATCGGCGGCGGCGGTCGCTACGACGGCCTGGTCGAGGCCCTCGGCGGGCCCCCGACTCCCGGCATCGGCTTCGGCACCGGCATCGAGCGCATCCTGGCCACCTGTGACGCCGAAGGCGTGTTCGCCGCCCCGCCGGCCGCGTCGACGTCTTCGTCATCGACACGACCGGCGGCGAAGCGCGCCCGCGACCTCACCTTCGCGCTGCGCCGCGGCGGCGTCGAGCGCCGACCGGGCCTATCGGCGGCGGTGGGTACAAGTCGCAGGAGAAGCAGGCCCGGCGCTCGGGCGCGGCGGTCCTGGTGGTCGTCCGCGCCGGGGCCGACGGCGCGGAGCAGCTCACCGTCGGGGCGCGGTCCGAACGGTGACGGCACCACCGCCGAGACCTCGAGGGCCGAGCTCCTCAGCCGCCGTGCGCCGACACCTGGCGACCCCGCGAACCCTGACTCCGACCATGCCACACGAAGGAACCCTCGTGACCACCGACCCCGCCCAGACCCCCGACTTCGACCCGACGGTGGTCGAGGGCCCCATGCGCACCGACTACGCCGGCCTGCTGCGCGCCGGCGGACGAGGGCCGCACCGTGGCGGTGTGCGGCTGGGTGGCCCGCCGACGGGAGCACGGCGAGCACCTGGCCTTCATCGACGTGCGGGACCGCACCGGCATCGTGCAGTGCGTGGTCGACGGGGCCAAGGTCCTGCGCAACGAGTACGTGGTGCGGGTCGTCGGGCACCGTACGGCCCCGCCCCGAGGGCACCGTCAACCCCAGGCTGCCCACCGGCGAGGTCGAGCTGGCCCCGTGCCAGGTCGAGATCCTGAGCGCGGCCGAGCCGCCGCCGTTCCCGATCGACGAGCGGGTCGACGTCGACGAGACGATCCGGCTGCGCTACCGCTACCTCGACCTGCGCTCGGATCGCATGCAGCGCAACCTGCAGGTCCGGGCCCAGGTGAACAGCGCCCTGCGCACCGCCATGGAGGCGCAGGGCTTCACCGAGATCGAGACGCCGATGCTGATCGCCTCGACCCCCGAAGGGGCGCGCGACTTCGTGGTGCCGTCGCGCCTGACGCCGGGCAGCTTCTACGCGCTGCCGCAGAGCCCGCAGCTGTTCAAGCAGCTGTGCATGGTCGGCGGGATCGACCGCTACTACCAGATCGCCCGCTGCCTGCGCGACGAGGACCTGCGGGCCGACCGCCAGTTCGAGTTCATGCAGCTCGACGCCGAGGCCAGCTTCGTGAGCCAGGCCGAGGTGCTGGCCTTCATCTCCGAGGCGGTGGCCGCCGCCACCGAGGCGGTCACCGGGGAGCGGCCCGGCGGGTCGGCCGCAGGGGGTCACGGTGTTCCCGTCGATGACCTGGCACGAGGCCCGGGAGCGCTTCGGCTCGGACAAGCCCGACACCCGCTTCGGCATGGAGCTGGTCGAGCTGACCCCGGTGTTCGCCGCCACCGAGTTCAACGCCTTCAAGGCTCCGTGCGTCAAGGGCATCCGCGTCCCCGGAGGAGCCGACACCAGCCGCAAGCGGCTCGACGAGCTCACCGACCAGGCCAAGCGGTGGGGGGCCAAGGGCCTGGTGTGGATGCGGGTCGAAGCGGCCGAGCAGGGCGAGTCGGGGACGCCGGCGACCGTGCCCTCAACTCGCCGGTGGCCAAGTTCCTGAGCGATCGAGGAGCAGGCCGGCATCGTGGCCACGCTCGAGGCCGAGGTCGGCGACCTGTTGCTGCTGGTGGCCGACGAGCGACCCGCGGCCTGCCACGTGCTCGGCCTGGTGCGCCTCGAGCTGGGCCGCCCGCCGGTCAACGAGGGCGGGTTCAACTTCTTGTGGGTGGTCGACTTCCCGCTGTTCGAGGGGTTCACCGACGACGGTCGACCGATCTCGGCCCACCACCCGTTCACCATGCCCCACGCCGAGGACTGGCACCTGCTCGACGCCACCGACCCCGCCGACTCTGCTGGAGATCCGCAGCCAGGCCTACGACCTCACCCTCAACGGCTGGGAGCTGGGGTCGGGCAGCGTGCGGATCCACCGCTCCGACATCCAGTCGCGCATCTTCGAGCTGCTCGGCATCTCGCGCCGAGGAGGCCCAGACCAAGTTCGGCTTCCTGCTCGACGCGTTCCGCTACGGCGCGCCGCCCCACGCCGGGTTCGCCTTCGGCATCGACCGCCTGGTGGCGCTGCTGGCCGGCGAGGAGAACATCCGCGAGGTGATCGCCTTCCCCAAGACCCAGTCCGGAGCCGACCCGCTGACCTCGGCGCCGACCCCGATCGACCCGGCGCAGCTCACCGAGCTCGGCCTGCGCCTGCTGCCCCCGGCGACCTGACCCCGGCCAGCCTGAGTTCGGCCGGCCTGACCGCCGTCAAGTCGTGAACTCGACGCCCACGGCGTGGTCGGGGGCGGCGGGGAAGATGAGGTCCAGGCCGCGGCGGGCGGCCGAGGCGGTGGGGTAGAGCACGACCCGCAGCTCCACGCCGGGCTTGCGGGCCAACAGCTCGGTGGCGGCCGGCGTGGTCAGGGTGAAGCCCAGACGTTCGAGCTCGTCACCCAGCGCCGCGCCCACCGTCACCGCGTCGGCGTCGGTGGTCAGGAACGCCACGCGGAACGGGTTGGGGATCGAGACGGTGCCGTCGACGACCGGGCTCAGGTTGCACGGCATGGCGATGCCGCGGGTGGCCTCCACCACGGTGGCTCGCGGCGTGTCGGGCCGCCGCGCCGCCTGCTCCGGAGCCCGCGGCGCCGGTCTCGGCCGACGGGGCGAAGAAGCCGGTGCGGTTCTCTTCGACCCGCGCCGGTGGGGGCGGGTTCCGACGTCGGCGGGGACGCGGGGTCGACGAGCGGACCGCCGGCCGGAGCCGGCGCCGCCGGCGGGGCCGCGGCCGCGGGCGAGGCCGGCGTGTCGATGTCGGAGTCGGGCGTCGTCCGCCCTGCGGTTCACGCGCCGGATGATGCGCACGACGTAGATGACGACGGCGGCGGCGAGCCACAGCCAGAACAGCGCGGCCAGGGCCGGAGGCAGGATGGCCAACGCCCCCGGGCGCAGCAGGAGGAGGAGTTCCGTGACGGGCGGCACCGGGGCATCGTTGCACCTCCGAGGGTGAGCGGCGCAGCCACTACCCTCGCGCCCATGGCCAGCTCCTCCCCGCCGAGCGATCTGTTCGCGGCCGCGGCGGAGGACCGCCTCACCCGGCAGGCGCCGCTCGCCGCCCGCCTGCGCCCGGCCACGCTCGACGAGGTCGTCGGCCAGGACGCGTTGCTGGGCCGGGGCCGACCGCTGCGGACGCTGATCGAGGCCGATCGGCTCTCGTCGGTGATCCTGTGGGGGCCGCCGGGCACGGGCAAGACCACGCTTGGCCCAGCTCATCGCCCACACCACGGCGAAGGCCTACGTGCAGCTCTCGGCGGTGAACGCCACCGTCAAGGACGTGCGGGAGGTGGCCCAGGGCGCCCGCGACCGCCTCGGCCAGCGCGACCAGGGCACCATCTTGTTCCTCGACGAGGTCCACCGCTTCAACAAGGCGCAGCAGGACGCGCTGCTGCCCTCGGTCGAGTCCGGCCTGCTGGTGCTGATCGGGGCCACCACCGAGAACCCCTACTTCGAGGTCAACCCGCCGCTGCTGTCGCGCTCGACGCTGTTCCGGCTCGAACCGCTCGACCGCGACGCGGTGGCCACGCTCATGCAGCGGGGCCTCGTCGTGGAGGGCGCCGACCATCGAGCCCGACGCCCTCGACCACCTCGTCGAGCGGGCCGCCGGCGACGGCCGCCACGCGCTCACCAGCCTCGAGGTGGCCATCGCCCTCGCCCACGAGCGCAGCGAGCCGCCCGTGGTCACGCTCGACGACGCCGAGGCGGCGCTGGGCACCAAGGCCCTGCGCTACGGCCGCGACGACCACTACGACGTGATCAGCGCGTTCATCAAGAGCATCCGGGGCTCCGACGTCGACGCCGGGCTCTACTGGCTGGCCCGCATGCTGGAGTCCGGCGAGGACGCCCGCTTCATCGCCCGGCGCCTGGTGATCCTGGCCTCCGAGGACGTGGGCGAGGCCGACCCGCTGTCGCTGCTGGTGGCCGACGCCGCCGCCCGGGCCGTGGAGTTCGTGGGCCTGCCCGAGGCCCAGCTGAACCTGGCCCAGGCCGTGATCCACCTGGCCACCGCCCCGAAGTCGAACCGGGTGATCGTGGCCCTGGGCCGGGCGCGCGGCCGACGTGCGCGAACGCGGGGCCGGCGAGGTGCCCAACCACCTGCGCGACGCCCACTACCAGGGGGCCCGCACCCTGGGCCACGGCGACGGCTACGACTACCCTCACGATGACCCGTCGGGCTGGGTGGACCAGCAGTACCGACCGGCGGAGCTGGAGGGTCGCGTGTACTACGAACCGTCCACCCACGGACGAGAGGCCGACATCGCCCGGCGGCTGGCCGACCGAACCGGAACCGCGCGATCGCCGCCCCGGACGGGGACGAGCCGTGAGCGCCGGCGACCTGGCCGCGGTGGTCGTGTCGGTGGTGATGATCGCCGCCATCGTGACCCTGGCCCTGGTCGCCCAGGCCCTGCTGCGCACGCTGCGGGAGCTGCGGGCCACGCTCGAGGCGCTGCGCAGCGACGCCGTGCCGCTCATGGGCGAGCTGCGCACGACCGTCGAGCGGGCCGGCGCCGAGGTCGAGCGGGTCGACGACCTGCTGGAGACGGCCGAGACCATCTCGGCCACCGTGGACTCGGCGTCGCGGCTCGGGTATCTGGCCTTCCGGGCCCCGATCATCCGGGTGGTGGCCGTGGGCAAGGGCATCAGCCGGGGCACCCGCCGCCTGGCCGGACGTCCGTCGCTGACGACGGGGAGCGGCCCCCGGGCCCTCGACCGACCCCGCAAGACCGGACGCCGGGACCGCTCGTCGGGACCCGGGCGGGCGGCGTGATGTTCAAGCGCACGGTGTGGTTCACCGCCGGCCTGGTCGGCGGGGCGGTCACCGGGGCCGGGGCCACGGCCTACGGCTTCGTCCGCTGGCGCGAGGCGCGGGGCGCGCTCGCCCCCGACCGGGTGGCCGACACGTTGGTGTCGCACGGCCCGCACGGTGGGCTCGTCGGCACGCCGTGGTCGTCTCGGCCGGCGGCGCGCCGGGCCAATGTGCGCGACGCGGTGACCGAAGGTCGCCTCGCCATGGCCGAGGCCGAGCTGCGCATCATCGAGGAGCTCGATCGACGCGACCGGCGGCGACGTTCTCCTGACGGAGCCGCCGGACTTGGTCACTAGGCTGTCGCCGCCATGAACCCCATGACCGCCAACGAGCTGCGGCGCGCCTTCCTCGACGTTCTTCGAGGAGCGCGACCACGTCGTCGTGCCCTCGGCCAGCCTGATCCCGCACGACCCCGACCTGCTGTTCACCGTGGCCGGCATGGTGCCGTTCAAGCCGTACTTCCTGGGCGAGGAGCAGCCGCCCTACCCCCGGGCCACCAGCGTGCAGAAGTGCGTGCGGGCCGGCGGCAAGGACAGCGACCTCGAGGAGGTCGGCCGCGACGACAGCCACCTCAGCTTCTTCGAGATGCTCGGGCAACTTCAGCTTCGGCGACTACTTCAAGGACGAGGCCATCCCCACTGGCGTGGGACATGGTCACCGAACCTGTTCGGGCTCGACCCCGAGCAGCTGTGGGTCACCGTCCACACCAGCGACGACGAGGCCGAGGAGATCTGGCGCGACGCGGTCGGCGTGCGCCCCGACCGCATCCAGCGCCTGGGAGCCGACAACTGGTGGGGCCCGCCGGGGGGTCCGCCGGGCCCGTGCGGCCCCTACTCGGAGATCTACGTCGACCTCGGGCGCCGACAAGGGCGAGCCGACGGCGGCCCCGCCCACGGCAGCGACGCCCGCTTCCTCGAGATCTGGAACCTGGTGTTCATGCAGTTCAACCGCGACGGCGACGGCGTCGACACCGAGCTGCCCAAGAAGAACATCGACACCGGCGCCGGCCTCGAGCGCATCCTCGGCGTGCTGCAGGGCAAGGACACGGTGTGGGACATCGACGTCATGGCCCCGCTGGTCGAGGCGGCCCAGTCGGTCACCGGCCGGGTGCTGGGCGCGTCCGACGCCGCCGACGTGTCGCCTGCGCATCCTGGCCGAGCACGCCCGCACCATGAGCTTCCTGGTCAGCGACGGGGTGTTCCCCTCCAACGAGGGCCGGGGCTACGTGCTGCGCCGCATCATCCGCCGCGCCGTGCGCCACGCCTACCTGCTCGACGTCGACCACCTGGTCACGCCGCGACCTGGTCGACACCACCGTCGAGGTCATGGGCGAGGCCTACCCCGACCTGGTCAAGAACCACGACTTCGTGCGCAACGTCGTCGGGCCGCGAGGAGGAGCGCTTCCGCCAGACGCTCAAGCAGGGCACCGCCATCCTCGACAGCGAGCTCGACCGGCTGTCGACCGGGTGACCGCCTGGCCGGCTCGACCGCCTTCCTGCTGCACGACACCCACGGCTTCCCCCTCGAGCTCACCCGCGAGATCACGCTCGAGCGGGGCATCGACGTCGACGAGGCGGGCTTCGCCGCCGAGATGGCCGAGCAGAAGCGCCGGGCCAAGGACGCCCGGCGCAGCGACGCCGGTGGCGCCGACGTCGAGGCCTACCAGGATCTGCTCGAGCAGTTCGGGCCGACCGAGTTCACCGGGCGCGACGAGTTCGAGAGCAAGGCGCACGTGCTGGCGGTCATCCCCGACGGACGCCGGCGGAGTCGGGCGAGGTGTCGATCGTGCTCGACCGCACCCCGTTCTACGCCGAGAGCGGCGGCCAGGTGGGCGACACCGGCATCATCACCACCGAGACCGGCCGGGCCGAGGTGCTCGACACCGTCTCGGCCGTGCCCGGCCTGCACCGCCACCGGGCCCGCGTGGTCGAGGGTCAGCTCGAGCCCGGCCAGGAGGCGCTGGCCGCCATCGACGTGGCCCGCCGCGACGCCATCCGCCGCAACCACACCGCCACCCACCTGCTGCACTGGGCGCTGCGCGAGGTGCTGGGCGACCACGTGAAGCAGCAGGGCTCGCTGGTGGCCCCCGATCGACTCCGCTTCGACTTCAGCCACTACGAGGCCGTGTCCCCCGAGGAGCTGGCCCGCATCGAGGACCTGGCCAACGCCGACATCCTGGCCAACAGCCCGGTCCGCCACTTCGAGACGACCAAGGACTTCGCCGAGCAGCTCGGTGCCATCGCCTTCTTCGGCGACAAGTACGGCGACATCGTGCGGGTGCTCGAGGCCGGCCCCCACTCGACCGAGCTGTGCGGGGGCACCCACGTGCGCGCCACCGGCGACATCGGGCCGGTGAAGATCATCAGCGAGGGCTCCATCGGGTCCAACATGCGCCGCATCGAGGCGGTCACCGGCTTCGGTCCCATCGAGCGGCTGCGGCGCGAGGAGCAGCGCCTGGCCGAGGTGGCCGGCGCCCTCGGGGTGGCCGACCGACGACGTGGTCGACGCCGCCGAGCGCCGGGTGGCGGAGGTCAAGGAGCTGCGTGAGGAGATCAAGGCGCCTGCGCCGCGACGCGGCCCGCGGCCAGGCTGTCGGAGCTGGTCGCCCAGGCGACGTGGACGGCGTGGTGGTGGCCCGCGTCGACGGGCTCGCCCGCGACGACCTGCGGGAGCTGGCCCTGGCCGTGCGCGACCAGCCCGACATCCGGGCCGTGGTGCTGGGCGGCGCGCCCGACGGGGGAGGAGCGGCCATCGTGTCCGCCGTCCGGCCCGACGCGGGCCTGCACGCCTCGGAGCTCATCAGCGACGCCGCTCGCACGGTGCAGGGCGGCACCGGCACGCAACGCCGAGCTGGCGGTGGCCGGCGGCAAGGATCCCTCCGCCCTCGACGAGGCGCTCGACCAGGTCCGGCGCGCCGCCGGGCTCTGAGCCGGTGCGCGCCCTCGGCATCGACCTCGGGTCCCGGCGCATCGGGGTGGCGGTGAGCGACCCCGGCGGCGTCCTGGCCTCGCCGGTCGAGGTCATCGCCCGCTGCGGCGACGAGGCCCGTGACCACCGCCGCATCCTCGACATCGCCGCAGGAGTACGAGGTGGGGCGCATCGTGGTCGGCTTGCCGCTCTCGCTGGACGGCTCGGTGGGCCCGGCGGCGGCGGCCGCCCTGGCCGAGGCCGATCGCCTGCGTGCCACCACTGACCTACCGGTCGACACCTACGATGAACGCTTCACCACGGTCACCGCCGACCGGAACCTGATGGAGCGCAAGATGAAGGCCGACGCGCGCCGCCGCGTCATCGACAAGGTGGCGGCGGCGGTGATGCTCCAGGCCTGGCTCGACGGTCAGCCCCGACCGGGGCCCGGCCGGCCCGCCGGCTAGCACCCGACCCCCTCCCGAACGAGCACCAGTTGTCCGACATCGACCTCCCCGAGTCCGACCAGCCGCCCCCGGTCGAAGCCGGCCCCGCGACCGGCCCCGCGGCCGACGACGAGGAGTACGTCTACCTGCCTCCCGAGCACAGCACCCTGCGGCGGGTGCTGTACGGCATCGGCGGGGTGCTGGCCGTGGTCGTGGTCCTGGCCGGCCTCGGGGGATGGTGGGTCCTGCGCCAGATCAACCCGTCGGGGGGACCGGGCGACCCGGTGACCCTGGTGGTGCCGACCGGCTCGACCACCGCGCAGATCGGGACGCTGCTCCAGGACAAGGGCGTCATCTCCTCGGCCGCCGTGTTCCAGTACTACGTGAAGTTCCGGGGGGCGGGCCCGTTCAAGGCCGGCGAGTACGACGGGCTCTACGAGAACGACTCCATGTCCAACGTGGTGACCCGGCTGAAGAAGGGCCCGCTGGCGCCGAAGACGAGGGAGCTGGCCATCCCCGAGGGGCTCGACCTGGCCGAGATCAAGGCCAAGATCCTCGAGGTCTTCCCGGAGATGAACGCCGCCGAGCTCGACACCGCGCTGCAGCACGGTGCGGTCGAAGTACCAGCCGGCCGACAGCACCAGCCTCGAGGGCCTGCTGTTCCCGGCCACCTACCAGGTGCTGGAGAGCGACGCGGTGGACGAGCAGAAGCTGGTCCAGCAGATGGTGACCAAGTTCGACGAAGTGGGTGACTCCATCGGGCTGGATCAGGCCCCGGCCAAGGTCGGGCTGACCCCGTACCAGGCCGTGATCGCGGCATCGCTCATCGAGCGCGAGGCGAAGGTGCCCGGCGACCGGCCCAAGATCGCCCGGGTGATCACGAACCGCCTGGCGGCCAAGCAACGCCTCGAGATCGACGCGTCGCTGGAGTACGCCCTCGGGGTGAAGGGTCAGGCGCTGAACGCCAGCCAGCTCAAGACCGACTCGCCGTTCAACCTGCGCAAGGTGGCGGGGCTGCCGCCCACCCCCATCGCGTCACCCGGTCAGGCCTCGCTGGAAGCGGCGCTGAACCCCGAGCCGGGGCCGTGGCTCTACTACGTGCTGGCCAACGCCGACGGCAGCCACTACTTCACCGCCGACTACAACGACTTCCTGCGGGCCAAGAAGCTGGCCCAGCAACAGGGCCTCCTGGGCGGATGAGCCTGCCGCCGCCGCGCCCGGCCATCAGCGGGGAGACCCGGCTGGCGGCGCTCATCGGCGACCCCGCCCGCCACTCGCGCTCGCCGGCCATCCACAACGCCGCCTTCGCCGCCACCGGGTTGGACTGGGTCTTCCTCGCCTTCGAGGTCGAAGCGGGTGGCGCCGGTGCCGCCCTCGACGGCATGCGGGCGCTGGGCATCGACGGTCTGTCGGTGACCATGCCGCACAAGACGCGACGTGGCCCATCTCGTCGACGAGCTGAGCGAGCAGGCCCGAGCTCTCGACGCGGTGAACTGCGTCGTGCGCGACGGGTCACGGCTGGTGGGCCACAACACCGACGGGGTGGGCTTCCTCGCCTCGCTGGCCGACGAGCCGGTGGGCTTCGTGCCCGCGGACCGCCGCTGTGTCGTGCTCGGGGCCGGCGGGGCGGCCCGCGCCGTGGTCGGCGCCCTGGCCGCCGCCGGCGCCCGCCAGGTCACGGTGGTGAACCGCACCGCCGATCGGGCCGCCGTGGCCGCCGCCCTGGCCGGCGACCGGGGCCGGGTCGGGCGGGCCGACGAGCTGGCCGCCGATCTGGCGGCGGCCGACCTGGTGGTGAACGCCACGTCGGTGGGCATGGACGGCGTCTCCCTGCCGCTCGACGCCGAGCGCGGTGGCGGCCATCGCCCCGGTCGCCGTCGTGGCCGACATCGTCTACCAGCCGAAGGTGACCCCGCTGCTGGCCGCAGCCGCCGCCCGGGAGCTCACCACCGTCGGAGGGCTGGGCATGCTGGTGCACCAGGCCGCAGCCGCCTTCACGCTGTGGACGGGTCGGCCGGCGCCGCTGGAGGCCATGATGGCCGCGGCGGCAGAGCCCAACCGGTAGCGTGAACGGGCTGGGGCTGCACCATCGTCGGCGCGGCGCCTGTCCCCCCAAGTTACGAAAACGCCTCCATTTCGGGCTTGCCGCTGCCGATGGAAGAGCGTTCAATCCCTTTCGGAGGTCATCGTGGCTCTTCAGGGCACGCTCGAAACATTTGCCCTTCCCGACGTTCTGCGCCTCCTGGCGTCCACCAAGAAGACGGGGAGACTACGCCTCACGGGAGGCCGCGGATCCGGGAGCATCTGGCTCGACGAAGGGGACATCGTGGCCGGCGAGGCCAGCCGGTCGCCCCGCGCCACCGAGGCCACCGAGGTCGTGTTCGAGCTCCTGCGCTTCACCGACGGCGACTTCGTCTTCGAGGCCGACGACGCCTCCGCCGAGCCCGGCAAGGCGGTCTCGGTGGAGGACGCCCTGAGCGGGGCCGAGGCGCTGCTGAGCGAGTGGACCACCATCGAAGGGGTGGTGCCGTCCACGGCCGCCTTCGTGTCGCTGCGGGGCGACATCGACGGCGAAGAGGTGACCCTGCCCGCTGACCGGTGGCGCCAGGTGGTCGCCGTCGGCGGCGGCCGCACCGTGGCCGGCCTCGGCCAGCACCTGGGCCTCACCGACATGGCCGTGTCCCGCATGGTCAAGGAGCTCCTCGAGCTGGGTGTGGTGGACCTGGGCGACGCCCCTGACGCGTTCGAAGACTCGGCTCCGATCCTCGCCGAGGCCGACTCGGCCCCGGCATGGTCCAACGACTCGGCGTTCGACGAGACCCCGTCGTTCACCGAGACCCGCACGTTCGTGCCCACCCCCGACGAGGCCCCCATCCTCACCGTGGTGGACGACCCCCCGCACATGGACAGCGCGTTCGACGGGTCCAGCCCGGTGTCGGGCATGGACCGCGACGGGGACGCCTTCGACCCGGCCGGGCTGGTCATCGAGGAGCCGACGTACGGCTCGTCCGTCACCGGGGCCGAGCACGCCGAGCCGGCCGTGGCCGCCGACGAGCCCACCGATGCCGCCGAGATCGCCCGCCAGTTGGCCAACCTCAGCCCCAAGGCCGCCAAGGCGGTCGCCGCCGCCGCCAAGGCCACCACCCAGGAAGAGCGCGAAGCCGCCCTGGCCGAGGTCGACGACGACGAGGAGCCCATCAACCGAGGCCTGCTGTTGAAGTTCCTCGGCTCGGTCAACGGCTGAGCCTTCCCGTCGACGGGACCGCGCGCCACCTCTCTGCTGCCATGCCCGGCCCCGTCACGCCCCGCCACTACCGTCTCGCGCTCGTGAACGCCGATCCCTACGTCTGCGCGGCCATCGGCCTCCCCGTGGGGTGGTTCGCCGGCGTGTTGATCGATCGGGTCCCCGACCGGCTCCCGCTGACGCCTCTGCCCGGGGTGCGCCTGCGGGGCGTCCACGGGGTGGTGACGGTGGCCATGGTCGTGCTGTTCGGCCTGGTGGGCTGGCGGTTCTGGACCGAACCACCGCTGTTCATCGCCGGGTACCTGCTGCTGGCGGGCATGTTGCTGACCGTGTCGGTGATCGACATCCGGGTCTACCGCCTGCCTGACCGCATCGTGTTGCCCACCCTGGCGGCCAGCGTGGTCATCGTGGTGGTCGAGTCGCTGCGGGCGTCGCAGTCCAGGCAGATCAGCTACGCGGTGGCCGGCCTGCTCATCTACTTCTTCGTGCTGCTGGTCGTGCACCTGATCTCGCCGGCGGGCATGGGGTTCGGGGACGTGAAGCTGGCCGCGGTGATGGGCCTCTACCTGGGCTGGCTGGCGCCCAGCTACACGGGGGCGTTCGCTCTGGTGCTGTGGGCCATGCTGGTCGGGTTCGTGGCGGGCTCGGTGGTGGGCATCGGCATGCTCATCAGCCGGCGCCGCAGCACGCCCATCCCGTTCGGGCCCTTCCTGGCGCTGGGAGCCATGACCGTCGTGCTCATCGGTCAGCATCTCGTGTCGATCACGCTGGCTGCCTGAGCCCTTCGGGTCACCCGGCCACCGCCTCAACCGGCTTCGGTGCCCTGGGGCCGACCAGTAGATTGGGACGATGCTCCGCTTCCTCACCGCCGGCGAGTCGCACGGCCAGGGCCTGGTGGTGATCCTCGAGGGGCTGCCCGCGGGCCTGGCGCTGACCGTGGAGGACGTCCAGCGGCGAGCTGGCCCGCCGGCGCCTGGGCTACGGGCGTGGGCCCCGGATGCGCTTCGAGCAGGACGAGGTCACCCTGCTCGGCGGCGTCCGCCACGGGCGCACCCTCGGCTCGCCCCTGGCCATCCTCATCGCCAACAGCGAGTGGGCCAGCGGCAAGTGGAACGAGGAGATGTCGCCCGCTCCGGGGGCCACCGCCAACCCCCTGACCACCCCGCGCCCGGGCCACGCCGACCTGGCCGGGATGCAGAAGTACGACTTCGCCGACGCCCGCGACGTGCTCGAGCGGGCCTCGGCCCGCGAGACCGCGGCCCGGGTGGCGGCCGGCGCGGTGGCCAAGCAGCTGCTGGCCGCCATCGGGGTGGAGCTGGTGTCCCACGTGGTGCAGCTCGGCCCGGTCCGCGCCGACGCCGCCCTGCGGCCCCAGCCCGGCGACCTCGAGGCGGTGGACGGCTCGTCGGTGCGGTGCTTCGACCCGGCGGCCGAGGCGGCCATGGTCGACCGAGATCAAGGCGGCGGCCAAGGAGGGCGACTCGCTCGGCGGGGTGGTCGAGGTGCTCGGCTACGGCCTGCCCGTCGGCCTGGGCAGCCACGTCCACTGGGACCGCAAGCTCGACGGGATGCTGGCCCAGGCCCTCATGAGCATCCAGGCCGTCAAGGGGGTCGAGATCGGCGACGGCTTCGACAGCGCCGGCCGGCGGGGGAGCGACGCCCACGACGCCATCACCTGGGACGCCGCCGACGCGGCCTACCGGCGCGCCCACCAGCCGGGCCGGGGGCATCGAGGGGGGCATGACCAACGGCGAGCTGCTGGTGGCCCACGTCGCCATGAAGCCGCTGGCCACCCTCAACCGGCCGACCCTGGCCACGGTGGACACGGCGACCAAGGTCGAGACCGTGTCGTTCAAGGAGCGCACCGACGTGACTGCGGTGCCGGCCATGGGCGTGGTGGCCGAGACCATGACCGCGCTGGTGCTGGCCGGCGAGGTGACCCGCAAGTTCGGCGGCGACTCGATGGGCGAGCTCGTCCGCAACCACCAGACCTACGTGGCCCAGGTGCGCGACCACGACGCCGGTGCCTCCGGCGCCGGGACCGTCGATGCCGACGACCCCCCGCTCAACTGGGACCCCGACCTCGCCTTCGCCGACCCGGACCCGCTCGGCGAGCGCGACGCATGAGCCCGCCCTCGGTGGCGGCCCCGGGCCACATCGTGCTGGTGGGGATGATGGGGGCGGGCAAGACGACCGTGGGCCGGTGGCTGGCCCGGCGCCTGGACCGCCCGTTCGTCGACAGCGACGAACTGGTCGAGGCTCGCACCGGCCACACCGTGCGCGAGCTGTTCGAGGCCGGCGGCGAAGCGGGCTTCCGCGCCGAGGAGTCCGCCGCACTGGCCGACGCGCTGGGGGCACCGGCGCCGGTCGTGGTGGCCGCCGCCGGTGGCGCCGTGCTGGCACCCGACAACCGGGCGCGGATGCGCCAGGCCTCGGACGAGGGCGGGATCGTGGTGTGGCTGCACGCCGAGCCCGCCGTGCTGGCCGGCCGGGTGTCGGCCGGCAACCACCGTCCGCTGCTGGCCGACGACGCCCTGGGGACGCTCACCGACCTGGCCGCCGCCCGCGAGGCCCTGTACCGGGAGGTGGCCGACGTCGTCATCGAGGAGGCCGGGGCCCAGGGCCCGCTGAGCTCGGCCGAGGTGTGCGCCCTCGTCCTCGCCGCCGTCGCCCCCGGCGTGATCCATGCCCTGGGCGAGCGCCGCCGGGCCGCGGCGGACGGTGGCGGTCCGTCGTGATCGTCGTCCCCGTGCGCCTGGCCGAACGGTCCTACGAGGTGTTCGTGGGCCCCGGCGCGCTCGACGCCCTGGCCGCCTCGGTCCCCCCGGGGGCTCGTCGGGCCGCCATCGTGACCCAGGCCGGCCTCGACATCGACGTCGATCCCGGCATCGAGCACCGCACCTTCACTCATCGGCACCGGGGAGTCGACCAAGACCCTGGCCACGGTGGAGGACCTGTGCCGGCAGTGGGCCCAGTGGGGGCTGACCCGGGCCGATGTGGTGGTGGCCGTGGGCGGCGGGATGGTCACCGACGTGGCCGGCTTCGCCGCCGCCGTGTACCACCGTGGCGTCGACGTCATCTCGGTGGCGACCACCCTGCTGGGCCAGATCGACGCCGCCATCGGGGGCAAGACGGGGGTCAACCTGCCCGAGGGCAAGAACCTGGTCGGTGCCTTCTGGCAGCCCCGGGCCGTCATCTGCGACACCGACGCTGCTGGCCACGCTGCCCCCCCGGGAGCTGCGCAGCGGCTTCGGCGAGCTGGCCAAGTACCACTTCCTCGACGACGGCAGCCACGGCTCGGCCCCGCTGGAGGCTCTCACCCTCGACGAGCAGGTGGCCCGCTGCGTGGCCATCAAGGCCGCGGTGGTGGCGAGCGACGAACGGGAGGGCGGCCGGCGGGCCACGCTCAACTACGGCCACACGCTGGCCCACGCCCTGGAGATCGCCGGCGCCTTCGACCTGCGTCACGGCGAGGCGGTGGCGGTCGGGCCTCGTGTACGCCGCCGAGCTGGCCCGCGTGCTGGGCCGCATCGACGACGCCCGCGTGGCCGAGCACCGGGCGGTGGTCAGCGGCTACGACCTGCCCGTCGACCTGCCGGCCGGCAGCGATCCCGACGAGCTGGTCGCGCTGTTCGGGCGGGACAAGAAGGCCATCGACGGGGTCACGTTCGTGCTCGACGGTCCCGCCGGGGTCGAGACGGTGACCGACGTCGACCGAACGGCCATCGACGCCGCCTTCGCGGCCATGAGGCGAGGAGCCGCCCACCCATGAGCGACCCGGTGATCCTGCTGTTGAGCGGGCCCAACCTGAACCTGCTGGGCGAGCGCGAGCCGCTCATCTACGGCTCCCAGACCCTCGACGAGCACGTGGCCACGGCCCGGGCCACCGCCGAGGTCCACGGCTACGCGCTCGAGCACGTGCAGTCCAACCACGAAGGCGTGCTCATCGACGCCATCCAGGGCGCCCGGGGTCGCTGCGCGGCGATCGTCATCAACGCCGCCGCCTTCACCCACTACGCCTGGGGCATCCACGACGCGCTGGCCGCCTTCGACGGCCCGGTGGTCGAGCTGCACCTGTCCAACCCGAACGCCCGGGAGCCGTGGCGCCACCTGTCGGTGGTCGCCCCGGTGGCCACCGGCACCATCGCCGGCTTCGGCGGGGACGGCTACGCGCTGGCCATCGGTGCCGCCATCCGGTGCCTGGCATGACGCTGGCCGAGCTGCCGGCCATGGACGTGGCGGCGCGGGTGCCGCGGCTGCGGGCCGGCTTCGAGGACGCCGGGGTCGAGGCGCTCGTCGTCACCAAGCTGGTCAACCTGCGCTACCTGACCGGTTTCACCGGCTCGGCCGGCATGCTGCTGGTGGCGGCCGATGCCCTGGTGTTCGTCACCGACGGTCGCTACCGCGACCAGGCCGCCGACCAGCTCGCCGCCGCCGGCGTCGATGCCCGCATCGAGATCTCCAACACCGACCAGGCCGAGCTGCTGCGGGCCGCGGTCGGTGCCGCCGGCCCGGCCCGCCTCGGGCTCGAGGCCGACCACGTGACCTGGGGCCAGCAGCGCACCTTCGCCGAGTCCTGGTTCCCCGGCGTCGAGCTGGTGCCCACCTCGGGGCTGGTCGAGGGCCTGCGCCTGGTCAAGGACGACGGCGAGGTGGCCCGCGTCGAGGCCGCCGCCGCGGTGGCCGACGCCGCCCTGGCCAACGTCCGCCACCGGCTGGACGACGGGCTCACCGAGCAGGAGTTCGGGCTGGCCCTCGACACCGAGATCCGCCGGCTGGGGGCCACCGGGAACTCGTTCGAGACCATCGTCGGCTCGGGGCCGAACGGGGCCAAGCCCCACCACCGCCCGTCGACCCGCCGCATCGAGCGGGGCGACCTGGTGGTGCTCGACTTCGGGGCCATGGTCGACGGCTACTGCTCGGACATGACCCGCACCGTGATGGTGGGCGAGCCGTCACCCACCCAGCAGCGGATGCTCGACGTGGTGACCGCCGCCCAGCAGGCCGGGGTGGACGCGGTGGTGCCGGGGACGGCGACCAGCGCCATCGACGCCGCCTGCCGCCAGGTGATCACCGACGCCGGGTGGGGCGAGGCCTTCCTGCACGCCACCGGCCACGGCGTCGGCCTCGAGATCCACGAGGCGCCTCGGGTGGCGGCGACCGCCGATGCTACGCTCGCCCCCGGCCTCGTCGTCACGGTCGAGCCCGGCGTCTACCTGCCCGATCACGGCGGGGTCCGCGTCGAGGACACGGTCGTCGTGACCGCAGACGGCTGCCGGCCCCTCACCCTGACCCCCAAGACCACCGCGGTCTGACTCATCTCCGGAAGCCTGATCCCATGACCCTGATCAACACGAGCGACTTCAAGAACGGCATGACCCTGCTGCTCGACGACGGCCTGTTCCAGATCGTCGACTTCCAGCACGTCAAGCCGGGCAAGGGCGGCGCGTTCGTGCGCACCACGCTCAAGAACGCTCGCAACGGGGCCGTCGTCGAGCGCACCTTCCGAGCCGGCGAGAAGGTCGACCGGGTCATGATCGACAAGCGCGAGATGCAGTTCCTCTACCGCGAGGGCGACGACTACGTGTTCATGGACAACGAGTCCTACGACCAGATGAACGTCGGCCCCGGCGCCCTCGGCGACGCCGCCAACTACCTCGTCGAAGGGCTCGGCGGCGGTGCTGCAGATGTACACCGACGAGATCGTCGGCGTCGACCTGCCCGCCGCCGTCGAGCTGAACATCACCGAGACCGAGCCGGGCGTGCAGGGCGACCGGGTGTCGGGCGCCCGCAAGCCGGCCACGCTGGAGACCGGCCTGGTGGTGCAGGTCCCGCTGTTCGTCGAGCCCGGCGACCGCATCAAGGTCGACACCCGCTCCGGCGAGTACCTCACCAGGGCGTGACCGACTCCTCCTACCAGGGCGGGATCGGGAGCCGGCGGGAGGCCCGGGAACGGGCGCTCGGCCTGCTCTACGAAGCGGAGTCGAAGTCCATCACCCCCGCCCAGGTGGTCGACGGCCCTGCCCCTGGCGCCCGAGCCGTTCACGGTGGAGCTGGTCGAAGGCGTGGGCGATCACCTCGACGAGATCGACGCCACCATCCGGGCCTACGCCCAGGGCTGGACGCTCGAGCGCATGCCCAGCCTCGACCGGGCGCTGCTCCGCATCGGGGTGTTCGAGCTGACGTATCGGCCCGACGTGCCCACCGGCGCGGTCATCTCCGAGGCGGTGGAGCTGGCCAAGACGTTCAGCACCGACGACTCGGGCCGCTTCGTCAACGGCCTGCTCTCCGCCGTCGCCGCCGACGTTCGCGCCGGCTGACCACCGGTCAGAACCGGGTGGGGAGGTCCGGACGGTCTGCTAAGGTCAACTCCTGACCGTGAAGCGAGTCCTGTGAGGCTCGCACGGACAGGAAGGCAGTGCCGCGATGGCCGAACGTGAACGCCGCATCACGCCCCCGTACGGGGGCGTTTTTCATGCCCGCAGCCAGGTCATGAGCCCCGACGACATCCAGCGGGCGGTGTGGCGGATGGCCCACGAGGTCATCGAGCGCAACCACGGGCTCGACAACGTCGTGCTCATCGGGCTGCAGACCGGCGGCGTGCCGCTGGCCGGCCTGCTGGCCGACGACCTCCAGCAGATCGAGGCGGTCGAGCTCCCGCTCGGCACCCTCGACGTGGCCTTCTACCGCGACGACATCGGGCTGCGCCCGGTGCTGCCCGAGGCCGTCACCGACATCCCGTTCGACCTGTCCAACAAGACCGTGGTGCTGGTCGACGACGTGCTCTTCACCGGCCGCACCATCCGGGCCGCCCTCGACGCCCTCACCGACTTCGGCCGGCCCCGCTCGGTGCAGCTGGCGGTCATGATCGACCGGGGTCACCGCGAGCTGCCCATCCGGCCCGACTACGTGGGCAAGAACCTGCCCACCCGGCGCGACGAGGTGGTCAACGTCGGGCCCCTCGGGGTCGAGCTCGGGGAGATGCGCAAGTGAGGCACCTGCTGGCCGTCGGCCGACCTGGGGGCCGACGGCATCGAGGAGGTGCTGCGGCTGACCGACAGCTTCGTCGAGGTGAGCGAGCGGGCCATCCCCAAGGTGCCCACCCTGCGGGGCAAGACGGTGGTGTCGCTGTTCTACGAGGACTCGACCCGCACCCGGATCAGCTTCGAGACGGCGGCCAAGCGGCTGGGGGCCGACACCATCACCTTCAGCGTCGGGACCTCCTCGGTCAAGAAGGGCGAGTCGGTGCGCGACACGGTCGAGACCATCGAGGCCATGGGCGTCGACGCCATCGTGGTCCGCCACGGCTCGGCCGGCGTGCCCGCCCAGGTGGCCCGCTGGGGCGACGCTCGGCGGTCATCAACGCCGGCGACGGCTGGCACGAGCACCCGACCCAGGCCCTGCTCGACTGCTACACGATCCGGGCCCACCTGGGCTCGCTCGACGGCCGCCACGTCGCCATCGTGGGCGACATCAAGCACAGCCGGGTGGCCCGCTCCAACGTGGCCGCCTTCACCGCCCTCGGCGCCGAGGTCACCCTGGTGGCTCCGCCCACGCTGCTGCCGCCCAACCTCGAGGGGTGGCCGGTGGCGGTGAGCCACGACCTCGACGCGGTGCTGCCCGGCGCCGACGTCGTCTACCTGCTGCGCATGCAGCGCGAGCGCATGACCGAGGCGCTCGTGCCCAGCCTGCGCGAGTACACCGCCGGAGTTCGGCCTCACCGTCGGACCGGGCCGACCGGCTGCCCGACGGCGCCATCATCATGCATCCCGGGCCCATGAACCGGGGGGTGGAGATCGCCGCCGAGGTGGCCGACCGCCCCGACGCCGTGATCACCGAGCAGGTCCGCAACGGGGTGCCCGTGCGCATGGCGGTGCTGTTCCTGCTGCTCGGCTCGGGCTCCGAGCTGTTCGCCACCGCCACGCCGCTCCGAGGAGCCCACGACCGGAGACCCGACCGTCCCAGGAGGACCTCGCCCGTGCTTGACCTGGTCATCAAGGGCGGGACGATCGTCGACGTCGACGGGCGAGCGGGTCGGCCGACGTCGGCCTCGAGGGCGGCTGCATCCGGGCCGTCGAGGCCGGCCTCGACGTTCCGGCCGGGCGCCGAGGTCCTCGACGCCGGCGGCTGCGTGGTGGCGCCCGGCCCTGGTCGACCTGCACACCCACCTGCGCCAGCCCGGGCGGGAGGAGGCCGAGACCATCGAGTCGGGCAGCCGGGCCGCGGTGCTCGGGCGGCTACGGCTTCCTGGTGGCCATGCCCAACACCGACCCGGCCATGGACTGCCTCGAGGTCGTCGACTGGGTGCGCCAGGAGGCCGCGCGAGCGAGCGCTGTGCGCCGTCGAGCCGTCGGCCGCCATCACCGTGGGCCGCGCCGGCGAGGCGCTGGCCCCCATGGCCGAGCTGGCCGCAGCCGGGCGTGCGCATCTTCACCGACGACGGCAGCGGCGTGCAGGACGACCTGCTCATGCGGCGGGCCATGGAGTACGCCAGCGGCCTCGGGGTGACCCTGGCCCAGCACTGCGAGATCGACCGCCTGGCCGCCGGCGGCCACATGCACGAGGGCGAGTGGTCGTCGCGCCTGGGCATCCCCGGCATCCCGGCCGAGGCCGAGGAGCTCATGGTCAGCCGCGACCTGGCCCTGGCCCGCCTGACCGGGGCCCGGATGCACTTCCAGCACCTGTCCACCGCCGGCTCGGTCGAGCTGGTCCGGGCGGCCAAGGCCGCCGGGACTGGCGGTGACGGCCGAGGCCACCACCCACCACTTCACCCTGACCGACGCCGAGGTGGCGAGCTACGACCCGGTGTTCAAGGTGAACCCGCCGCTGCGCACCGACGCCGACGTGGCCGCCATCCGCGCCGGCCTGGCCGACGGCACCATCGACGCCATCGCCACCGACCACGCGCCCCACACCCAGGAGGCCAAGGAGGCGCCCGTTCGACCAGGCCCCGCCGGGCATGCTCGGGCTGGAGACGGCGCTGGCCCTGGCCCTCACCGAGCTCGACCTGCCCATCGGGCGAGATCCTGGCCCTCATGTCGTGGCACCCGGCCCGGATCCACGGCGGCTTCGCCGGCTACCAGGCCCGCGTGACGCCGGCGCGCCGACGGGGGTGGCGTGGCCAACCTGTGCGTCATCGACCCGGCGGCCACCTGGACCGTCGACGCCGGCGGGGGCGCCAGCCGCAGCCGCAACACGCCCTACGTCGGGCGCACCCTCACCGGCCGGGTCCGCCACACCGTCGTCGGCGGCGCAGGCCGTGGTCGTCGACGGGGAGGCGCACCGATGAGCGCCACCGACCGCCCGTCACCGAGGCGCAGCTGGTGCTGGCCGACGGCACCACCTTCGAGGGCGAGGCCATCGGCGCGCCCCGACGCCGGTGGCCACCGGCGAGGTCGTGTTCAACACCGTGCTGACCGGCTACCAGGAGGTCATCACCGACCCGTCCTACGCCGGGCAGATCATCACCTTCACCTACCCCCACATCGGCAACTACGGGGTGACCCCGGCCGACGACGAGGCCAGCCGGCCCTTCTGCCGGGGGGTCATCGTCCGGGACCTGGCCCGCCGCCGCTCGCAACTGGCGCAGCGACGCCGACCTCGACGCCTTCCTCCGCCACCACGGGATCGCCGGCATCGCCGGCATCGACACCCGCCGCCTCACCCGCCACCTCCGCGACAGCGGGGCCATGCCCGGCGCCTTCGGCACCGCCGACCACGCCGTGCTCAAGCAGGCCGCGGCCGACGAGCCCGGCACCGACGGCACCGACCTGGCCGCCGTCGTCACCTGCGACGCGCCCTACACCGTGGGCCACGGCCCTCGCCGGGTGGTGGCCTACGACTTCGGCATCAAGCGGGCCATCCTGGCGCCAGCTGGGCGAGATCGCCACGGTCGAGGTGGTGCCGGCGTCGACCACGGCGGCCGAGGTGCTGGCCCGCCGGCCCGACGGCGTCTTCCTGTCCAACGGCCCCGGCGACCCGGCCGCGGTGGGCTACGCCATCGAGGCCATCGGCGGGCTCCTGGGGGAGGTGCCCGTCTTCGGCATCTGCCTCGGCCACCAGCTGCTCTGCTCGGCGCTCGGCGCCACCACCTACAAGCTGCCGTTCGGCCACCACGGCGGCAACCACCCGGTGCGCCGCCTGGCCACCAACACGGTCGAGATCACCAGCCAGAACCACAACTACTGCGTGGCCGAGGGCACCCTCACCACGGCGGACGTGACCCACGTCAACCTCAACGACGGCACCATCGAAGGCATCCGCTGCCGCGACGTGCCCGCCTTCAGCGTGCAGTACCACCCCGAGGCCGGTCCCGGCCCCCACGACGCCCGCTACCTCTTCGCCCTGTTCGACGACCTCATGGACGACCCCCGGAAAGCGAGTCGGGCCTGATGCCGCGGCGCAACGACATCGAGTCGATCCTGCTCATCGGCTCGGGGCCCATCGTGATCGGTCAGGCCTGCGAGTTCGACTACTCGGGCACCCAGGCCTGCCGGGTGCTGCGCGAGGAGGGCTACCGGGTCATCCTGGCCAACTCCAACCCGGCCACGATCATGACCGACCCGGACTTCGCCGACGCCACCTACATCGAGCCCCTCGACGTCGGCCGTGCTGACCAAGATCATCGCCAAGGAGCGCCCCGACGCCCTGCTGCCCACGCTCGGGGGGCCAGACGGCGCTGAACCTGGCCATGGAGCTGGTCGGCCGCCGGCGTGCTCGACGACTACGACGTCGAGCTGATCGGGGCCAACGCCGAGGCCATCGCCACCGCCGAGGACCGCGAGCGGTTCAAGGTGGCCATGGCCGAGATCGGCCTCGATGCGCCCGCAGTCGGCCATCGCCCACACGCTGGAGGAGGCCGAGAAGGTCGTCATCGACATCGGCCTGCCGGTGGTCATCCGCCCGGCCTACATCCTGGGCGGGCGGGGCACCGGCATCGCCGCCACGCCCGAGCGAGTTCACGGCGGCGGCCGCCGCTCGGCCTCGAGGCCAGCCCCATCTCCGAGATCCTCATCGAGAAGTCGATCGCCGGGTGGAAGGAGTACGAGCTGGAGGTCATGCGGGACAAGGCCGACAACTGCGTGATCGTCTGCTCGATCGAGAACCTCGACCCGATGGGCGTGCACACCGGCGACTCGATCACCGTGGCCCCGGCCCAGACGCTGAGCGACGTCGAGTACCAGGCCATGCGCGACGCGGCCTTCGCCTGCATCCGCCGGGTCGGCGTCGAGACCGGCGGGTCCAACGTGCAGTTCGCCCTCAACCCGGCCGACGGCCACATGGTCATCATCGAGATGAACCCCCGGGTGAGCCGCTCCTCGGCGCTGGCCTCCAAGGCCACCGGGTTCCCCATCGCCAAGATCGCCGCCCGCCTGGCCGTGGGCTACACCCTCGACGAGATCGCCAACGACATCACCCGCAAGACCCCGGCCAGCTTCGAGCCGGTCATCGACTACGTGGTCACCAAGATCCCGCGCTGGGCGTTCGAGAAGTTCCCGGGGACCTCCGACGTGCTGGGCACCCAGATGCAGTCGGTGGGCGAGGCCATGGCCATCGGCCGGACGTTCCCCGAGTCGCTGCAGAAGGGGCTGCGCTCCCTCGAGCAGGGCCGCCTCGGCCTCAACGCCGATCCCGGCGAGCAGCTCTTCGACGACCTCGACGACGACGAGCTGGTGCGCCGCGCCGCCATCGCCACGCCCGACCGCCCCTTCCAGCTCGAGGCCGCGCTGCGCCGCGGCATCTCGGTGGACGAGCTGTACGAGGCCACCCGGGTCGACCCCTGGTTCCTCGACCAGATCCTGATGATCACCGAGGAGCGCCGGCACCTCGCCGAGGTCGGCTTCGACGGCCATGACCCGGCCGGCCTGGCGCCGGGCCAAGCGCCTGGGCTTCTCCGACGCCCAGCTCGCCTACCTCTGGACGACCTCGGGCGCAGGCCCCGCCGTCACCGAGGCCGACGTGCGGGCCGCCCGCCTGGCCGCCGGGGTGGTGCCCACGTTCAAGACCGTCGACACCTGCGCGGCCGAGTTCGAGGCCGACACCCCGTACCACTACTCGACCTACGAGGACGAGGACGAGGTGCGGCCCAGCGACCGCCCCAAGGTCGTCATCCTGGGCTCGGGGCCCAACCGCATCGGCCAGGGCATCGAGTTCGACTACTGCTGCGTGCACGCCAGCTTCGCCCTGCGCGACGCCGGCTTCGAGACGATCATGGTCAACTGCAACCCCGAGACGGTGTCGACCGACTACGACACCAGCGACCGGCTCTACTTCGAGCCGCTCACCTACGAGGACGTCATGAACGTGGTCGAGGCCGAGCAGCCGGTCGGCATCGTGGTCGGCCCTCGGCGGCCAGACGCCGCTCAAGCTGGCCGGCCAGCTGCCCCGCCGAGCTGGTGCTGGGCACCAGCCCCGGACTCCATCGACCTGGCCGAGGACCGCGAGCGCTGGAACACGCTGTGCGCCAAGCCTGGAGATCCCCCAGCCGGCCGGCGGGCACGGCGGCCATCGATCGAGGCGGCGCTGGCCGTCGTCGACCGGGTCGGCTACCCGGTGCTGATGCGGCCCTCCTACGTGCTCGGCGGGCGGGCCATGGAGATCGTCTACGACGACGACGGGCCTGCGCGCGGCCATGACCGCGCTGGCCGGGTTCGGCAGCCTGGGCAAGGAGGGCGGGCTGTCGGCCGAGCGCCCGGTGCTGGTCGACCGGTTCCTGGAGGACGCCACCGAGGTCGACGTGGACGCCATCCGCGACGCCACCGGCGAGGTGGTGATCGGCGGGATCATGGAGCACGTCGAGGAGGCCGGCGTCCACTCGGGCGACAGCGCCTGCGTGCTGCCCCCGCCCAACCTCTCGCCCGAGACCATCGAGGTCATCGAGGAGTACACCCGGCGCATCGCCGAGGCGCTCGACGTGCGCGGCCTGATCAACGTGCAGTACGCGGTGAAGGCCAACCAGGTCTTCGTCATCGAGGCCAACCCCCGGGCCTCGCCGCACGGTGCCGTTCGTGGCCAAGGCCACCGGGGTGCCGCTGGCCAAGGTGGCGGCCCGGGTCATGACCGGCGCGACCCTGGCCGAGCTGCGCGACGAGGGGCTGCTGGTGGCGCCGGTGCTGGGCGACCACGTGGCGGTGAAGGAGGCGGTGCTGCCCTTCGCCCGCTTCCCCGACGCCGACGCCCTGCTCGGGCCCGGAGATGCGCTCCACCGGCGAGGTCATGGGCATCGACCTGACCGTCGGGCTGGCCTTCGCCAAGAGCCAGCTCGCGGCCGGGAACCGCCTGCCGGGCGAGCGGGACCGTCTTCCTCTCGCTGGCCGATCGGGACAAGGCCACCGGGGTGCGGGCCGCCCGCCAGTTCGTCGAGCTGGGCTTCACCATCGCCGCCACCTCCGGCACCGCCGCCCACCTGCGCGAGCACGACATCGCGGTGGCCACGGTGGTGGCCAAGCTGGGCGAGCCCTCCGGCACCGACGCGGTCGAGCTCATCGCCAGCGGCCAGGTCCAGCTGGTCGTGAACAGCCCCCGGGGCCGCGGCCCCCGCGCCGACGGCGCCCACATCCGCACCGCGGCCGGGGCCAACGGGGTGCCCCTGCTGACCACGGCGGCGGCCGGGCTGGCCGCGGCCAACGGCATGGCCGACTGGGCCCGCCACCCGCTGCAGGTCCGCAGCCTGCAGGAGTACCACCGCGGCGTCGCCGAGCGATCAACTCGAGCTCGACCTGTGAACTTGGCGGACGTCGATCGGTTCCGTCGCAGCTGGCGCAATCCGGTCATGACGGCGTCGGGCACGTCGGGCCACGGCGACGAGCTGGCCCGCTACCTCGACCTGGCCTCGCTCGGCGCGGTGGTGGTCAAGTCGCTCTCGGCCGAGCCGTGGGCCGGGCAACCCCGCGCCCCGGGTGCACGAGACGCCGGGCGGGATGCTCAACTCCGTCGGCCTGCAGGGCCCGGGGGTGGCCGCCTGGCTGGACCACGAGCTGCCGCCCCTGCTGGACACCGGGGCCACGGTGGTGGCCAGCATCTGGGGCCGGACGGTCGACGAGTACGCGGCGGCGGCCGAGGCCCTGGCCGGCGCGCCCGCCCAGGTGGTGGCGGTCGAGGTCAACCTGTCGTGCCCCAACCTCGACACGGCCACGGTCACGGCGCCGAGATGTTCGCCCAGCTCCCGGAGACCACGGCCGAGGCGGTGTCGGTCTCGCCTCGGCTGCGGGCCGGCCGCGTGTGGGCCAAGCTGAGCCCCAACGTGACCAACCTGGTCCCCGTCGCCGCCGCGGCCCAGCAGGCCGGGGCCGAGGCCGTCACGCTGATCAACACGGTGCTGGGCATGGCCATCGACCCCGAGTCGCGCCGGCTGCGGCTGGGCGGCGGGGGCGGCGGGCTGTCGGGCCCGGCCATCCACCCGGTGGCGGTGCGCGCCGTCCACGATGTCCACCGTGCCCTCCCCGATCTCCCCATCGTCGGCGTGGGTGGGGTCTCCACCGGAGTCGATGCCATCGAGCTGCTGTTGGCCGGAGCCTCCGCCGTCCAGGTCGGGACGGCCACGTTCGCCGACCCGCGCGCCGCGGGACGGGTGTCAGAAGAAGTCCACACGTGGTGCCGGCGGCGAGGGATCGCCACGGTCGCCGAACTGATCGGAGCCGCTCGTGCCCGCTGAATCCGCTGCCGCCGTCCCTGACGAGATCCGCCACCGGCTGGCCCTCGTCCTCGACTTCGACGACCTGGTGCCCGCGCTGCGGCTCGTCGCGCGAGCTGCGCCCCTGGTTCGGGGTGGCCAAGGTGGGCCTGGAGCTGTACTCGGCCGCCGGTCCCGACGCGATGGGCAGCCTCATGGAGCAGGGCTACGACGTGTTCGTCGACCTGAAGCTGCTCGACATCCCCACGACCGTGAACAAGGCGGCCCGGGTGCTGGGGGCGGTCGGCGCGCGCTATCTGACCCTGCATGCCCGCGGCGACGTCGGTGATGCTGCGGGCCGGGGTCGAGGGCCTGCGCGAGGGGGCGTCGCGCGCCGGGCTGCCCGAGCCCTACCCGCTGGCGGTGACCGTGCTCACCAGCGACGCCGACGCGCCGCCCCACATCCTGCCGGCCCGGGTGGCGCTGGCGGCCGAGACCGAGTGCGCGGGGCATCGTGTGCGCCGCCGCCGACCTGGCTGAGGCCCATCAGATCGCCCCGCGGCTGATGCGGGTGGTGCCCGGCATCCGGCCGGCGGGCACCCCGGTCCACGACCAGGCCCGCCCGGCCACGCCCCGCGAGGCCCTCGACCTCGGCGCCGACCTGCTGGTCATCGGTCGGGCCGTGACCGAGGCCGACGATCCCGTGGCGGCGGCCCAGGCGCTGGTGGCCGAGCTCATCTGAGCGGGGGGCGACCGGTCCGGCGGTCGCGTGACGGCGCTTCCGACGACCGCGCTAGGGTTCGCTTCATGCCGCTTCCGCCCACACTCTCCCCTGAGCAGCGCCAGGCCGCCCTCGAGAAGGCGGCCAAGGCCCGCCGCGAACGAGCCGAGCTGAAGGAACGCCTCAAGATGGGTTCCCTCAACCTGCGCGAACTGCTCGACCAGGCCGACGGTGACGACATCGTCGGCAAGATGAAGGTCGTCGCCGTGCTCGAGTCCCTCCCCGGGGTCGGCAAGGTCAAGGCCCGCCGCACCATGGAAGAGGTCGGGATCAGCGAGACCCGCCGGGTGCGCGGCCTCGGTGCCCAGCAGCGCGAGTCGCTGCTGAAAGCCTTCCCCAGCTGATCGCCACCGCCGTCACCGCCAGCGTCGCGCCGCGTCCATGATCATCGTCATCTCGGGACCGGGAGGCGTGGGCAAGGGGACGGTGGTGTCGCGCCTGCTCGAACGCGACCCGAAGCTGTGGCTGAGCCGTTCGTGGACCACGCGCGCCCGGCGGGTCGGCGAGCCGGCCGACGCCTACACGTTCGTCGACGCCGAGACGTTCGCCGCCCACGTCGCCGCCGGCGGGTTCCTCGAGTGGGCCGAGTTCCTGGGCAACTCCTACGGCAGCCCGTTCCCGGAGGCGGGCGCCGACGCCGATGTGGTGCTCGAGATCGACGTGCAGGGGGCCCGCCAGGTGCTCGAGCAGCTCCCCGACGTCCTGTTGATCTTCGTGGAGGCTCCCTCCCGGGCGGTCCAGGAGCAGCGGCTGCGGGGCCGGGGCGACCCCGACGAGCTGGTGGCCCAGCGCCTGGCCAAGTCCGACGAGGAGACGCGGGCCGCCCACGAGCTGGGCGCCCACGTGGTGGTGAACGACCAGATCGACGACGCCGTCGCCGAGATCGAACAGCTCATCGCCCGGGCCCGCTCAGCCGGCGTCTGAGGGCCATCGCCACCGGGCCCCGATGGGGGGTTCGGGGGGTGGGGGCTGCTAGGATCGTCGTTCGCCCGATCCGGCTGAACTCGGCCGGCAGCCCTCGGCGCGCCGCCCTTCCCCCGTCACCCGTTTGGAGACCCCCGTGGCCCAGATCCATGACTCGATGATGAACCCGAAGATCGAGGATCTCCTCGGCAAGGTCGATTCGCGGTTCACCCTGGTCACGCTCGGGTCCATGCGGGCGCGCCAGATCAACTCCTACTTCGGTCAGCTGGCCGACGGCCTCGGGGCCAACGTGCCCCCGCAGGTGACCTCGGTGGCCCGCAAGCCGCTGTCGATCGCCTTCGAAGAGATCGCCGCCGACAAGATCGTGGCCATCCCGGTCGAGCACGACGCGACCGGCGACGACGGCGCCGAGAGCGCGTCCGCCGCCTCCGAGTAGCCCGTCCGGTCCTGCGATGCTGGCCGGACGCACCATCGTTCTCGGGGTCTCCGGGGGCATCGCCGCCTACAAGGCGGTCGAGGTCTGCCGTCGCCTGGTCGACGCCGGGGCCTACGTCGCTCCGGTGATGACCCGGGGCGCCACCCGTTTCGTGGGGGAGACGACGTTCTCGGCGCTGGCTTCCGAGCCGGTGCAGACGTCGCTGTGGGACGAGCGCGACCCCATTCCGCACACCCGCCTCGGTCAGAGCGCCGACCTGGTGCTGGTGTGCCCGGCCACCGCCCGGCTCATCGGTGACTACGCCGCGGGCATCTCCCACGACCTGCTCACCGCCACCCTCCTGGCCACCCGCGGCCCCGGTGGTGATCTGCCCGGCCATGCACACCGAGATGTGGGAGCACCCGGCCGTGCAGGAGAACCTGGCCACCCTGCGACGCCGCGGCGTCCACGTGATCGAACCGGCCGAGGGCCGCCTGGCCGGTGGCGACGTGGGCGCCGGTCGCCTGGCCGAACCGGCCGAGATCGTGGCCCGCGTCGAGGCGGTGCTGGCCCCGGGCGACCTCGACGGGCTGCGGGTCATGGTCACCGCCGGCGGCACCCGCGAGGCCATCGATCCGGTGCGCGTCATCACCAACCGCTCGTCGGGCAAGCAGGGCTACGCCATGGCCGAGGTGGCCGCCGCCCGTGGCGCCAAGGTGGTGCTGGTCTCGACGGTCGAGCGTCCCGCCCCTCCCGGGGTCGAGGTCGTCCGCGGTGGCCAGCGCCGCCGACATGGAGGCGGCGGTCGTGCCTCGCGGTCCCGATCAGGACGTCATCGTCATGGCCGCCGCGGTGGCCGACTTCCGCCCCGCGGTGGTGGCCGATCACAAGATCAAGAAGGCGGGGTCGGTGCCCCAACTGGTGCTGGAGCCCACCCACGACTTCCTCGTCGACCTGGGCCGGGCCAAGCCCGTCGGCCAGACGCTGGTCGGCTTCGCGGCCGAGACCGAGAACGTCGTGGCCAACGCCCGGGGCAAGCTCGAGCGCAAGGGCCTCGACCTCATCGTGGCCAACGACGTGTCCGCCCCCGGGGTGGGCTTCGAGCACGAGACCAACCAGGTCATGATCATCGACGCCGCCGGGATGGACCATGATGTTCCGCTCAGCGACAAGCGAGCGGTGGCTGACGCCGTGTGGGACGCCATCTTGGCGTGGCGGGCCTCCCCGGGCGCGCCGCCCATCCCCAACGCATCCGGTCCCCACGACGGGGCCGGCACCCAAGAGGAGAACCTGTGAGTAGCTGGACCTTTACGAGCGAGTCGGTGACCGAGGGCCATCCCGACAAGATGGCCGACCAGATCTCCGACGCCATCCTCGACGCCATGCTCGAGCAGGACCCGATGAGCCGGGTCGCCTGCGAGACGTTCGTGACGACGGGCCTGGCCATCGTGGGCGGCGAGATCACCACCTCCGGCTACGTGGACATCCCCAAGCTGGTGCGCAGCACCATCAACGAGATCGGCTACAACCGCGAGTCCTACGGCTACGACGGCAACACCGTCGGCGTGCTGGTGTCGCTCGACGAGCAGTCGCCCGACATCGCCCAGGGCGTCGACGACTCCGAGGAGGTCCGCTCCGGCACCTCGGGCGAGGACCTGCTCAACAAGCAGGGGGCCGGCGACCAGGGGATGATGTTCGGCTACGCCTGCGACGAGACCCCCGAGCTCATGCCGCTGCCCATCCACCTGGCCCACCGGCTGGCCGAGCGCCTGGCCGAGGTCCGCCGGGCGGGCACGGTGCCCTACCTGCGCCCCGACGGCAAGACCCAGGTCACCTTCGACTACGAGGACGGCCGGCCGGTCAAGCTGCGCGCCGTGCTCATCTCCACCCAGCACAACGACGGCGTGGACCGCGACGAGGTGATCCGCCCCGACCTGATCGAGAACGTGATCCGCCCGGTCGTTCCCGCCGAGTTCGCCGACGACGACTACGAGATCTACGTCAACCCGACCGGCCGGTTCGTGATCGGCGGCCCGGTGGGCGACGCCGGCCTCACCGGCCGCAAGATCATCGTGGACACCTACGGCGGCATGGGCCGCCACGGCGGCGGCGCCTTCTCCGGCAAGGACCCGTCCAAGGTGGACCGCTCGGCCGCCTACGCCGCCCGCTGGGTGGCCAAGAACGTGGTGGCCGCCGGCGCCGCCGACCGCTGCGAGGTCCAGGTGGCCTACGCCATCGGCGTGGCCCACCCGGTCTCGATCATGGTCGAGACGTTCGGCACCGAGGCGGTGGACAACACCAAGATCGTGGAGGCCGTGACCCAGGTGTTCGACCTGCGGCCGGCCGCCATCCTGCGCGACCTCGACCTGCGCCGGCCGATCTACAAGCGCACCGCGGCCTACGGCCACTTCGGGCGCAAGCCCTCCGACGGCGGGTTCACCTGGGAGCAGACCGACCGGGTCGACGCCCTCAAGTCGGCCCTGGGCCTCTGACCCTCCCGTTCCCACGCCCCGGCCCCACCCGAGGGTTCCTGTCCCTCGAGCGACGCCTCCGGCGTCGCTGAGGGGACAGAAACGGAGCCGGTCGGGGCGCGGGTGGTTCGGGTGCTGCCCGACCAGCCGGCCATCAACAAGGCCTTCGACTACCTGGTCCCCGAGGCGCTCGGGGACCAGGTGCGCGTCGGGGCGCAGGTCCGCATCGCCCTGCACGGCCGGCGGGTGGGCGGTTGGGTGGTGGCCGACGGTGTGGAGCCGCCGGAGGGGGTGACGTTGCGCCCCGTGGCCAAGGTGACCGGCTGGGGCCCCTCGGCCGACGTGATCGACCTGGCCCGGTGGGCGGCGTGGCGGTGGGCCGGGCGCCCGGCGCAGTTCCTGCGCACCGCTTCGCCCGAGACCGCGGTGCGGGCCCTGCCTCGCCCGGCACCGGCCGGGCCGCCGGTGCACACGGCTGACGACGAGCTGGTGGCCGAGGCCTTCCGGCGGCGAGCGGACGGTGTTGCGCCTGCCTCCGGCGGCCGACGGCTACGGCGTGGCCCTGGCCGCGGCGGCGCGGGGCCACGCGCTGATCCTGGTGCCGTCGGTCAACGCGGCCCGTCACCTGGGGCTGCGCCTGCGGCGCGCCGGGCTCACGGTGGCGATCCTGCCCCGGGACTGGGCCCAGGCCCGGGCCGGGGCGGTGGTGGTGGGCAGCCGGGCCGGGGCCTGGGCGCCGGTGGAGGACCTGGCCGCGGTGGTGGTGCTTCGACGAGCACGACGAGTCCTGGCAACAGGAGCAGGCGCCCACCTGGCACGCCCGCGACGTCGCCGCGGAGCGGGCCCGGCGAGCCGGGGTGCCGTGCGTGCTGGTGTCGCCCGTGCCGTCGCTCGAGGCCCTCGCCTGGGGTCGGCTGGTGGCGCCGTCGCGGGCCGCCGAGCGTGACGGCTGGCCCGTGGTCGACGTGGTCGACCGGCGCGACGACGACCCCACGCGCAGCGGGCTGTTCTCCGAGCGGCTGGTGACCGCCCTGCGCTCGGGGGGCCGGGTGGTGTGCGTGCTGAACCGCAACCGGTCGGTCCCGGCTGCTGGCGTGCACCAACTGCGGCGAGACCGCCCGCTGCGAACGCTGCGACGCGGCCGTGGTGCTGACCGACGACCGTCGCTTCGAGTGCCGTCGTTGCGCCACCGCCCGCCCGCCCACCTGCCTGGCCTGCGGGTCCACCGCCTTCAAGAACCTGCGGGCCGGCGTGACCCGGGTGCGCGAGGAGCTGGAGGCGCTGGCCCGGGTGCCGGTGGTCGAGGTGACGGGGGCCGGTCGGGCCCCGGCGGTCGGCGACGGCGACGGACCGGCCCTGGCCGAGGCGCGGGTCTACGTCGGCACCGAGGCCGTGCTCCACCAGGTGGGCGACGCCGACGTGGTCGCCTTCCTCGACTTCGACCAGGAGCTGCTGGCCCCGCGCTACCGGGCCGCCGAGGAGGCCCTGGCCCTGCTGGTGCGCGCCGCCCGGCTGGTCGGCGGTCGGCGGGGCGGGGGCCGGGTGCTGGTCCAGACCCGCCTGCCCCACCACGAGGTGATCCAGGCCGCGCTGCTGGGCGACCCGGCCCGGGTGAGCGCGGCCGAGCGGCGAGCGCCGCGAGCTGCTGCGGTTCCCGCCGGCCGCCGCGCTGGCCACCGTGTCGGGACCGTCGGCCGCCGGCGTTCGTCGAGCGCCTGGGCCGCCGCCGGCCGGGGTCGAGGTCGTCTGGGCCCGAGCGACGACCAGTGGCTGGTGCGGGCCGCCGACCACGCCACCGCTGCTGGACGCGCTGGCCGGCGCCGAACGCCCGCCGGGCCGCCTCCGCGTCGCGGTCGACCCCCTCCGCCTCTGACCGTCCTCCCACCCTCGCGCCCTGCTTTCCGTCCCTTCAGCGACCCGAGAGAGGTCGCTGAAGGGACGAGAACGCGGGAACGCGGCGGGAGGACGGATCAGGGGGTGGTCGGGGTGCGGGTCCAACCCTGGCGGCGGGCCTCGTAGAGGGCGATGGAGGCGGCCGTGGCCACGTTGAGCGAGCCGATGGCCCCGACCTGGGGCAGGTAGGCCAGGTCGTCGCAGCGGGCCAGGCAGGCCTTGGACAGGCCGCGGTCCTCGTGGCCGACGGCCAGGCAGACGTCGGCGGGCCAGGGCCAGCTCGTGCAGGGGCACGGCGCCCGGCGGCCAGCTCGACGCCCACCAGCCGGTAGCCGGCCGCCGTGCACCTGGTCGGCGGCCTCGTCGACGCTCTCGCACACCGTCCACGTGAGGTAGCGCTGCGAGCCGAGCGCGGTCTTCTGGGTCTTGGCGTGGTGGGGCGACTCGGTGGCGCCCACCAGCCACAGGTGGTCGACCCGGAAGGCGGCCGCGGTGCGCAGGATCGACCCCACGTTGTAGGGCGTCTGCACGCTGTCGAGCAGCAGGGCCAGCCGGCCCTCGGTGCGCCGCCGCCACTCGCGGTGCAGGCGCTTGAGCTCGGTGCCGGTGAGGTTGGCCATCAGGTCCGGCCCGGCCGGTCGCCGGCTCGACCGGTGAGGATCGCGGTAGCCGGCCCGGGACAGCGAGCCGGGTGGTGGGCCAGCCGGCCTCGGTCAGCCACGCGGGCCAGCGAGTCCGACCCGAGGTGCTTCTGCACCACCAGGTGGGCCACGCCGTCGGGGGCCAGGCGAGCCAACCAGCCGGCGAGCAGCTCGTGCAGGGCGGCCTTGCCGATGCGGATGGGCGGGTTCGAGTAGATGGCGGCGAAGCGGCGCCGTCGGCGGAGCCCGGCGGCCGACCGCGGCCTGCGGCGTCGGCGGCGGCGAGGGCGTGGACGTTGGGCCGGCCCAGCGGCCGCGGCGTTGTCGGCGCACAGGGCCACGGCCCGCTCGTTCACGTCGACCGCCCACACGGTCGCCTCGGGTGCGCGGTGGGCCAGGGTGAGGGCGATCGGCCCGTAGCCGCAGCCCAGGTCGAGCAGGTCGCCGGCGGCCGGCGGCGGCCGGGGCCTCGAGCAGCAGGAGCTTGGTGCCGGCGTCGACCCGGTCGCCGGAGAACACGCCGCGGTCGGTGACCAGCTCGAGGGAGACGTCGGGCAGGGTCAGGCGGCACCGTGCGCCGGCGGGACGCCACCGTCGGGCTCGGCTTCGAAGTACTGCCCGGGGGTCGTGCCATCCACCGGCCCGACGCTACCCTTGCCGCCATGGCTCCCTACACCATCCGGGTGTTCGGCGACCCCGTGCTCAAGCAGCGGGCGACCGAGATCGACAACATCGACGGCGCCCTCGTGCGCCTGGCCGAGGACATGCTCACCACCATGTACGACGCGCCCGGCCTCGGTCTGGCCGCCCCGCAGGTCGGGGTGCAGAAGCGCCTGTTCGTGTACGACATCGACGACGAGCCGTCGGTGCTCGTCAACCCGGTGATCACCGAGAGCCGGGGCGAGTGGACCTACCTCGAGGGCTGCCTGTCGGTGCCCGACCTGCACTGGGAGATCGTGCGCCCCAAGGAGGTCCTCATCACCGGCTACGACCTCGACGGCAACGAGGTCGCAGATCGAGGCCGACGAGCTCGATGGCCCGGCTCTTCCAGCACGAGCTCGACCACCTCGACGGCGTGCTGCTGCTCGAGCACCTCGACGACGACCAGCGCAAGGAGGCCAAGAAGGCCCTGCGCCAGCTCGTCACGGCTCGCCCGACGAGCCGCAGCCGGCCGAGCGTGGCCTGGGCCTCCGCCTTCGCTAGTCCGCCGCCCGGCGCGCTCCGGCGCCGGCTCGCGACGACCGCTGCCCATGACCGCTCCTCCCTCCGGCCGCCCCCGCCGGCTCGTCTACCTGGGCACGCCCGAGATGGCCGTGCGCCCCGCTGCGTGGCCCTGCACGACGCCGGCTTCGACATCGCCCTGGTGGTGTCGCCGGGCCGACGCCAAGCGGGGTCGGGGCGGCGCCCTGGTGCCCAGCCCGGTGAAGGCGGCCGCGCTCGAGCTCGGGCCTGCCCGGTCACCGACCGGATCGACGACGTGGTCGCTCGACCTCGACCCGGCGCCGACCTCGGCGTGGTGGTGGCCTACGGCCGGATCATCCAGCCCGCCGGTGCTCGACGCGCGTGCCCATGGTCAACCTGCACTTCTCGCTGCTGCCCCGGTGGCGGGGGGCGGCGCCGGTCGAGCGGGCCATCCTGGCCGGCGACGAGCGCACCGGCGTGTGCCTCATGGCCGTCGAGGAGGGGCTCGACACCGGCGGCGTCTACGCCCGGGCCGAGGTGCGCCATCGGCGCCGACGAGACCGCCGCCGAGCTGCGGGCCCGAGCTGGTCGCGGCCGGCACCGCCCTGCTGGTCGACCAGCTCGAGCGCCGGGCTGGGCCGGCCGAGCCCCAGGTCGGCGAGCCCACCTACGCCGAGAAGATCACAGCCGCCGAGCTCGAGCTCGACTGGACCGGCGCCGGCGGTCGAGCTCCACCGGCTGGTGCGGGTCGGCGGACGCCTGGACGACGTTCCGCGGCCGGCGCCTCAAGGTGTGGCGCACCGCCGCTCGACCGCCGACGCCGACGGACCGGGCGCCGCTGGCCCCGGGCGCAGCTCGACGGCACGCGCGTCGGCACCGGCGACGGCGCGCTCGAGCTGGTCGAGGTGCAGCCCGAGGGCAAGGGCCGCCAGGCGGCGTCGGCCTGGCGCAACGGCGCCCGCCCGGCCGGCGACGGCTCGGCGGCGAGCGCGCTGCGGCCCGTCGACGCCGCGCCGACCGGCGCCCGTCGGCGCCGGCCGACGGCCGCCGCCGACGCCGGCGGGGTCGCCGCCCGCCGGCTGGCCATCGACGCCCTGGTGCGCATCGACCGCGAGGGCGCCTACGCCAACCTGGTGCTGCCCGGCGCTGCTGGGCCGCTCCGGCCTCGACGAGCGCGACCGGGGCTTCGTCACCGAGCTGGTCTACGGCACCACCCGCATGCGGCGGGCCTGCGACTGGCTGGTCGACCGCTTCGTGCTCCGCGACCTCGACGCCGCCGACCCGGGCCACGCTGCGCCTCGGCGCCTACCAGCTGGCCTTCCTCGACACCCCGGCCCACGCCGCGGTCAGCGCCACGGTGGCGCGCCGCCCCGCCGCGCTCGGGGGCCTGGTCAACGCCGTGCTGCGCCGGGTGGCCGACGGCCCCGGCCAGCTGGCCCGACGAGGCCACCCGCGCTGAGCTACCCGGACTGGATCATCGACCGGCTCGAGCGCCGACCTCGGCGCCGAGCGGGCCCGCGGCCGCCCTCGAGTCGATGAACGAGCGGGCCACCGTCGGTCGAGCGGGCCGACGGCTACCACCAGGACCTGGCCTCGCAGTGGGTGGCCGACGCGGTCGGGCGCCGAGCCGGGCGAGCGGGTGCTCGACCTGTGCGCCGCGCCCGGCGGCAAGGCCACCGCCCTGGCTGGCCACCGGCGCCGCGCGTGGTGGCCGCCGACCTGCGCCCGGCGCGGGTCGGGCTGGTCGCCGCCAACGCCGGCCGCGGCTCGGCGGTCGACCGGCCTGCCGGCCGTGGCCGCCGACGGCACGCCGGCCGCCGTTCCGGCCCGGCGCGCTTCGACCGGGTGCTGGTCGACGCCCCGTGCTCGGGCCTGGGCTCGCTGCGCCGGCGCCCCGACGCCCGCTGGCGGATCGCAGGCCGACGACGTCGACCGCCTGGCCCGGCTCCAGCGCGAGCTGCTCGACGCCGCCGCCGGCCTGGTGCGGCCGGGCGGCGACGCTCGTCTACAGCGTGTGCACCCTGACCGGCGCCGAGACCGTCGAGGTCGACGAGTGGCTGGCCGGGGCCCATCCCGAGCTCGAGGCGGTCGCTGCCCCCGGGCGAGCCGTGGCAGCCCCACGGGCGCGGCGGGCTGCTGCTGCCCCAGCGCAGCGACGCGCCCACGGGCCCACCGACGGCATGTTCCTGCTCGCGCCTCACCCGCCGCTGACCGGCCCGCCCCTCAGCCGGAGCTCGGAGTCGGCCTAGGTCGGGCATGCCCGACCACGACGTCACCGACCTGCAGGCCAAGGTGCTCACCGTGTCCGACGGCGTGGCGGCCGGCGACCGGCGAGGACCGGGGCGGCGCCGGCCTGGTCGAGCGGCTGACCGCCGAGGGCTACGCCGTGGTCGAGCACCGGATCGTGGCCGACGGGCGCGAGAACGTCGGCGAGGCGCTGGTCGAGCTGGCCGACGGGCTTCGCCGGGCTGATCGTGACCACCGGCGGCACCGGCTTCGGGCCCCGCGACCTCACCCCGGAGGGCACCCGGATCGTGCTCGACCGCGAGGCGCCGGGCCTGGCCGAGGCCATGCGCCTGGTCTCGCCCCTCGGCCGGCTGTCCCGGGCCGTGGCCGGCACCCGGGGGACCGCCCTGATCCTCAACACGCCCGGCTCGCCCAAGGGCGCCATCGAGACGCCTCGATGCCGTGCTCGACGTGATCCCCCACGTCCTGCGCCTGCTGCCGGCGAGATCCACCACCCACTGAGAGGCAGCCCATGCAGATCAAGGACTCCCACACCTACGCAGCATCGCTCGACGCGGTCCTGGACATGCTCGCCGACCGCGGACGCCACCCGGGCCAAGTACGAAGGGCATGGGCCATCGCGACGTCGAGATCGTCGGACGTGGCCCGCGACTGCCGAGACGCTGACCATCGACACGCTCCCGGGTGGTCGACGTCGACCTGCCCGGCTTCGCCCGCAAGGTGCTCAAGCCGACCAACACCATGCGCCAGACACGACCAGTGGCGGGCCGGGTCCGGCGGTGCGTGGACCGGCACGTTCGGCGTCGAGGTGGAGGGGGCCCCGGTCGAGCTCTCCGGGGCCATGCGCCTGGTCGCCGGGGGAGGGCACCTGCACCCACGAGGTGACCATCACCATGAACGTGAAGGTGCCCATCGTGGGGGGCAAGATCGCCGACTGGGTGGGCAAGAACGACGCCAAGCGGACCCTCGAGGCCGAGTTCGCCTTCGGGGACAGCTGGCTGGCCGACCACCCGGCCTGATCCGGCGGAAACTAGAACCGGTTCTATTTCGGGGTTTCGCTCGGCCGGTTGATGCCCTATGCTGGTCGTAGTCGTCTGCGACCGTGGTCACATTCGACCGCCTGCGCCTCGACGGGCAGGTGACAACCGAGAACGAAGACAGCCCCTCGCGGGGTTTTGGGTGCAAGTCCCGACCGGCGGTGAGAGTCCGCGAACCCTGGTCGTCCCCCGACTCGGTGGACGGCCAGGGCCGATCCGGTGGAATTCCGGAGCCGACGGTGAAAGTCCGGATGGGAGCGAGGGTGCGATGCGGCCTCGCCGCGCGCGCCCGCGACGATCAGGGAGCGACGTGGCCAGGACCGACGACCGAGCGCATGAGCCAGGCGATCGACGCCGCTGGCACGGCGCGCCGGCTCGTGTCGCCCCGCCCCTGGGTCGGCGCCGTGGTCGTGCCGGCCGACGATCCCGACCACGTCGGCTTCGTCGGCGCCACCGCAGGGTCGCGGCGGCCCCCACGCCGAGGTCGTGGCCCTCGCCGCCGCCGGCGACGCGGGCGCCGGGGCGCCACGCGTGTACACGACGCTCGAGCCCTGCTCGCACCACGGCCGCACCGGGCCGTGCGCCGACGCCCTCATCGACGCCGGCGTCGGCCCGGGTGGTGGTCGGCGATCGACGATCCCGACCCGCAGGTGGCCGGCGCAGGGCATCGACCGGCTGCGGGCCGCCGGGCATCGAGGTCGAGGTCGGCGTGGGCGCCGACGAGGTGCGCCGCCCAGCTGGCCCCCTACCTGCACCACCGCCGCACCGGCCGACCGCTGCGTCGTGCTCAAGCTGGCCGCGACCCTCGACGGCCGCACCGCCGCCCCCGACGGCACCAGCCAGTGGATCACCGGGCCCGAGGCCCGCGCCGACGCCCACCGCCTGCGGGCCGACAGCGACGCCGTGCTGGTCGGCGCCGGCACCGTCCGGGCCGACGACCCGGCCCTCACCGTGCGCCTGCCCGACGGCGAGCTGCCCGACGGCTTCGAGCAGCCCCGCCGGGTCGTGCTCGGCCGGGCCCCGGCCGACGCCCGGGTGCAGCCCGGCCGTCGAGATGGCCGGCCCGCTGGCCGACGTCGCTCGACGAGCTCGGGCGGCCAGGGCGTGCTGCAGGTGCTGGTCGAGGGCGGGGCCACCGTGGCCCACGACCTTCCACGCGCGCCGGCCTGGTCGACCGCTACGTCCTCTACCTGGCGCCCGGCCCTGTTCGGCGGCGACGACGCCCGCGGCCTGTTCGCCGGGCCCGGGCGCGCCTACCATCGGCGACGTGTGGCGCGGCCGCATCGACGCCGTCACCGCCGCTCGGCGCCGACCTGCGCATCGACCTGTCCCGCCGCACGCCGAGGAGCCTGACCATGTTCACCGGCATCGTCGAGGAGCTGGGCACCGTGCGCCTCGCGCGACGGCGCCCGGCTGCGCATCAACGCCGCCACCGTGCTCGACGACATCGCCATCGGCGACGTCGATCGCCGTCAACGGCTGCTGCCTCACCGTGGTCGGCTGGGGCGAGACCGACGGCCGCTCGTGGTGGGAGGCCGACGTCGTCGACGAGACCTTCGCCCGCACCAGCCTCGGCGCGCTCGCGGCCGGGTCGACCCGGTCAACCTCGAGCGCCCGGTCCGCCTGCAGGACCGCCTCGGCGGCCACCTCGTGCAGGGCCACGTCGACGCCGTCGGCACGATCGTCACCGCCGGCGCCCGACCTGCGCATCCAGGCGCCCGGCGAGCTGCTGCGCTACGTCGTCGAGAAGGGCTCGATCACCGTCGACGGCATCAGCCTCACCGTGGTCGAGCCCCTCGACGACGGCTTCACCGTCGCCGTCATCCCGCACACCGCCGGAGGTCACCACGCTCGGCTCGAAGGGCCCCGGCGACCCCGTCAACCTCGAGGTCGACGTGATCGCCAAGTACATCGAGCGCCTGCTCGCCGCCCAGATCGACGCCAGCTCGAAGCGCAGGCCGAACTCACCCAGAACGCGAGGACGTCATGACCCCCAAGCACAGCCTTCCCCCCGGCTTCGCCACCATCCCCGAGGCCGTCGCCGCCATCGGCCGCGGCGAGATCGTCGTCGTGGTCGACGACGAGGACCGCGAGAACGAGGGCGACCTGATCATGGCGGCCGAGGCGGCCACGCCGGAGAAGATCGCGTTCTTCGTGCGCCACACCTCCGGGGTGATCTGCGCGCCGCTCACCGGCGAGCGCCTCGACGAGCTCGACATCCCGCTGATGGTGCACGACAACACCGAGGCGCAGCGCACCGCGTTCACCTACACGGTCGACTACCGCCACGGCACCACCACCGGCATCTCGGCCGTCGGACCGGTCGGCCACCATCCAGTCGCTGATCGACCCGGCCACCCGGCCCGGCGATCTGGCCCGGCCCGGCCACATCTTCCCGCTGCGCTACTCCGAGGGCGGCGTGCTCAAGCGGGCCGGCCACACCGAGGCCGCCGTCGACCTGGCCCGCATGGCCGGGCTGTACCCGGCCGGCGTGCTGTGCGAGATCGTCAACGACGACGGCACGCATGGCCCGGGTCCCCGACCTGCTCGAGTTCTGCAAGGAGCACGGCCTGCTGCTGATCTCCATCGCCGAGCTCATCCGCTACCGCCGCCAGACCGAGAAGCTGGTCAAGCGGGTGGCCGAGGCCCGCATCCCCACCGACTGGGGCGACTTCACCTGCTACGTCTACGAGTCGGTGCTCGACGGCGAGCAGCACGTGGCCATGGTCAAGGGCGCCGTGCAGGGCGAGGACGACGTGCTCGTGCGGGTGCACAGCGAGTGCCTCACCGGCGACGTGTTCGGCTCGCTGCGCTGCGACTGCGGCATCCAGCTCGACCAGGCCATGCGGACCATCGCCGAGGAGGGCCTGGGCGTGCTCGTCTACCTGCGCGGCCACGAGGGCCGCGGCATCGGCATCGGCCACAAGATCCGGGCCTACAGCCTGCAGGACCAGGGCCGCGACACCGTCGACGCCAACCTCGAGCTCGGCCTGCCGGTCGACAGCCGCGAGTACGGCATCGGCGCGCAGATCCTGGTCGACCTGGGCATCACCACGATGCGGCTGATGACCAACAACCCGTCCAAGTACGGCGGCCTCGAGGGCTTCGGCCTCGAGATCACCGAGCGGGTGCCGGTCGAGACGGTGCCCAACCCGGAGAACATCGAGTACCTCCGCACCAAGCGCGAGCGGATGGGCCACCTCCTCGAGGGCCTCGACGACCTCTAGGATCCGACCGATGTCCTCCAACTTCAAGGCCGCCCACACCATCACCGGGACCGTCGACGGCGCCGGCATGCGCATCGCCGTGGTGTGCGGACGCTTCAACGACCTCATCACCAACCGGCTGCTGGAGGGCACCCTCGGGGGCCTGGCCGTCCACGGGGTGAAGGAGGCGGACGTGACCGTGGCCTGGGTGCCGGGCGCCTTCGAGATCCCGGTGGCGGCCAAGCAGTGTGCCGCGTCCGGCTCGTTCGACGCCGTCGATCTGCCTGGGCGCGGTCATCCGGGGCGACACCGCCCACTTCGAGTACGTGGCCGGCCCGTGCGCCGAGGGGATCCAGACCGCCGCGCTCGAGACCGGCGTGCCGATCGTGTTCGGCGTGCTCACCACCGAGAACCTCGACCAGGCCCTGCAGCGCAGCGACCTCGAGGGCGACAACAAGGGCGAGGAGGCGGCCAAGACCGCGCTCGAGATGGTCGACCTGCTGCGGAGGCTGCCCAAGTGAGGAGTCCGGGCGGGACGCATCGTGGCGCGGGGTCTGGCTGTGCTGGCCGTGGCCATCGGCGTCCTGGCCGTGGTCGGCGTCGGCCCGCGCCGCGGCGTCGACGCCGGCTCGAAGCTCCAGACCCCGCAGCCGTGAGTGCACGGTCGACAGGCACAGTGGACGCCTGCACTGGCTCCTGCACGAACACCGACGGCGCGCGCCGATCCAGGTGTCGCTCACCGTGACCTCGGCACGTCGGGTCGGCGCAGTCTTCCCGGCGCACCGCAACCTGTCCGGTAGCCGACCTGGGGCACATCTACGTCGACGTGCGTGCCAGACGACTTCCAGGGCAGCGGCAATCAGTGACGATCGTCTTGGGCAGACGGCTCGGAACCCCATACCGGCTCCGGAGCATGTGACACTCGGCACCTGCTCCAAGACCAGGTGACGATCAGTCGACCACTGCCGACGGTGACGAATCCTCCGAGTCAGCCGGGTACGCCGACGACGACGCGGCCGGGCAGCAAGCCGACCACGACGGTGGCGCCCACCGATCCCAACAACCCCGCCCCGTCGACCATCGTGCTGGCCCAGACCAACGGATCGGTGATCGCCGCCGATCCCGGCGCCGACGCCTCCACCTCCACCACCGCCGGTGACGGCTCGACCGATACCTCGGAGGCCAAGATCGCGTTGGCCTCCGGCGCCGACGCGTCGTCGCCCTCGTCGCCGTCGTCGGGGTCCTCCGGTGTCGTGTGGATCGTCGTGGCCATCTTCGCGGTGGCCGCCGCCGGGGGAGCGATCTTCCTGCTCGTGAGTCGCCGCTCGGCCCCGCCCGGCGAGGGTCCGTCGTGAACGCCACCGTCCTCGCCCTGGTGGCGTCGGCCGTCTTCCTCGTTCGGCTGCTGCCTCAGCCCATCCGCCTGGCCCGCACCGGCAGCGCCGCCGGGGTGTCGGCCCTGGCCGCGCTCACCTCCGTGCTGACCACCACGGCGTGGCTGGCCTACGGGCTGTGGGCCGGCCTTCCGGTGGTGTGGGCCGTGTCGGTGGTGGCGCTCGTCCCCGGGCTCTGGACCGTGGCCCTGCTCCGGCGGGAGACCAAGCGCAGTGACCTGGCCGCGGCCGGTTCGTGGCTGGGCGTGCAGGTGGTGGCCGCCGCCGTCGGCCTGTTCGCCGCGGTGCTGGCCGCCGGAGTGGTCGTGACCCAGGGCCCGCAGGTGGTGAAGTCGGTGCGCGAGACCGACCTGTCGGGCATCGCTCCGGCCACGTGGTGGATCTCGGTTCTCGACGCCGCCACCTGGGGGGCCTACGGCGTGGCCATCGGAGACGCCGCCCTCATGGGCTACGGCGTGGTCCTCATGTCGTCGGCCGCCATCGTCCTGGGTCGCATCCACTGGACCCGCTGGCAGGCCACCCGCCTGGCCCTGGCCGAGTCCGCCGCCTGAAGCGGCGGCGGTCAGCCGACGGTCGGTGCCGAGCAGCTTGCCCACGCCGGCGGTGACGGCCATGGCCAGCCCGCCCAGCAGCAGCATCCGCAGTGTGGCCCGCCCGAACGGCGCACCACCGGCTCGGGCCCCGGCCGCACCCAGGGCGGCCAGGCCGATGAGCGACACCACGAACGTCACCACCACCCGGGCCGTGGGCGAGGCCCCGGCCGCCATGACGGCGGCGAGCGGGATGAGCGCCCCGGCCGCGAACGACAGCGCCGAGTAGATCGAGGCCTGGGCCGGCCGGGCGATGCTCTCGTGGGTGATGCCCAGCTCCTCGGCCATGTGCACGGCCAGGACGTCGCCCTTGGAGAGCTCGACGGCGACCTCGTGGGCCAGGTCCGGGTTGAGGCCCTTGTCGATGTAGATGTGGGTGAGCTCGCGCAGCTCGCGCTCGGGGGTGGCCTCCAGCTCCTGGCGCTCCTTGGCGATGTCGGCCAGCTCCGAGTCGCGCTGGGAGCTGACCGAGGAGTACTCGCCGGCCGCCATCGAGCCGGCCCCGGCCACCAGGGCGGCCATGCCGGCGGTGAACACCGCGTTGCGGCTGGCCCCGGCGGCGGCGACGCCCACGATGAGCGCGGCGGTCGAGGTGATGCCGTCGTTGGCCCCCAGGACCGCGGCGCGCAGCCACCCCACGCGGTGACTGAGGTGGCGCTCGACGTGGGCCGCGGTGGAAGGCATGAGGCCATCAAACCCTCCCGACCCCGGCCTGACAACGCAGGGGGCCAACACCCCCGGTGTCAAGCGCCCCGAACAGGGCGCCCCGACGACGGTGGCCACCAACCCGTTTCTGAGCGCTGGGGCAGGTTGGCTACGGTGGCGCCCATGTTGAAGCTGGTGCTGCCCAAGGGGTCGCTGGAGAAGGCCACGCTGGACCTCTTCGAGGCGGCCGACCTGCGGGTCCACCGCGATTCGGTGGTCACCTACCGGGCCCGCATCGACGACCCTCGCATCGACGAGGTGCGCATCCTGCGTCCCCAGGAGATCGGCGCCTACGTGGCCGAGGGCCTGTTCGACATCGGCATCACGGGGCGGGACTGGGTGGAGGAGACGCAGGCCGACGTGGTCAGCCTGGGGGAGCTGCGCTACTCCAAGGCCACCGAGAACCCGGTGAAGATCATCGTGGCGGTTCCCGACGACTCGCCCTGGCAGCGGGTGGAGGACCTGCCCCAGGGGGTGCGGGTGTCGAGCGAGTACCCCGGTCTGACCGAGCGCTTCTTCGCCGACCGCGGCATCAAGGCCGAGATCGCCCTCTCCTACGGGGCCACCGAGGCCAAGGTGCCCGACATCGTCGACTGCATCGTGGACATCACCGAGACCGGCCGGGCCATCCGCGCCGCCGGCCTGCGCATCATCGACACGGTCCTGACCTCCTACACCGAGCTGGTGGCCAACCCGGCTGCCTACGCCGACCCGGCCAAGGCCCACGCCATGGGCCAGATCCTGACGTTGCTCGAAGGGGTGCTCGAGGCCCGGGGCAAGGTGCTGGTCAAGCTCAACGTCCGGGCCGACCAGCTCGACGGCGGTCATCGCCCTGCTGCCGTCGATGAAGGCACCCACGGTGAGCGAGCTCTACGACGGCAAGGGCTACGCGGTCGAGGGTGTCGTGCCCAAGGCCACCATCAACGTGCTCATCCCCGCGCTCAGCGACCACGGCGCCACCGACATCATCGAGCTGCCGATCTCGAAGATCGTGCACTGATGAGCGAGCACCGACTCGGTCCCGCCGCCATGGCGGCCGGGCCACCCGCCGACGGCATCGTGCGGGGCGTCGTCGCCACCTTCGACGACCCCGAGGGCTACGGCACGGTGACGGCGAGCGACCCGGAGGGCACCTGGTTCTTCCACTGCACCGCCATCGCCGACGGCACCCGCACCATCGCCGTGGGCGCCGAGGTCACCTTCGAGGTGGTGCCCGGCCAGTTGGGCCGCTACGAGGCCACCGACCTGCGTCCCGTCTGAGCCGGAGGAGCCATGGCCGCCACGCACCGCTACACCGCCGTGACCCGCTGGGAGGGCTCCACCGGCCTGGGCTACGAGGAGTACGACCGGGCCCACGAGCTCGTCACGCCGCCGGCCGACGCCACCCTGGCCCTCAGCTCCGACCCGGCCTTTCGCGGCGATCCGACCCGGATCAATCCCGAGCAGCTGATGCTGGCCGCCGCGTCGTCGTGTCAGCTGCTCTCGTTCCTGGCGGTGGCCGCCCGGGCCCGCATCGACGTGGTGGCCTACCGGGACGAGGCGAGCGCGGTGATGCCGGAAGATGACGTGCCCGTGCGCATCACCCGCATCGACCTGCGACCGGCCATCACGGTGAGGGGCGCCGTCGCCGTCGAGCGGATCGAGCACCTGGTGGAGGTCGCCCACCGCGAGTGCTTCATCGCCAACACCGTGAGCTGCGAGATGGTCATCGAGCCCACCGTCGTCCTCGAGGGCTGAGGTCGGTTCAGGTCCTTGTGCCCTGGGGCGGGGCCGGGCTGATCCGTAGGATCACGCCCATGTCGGCTCCACCGATCCGGACGGTCGGTCTGACCATGAGCTACGGATCGTCGCGGGGCGTCTCCGATGTCGACCTGGAGGTGGAGCCGGGCGAGGTGTTCGGCTTCCTCGGGCCCAACGGTGCGGGCAAGACCACCACGATCCGGGTGCTGCTCGACCACCTCCGCCCCACCGCCGGCACGGCCGAGGTCTTCGGCCTCGACTGCCACCACGACGCCATCGAGGTGCACCGCCGCATCGGCTACGTCCCCGGCGACCTCGCCCTGTACGAGCGGCTCACCGCCCGCGCCCACCTGGACTGGCTGGCCCGCCTGCGGGGGGTGGACGTCACCGGGCGGCGCGACGAGCTGGCCCGGCGCTTCGAACTGGAGCTGGACCGCCCCATCAAGGAGCTGTCGAAGGGCAACCGTCAGAAGGTCGGCCTCGTGCAGGCGTTCATGCACGACCCCGAGCTGCTGATCCTCGACGAGGCGACGGCGGGGCTCGACCCCCTGATGCAGGACGAGTTCCAGCAGCTCCTGCGGGAGTGCACCGACGAGGGCCGGTCGGTCTTCCTGTCGTCGCACTCGCTCGACGAGGTGCAACACGTGGCCGACCGCGTCGGCATCATCCGCGACGGGGTGCTGGCCACCGTCAGCGCGGTGGACGACCTGCGGGCCCGGGCCTTGCGACGGGTGTCCGTCCACTTCGCCGAGCCGGTGCCACCCGACGCCTTCGCGGGGTTGGCCGGGGTGGGGGAGACCACGGTGACCGATCACGGCACCCGGTTCCGCTTCTCGGTCACCGGGCCGCTCGACGCCGTCGTCAAGGCGGCCGCCGCCCACCCGGTGGTCGACCTGTTGAGCGAGCCCGCCGACCTCGATGAGATCTTCCTCTCCTTCTACCGGAAGGACGCCTGATGGCGGCGCCGGTGCTGGAGCGCTCCCTCGTCGATCGTCGCCGCAGCACGATCTGGTGGATGCTCGGCGTGGCCGCCTACACGCTCGTCAACGTGGCCGTCTATCCCGCGGTCAAGTCCCAGGCCAGCCTCAACGACCTCATCAAGCAGTACCCGCCGGCGTTGATGGCCATGTTCGGCATCGACGCCGCCAAGCTCGACATGACCTCCGCCGTCGGGTACCTGAGCAGCCAGATGAACCTGATCGGGCCCCTCCTGCTGCTCATGGCCGGCATCGGCTTCGGCGCGTCCACGCTGGCCGGCGAGGAGGAAGCGGGGACGCTGGGCCTGGTGCTGTCCTACCCGGTCACCCGGTCCCGGGTCCTGCTCGAGAAGATGGCTGCCCTGATCGTGGTGGTGGCCCTCGTCGGCCTGGCCCTCGGTGCTGCCATCGTCGCCGGGCGGCTGTTCCAGCTCGACATCCCGGTCGTCGACGTGGGGGCCTTCTGCGTGGCCTCCGTCCTGCTCGGCGTGCTCTTCGGGCTGGTGGCCCTGGCCGTGGGGGCGAGCACCGGCTCGAAGTCGCTGGCCACCGGGCTCGCCGCCGGGCTGGCCGCCGCCAGCTACCTCATCAACTCGTTGAGCCCGGTGGTCAGCGGCATCAAGCCGTTCCGGGTGCTGTCGCCGTTCTGGTACGTGATGGGCGGCGACCCGCTCACCAACGGGCTGGCCTGGCGCGACCTGGCGGTCATGACGGGGCTGTCGGTGGTCGCCGCCGCGGTGTCCCTCGTCGGGTTCAGCCGCCGCGACCTCCGGTCCTAGCCGGCGTCAGGTCCCGGCGGGGCCCTCGTCGGGCTCGGGGGCGTCGCCCACGGTCTCACGACGCAGCTGGATGAAGGCCATCTGCAGTTGGTTGAGCCCCTCGCGCAGGGCCAGCCCGTCGGGCCCCATCCGGTCTTCGACGGCGTCGAGCACGGCGGCCATGGCGTCGATGGCCAGGCTGGCCTCGTCGAATCGGGGTGGGTCCTGGCTGAGGTGGATGCGCGCCAGCTCGTAGAACCCACCGAGGTGGTTGGCCACGACCTGGGCGGCGGGGGTGGAGGCCAGCTGGGCCTGGACCTGCGCCATCTCCAGCATCATCGCCTCGAGCTGGGCCCGCTCCTCGGCCGAGAGCTCATCGAGATCGATGCCCGCGGCCGCCGCCGCCTCGGCCAGGGCCGCCTCGCTGATGGCCGGTGCCCCGGGCTGGGGCGCGGCGGGCGCCGGTTGGCCCCCTCGGTTGCGCTCGACGGGCACTTCGCCGCCAGGGGTCCACAGGCTCATGGGTTGCACTCCGATGTTGGGGGAAGCGGTGGCGGTCGACGTCGAGTCGTGCTCGGACCGGTGTGCTGGTACTCTAGGCGGGCTACAACACAGGGAAGCGGGGTTCGCCCCCACCCGGCCACCGAGCAGACGCCCTTCGGGGCACCGAGTGCGCCGGGTCGATCACTCGTCACACCGGTGGGGTCTGTCGACCTCACCGTTGCGGGCGGATGTCGGCTTTCCGGCGTCCGCCCTTTGTTCTTCCTGGGCGGTCGCCACCAACCGGCCCGCGCAACAGAGAGGACATGCGCATTGATGAGGAGTGAGCGGCAATAGGCACGCCCGCGAACAACGAGCCGCGGATCAACGATCGGATCCGTGCCCGCGAGGTGCGCCTGGTGGCGCCCGATGGCGAGCAGATCGGCATCAGGCCCCTGCCTGAGGCCCTGGCCATGGCCCGTGAGCTGGAACTGGATCTCGTGGAGGTGGCCGACAAGGCCAACCCGCCGGTCTGCCGGATCATGGACTACGGCAAGTACAAGTACGAAGCGGCACAGCGGGCCAAGGAGTCCCGCCGCAAGAGCACCAACGTCGTGGTGAAGGAGATGAAGTACCGGCCCAAGATCGGGCACGGCGACTTCGACACCAAGACCCGCAAGGTCGAGAAGTTCCTGGATGAGGGGCACAAGGTCAAGGTGACCATCATGTTCCGAGGCCGGGAGATGCAGCACCCCGAGCTGGGCAAGCGCATCCTCGACGAGGTGGCGGCCGACGTGGTCGACTCCGGGCGGGTGGAGGTCTTCCCCAAGCTCGACGGCCGCAACATGACCATGGTGCTCGCCCCCGACAAGAAGGCCCAGGCCGCCAAGGCAGCCAAGGCCACCGAACGCAAGCGTGAGGAAGAGGCTGCCGCCGCGGCCGCGGCCGCACCGGCCGAGGTGGCCCCGGCGCCCGAACCAACCGAAGTCGAAGTCGAGGTCGAAGCCGGATCCGCTCCCGCGGAGTCGGTCGACACCACCGAAGCCTGACCGGCGCCGCACCCATCGGGTGCGCCGCCCAGGCCGGCCGGGAGCCACCTCCCGGCCGTCGCCGAGACGAAAGAGCAGAACCATGCCGAAGATGAAGACGCACCGGGGCGCGGCCAAGCGCTTCAAGGTCACCGGGTCGGGGAAGATCACCCGACGCAAGGCGGGCCTGAACCACATCCTCGAGAAGAAGAGCCCGGAGCGGAAGCGCCGCCTCGGTCGCACCACCGAACTGACCGGTGGCGACCGCGACCACGTCCGTCGCCAGCTCGGCATCTGACGCCGCGGGCCCTCCGCCCGAACCCTCCTCGATCCGCCCCCTCTCCTGAAAGGAGCTCCCGATGGCCAGAGTCAAACGTGCCGTGGCGAGCAAGAAGCACCGTCGACAGACCCTCGAGCGCGCCAAGGGCTACTACGGCAACAAGAGCCGCTCGTACCGGGCCGCCAACGAGCAGGTCATGCACTCCGGCAAGTACGCCTTCCGCGACCGCCGGGCCCGCAAGGGCGAGTTCCGCAAGCTGTGGATCCAGCGCATCAACGCCGCCTGCCGCCTCAACGGCATCAGCTACAGCCGTTTCATCAACGGCCTGAAGCTGGCCGAGGTGGACGTCGACCGCAAGGTGCTGGCCGACCTGGCCGTCACCGAGCCGGCCGCGTTCACGGCGCTGGTGGCGGTGGCCGAGGCCGCCGTGGCCGAGGCCCCGGCTCCCGTCCCCGCCGAGGCGTCAGCCTCCTGAACGGCGCACCGGTGTTCGAGCCGGTCGCGGCGAAGAACCCACTCGTCTCGCAGCTGCGGCGCCTCTCGAGGCGCCGCAGTGCGCGTACCGACGAAGGTCGCTTCCTCATCGAGGGGCCGAACCTGCTGGGGGTGGCCCTCGAGGCCGGAGCCGACGTGACGCTGGTGCTGCGCGACGGCGCCGCCCCGCTGAGCGATGAGGTGGCGGCGCTGGCCGAGCGGGCGGCCCGCTCGGGGGCCCGGCTGGTCGAGCTCCCGCCCGGGGTGCTGGCCAAGATCACCGACACCGTCACCCCCCAGCCGGTGGCGGCGACGGTGGCTCGTTCCCCCTTGTCGCTCGACGACCTCCTCGCCGGCGAGCCCCCGGCCCTGCCTGTCCTCGTGCTCGTGGGGGTGTCCGACCCGGGCAACGCCGGCACGCTGCTGCGCTCGGCCGAGGCGGCGGGCGCCTCGGCCGTCGTGTTCTGCGCCGGGTCCGTCGATCCGTACCATCCCAAGACGGTGCGGGCCTCGGCCGGGTCCATCTTCCTGGTGCCGGTGGTGGACGGGGGAGACGCCCGGGTGGTCCTCGCCGCCCTGGGCGATCACGAGGTGCGCCGCCTCGGCACCGTGGCCCGCGGTGGGGTCGACCTGGCTGAGGCCGCCCTCCGAGCGCCGGTGGCGATCGTGCTGGGCAGCGAGGCCCACGGGCTGCCCGACGGCCTCGAACGGGTGCTCGACGAAGTGGTCACCATCCCCATGAGCGGCCGGGCCGAGTCGCTCAACGTGGCCATGGCCGGCACCCTCATGGTGTTCGAGGCCGCCCGGCGCCGCGGCTGACCGCCCGACGCGACGGGGCCGACCAGGTGGGACGGGGGACCCACCTGGCCGGCTGGGTTGGGGATCGTGGTCTAGGTCAACCGTTGACGGCGGCCTTGCAGCCGGCGAGCTCTTCGTCCACCACCTGGATCTGGGCATTCATCGTGTCGATCTGGGCGGTGACGTGATCCTCGAGCTGGATCTCCTGAGCGCTGCCCGGGGTCATGGTCGACAGCTCCTGAATGTCATTCCAGAGGTTGGTGTCCTGGTCGATCAGGTCCTTGGCGTCGATGGCCGCCTTGGAGCACTTGTCCTTGGCCGTGGCCGCCGCCGTTCCGGTGGCGGTGGCCTGGTCGACGTCTGACTGGAGTTGAACCACCTGGGCCTGGGCGGCGTCACGCTGCTTGGTCAGGTCGTTCTTCGACGGCATCGAGGCGGCGTAGCCCAAGCCCGCGCCGAGCAGGAGAGCGAAGACCGCGACCAGGGCGATCCACAGACCCACACCGCGACGCTTGACCTCGGGGGCGGGAGCGGGGGAGGCCGCCACGGCCGTCGGGACCGGCGGGACCGGGGACTCGGGTGTGACACTGGGGCCCGGGGTTGAAGTAGTCGAAGAATCAGTCATGGATTGCTCCTCGCTCTTCGTTGAAACTGCTCTCTGTTTGTCCAAGTATGCAGATCGTTCGCTTCTCTGCGTAGGGCAGAAGGTCATCGCCGCCTGATGCGTGGTCGAGCTAGCACGAACAGTGGCAGCTCACCGGCACGACGTGACCCGGACAGTCCCCGGAGTGGGCTCGGTGACCGTGGCTGCGGGTTGCAGCCGGCTCCACGAGCGAAGGGCGGACTCGAGCTCCGTCGAGTCGGTGGGGGAGTCGGAAACGAAGTCGGCCCGCAGGCAGGACCGCCCGTTGGCCGAGCGCCAGACGACGTAGCGGTCGCCGCCCCACCCTTCTCCGGCCTGGCGGGCCACAGCCGGGGCGATCGACGCGCTCAGCACCTGGGTCAGGCTGAGCTCGCCCATCACGTTGTCGTCGACCGCCGCCGCGTCGGCCGGCGGCCTCGGCACCGCGACCGGCAGGTCACCCGATCGGTAGCGCTCCGGGTGCATGACCTGTTCGCTGCTCACGGGTGGCCTGCGGAAGGCGTCGTCCAGCGCCGGCGTGCCGCCCCGGGCGGTCAGAGCGACCACGAACTCATAACCCAGCGAGTACGGAGACTCGATGATCTGCACCACAGCTGGCGGTAGGTCGCTCAGGTCCGACTGGGAGGCGAACGCCTCGCCCTCGACCCGGGCCTGGGCCTGCTCGGCGGCCGAGCGCGACGTCGTCCAGGCCTGCTCGACCCATGTGGCCGAGCCCTCTGTGAGCGCCTGGAACCCGAACAGTGTCTCGTCGTCGGCGTGCTCGAGCTCGGTCCGGTCGAGACCGAACCACTGGTCATCGAGGGCGTGGGTGAGCTCGTGGGCCAGCGTGCTGCGCGTGAACGGCGTCAGGTCCGTACCGCGGACCACGAGCGCCTTCGTCTTCGGGTCGTAGAAGCCGATCACGCCGGCGGTAAGGCTGCGGCGGACATCAGCCACGAGGTCACGGGACGGAGGCACGAGCCCGAGCGCCTTGAGGGCCACCTCAGTCTTGCGGAGGTCCCCGACGCCGGCGTTGAAGTCCGACAGCAGCAGGGCGTCGAAGCCTGCGTCGTCGACCAGTTCGACCTTGACCGGCTCCTTGAACGGCAGGCCCCGCGTCTGCTCGACGAACCGGGCCACCTCGGTGACCCCCACATCGAAGGCCGCGTTGCCCGATGGACTGATCGGGGTGGCCAGGGTGGTGGGTGGCCCGGTGGTGGCCGGCGACTCGGCTTCCGGTGCCCCGACCAGCGGGGCCCTGCTGGCGTGGTTGCGGATGACCACCCCCGCCCCGGCCGAAAGCAGCACCACGACGACGACGATGGCCAGCACGACCAGCAGAACGGTCCGACGGCCCCTCGAGGACGCCGCCGGGGGTGGCGGCGGAGCGACGTCGGCGGTGGGGATGCTCACGGCCTGAGGGTGCTCCACCTGCATCACCATGGACAGGGCCACAGGTCCCAACCGGGACCGCGGATCAGTAGCGGTCGAGCTGGTGGTAGCCGTCGGCGGCTCGCCACCACTCGAGGTCGAGGTGGTCGCCCGCCGGGCGGAGCATCGAGATGGCCTCGACCTCGACCCGGAACAGGTCCAGGGGCCCGGGGGGAGGGGCGTCGCCGGTGGCCGACTCGAACGACGCGAGGTAGGCCGCCTTGGCCGCGTCGTCGACCACGTCGACGGCCCGCCCGGTGATCTTGGCGTCGCCCAGCAGGACCTGCTTGTCTTCGGTGGCGCTGTGCAGCGCCAGGCGGGGGTCGCGCCGCACGTCGGCGCCCTTGCGACTCTCGGTCATGCTGCCCAGCCACAGCTCGCCCCCGGCGAACAACGGCTCCCACCCGCTGATGCGGGGCGAGCCGTCGGCCCGCAGGGTGGCGACCAGGGCCAGGCCCGTGGCCTCGAACCGGGCCCGCACCCGCTGGGCCAGATCCGGTTGGGCGGTCTCGACGTCGTTCCAGTTCGGCATGGGGCCATCTTGGCCGAGCGCAACGGAGCACCGTCAACTGATTGGACGACCCCCCGATCCGGCGGCAAGGCTCCCCCTCGATGATCGACGACATCCAGCGCATCGCCGGTGAGGCCGAGGCCCGCGCTCAGGCCGCGTCGAGCACCGCTGAGCTGGCCGCCGTGGAGACCGATCTGCTGGGCAAGCGCAGCCCCCTCAGCGAGCTCAAGAAGCAGCTCGGGGGGCTCGAACCCGACCAGCGCCGCGCCGTGGGGCTGGCCATCAACGACGCCCGGGCCACCATCGAGACGGCCCTCGGCGCCCGCCGCCACGAGCTGGAGGCGCGGGAGCGGGCGACCCAGCTCGAACACGAGCGCCTCGACCTGACCGAGCACGAGCCCGACGTGAGTCGAGGCCACCTCCACCTCGTCACCCAGACCCACGATCGGCTGGAGGACGTGTTCGTCGGCATGGGCTTCACGGTGGCGGAGGGGCCCGAGGCCGAGAGCGACTGGTACAACTTCGAGGCGCTCAACATCCCGGCCGCCCATCCGGCCCGCAGCATGTACGACACGCTCTACCTCGACCTCGGCGAGCCCGGAGACGACGCTGCTGCGGACCCACACGTCGCCCGTGCAGATCCGGGTGATGCAGGCCCAGGAGCCGCCCATCTACTCGATCATGCCCGGGCGGGTCTACCGACGCGACACCGCCGATGCCAGCCACATGCCGGTCTTCCACCAGATCGAGGGGCTGGTGGTGGACAAGGGCATCACGTTCGCCGACCTGGCCGGCACCCTGCAGGCGTTCACGTCGGCCTACTTCGGCGGGGCCATCCACTCGCGGCTGCGCCCGTCCTACTTCCCGTTCACCGAGCCCTCGGCCGAGTACGACATCAACTGCCTCTTCTGCGAGGGGGCGGGCTGTCGCACGTGCGGCCAGACCGGCTGGCTGGAGCTGGGGGGCTGCGGCATGGTCCACCCCAACGTGTTCGCCGCGGTGGGCTACGACCCCGAGCAGTGGTCGGGCTTCGCCTTCGGGTTCGGCACCGACCGGCTGTCGCTCATGCGCTACGGCATCGACGACATCCGCGACATGTTCACCAACGACGTCCGGTTCCTGGAGCAGTTCTGAGATGGCGCGACCGGCCCACCGACCAGGGCAACGCGCCACCGACGTCCCGGTCGCGCCTCGGGCGACCGATGCCGAGGGGGGAGTGAGCTGATGCGCGTGCTCCTTTCCTGGTTGCGGGAGTTCGCGCCCATCGAGGGCGACCCGGTCGAGCTCGGCGAGCAGATGAGCGACCTGGGCATGGCCGTGGAGTCCATCGAGTACCCCGGCCGGGGCCTCGACGGCATCGTGGTGGCCCGGGTGCTCGACCTGCGCCCCCACCCCCAGGCCGATCGCATCCAGTTGGTGGACGTGGACGCCGGCGACGGCGAGGCGCTCCAGATCTGCTGCGGGGCGTTCAACATGGCCGTCGGTGACCTCGTCCCCCTGGCCACGCTGGGCACGGTGATGCCCGACGGGATGACCATCGAGCGCCGCAAGCTGCGGGGCGAGTGGTCCAACGGGATGCTCTGCTCGGGCCGCGAGATCGGGCTGGGCGACGACCATGCCGGCATCCTGATCCTCGACCCGGCGGCCCGGCCGGGCACCGATCTGCGCCAGGCCCTGGGCCTGGTCGAAGACGTCCTCTACGACCTGGAGATCAACCCCAACCGGCCCGACGCCATGTCGGTGGCCGGGGTCGCCCGGGACCTCGCCGCCCGCCTCGGCGTGCCCTTCACCCAGCTCGACCCGCCCGCGCCCACCGGCTCGGGCCCGGCCGGTGTGGCCGCGTCGGTCGAGATCGTCGACCCGGCCCTGTGCGGGCGCCTCTACGCCCGGCTCATCGACGGGGTCACGCCCGGCACCTCGCCCGAGTGGATGGCCAACCGCCTCCGTTCGTTGGGCATGCGGCCCATCAACTCGGTGGTCGACGTGTCCAACTACGTGATGCTCGAGCTGGGCCTGCCCACCCACACCTACGACGTGGCCAAGCTGACCGGGCCGGTGCTGCGCACCCGCTTCGCCCGCGACGGCGAGCGCATCGTCACGCTCGACGACGTGGAGCGCACCCTGAGCGCCGCCGACGGTGTGCTCACCGATGCCGACGACGTGCCCGTGGGCATCTCCGGTGTCATGGGCGGCGCCTCGACCGAGATCTCCGAGACCACCACCGCCGTGCTGCTTGGAGCTGGCCTGGTGGGACCCGATGACCATCGCCCGCACCTCGAAGCGACTCAACCTGCGCAGCGAGGCCTCGGCCCGCTTCGAGCGGGGGACCGACCCCGACGTCGCTCGAGCTGGCCGCGGCCCGCTTCGCCCAGCTGCTGGCGCCGACCGGCGCGTCGATGGCGGCCGCCGCGCTCGAGGCCCGGGGCGACCTGCCCGACCGCACACCGGTGCGGGTGCGCACCGAGCGGGTCAACGCCATCCTCGGCACCGAGCTGGAGGCGGGGGAGATCGACCGGCTGCTCACGCCCATCGGCTTCGAGGTGGCGCCCGGCGACGCCCCCGACCACCGGGAGGTGACGGTGCCGTCGTTCCGGCCCGACACCACGACCGAGATCGACGTGATCGAGGAGATCGCCCGCCACCACGGCTACGCCCGCATCCCGCAGACGATGCCGCCCTCGGTCCGGGCCGGCTCGCTCAGCGATCACCAGCGCGACCGGCGCACGGTGCGCCAGGCCATGATCGGCCTCGGCCTCGACGAGGCCATGCCGCTGGCGTTCCTGGCCCCGGACGACCTGCGGGCCGCCGGCCTCGACGACGAGGGCATCACGCTCACCAACCCGCTCGCCGCCGAGGAGTCGGTGCTGCGCACGTCGCTGCGCCCGGGCCTGTTGAAGAGCGTGGCCTACAACGCGTCGCACCGGAACCACGGCGTCGGTCTCTTCGAGATCGGCAAGGTCTTCGGCCGGCCTCCCGACCGGTCAGCAGTTGCCCGACGAGCGCGAGATGCTGGGCGTCGTGCTCGCCGGTCGCGACGCCACCGCCGCGGTCGACGCCTGGCGGGTGCTGGCCGACGCGCTCGGCTTCAGCGGTGACCGCGCTGCACCAGGGGCCCGCCCCCGGGCTGCACCCGGGCCGCGCCGGCGCGGTCCACCTGGGCGAGAGCCGTCGTGGGCTGGCTGGGCGAGGTCGACCCCGGCGTGCTGGCCGGGCTGGCCATCCCCGAGCGGGTGGCGGTGCTGGAGGTCGACCTGGGCCTGCTGCTCGGCCTGCCCCACGGCCGCCAGGCCTACGAGCCGGTGAGCCGCTACCCGTCGAGCGACATCGACCTGGCCTTCGTGGTGGCCGAGGCGGTGCCGGCCGGCGACGTGCGCGCCGCCATCGCGTCGGCCGCGGGGGAGCTGCTGGTCGGCCTGCGTCTGTTCGACGTGTTCCGCAGCGAGTCGCTACCGCCCGCCACCCGCAGCCTGGCCTTCACCCTGCGGTTCCAGGCCGCCGATCGCACCCTCACCGACGACGAGATCGCCGGGGTCCGCTCGACGGTCATCGACCGCGGTGGAGTCCCAGTTCGGCGCCACCCTCCGGGCCTGACACGGCCCCTCGACGGTCCGCGCCTTCGAACTCCGCGCGCTGATCGACCGCATCGGTCCACCAGCGCGCGACGTTCGATCGTGGGAACCGCGCCGCTAGCCCAACGCCTCCAGGATGGCGGGGACGGCCTGGTCGATCGGCAGCACCACGGTGGTCTTGATCCTCAGGTACGGCTGGTAGCGCACCGTGTTGGCGTAGTCGGCGGCCGGGTCAGTCGGACTCCGAGACGATCCAGCCACCGCCGCCGTCGGCGTCGACGTAGTGGGCCATGGTGCCGGGTGCCTCACCGACTGAGGCGAAGAGGTCCATCATGTCCTTCAGCTCGGCCTTGGTCATGTGCGGCTTGGTGTCGTAGCGGGTGACGAACATCATGGCTGGTACCCCCCTCTGGGTCAGCCGATCTGGCTGGGCGCCAGAGCCTGCCAGATTCAGCTTGACGCTGCAGGAAGAAGTCAGATGGACCAAGATGCCACTACAAGCACATGCGGCACTCGGCCGGCCCTGGGCAGGCGGGCGCGGCGCCCGTACCATGGCCCCCATGTGTCGAAACATCACTGAGCTCCGCGGCCTCGAACCGGCCGCCACCCGCGAAGAGATCGAGGCGGCCGCCGGTCAGTACATCCGCAAGGTGACCGGCATCGCCAAGCCCAACCCGGCGCTGGCCGACGCCATGGCGGCCGCCGCCCTGGAGGTGGCCGACATCACCGAGGCGCTCCTGGCCCAACTGCCGGCGCGCCGCCAGCCCCCCAAGACGGTGCCGCCCCTGCGTCGCCCCGAGGTGCGCCAGCGGCTGGGTCTCGCCCCCATCTGAGCGCCGGCGCCTAACGGGTCTTGAGCAGGTACTCGCTCATGGCGGCCAGTCGGATGCGGTCGAAGTCGAGGAAGGCGCCGACGCTGGTCATCATGATGCCCATGCGCTCGTTCAGCAGCTCCCGGTCGCCGTCGGCCCGATAGAAGAGCATCGGGTCGTTGACCGTCTCGGCCGAGGGCCACGCCTCTTCGACGATGCCCCGGTAGGGCGGCGCCCCGACGGTGAGCGGCCGGGCCACCGCGTTGCGCACGTAGCGGATGCGGGGCTGGATCTCGGTCGACATCGGGGTCTGGGTGCCGTACCAGTGCGTGTACCACTCGTCCGCGCTCAGCCGCTCGGGCTGCTCCATGAGGGTGAGCATGACCACGCCGAGCGAGCGCTCGGCCGTCGGGCCAGTCCCGGGGCGCGGCCCACTCGTTGTCGCCGTAGTCGGTGGGGATCGATTCGGTCACCAGGTAGCCGGCCAGGCGATCGGCCAGGGGCGCCAGCACCGCCTCGTACGGCAGCCCGGTCGTCGTGGTTGCCGAGCCAGACCGTGACCTCGGCGAACGGGGCGGGGTCGTCCGCCGGGGGCGGCAGGGGGAGCGACACCGCCGCGGCGTCGTCGTCGGCGAGGTTCATGGCCAGCCCGGCCGGCTCGAGCGCCAGCAGCGCCTCGGCCACGGGGCCGAGCAGCTCGGCGGCCAGCACGGGGTCGGCCCGCCCGACTCGCGTTCCACAGCAGGTACACCAGCTTCTCCATGCGCCGGACCCTAACCCGCCGGCCCCCAGCGCCCGCTCCTCGCCCGGATCTGCAAGCGAACCCACCCCAGCGGTGGCTGCGCTTGCAGATTTCCGGCGGATCCGGTTTGCATGAGTATGCGTAGATCCGTATGCTCTTGCGATGTACTCCGTGGGCATCATCGGGGCGTCGGGCTTCGCCGGCGTCGAGCTCCTCCGCCTGTGCGCCGGGCATCCCGACCTCGAGGTGGTGCGAGGCCACCGGCGACTCGCAGGCCGGGGTGGCGGTCACCGAGCTGTACCCGAGCCTGGCCGCCGTCTACCCCGAGCTGGTGTTCGAGCCGTACCAGGTCGAGGCCTTCGACGGGCTCGACCTGGTCTTCCTGTGCCTGCCCCACGGTGCCTCACAGGCCCTCGTGCCCGAGCTGCGCCCCCGGGTGACCTGGCTGGTCGACGTGGCCGCCGACTTCCGGCTCCACGACGCCGCCCTCTACCCCCGCTGGTACGGCGAGGCCCACACCGCCCCCGACCTGCTGGGCGAGTTCGCCTACGGGCTGCCCGAGCTGTTCCGCACCGAGATCGCCAAGGCCGACGCCGTGGCCGTGCCCGGCTGCTACCCGACCGCCTCCATCCTGGCCCTCGCCCCCCTGGTGGCCGCCGGGCTGGTCGAGCCCACCGGCATCATCGTCGACGCCGCCTGCGGGGCCTCCGGGGCGGGCCGGCCGCCCAAGCCCACCACCACGTTCTGCACCGTCGACGAGGACTTCACCGCCTACGGCCTCCTCGACCATCGCCATACCCCCGAGATCGAGCAGGCCGTGGCCGAGCACGCCGGCCTGGCGCCGGGAGGGGTGCAGCTCCTGTTCACCCCCCACCTCGCTCCCATGAACCGGGGGATCCTGGCCACCTGCTACGCCCGGCCGTCGAGCTCGCCGTCGGCGCCGACGTCGAGCGCCGACGTGCTCGACTGCCTCCACGCCGCCTACGACGACGAGCCGTGCGTGGTGGTGACCGACGGGTCCCCGTCGACCAAGGCGACCCTGGGCGGCGAACGTGGCCCACGTGACCGGCCGCTACGACGAGCGCACCGGGACCGTCGTGGCCATCAGCGCCATCGACAACCTGGTCAAGGGCACCTCCGGCCAGGCGCTGCAGTGCGTGAACATCCTCGCCGGCCTGCCGGAGACGACCGGCCTGCCCATCGCCGGGGTGTACCCGTGAGCGAACAACCCGCGGCCCCGGCCGCCGACGGGGGTGCCGACGGGCGGCTGGCCGAGGCCACCACCAGGGCCGAGGTCCTCATCGAGGCCCTGCCCGTACATCCGCCGCTTCTTCGGGGCCACCGTGGTGGTGAAGTTCGGGGGCAACGCCATGGGCGACGAGGACCTCGCCGCCCGCTTCGCCGAGGACATCGTCCTGCTGCAGGCCGTCGGCATCCGCCCGGTCGTGGTCCACGGGGGCGGTCCCCAGATCGGCGACCTCATGGCCCGGCTGGGCAAGGTCCCCGAGTTCCGCAACGGCCTGCGGGTCACCGACGCCGAGACGCTCGACATCGCCCGCATGGTCCTGGTCGGCAAGGTCAACCGCGACATCGTGTCGTCCATCAACGTGCACGGGCCGCTGGCCGTCGGCCTCTCGGGCGAGGACGCCGGGCTCATCACCGCCAACGAGCGCAACCCGGAGCTGGGCTACGTCGGCGACATCGCCGCGGTGAACCCGGCCATCGTCGAGCGGCTGCTGGCCGAGAACCTCATCCCCGTGGTCTCCACCATCGGCGCCGACCTCGCCGGGCAGTCCTACAACATCAACGCCGACACCGTGGCCGGAGCGCTGGCCGCCGCCCTCGGCGCCGAGAAGGTCATCTACCTGACCGATGTGGCCGGCCTGCTGCGCGACGTCGCCGACCCCGACAGCCTGATCTGCCGGATCTCCGCACCCGAGCTGCAGTCGCTCATCGACCGCGGCCTGCTCACCGGCGGCATGATCCCCAAGATCACCGGGTGCCTCGACGCCCTCGAAGGCGGGGTCGGCTCGGCCCACCTCCTCGACGGCCGGGTGCCCCACGTGGTCCTGCTCGAACTGTTCACCGACGCCGGCATCGGCACCATGATCACCCGATCGATCGGAGGTGGGGGATGAGCGCCACCTCCACGACCCATCCGCCCGAGCCGGCCGTCCCCGCCGGCCTCACGACCTGCCCGTTCTGGCCCACCTACGCGCCGCCCCGCGTGCAGTTCGTGCGAGGCCGCGGCACCGAGCTGTGGGACAGCGCCGGGCGCCGCTACCTCGACTTCCTGTGCGGCCTGGCCGTCACCAGCCTGGGCCACGCCCATCCCGACGTGGCCGCCGCCATCGCCGAGCAGGCCAACACGCTGCTGCACACCTCGAACCTGTTCGCCACCGTGCCGGGGGCCGAGGTGGCCGTCACCCTCGACCGGCTGCTCGGCGGCGGGGGCCAGGTCTTCCTGTGCAACTCCGGGGCCGAGGCCAACGAGGCGGCCATCAAGGTGGCCCGGCGGTGGGGCGGCCGGGGCCGCCACGTCGTGGTCAGCGCCTACGGCTCGTTCCACGGCCGCACCCTGGCCACCCTCCACGCCACCGGGCAGCCGGCCAAGCACGAGGTGTTCCAGCCCCTGCCCGAGGGCTTCCGCCACGTCGCCTGGAACGACATCGAGGCGCTGGCCGCCGCCATCGACCCGACGGTGGCGGCGGTGCTGCTCGAACCGGTCCAGGGCGAGGGCGGGGTCAACCCGGCCGATCCCGGCTACCTGCGCGAGGTGCGGGCGCTGTGCGACGAACGCGGCGTGCTGCTGATGCTCGACGAGGTCCAGACGGGGCTGGGCCGCACCGGCCGCTGGTTCGGCTTCGAGCACGCCGGCATCCAGCCCGACGTGGTGACCCTGGCCAAGGCCCTCGGCAACGGCATGCCCATCGGCGCCTGCTGGGCCCGTCGCGAGGTGGCCGGCACCATGGCCCCGGGCGATCACGGCACCACCTTCGGGGGCCAGCCCCTGGCCGCCGCCGCCGCCCGCGCCGTGCTGGCGGTGATGGAGCGGGAGGACGCCCCCGGTCTGGCCCGCCGCAGCGGGGCCCGGCTGGCGAGCGCCCTGGCCGAGCTCGACGGGGTGGCCGCCGTGCGCGGCCTCGGGTCTGCTGTTGGCCGCCGAGCTCGAGCCCGGGGTCGACGCCAAGGCGGTGGCCGACGGCGCCCTGGCCGCGGGGCTGGTGGTCAACGCCGTGACCCCGACCGCCATCCGCCTCGCCCCGCCGCTGATGGTGAGCGACGACGAGATCGACGAGGCGATGGCGATCCTGGCGACGGTGCTGGGCGAGGTCGTGGCCGGCCTGGCGGTGGGCGAGGGGAGCACCGCGTGAGGCACCTGCTGGAGATCGACGATCTCTCCCTCGACGAACTGCTCTCGGTGCTCGAGCTGGCCGAGCGGCCCGACCCGCCGACGGTGCTGGCCGGCCGGGGCATGGCGCTGCTCTTCGAGAAGCCCTCGGCCCGCACCCGCAACTCGATGGAGATGGCGGTCGTGCAGCTGGGCGGCCATCCGGTCACCATCCGGGGTGACGAGGTCGCGCTCGACGTGCGCGAGAGCGTCGAGGACGTGACCCGGACCCTGGCCTGCTACCACGCCGCCGTTGGCGCCCGGGTCTTCGAGCACGCCAAGGTCGAGCGCATGGCGGCGGTGGACGCCGTCCCGGTCGTCAACCTGCTGTCCGACGACGGCCACCCCATGCAGGCGCTGGCCGACGTGTTGACGATGCGCCAGCAGCTCGGCCCCCTCGAGGGCCGCACCGTCGCCTACGTGGGCGACGGCAACAACGTGTGCCGCTCGCTGGCCCTCGCGGCCGGCATGGTCGGCATGGAGGTGCGGGTGGCCACGCCGCCCGGGCTACGTGATGCGCCCGGAGGACGTCGACCGGTTCCGCGCCGCCGGGGTCGAGGCCGCCTTCACCCATCGGGCCGACGAGGCGGTGGCCGGCGCCGACGTCGTCTACACCGACGTGTGGACGTCGATGGGCCAGGAGGCCGAAGCCGAGAAGCGGCGGGCCGAGTTCGAAGGCTTCACGGTGGACGACGCCCTGCTGGACGCGGGCCGGGCCCGGTGCCGTGTTCCTGCACTGCCTGCCCGCCCATCGGGGTGAGGAGGTCACCGGCGCGGTGGCCGACGGGCCCCGCAGCCTGATCTGGGCGCAGGCCACCAACCGCATGCACGCCGCCCGCGGCCTGCTGGCCTGGCTCCTGGAGGGCTGATGGCGAACCACTCCGTCCGCATCGGCAAGCCCCAGCGCCAGCACCTGGTGGCCAAGCTCATCGAGCACCATGCCGTGTCGCAACCAGGCGCAGCTGGTCGAGTTGCTGGCCGCCGAGGGCTGCGTGGCCACGCAGGCCACCGTGTCGCGCGACCTCGAGGACCTGGGCGCCATCAAGGTGCGGGTGGCCGGGGGCGAGAGCGCCTACGCCATCCCCGCCCTCCCCACCCAGCAGGTGGCGCCCGAGGACCACCTCCGCCGGGTGTTCGGCGACTGGGTGGTCGAGGTGGCCCACTCGGCCAACCTCGTCGTCCTGCGCACCCCGCCGGGGTCGGCCCACGTGGTGGCCTCCGCGCTCGACCGGGCCGGGCTGGCCGACATCATCGGCACCGTGGCCGGCGACGACACCCTGCTCGTCGTCGTGGCCGACGAGACCGGCGGCGCCGCGGTGGCCGACCACCTCGCCGGCCTGGCCGGCCTCTAGGCGCACCCCACCGGCCGGCCCGTCCCCTAGCGTCCTACCGTCCTGTTCGTCCCCACGATTCCCCTCGCCCCCTCTCGCTCCAGGAGTCACCCATGCCCAACCGAGTCGTCCTCGCCTACAGCGGTGGGCTCGACACCTCCGTCGCCGTCCGGTGGATGATCGAGGAGCTGGGGGTCGAGGTCATCACCGTCGCCGCCGACCTCGGTCAGGGCGGCGACTGGGAGGCGCTGCAGGCTCGGGCGCTGGGGGCGGGCGCCATCGACGCCGTGGTGGTCGACTGTCGCGAGGAGTTCGCCCGCGACTTCGTGGGCCCGGCGCTCAAGGCCAACGCCCTCTACGAGAACCGCTATCCGCTGGTGTCGGCCCTGTCGCGCCCGGTCATCGTGAAGCACCTGGTCGAGGTGGCCAGGGCCAACGGCGCCGACGCGGTGGCGCACGGCTGCACCGGCAAGGGCAACGACCAGGTCCGCTTCGAGGTCGCCACCCGTGCCCTCGCCCCCGATCTCGAGGTCGTGGCCCCGGTGCGCAACTGGGGGATGACCCGGGCTGACTCGATCGAGTACGCCGGCGCGCTTCGACATCCCGATCAAGGCCACCAGGGAGCAGCCGTACTCGATCGACGACAACCTGTGGGGCCGGGCCATCGAGTGCGGCGAGATGGAGGACCCGTGGGCGCGCCCGCCCGAAGGGGTGTGGTCGCTCACCACCGTTCGGGCCGGCGAGGCCCGTGAGATCACCGTCGGGTTCGACCGGGGTGTGCCGGTCAGCCTCGACGGCGTGGCCCTGCCGTTGTTCGAGCTCATCACCCAGCTCAACGAGATCGTGGGCGCCTACGGCTGGGGTCGGCTCGACATGGTCGAGAACCGCCGGGTCGGCATCAAGAGCCGCGAGACGTACGAGGCGCCCGCCGCCCTGGCGCTCATCATGGCCCACGTCGACCTCGAGAGCATCTGCCTCGAGCGCGACCTGTTCCACGAGAAGCAGCGGCTCGAAGGTCGCTACGCCGACCTCGTCTACGACGGCTTCTGGTACTCCCCGTTGAAGCAGGCGCTGGACGCCTTCGTGGACGAGAGCCAGCGCTACGTGACCGGGGAGGTCCGCCTGCGGCTCGAACCGGGGCGCTGCTACGTGGTCGGGCGGCGCAGCGACTTCAGCCTCTACGACTACGGGCTGGCCACCTATGAGGCCGAGGACACGTTCAACCACATGGACTCCGAGGGCTTCGTGAAGTTGTGGGGCCTGGGCGTGCAGACGTGGGCCTCGCGCCAGTCGACCCGCGACCAGGGCGGCGGGCGATGACCACGCTGTGGCACGGGCGCTTCGAGGGCGATCCCGCCGCAGGAGCTGCTGGCCTACACGGTCAGCCTGGGCTTCGACCGGCGCCTGGCCATGGACGACCTGGCCGGGTCGCGGGCCCACGTGCGGGGGCTGGGCGCGCGCCGGCGTGCTGTCGCCGGGCGAGGTCGACGCCGTGCTGGCCGCGCTCGACCAGGTGGCCGAGGAGTTGGCCGACGAGACCTTCACCTTCGTGGCCTCCGACGAGGACATCCACACCGCGGTCGAGCGGCGGGTGACGGAGCTGGCGGGCCCGGCCGGGGCCAAGCTGCACACGGGACGGAGCCGCAACGACCAGGTGGCCACCGACCTGCGCCTCTTCACCAAGCGCCAGACGCTCGCCATCGCCGGGCGCATCCTCGTGCTGCAGGAGGTGCTGCTGGAGCGGGCCGAACAGGCCGGCGACGCCTACCTGCCCGGCTACACCCACCTGCAGCGGGCCCAGCCCGTCCTGCTGGCCCACCACCTGCTGGCCCACGCCTGGGCCCTGGCCCGCGACGTGGACCGCCTGCTCGACACCCGGCGCCGGCTCGACGTGTCGCCCCTCGGCGCCGGAGCCCTGGCCGGCTCTTCCCTGCCCGCTCGACCCCGAGGCGCGTGGCCGCCGACCTCGGCTTCGCCCGGGCCTTCGACAACTCGCTCGACGCGGTGAGCGACCGCGACTTCGTGGCCGAGACGCTGTTCGACCTCGCCCTCGTCGCCGTGCACCTCTCGCGCCTGGGCGAGGAGGTCGTGTTGTGGTCGACCGAGGAGTTCGGCTTCCTGCAGCTGGACGACGGCTACTCGACCGGCAGCTCGATGCTCCCCCAGAAGAAGAACCCGGACATCGCCGAGCTGGCCCGGGGCAAGGCGGGCCGGCTCATCGGGCACCTCACCGGCCTCCTGGCCACGCTCAAGGCCCTGCCCCTGGCCTACAACCGCGACCTGCAGGAGGACAAGGAGCCGCTGTTCGACGCCATCGACCAGCTCTCGTTGGGCCTGGCCGCCATGAGCGGGCTGCTGGCCAGCTCCACCTTCGTGACCGAGGCCATGGCCGCGGCCGCCGACAGCCCGAGCGCGTCGGCCACCGACCTGGCCGAGCACCTGGTGGCGGCGGGGATGCCGTTCCGCGACGCCCACGCCCTGGTCGGCGCCCTGGTCCGGGCGTCGCTCGACGGTGAGGGATCGCTGGCCGATCTCGTCGCCGGCCACCCCGACCTCGGCCCCGACGCCGTGGCCCTGCTGGCGCCGGGGGCGTCCGTGCAACGACGCACCACCCGCGGCGGCGCCGGCCCCGAGGCGGTGGCGGCCCAGCTGGAGCGCTTCCGGGGCCGCCTCGCCGCCGACCGTGCCCGGGTGGCGGAGGCCTGAGATGGGCCACCACCACGAGATCCCGGTCCGCTACGGCGAGGTGGACATGCAACAGGTCATCTTCAACGCCCACTACCTCGCCTACCTCGACGACGCCATGGACCACTGGATGCGCAGCCTCGACGCCAACTTCGAGAAGTTCGGCTGGGACCTGATGGTCAAGCGGGCCGAGCTCGAGTGGGACGGTCCGGCCGGTCTCGGCGATGTGCTCGAGATCGACTCGCAGGTGGCCCGCTGGGGCAACACCTCCTTCGCCATCGACCACCGGGTCCACGTGGGGGAGCGGCCGGTCCTGCACGGCCTGCTCACCTACGTCGGCATCGAGCCGGGGACGAACCGCCCGGTGGCCCCGCCCGACGTCATCCGTCGCCATCTCGGGGAGCCCGGCGATTCCTGACCCGACCGTGCCGGGGACGGCGCTGGCCCGGCCGTTCTACGCCCGCCCCAGCACGGTCGTGGCCCCGGAGCTGCTCAACAAGGTCCTGGTGGTGGGGGGTCGGGCGGCCCGCATCGTGGAGGTGGAGGCCTACGCCGGTGAGGACGACCCGGCGAGCCACGCCTACCGCGGCCGCACCGCTCGCAACGCCACGATGTTCGGGCCGCCGGGCGGGCTCTACGTGTACTTCACCTATGGCATGCACTGGTGCGCCAACGCGGTGTGCAGCCCGGACGGCTCGTCGTCAGCCGTGCTGTTGCGGGCGGCGGCCCCGGTGGCCGGGCTCGACGCCATGTACGCGGCCCGCCCGGCGGCGCGGCGCGACACCGACCTGTGCAGCGGCCCGGCCAAGTTGTGCCAGGCCCTCGGCATCGACGGCGGACTCGACGGCCGCGACCTCGTGGCCGGCGGCGGGCTTGTCGACGGGTCCGGAGGCGGCGACGATCAGCGGGTGACGATCCTCGACGACGGCACCCCGCCGCCCCGCCGGCCGGGCCGGAGCCCCCGCATCGGCATCCGGGTGGCGGTCGAGGTGCCCTGGCGCTGGTTCGTGGCCGGCGACCCGAACGTGTCGAGGCCGCGGTGACCCGGATCCTGGCCGAGGGCGACCCCGCCCTGGCGCCGCGGTCCGATCTGGCCGACGCCGAGGCGGAGCTGCGGGCCTACGAGCCTCCCGACGACGAGCAGCACGCCGCCCGCGACCGCATGATCGCCTTCCTGGAGGCCCACCCCGACGCGTTGTGGCGCTCGTGCACCGAGGGCCACCTGACCGGCTCGGCGCTGGTGGTGGACGCCGAGGCCGAGCACCTGCTCGTCCTGTTCCACGCCAAGGTCCGGCGCTGGCTGCAGCCCGGCGGCCACGTCGACGGTGACGCCAACCTGGCCGGGGTCGCCCTGCGCGAAGCCCGGGAGGAGACGGGCATCGCCGGCCTGCGTGTCGTGGTGCCGGCCATCGACCTCGACATCCACGAGTTCCACGCCGCCGGCGAGCGGGACCACCTCCATCTCGACACCCGTTTCGTCGTCCTCGCTCCCCCCGGTGCCGTGGTGCGGGGCAACCACGAGTCCGAGGGGTTGCGCTGGGTGACGGTCGACGAGCTGCCGGGCCTGGGCGCCGACCCGGGCACGGTGCGGATGGCCGCCCGAGGCCTCGCGCTGGCCCGCCGCCTCAGCCACGGCTGAACGGGCGCCGCCCTACGGGGTGAGCAGGGCGCTCATCGTGGTGCGTTGCCGTCGCACCACTTCGACGAGGAGCGGCTTCACGACCGAGGGCGCCACCTCGAGCAGCCGGAAGAACTCACGCTGCTCGAACACGTGCAGCTCACCCGCGCTGACCATGATGATCGAGGCGGTCCGGGGACCCCCGTCGAGCAGCGAGAGCTCGCCGAAGAAGTCTCCGGGCCGGTACTCCGCCACCGTGCGTCCGTTGATCAGGCAGTGGGCCAACCCCTCCAGGAGCAGCACGAACTCGCGTCCGAGGTGGTCCTGCTGGATGAGGGTCACCTCGGAATCGACGTGCACCCGTGTCCCCAGGTGCTCGGCGGCCGAGATCTCGCGCCGGGTGCACCCGGAGAAGAGCGGAATGCCCGCCAGTGAGCTGGCCCCTCGGTAGGTGGCTCGTCCAAGCATGGTGGTCGCCTCCTCGCACTCCCCGGCCTGGAGCGATCCCCTCGACCGCGTTCCTCCAGACGAAGGAAACGAGCGCCCAACGGCCGGGCAGATACAGCGGATTGCCCCGATTGCCCGCGTCGTCCAGGGGTGACGGCTCAGAAGTGGGTGAGGGACCAGGGCGCGATGGGCGAGCGGAACATGGCGTCGGCCCGGATCACCGCCCCCGAGGTGTGCTCGTCGACCAGCCCGGCCCGGTGCAGCGTGGTGAGCGGCACCCCGCCCAGGTAGGCGCTGCCCAGGACGTCGACCGGCACGGTGAGGTCGGCCGGCCCGTTCGAGCGGCGGCACTCGGCCCCGTCGGGACCTCCGTCCAACGTGAAGGTGCCGGCGCCGTGACCGAGCGGGTCGGTCACGGTCAACGTCACCGAGCCCCCGGTCAGGTAGGTGCGGGCGGCGAGGGCGGCGGCGGTGTCGAGCAGCCTCACCCACTGCAGGTCGCCCCGTTCGACGGCGATGATCTCGCGGGCGTCGACGACGAGCCACGGCAGGAGGTGGTCGACGCTCTGGTTCTCCGCCTTGACGGTCGAGATCCAGTCGACGTCGAGGCAGAAGCGCCACAGCCGGCACAGCGCCGGTGTGTCCACGGCCAACAGCTCCTCCAGGTGCAGGGTGCCTCGGGGGCGGCCCCGGTCCCAGTGGTCCTCGACGTGGTAGACGGCGAAGCCGTCCGGTTCGCCGGCCGGGTTGCGCCCGAGGACGAAGTAGCGGTTGGGCTTGTGGGTCCAACCCGGGCGATCCACGATGCCGAGGTCACCGTCCCAGACGAAGTCCAGGCGTTCGATCGTGCCCGGCGTCATCGCCTTGACCGTCTCGTAGATGCCCGGGCCCACGACCCGCAGCTCCGGCCCGGTGACGAACTCGACGGACCCCCCGTCGAGCGGGCTGGCGCAGCGCGACGCGGGCGTCGATCTCGAGGTCCTGGGTCTCGACGGCGGCGCCGTAGCCGTAGCGACCGTAGATCGGGTACTCGGCGGCGATGAGGGCGCCGACGATCTCACCGCGCTCGACCGAGTCGCTCAGGTCGCGGGTGATCATCGAGGTGAGGATGCCTCGTCGGCGGTGGGTGGGAGCCACCGTCACGTTGGTCAACGCCGCGCACGACACCGAGCCGCCCGGCACGCTCATGTCGGTGGTGAAGCTGCGCAGCGTCCCCACCACCCGGTCGCCGTCGAAGGCACCGAGCGTGCGGGTCAGGTCGAGGTGGGGTCGGCGGAAGTCGGCCTCGCCGTCGGCGGCATGGCCGAGGAAGCCCACCCGCATGGCCTCGACCCACGCCGGCACCTCGTCATCGTTGATGGGCCGCATGTCGAAGGTCACGGCGGGCGAGGCTAGATCAGCTCGCAACCGCGGGGAATCGAGTTGTGGGCCGGGCGCGGGCGAGGTTCCGCGCCGGTCAGGACATGTCCTTCGGGGTGTCGCACTGGTCCATCTTGTTGACGTAGGCGAAGCGGTCGATGGGCTCGGAGATCTGCTCGGTGGCGTTCGACTTCGGGGTCTCGAGGAAGCGGGCCGACTCGTCCACCCGCAGGCGGTTCACGTAGTCCTCGCGATCGCCCACGTAGGTGCTCCAGTCGCCCAGCCACTCCTGGGTCATCCGCCCGTCGCGGTCGGCGGTGGGGGCGATGGCCTTGAGCTGGTCGAGCATGTCGCGCATGATCACGTTGGACTTGGCCACCTCGTTGGCCCGGTCGACGTGGTCGGTGGTCTGGAAGGCCTTCTTGAGCCCGTCCAGCTTCACCTTGGCGGCGGCGCACACCGGCTGGGCCGCATCGGGGAAGGCCCGGTCGTTCAACGTGCCCGGGCGCGGTCTTGGCGAAGTAGTCGGTGAAGATGCCGATCCACATGAGCACCATGAGCAGGCAGGCGACGACCAGGACGACCCGCAAGAGGGTGCGGGGCTTGGACTTGGGGGACGGCTTGGCCCAGTCGGGCTCGAGGCTCTGCGGCGACGCCATGGCGACCACTGTGCCCGGCGCGCCGGGCCGGAGCCAGCCGGGGCCGGCCGGCGATGCCGGCGCCGGTCCCGCCGATCCGAGTTGACGGCCGTTACCAGGGGAGGAAACGTGACCGGGTGACCGACGCCTCCATCCTCGACGACCTGACCGCCCGCGGTCTGATCCACGACGCCACCGACGAGACCGCCCTGCGCGGCCGGCTCGGGCAGGGGCCCGTCACCCTCTACTCCGGTTTCGATCCCACCGCCGACAGCCTGCATGTGGGCAACCTGGTCCCGCTGCTGGTGCTGCGCCGGTTCCAGGACGCCGGCCACCGGCCCATCGCCCTGGCCGGCGGGGCCACCGGCATGATCGGCGACCCGAGCGGCCGCTCCGACGAGCGCAACCTGCTCGACGACGACGTGCTGGCCGCCAACGTGGAGGCCATCAGCGGCCAGCTCGCGCCGGATCCTCGACTTCGAGGCCGGCCCCACCGCGGCGCTGCTGGTCGACAACCGCGCCTGGACCGCCCCGGTCGGTGTGCTCGACTTCCTGCGCGACGTGGGCAAGCACTTCACCGTGAACGCCATGTTGGGCAAGGAGTCGGTCCGCAGCCGGATCGAGGGCGAGTCGGGCATCTCCTTCACCGAGTTCAGCTACATGCTGCTCCAGGCCAACGACTACCTGTGGCTTCACGACCACGAGGGGTGCGAGCTGCAGATCGGGGGGTCGGACCAGTGGGGCAACATCACCGCCGGCATCGACCTCATCCGCCGGCGCACCGGCGCCCACGTCCACGGGCTCAGCTTCCCGTTGCTGCTGCGCTCCGACGGTCAGAAGTTCGGCAAGAGCGTGGACGGCGCCGTGTGGCTCGACGCCGGCCGCACCTCGCCCTACGCCTTCTACCAGTACTGGATGAACGTCGACGACCGTGACGTCGAGCGGTTCCTGCTGCAGATGACGCTGCTGCCCGTGCGCCGAGGCCCGGGCGGTGGCCGCAGCCCACCAGGGCGCCCCCGAGCGGCGGGAGGGCCAGCGCCGCCTGGCGGCCGAGCTGACCACGCTCGTGCACGGGCCCGAGCAGGCTCGCGCCGCGGCGGCCGCCTCCCAGGTGCTGTTCGGGGGCGACCCGCAGCACGCCGATGCCGAGACCTTCACCATGCTGGCCGACGGAGCTGGCCGTGGCCCCCCTGCCGGGGGTGCGCTCCGACGGCGGGGTGGAGGCGCTCGAGCGCGGTCATGGCCAGCGGCCTGGCCAAGTCCCGGAGCGACGCCCGCAAGGGCTTCGCCGCCGGGGAGTTCTCGCGTGAACGGGGTCCGGGCCGCGGCGGACGACCGCGTCGGGGCCGACCGCCTGCTCCACGACCGCTTCCTCCTCGTCCGGCGGGGCAAGAAGCGCTACGCGCTGCTCGAGGCCGACTGAGGGGAAAGCCCGGAACTGAGGCGAAAGTGAGTTGGCATCGGCCCAAGGTCGTGTTAGGTTGTCCCTCCGCCGCTGAGGCGGGGTTCGCACTCCGGTGCGCATCCGGGACCCGACAACCACTGGTTTGACGGCTCGGAACGACCCCGATAGGTTGGCACTCCGCTTCAAACCGTAGGCACGCCCCGCGTGGCCTGCAGGTGAGGCACCCGGCAGTCTCTGCCGGGCGAATCCCACTCCGGTGGGTTTCCAGCGAGCCGTCGAGCTCGGATGCCCTGCATCCACTCTCGACCTGGTGCTCCTTGAAAACGGAATAGAGGACGAAAAGCTAGTGCGGGCGATCGCTGCCTCACTCGAGCTTCCAGGCTGATGCGTTCGCGCATCGGTTGCTCTTGTTGCAGCGACCGTTCTTTACACATGCACTACAAGCAGTAAGCACCAAAAAACGGACAAAGATAGTCAGTCTGTTCTGGTGCCAGTCGGGGAACGAGGTAGCCCCTCCGAACCCGGCTCTCCAATCGAGGGAGCGAGTGATGACCTGTCGGTTCGCCGGCGGATGGTCACCGGTCCTGAGATTTCGATGGAGAGTTTGATCCTGGCTCAGGACGAACGCTGGCGGCGTGCCTAACACA
>CAVSDZ010000006.1:145000-194624 GCA_963726905.1 uncultured Microthrixaceae bacterium
CCAACGAGTTACGATGTGTGGCGAGGTTAACCCGTGAGGGGAAGCCGGAGCGAAAGCGAGTCTGAATAGGGCGTTCAGTCGCATGTTGTAGACCCGAAGCCGAGTGATCTATCCATGGGCAGGTTGAAGCGGGGGTAAGACCCCGTGGAGGACCGAACCCACCTAGGTTGAAAACTGGGGGGATGACCTGTGGATAGGGGTGAAAGGCCAAGCAAACTCGGTGATAGCTGGTTCTCCGCGAAATGCATTTAGGTGCAGCGTCGCGTGTTCAGCAATAGGGGTAGAGCACTGGATGGGTTAGGGGGCCTACAAGCTTACCGACCCCAACCAAACTCCGAATACTATTGCTCCAGAGCGCGGCAGTGAGACCATGGGGGATGAGCTTCATGGTCGAAAGGGAAACAGCCCAGACCGCCGGCTAAGGCCCCTAATTCTGGACTAAGTGGAAAACGATGTGAGATTGCCCAGACAGCCAGGAGGTTGGCTCAGAAGCAGCCACCCTTTAAAGAGTGCGTAACAGCTCACTGGTCGAGTGATCTTGCGCGGATAATGTAACGGGGCTCAAGTCCAGAGCCGAAGCCGCGGATTCATCTTCGGATGAGTGGTAGCGGAGCGTCGATCTTGCAGAGAAGCGGCGGTGTGAACCGTCGTGGAGCGTGGTCGAGTGAGAATGTTGGCATGAGTAGCGAAAGAGGGGTGAGAAACCCCTCCGCCGAATACCCAAGGGTTCCTGGGGAAGGCTAATCCTCCCAGGGTGAGTCGGGAGCTAAGGCGAGGCCGAGAGGCGTAGTCGATGCACAACCGGTTGATATTCCGGTACCACCGTGTCCGCGCCCATGCTGGACCATTGTTGCTAAGGGGCTGCTCACCTTCGGGTGAGCGAACCGACCCACGATGGCGAGGCAAGCAATGAGGGGACGCAGGAGGGTAGGTGAACCCAGGCGTTGGTTGTCCTGGGGTAAGCGTGTAGGGAGAGGTCCAGGCAAATCCGGCCCTCATCAATCCTGAGACGCGATGCCGAGCCGATACAGGCGAAGTCACTGATCCCATGCTGCCGAGAAAAGCCTCTAGCGAGCTGACACGGTGCCCGTACCCCAAACCAACTCAGGTGGGTAGGTAGAGAATACCAAGGCGATCGGGGGAACTGTGGTTAAGGAACTCGGCAAAATACCTCCGTAACTTCGGGAGAAGGAGGACCTCTTTAGGGTGAACGACCTTGCGTCGGGAGCCCGAAGAGGTGGCACAGACCAGGGGAAAGCGACTGTTTACTAAAAACACAGCAGCGTGCGAAGTCGTAAGACGATGTATACGCTGTGACGCCTGCCCGGTGCTGGAAGGTTACGGGGAAAGGTCAGCTCCCATTGGGGAGCGAAGCTTTGAACCTAAGCCCCAGTAAACGGCGGCCGTAACTATAACGGTCCTAAGGTAGCGAAATTCCTTGTCGGGTAAGTTCCGACCTGCACGAATGGCGTAACGACTTTCCTACTGTCTCAACCACAGACCCGGCGAAATTGAAGTACGAGTAAAGATGCTCGTTAGCTGCAGAAGGACGGAAAGACCCCGTGGACCTTTACTATAACTTGATGTTGGGTTTTGGTATGTGTTGTGTAGGATAGGTGGGAGGCTAGGAAGCATTGGCGCCAGCCAGTGTGGAGCCAACCTTGAAATACCACCCTGCTCATACTGGAACTCTAACCTAGGTCCGTTATCCGGATCGGGAACAGCGTCAGGCGGGTAGTTTGACTGGGGCGGTCGCCTCCTAAAGAGTAACGGAGGCGCCCAAAGGTTCCCTCAGGCTGGTTGGCAATCAGCCGTCGAGTGCAATGGCACAAGGGAGCTTGACTGCGAGACTTACAAGTCAAGCAGGTGCGAAAGCAGGGCATAGTGATCCGGCGGTTGCGTGTGGAAGCGCCGTCGCTCAACGGATAAAAGGTACCCCGGGGATAACAGGCTCATCTTCCCCAAGAGTCCATATCGACGGGAAGGTTTGGCACCTCGATGTCGGCTCATCGCATCCTGGGGCTGAAGCAGGTCCCAAGGGTTGGGCTGTTCGCCCATTAAAGCGGTACGCGAGCTGGGTTTAGAACGTCGTGAGACAGTTCGGTCCCTATCCTCTGCAGCCGTAAGAGATTTGAGGAAGGCTGTCCCTAGTACGAGAGGACCGGGACGGACGCAGCTCTGGTGTGCCAGTTGTCCTGCCAAGGGCATGGCTGGTTAGCCACCTGCGGAAGGGATAAGCGCTGAAAGCATCTAAGCGCGAAGCCTGTTCCAAGATGAAATCTCTCACTGGGTTAACCAGGTAAGGCCCGTGGCTAGATCACCACGTTGATAGGCCGGAGGTGTAAGCACGGCAACGTGTTCAGCCGACCGGTACTAATCGGCCGAGGGCTTGGATTAACAATGATGTTCGTGCTCGCTATGGAGTTCTTCAGGGGCTCGAGCGCCCGGTCTTCGACCGGTCGCGCTCGTCCTTGACAACAGATTTCGGTGGCCATAGCGGTGGGGTCACACCCGTTCCCATTCCGAACACGGAAGTTAAGCCCACCAGCGCCGATGGTACTTGGGAGGAGACTCCCTGGGAGAGTAGGACGCCGCCGGATTTCTCCTTGAACGGGGCCCCTCGGGGCCCCGTTCTTCGTTTTCGGCCCGGTTGCCCGGTCCGGTACGCTCCCGGCCATGGCCACGCCCCGCCACCGTCCTTCGTCGCGCCGCTCCAGCGGCGGGAGCTCGCGACGCAGCTCGGGCGCCGGCTCGAGGCGCAGCCGGTTCGAGCTCCCGCCGCTCGAGCAACCGGCCGGTTCCGAGCTCCCGCGGTTCCGGCTCCGGCGCAGGTCCAGCCGCCGTCGGTCCGGCGGTCGCGTCCGGCAGCTCGTCGGCCCGCCGGGTCGTCGCAGCAGCCCGGTCGGCTCCGAGCTGCGCCGCAGTCGCCGGCAGCCGGGCAGTTCCGGCCGCCGCTCCGGCGAGCAGCCGCCGCTCATCACGGCGGCGCGTCGGCCCGCACGCCGGAGGAACGGCCCATGGCCGGGCGATCCCAAGTGGGGCGGCCTGGCCCGCCGGGCGGCCGGCCGGCTCGAGGAGGGCGGCTCCGGCGCCTCGTCGACCTGGCGGGAGGTCATGGCCGCGGCCCGCGAGGAGGCGGAGCGCCACGGCCCGCCCGACCGCTCCATCGACGAGTGGGTCCGCGTCGACGAGGTCCGCGACGAGGCCGCCGGCGCGGTGCTCGCGGGGCCGCCGCCCGGCGGTCGAGGACCGCGTCGAGCTCGAGGACGAGGTGCGGGCCGAGCTGAACCGATCGGTCGGCGCCACCCGGGCCCCCCGGCTCGAGCAGCGCCTGGCCGACGCCACCCGGGCGTTCTCGGCCGAGCGCTACCAGCGACGCGGCCCGCATCCTGCGCAAGCTGGCCGAGGAGGCGCCCCGGGTGGCGGCGGTCCGCGAGCTCTACGGCCTCACGCTGTACCGCCAGGGCAAGTGGCGGCCGGCCGATCAAGGAGCTCGAGGCGTTCCGGATGCTGACCGCGTCGACCGAGCAGCACCCGGTGCTGGCCGACTGCTACCGGGCCCTCGGCGACACGGCCACGGTCGACGAGCTGTGGGAGGAGCTGCGCAGCGCTTCGCCCAGCGCCGAGCTCGTGGTCGAGGGCCGCATCGTGGTGGCCGGCAGCCTGGCCGACCGGGGCGACCTTCCCGGCGCCATCCGGCTGCTGGAGCAGGGCTGGCGGATGCCCCGGCGCCCCCAGGAGCACCACCTGCGCCGGGCCTACGCCCTGGCCGACCTGTACGAGCGGGCCGGCGACGTGGCCCGGGCCCGCGAGCTGTTCGGCCGCATCGCCGCCCTCGACCCCGACTTCGCCGACGTCCGCCAGCGCCTCCGCGCCCTCTGACGTCACCCGGACTGGACGAAGCCGCCCGTCGAACTCACTTTCGGCACTGTGACCCTCCGCGGCGCCGCGCCTAGGGTGGGATGCACGAGGCACAGAGCCATGCGGCTCGGCGCCAAACGCATCGACGAACCCGACGAACAACGAGACGAGGAGTGGCATGACCGACATCCAGGGCCTGCTCGGCGACGAGGCCGAGAGCCTGCTCAGCTACGTCGTGAAGGGGATCCCCCGCGAGGAGCTGACGCTGGCCGGGCGGCGACATCGTCGACCGGGTCTACAAGGACAGCGACCGTTCGCCGCAGGTGCTGCGCAACCTGGCGGCGCTCATCAACCACGGCCGCCTGGCCGGGACCGGGCCACGTCTCGATCCTGCCGGTCGACCAGGGCATCGAGCACTCGGGCGCGGCCTCGTTCGCGCCCAACCCCAAGTACTTCGACCCCAAGAACATCGTGGAGCTGGCCATCGAGGGCGGCTGCAACGCGGTGGCCACCACCTTCGGCGTGCTCGGGCTGTGCTCGCGCCAGTACGCCCACAAGATCCCGTTCATCGTGAAGATCAACCACAACGAGCTGATGACGCTGCCCAACGAGTTCGACCAGATCATGTTCGGCTCGGTCGAGCAGGCCTACGACCTGGGCGCGGCCGGCGTCGGCGCCACCATCTACTTCGGGTCGCCCGAGTCGCACCACCAGATCATCGAGGTCAGCGAGGCGTTCCGCCGGGCCCACGAGCTCGGCATGTTCACCGTGCTGTGGTGCTACCTGCGCAACAACGGCTTCAAGGTCGACGGGGTCGACTACCACGCCGCCGCCGACCTCACCGGCCAGGCCAACCACCTGGGCGTGACCATCGAGGCCGACATCATCAAGCAGAAGCTGCCCACCAACAACGGCGGCTACAACGCCATCCCGGGCTACGGCAAGACCTCGAAGCTCGTGTACAGCGACCTGGTGACCGACCACCCGATCGACCTGGCCCGCTGGCAGGTGGCGAACTGCTACATGGGTCGCATCGGGCTCATCAACTCCGGCGGCGAGTCCAAGGGGGCCAGCGACCTGGCCGACGCCGTGCGCACCGCGGTGATCAACAAGCGGGCCGGCGGCATGGGCCTGATCAGCGGGCGCAAGGCCTTCCAGCGGCCGACCAGCGAGGGCGTCGAGCTGCTGAACGCCATCCAGGACGTCTACCTCGACCCGACCATCACGGTCGCCTGAGGTCCCGCCCACGCCCCAACGGCCGCCACGGCTGGTGGCCGGACCGCCTGCCCCCGTGAGCGAGGGTGCGGGACAAGAACGAGTTCTCGCCAGTACATTTGACAGGCGCATCGTGAGTCGTTCGACCGAACCGCTTCAGACGGTGGGCGAGCAGACGACAGGATCAGAAGAGATAGACGGCTAGGACAAGGGGGTCCTCGTGTCAGACACTGCGGAGCGCGTAGCGCCCCAGGAACTGGATCGGGTCATCATCCGCTTCGCCGGCGACTCCGGCGACGGCATGCAGCTGACCGGTGACCGCTTCACCAGCGCCAGCGCCCTGTTCGGCAACGACCTGGCCACCCTGCCGGTGTTCCCGGCCGAGATCCGGGCCCCGGCAGGCACGCTCGCCGGGGTGTCGGCCTTCCAGGTGCACATCTCCGACCACGACATCACCACGCCGGGCGACGCCCCCAACGTGCTGGTGGCCATGAACCCGGCGGCGCTGCGCTCCGAGATCGGCGAGCTCGAGCCCGGCGGCACGGTGATCCTGAACGTCGACACGTTCGACGAGCGCAACCTCACCAAGGCGGGCTACACCGACAGCCCGCTGACCGACGGCAGCCTCAAGGGCTACCAGGTCTTCGAGGTCCCGATGAGCTCGATCACCAAGGAGGCCTGCGCCCCGCTCGGGGTCAAGCCCCGCGACGCCGACCGGTCGAAGAACTTCTTCGCCCTCGGCCTCATCTCGTGGATGTACACCCGGCCCGAGAAGGACACCATCGACTGGATCGAGGCCAAGTTCGCCTCCAAGCCCCAGGTGCGCGACGCCAACCTGGCGGCGTTCCGCGCCGGCCACGCCTTCGGTGAGACCGCCGAGCTGTTCGACCACCCCTACCAGGTCAAGCCGGCTCCCCAGCGGCCCGGCCACTACACCAACATCACCGGCAACACCGCCCTGGCCTGGGGTCTGGTGGCCGCCGGCCAGCTGGCGCAGCTGCCCATCTTCCTCGGCTCCTACCCGATCACGCCGGCCTCGGACATCCTCCACGAGCTGTCCAAGCACAAGAACTTCGGCGTGCGCACCCTGCAGGCCGAGGACGAGATCGCCGGCATCGGGGCTGCGCTGGGCGCCTCGTTCGGCGGCCACCTGGGGGTCACCACCACCAGCGGGCCCGGGCTCGCCCTCAAGGCCGAGACGATCGGTCTGGCCATCAGCCTCGAGCTGCCGCTGCTCATCATCGACATCCAGCGAGGCGGGCCCTCGACCGGCCTGCCCACCAAGACCGAGCAGAGCGACCTGATGCTGGCCATGTACGGCCATCACGGCGAGTCGCCGCTGCCCATCGTGGCCGCCTACAGCCCGTCCAACTGCTTCGAGGTGGCCATCGAGGCCGCCCGCCTCGCCCTCACCTACCGCACCCCGGTCATCTTGTTGTCCGACGGCTACATCGCCAACGGCTCCGAGCCGTGGCTCATCCCCGACGCCTCGACGCTGGCGCCGATCCCGGTCACCTTCGCCACCGAGCCCAACCACGTGGGCGACGACGGCGAGCCCGAGTTCTGGCCCTACCTCCGCGACCCCGACACGCTGGCCCGCCCCCTGGCCCTGCCCGGCACGCCGGGCCTCATGCACCGCATCGGCGGCATCGAGAAGGAAGAGGGCACCGGCAACATCTCGCTACGACCCCGACAACCACGAGCTCATGGTGAAGATCCGAGCGGCCAAGGTGGCCGGCATCGTGAACGACATCCCCGAGCTGGCCGTGACCGGCGACGTCGACGACGCCGAGATCCTGGTGGTCGGGTGGGGCTCGACCTGGGGCGCCATCAGCGGCGCCGTCGACCGGGTGCGGGCCCGCGGCCGCCGTGTGGCCCAGGCCCACCTGATCCACCTGAACCCGTTCCCCGCCAACCTCGGCGACGTCCTGGCCCGCTATCCCAAGGTCCTGGTCCCGGAGATGAACCTGGGCCAGCTCAGCCGGCTGCTGCGGGCCGAGTACCTGGTCGACGCCCGGTCGGTGACCAAGGTCAAGGGCGTGCCGTTCACCGCCGGCGAGTTGGAGCACGCCATCCTGGAGGCCCTCGATGACTGACACCACCATCCCCGTCACCGCCCGCAAGGACTGGTCGAGCGACCAGGAGGTGCGGTGGTGCCCGGGCTGCGGCGACTACTCGATCCTGGCCGCGGTGCAGTTCCTCATGCCCGAGCTCGGCGTGACCCGCGAGAACACCGTGTTCGTCTCCGGCATCGGCTGCGCCGCTCGCTTCCCGTACTACATGAACACCTACGGGATGCACAGCATCCACGGCCGGGCCCCGGCCATCGCCACCGGCCTCGCCGTGGCCCGCCCCGACCTCGACGTGTGGGTCGTGGGCGGCGACGGCGACATGCTGTCGATCGGCGGCAACCACCTCATCCACGCGCTGCGGCGCAACGTCAACCTGACCATCCTCATGTTCAACAACCAGATCTACGGGTTGACCAAGGGTCAGTACTCGCCCACCAGCGAGGTGGGCAAGGTCACCAAGAGCACGCCGTTCGGCTCGATCGACCACCCGTTCAACCCGATCAGCGTGGCCATCGGCGCCGAGGCCACCTTCGTGGCCCGCACCCACGACATGGACCGTCAGCACATGATGGACGATGTTCCGCCGGGCCCACGACCACCAGGGTGCGTCCTTCGTCGAGATCTACCAGAACTGCAACGTCTTCAACGACGGCGCGTTCATCGAGATCACCGGCAAGGAGAACCGCGACCAGATGCTGATCCGCCTCGAGCACGGCGAGCCCATCCGCTTCGGGCCCGACCTCGAGAAGGGTGTGGTCATGGGCGCCGACGGCAAGCCCCGCATCGTCGACGTGGCCGACGTCGGCGCGGACGCCATCCTGGTGCACGACGAGACCAACCAGGGCCTGGCCTTCCAGCTGTCGCAGCTGTCGAGCGGCCCGCACGAGCCCACGCCCATCGGGGTGTTCCGGGCCGTCGATCGACCCGACTACGGCAGCGAGGTCAGCCGCCAGCTGGCCCAGGCCCACGAGCGCAGCGGCCCCGGCGACCTGCAGGCCCTGCTCCGCTCCGGCGCCACCTGGACGGTCGGCTAGCGCACCCGCCGTCCCCGACGTTGCGGGCCACGCCGGCTGGATCGGCCGCGGTGCCACGCAAAGTCGATCGATCCTGGAGAGGGTCGGTCGACCTAGAGCAGTCGGAAGACGACGCCGGTGCGGGGCTTGGGGTGGAAGAACGTCGTCTTGGGGGGCATGCGCTCGCCGCCGTGGGCGATGTCGATGATCTGGGCCACCGACGCCGGTCGCAGCAGGACGCCGGCCTGGGCCTCACCGGTGGCCACCTTGGTCCAGCACCTGGTCGACCCCGTGCTGGAACGTCAGCTCGTGGGCCGGGAGCGCGGCCAGGGCGACGTCGAGCCGGCTCGAATCGAGGTCGCGGGCGGCGGCCACGACCTCGGGGCGGGGCTCGAGGAACCACGCGCCGTCCGGCGTGACCAGCGCCAGCGCACCCTGGGCGGCCATGCGCTCGGCGATGTCGGCCCGATCGATGTCGGCCGGGGTGACCACGAACGAGGTGCTGAGCGCCCGCCAGGAGGTCGAACCTCTCGGGCAGGCCGCGGAGCAGACGGTGGATGGGCAGGACGTTGAGCTCGTCGTCGACCAGCTCGACGACGTAGACCAACGTCGCCTCGCTGGGCGCGTCGGGTCCGGCACCGGCCTCGCGCTGCTCGTCGCGGTAGGCCAGCGATGTCTCGTAGCGGTGGTGGCCGTCGGCGATGACCACCGGGTTGGAGCCCACCGCGTCGGTGATGGCGGCCAGGCGGTCAGGCTCGGTGATGGTCCACAGCGAGTGGGCCACGCCGTCGTCGGACGCCCAGTGGGCCAGCGGGGGCTCGTCCATGTCGAGCAGCTTCGACAGGCCGGCCGACGGCGACAGGCCCCACACCGCCGACAGGTTGGCCCGGGCCCCCCGCAGCAGGTTCAGGCGATCGCTCTTGGCCTTGGGGGTGGTGTGCTCGTGGGGGAGGATGCCGCCCTCGCCCGGGCGTGACAGCTCGAGCGCCCCGAACACGCCGGTCGTGGCCCGGCGGTGGCCGGTCTCGTCGGCCGATTCCATGCGGTAGACGTAGAAGGACGGGGCCTCGTCCTGGACGAGGATGCCGTCGGCCAACCAGCGCCGCAGCGTCTCGCCGGCCTCGACGTAGGGGTCGTCGCCGTCGACGGGCAGGTCGATGACCACCGCGTTGGCGCGATGGGCGGCGGCCAGCGCGGCGCGGTCTTCGGCGTCGAGCACGTCGTAGGGGGGTGACGGTGGTGAGGGCGAGATCGGCGCGGGCGACGTCGTAGCGCACGCCACGGAACGGGAGGAAGTGGGGCACCCTCCATTGGTAGCAGACCGGGGGCGGGTCCCCTCCGTCGCCGGCTCGCGGCCCGGGTGAGGTCCTAAGGTGCGCCCCCATGGCCTGGGTGCTCGACCTCGACGGGGTGATCTGGCGGGGCGCGGCCCCCGTGCCCGGCTCGGCCGAGGCGGTGGCGCCGCCTGCAGGCGGCGGGGGAGGCGGTGTGGTTCGTGACCAACAACGCGCTGCCCCCGGCGTCGGAGGTCTCGGCCAAGCTGGCCGACCACGGCATCGACGCCGGCCGGCCGGGTGGTGACCTCCCCGATGGCGGCGGCCCGGCTGGTCGAACGACGGCGAGCGGGTCCTGGCCTGCGCGGGCGCCGGGGTGCTCGAAGCGCTCGCCACCCGGGGCGTCGAGGTGGTGGACGCCGGCGATCGCCGCCGGCCGGGCGACGTCGACGGCGGGCACTTCGACGTCGTGGTGGTCGGGCTGCACCGCGACTTCGACTATCAGCGCCTGGCCGTCGCCGCCGACGCCGCCCGCCAGGGGGCCCGACTCATCGCCACCAACGACGACACCACCTATCCGGCCGAGGGCGGCCGGCTGCAGCCGGGGGCCGGTTCCCTGCTGGCCGCGGTGGTGGCCGCGTCGGGCGCCACCGCGGTGGTGGCCGGCAAGCCCTACGAGCCGATGGTGGACCTCGTGCGCGAGCTGGCCGGGCCGGCCGGCATGGCGGTGGGGGACCGGGCCGACACCGACGGACGCTTCGCCCGCGCCCTCGGCTACCGCTTCGGGCTGGTCCTCACCGGTGTGACCGGTCGCCGCGACCTCCCGGTCGACCCCGCCCCCGACCTGGTCGCCGCCGACCTGGCCGGCCTCGTCGAGCAGCGAGCTTTCCTGATTCGCGGCTGGTTCGCTCGACAGCCGATGGGTCTACGAGTCGCGGGCATGGCTGACAACGACATCCTCGCCCGTTCACGCGACGCCGGATCCGACGCGATGCAGAAGGCCTCCGACGCCATCGACCAGCTGGTGAGCCAGCTCAACAAGGCGTCCGATCAAGTGAACCAACGCTCCGAGGAGCAGCTCCGCCAGGCCCAGGAGTACATGACCGACGCCTTCGAGCGCGGCCGCAAGGCCACCGAGCGGCTGGTCGACAGCGTCGAGAAGGAGCTGCGCGCCCAGATCGCGGCACTGCGCAAGGAGATCCAGCAGCTCGAGCGTCGCCTGAACGAAGCGGGCCGGCGCGCCGGCCTGCCGGTCAAGAAGGCTCCAGCCAGGAAGGCCGCGGCCAAGAAGACCGCGGCGAAGAAGGCCCCGGCCAAGAAGACCGCGGCGAAGAAGGCCCCGGCCAAGAAGACGGCGGCCAAGAAGACCCCGGCCAAGAAGACCGCGGCGAAGAAGGCCCCGGCCAAGAAGGCCGCCGGGCGCTGAGCCCGACGGTTCGCTCCACGTCTCACTCCGGCCACCGCGACCGCCGTTGACCGTGGCTCCGCGCCGGCGCCTCGACGCCGAGATGGTGCGACGCGGCCTGGTGGCCAGCCGGGAGCGGGCCCAGGCCGACATCGCCGCCGGGCGGGTGCTGGTGAGCGGGGCGGTGGCCGCCAAGGCGGCCCGGCTGGTGGGGGCGGGGGAGGCCATCTCGATCCAGGGCCCCGGGCCGCGGTTCGTGAGCCGGGCGGGCGACAAGCTCGACGGGGCCCTCGACCGGTTCGGGGTCGACGTGTCCGGCCTGCGGGTGCTCGACGCCGGCGCGTCCACCGGCGGCTTCTCCGACTGCCTGCTGCAACGCGGGGCCGCCCGGGTCGTGGCGGTGGACGTCGGCTACGGCCAGCTCCACGAGCGGGTGGCCGGCGACCCCCGGGTGCGGGTCCTGGATCGCACCAACGTCCGCCATCTGGGGGCCGCAGGCGTGGGGGAGCCCATCGATCTGGTCACCGCCGACCTGTCCTTCATCTCCCTGCGTCTGGTCGTGGACGCCGCTCTTGTCGGTGCTCGACGGGCGACGGTCAGGTGGTCGTCCTGGTGAAGCCCCAGTTCGAGGCGGGTCGCCAGGTGGTGGCCCGCGGCCGGGGCCTGGTGCGCGACCCGGAGGTGTGGGCCGCGGTGCTGGGAGACGTGACGTCCGCGTTCGAGCAGGGGGGAGCCGCCATCATGGGGGTCATGGTGTCGCCCATCACGGGGGCCGACGGCAACGTCGAGTTCCTGCTGCACGCCTGCCTCGGTGGCGGCACCGGCCCTGATGCCGCGGCGCTGGTGGCGGCGGCGGTGGCCGAGGCGACCGAGCGCGAGCAGCGCTGATGCTGGCCGAGCTGGCGGTCCGCGATCTCGGAGTGATCGGTGAGCTGCGCCTCGTGCTGGGCCCGGGCATGACCGCGGTGACGGGCGAGACCGGCGCGGGCAAGACGCTGGTGGTGGAGGCCATCGAGTTGTTGGTGGGGGGTCGGGCCGACGGCACGATCGTGCGCCACGGGGCCGATGAGGCCGTGGTCGAGGGTCGCTTCGTGATCGACGACGACGAGGTGGTGCTGCGCCGGGTGGTGCCCCGTCAAGGGCGATCGCGGGCCTACGTCGACGGGCGGTTGGCCACCGCCGCCGAGCTCGGCGAGTGGGGTCGCCGGCTGGTCGACCTGCACGGACAGCACGACCACCAGTCGCTGCTGTCGGCACCGGTGCAGCGCGCCGCCCTCGACCGCTTCGGGGGCGTCGACCTCGAACCGCTGCTGCTGGCCCGCAAGGCGCTGGCCGAGATCGACGCCCAGCTGGCCGAGCTGGGCGGCGACCCTCGCGAGCGGGCCCGCGAGCTCGACCTGCTGCGCTTCCAGGTCGACGAGTTGGACGCGGCCGCGCTCGACGATCCGGGGGAGGACGCCGCTCTCGAGCTGGAGGAGGACCGCCTCGGCGACGCCGCCGCCCACCAGGAGGCGTTGGCCTCGGCCCTCGCCGCCGTGGACATCGACGACGGCGCCGGCGCCGGCCTGGCCCGGGCCGTGGCCGCCCTCGACGACCGCCGGCCGTTCGCGGCCGAGTCCACCCGCCTGCGGGGCCTGGCCGCCGAGCTGACCGACATCGCCGCCGACCTGCGGGCCGCCGGCGAGCAGGTCGAGCAGGACCCCGAGCGCCTCGACGAGGTGCGGGCCCGCCGGCGGTTGCTGCACGAGCTGCAGCGCAAGTACGGCGAGGACCTGGCCGAGGTCATGGCCTACCGCGACGAGGTGCGGGGCCGGGTCGACGCCCTGGCCGACCGCGACCGGCTGGCCGCGGAGCTCGACGAACGCCGCGCCGGTGCGCTCGCCGGCATTGCCGAAGCGGAGCACGAGGTGGGCGCGGGCCCGTCGCGCCGCCGCCCCCGAACTGGCCCGGGCCACCCAGGCCCACCTGGTCGAGCTGGCCATGGCCAAGGCCGTGGTCGAGGTGTCGGTGGGCGACGATCCGGGCGACGACGTGACGTTCCTGCTGGCCGCCAACGCCGGCACCCCGCCCCTGCCGCTGTCACGGGTGGCCTCGGGCGGCGAGCTGGCCCGCTCGATGCTGGCGCTGCGGCTCGTGCTGTCGGAGGCCCCGCCCACCCTGGTGTTCGACGAGGTCGACGCCGGCATCGGCGGCACCGCGGCCACGGCGGTGGGGCGGTCGCTGGCCGCCCTGGGCGGTGACCACCAGGTGCTGGTGGTGACCCACCTGGCGCAGGTGGCGGCCTTCGCCGATGCCCAGGTGGCCATCACCAAGGTCGATGCCGACGGCGTGGTGACCACGACGGCGCACACCCTCGACGGCGAGGACCGGCCGGTGGAGCTGGCCCGCATGTTGTCGGGCTCCCCGGACTCCTCCACGGCCCGCCGCCACGCCGAGGAGCTCCTCGCCGATGCTGCGATCCAGCGTGGCCGTTGACATCGCGCCCCGTGCACCGAGGGTGGTGCTCGCGCGCGCTACCGTGAGATTCCGTCGTGTTGTCGGCGGTTGAGGAGGAAGCAGTGACGAAGCACATCTTCGTGACCGGAGGTGTGGCCAGCTCCCTGGGCAAGGGGCTCACAGCGTCCTCGCTGGGCCGGCTACTGAAGGCCCGGGGTCTCCGGGTGACCATGCAGAAGCTCGATCCGTACATCAACGTCGATCCGGGCACCATGAACCCCTTCGAACACGGCGAGGTCTTCGTCACCGACGACGGCGGCGAGACCGACCTCGATCTCGGTCACTACGAGCGCTTCATCGACGAGAACCTGTCCAAGGACTCGAACGCCACGACCGGCTCCATCTACTCGTCGGTGCTCGCCGCCGAGCGTCGGGGCGACTACCTGGGCAAGACCGTGCAGGTCATCCCCCACATCACCGACGAGATCAAGCGTCGCATCACCCGCCTGGCCGGCGACGACGTCGACGTCGTCATCACCGAGGTCGGCGGCACGGTGGGCGACATCGAGATCCTCCCGTTCCTCGAGGCGATCCGGCAGTTCCGGCTCGACGTCGGCCGCGACAACGTGTGCTACGTGCACGTCACGTTGGTCCCGTTCATCGGCCCGGCCGGTGAGCAGAAGACGAAGCCGACCCAGCACTCGGTCACCGAGCTGCGCAGCCGCGGCATCCAGCCCGACGCCATCGTGTGCCGCAGCGAGGCGCCGCTGTCGGCCAACCTCAAGCGCAAGATCTCCAGCCTGTGCGACGTCCCGGTCAAGGCCGTCGTCAACGCGGCCGACGCCGGGAACCTGTACGAGATCCCGCTGGTGCTGCACGAGGAGGGCCTCGACGAGGAGGTGTGCAGCATCCTCCGCCTCGAGAGCGGCGATCTGGACCTGTCGGAGTGGGAGATCCTCATCGACAAGATCGAGACGGCCGAGGACCCGGTGCGCATCGGCATCATCGGCAAGTACGTGAGCCTGCCCGACGCCTACCTCTCGGTGGTCGAGTCGCTCAAGCACGGCGGGTTCTTCCATGGGGCCCGCGTCGAGGTCGACTGGATCCAGGCCGAGGAGGTCGAGGGGCTCCTGGCCGACGGGCGGCTGCGCGATCTCGACGGCATCGTCATCCCCGGCGGCTTCGGCGAGCGAGGCGTCGAAGGGAAGGTGGCCGCCGCCGGCTACGCCCGGGAGAACGACGTCCCCTGCCTCGGGTTGTGCCTGGGCATGCAGGTCATGACCATCGAGTACGCCCGCAACGTTCTGGGGATGGCCGGCGCCAACTCGACCGAGGTCGACCCGCAGAGCCCGTATCCCGGTCATCGACCTCATGGACTCCCAGCAGGACATCACCGACATGGGCGGCACCATGCGCCTCGGCGCCTACGTGGCCGAGCTGCTGCCCGGCTCGCAGGTGGCCCGGGCCTACGGGCGCGAGGTGGTGTCGGAGCGCCACCGCCACCGCTACGAGTTCAACCCCCGGTTCCGCAGCAAGTTCGACGGCACCGGCTTCGTGTGCTCCGGGTCGTCGCCCGACGGGCGCCTGGTCGAGTTCATCGAGCTCGAGGGTCATCCGTTCTGGGTCGGCACCCAGGCCCATCCCGAGTTCAAGAGCCGCCCTGAGCGCCCGGCACCGCTGTTCCGGGAGTTCATCGCCGCCGCCCTGAGTCGGGCCGAGGGGCGCAACCCCCACCTCATCCAGCTCGATCGCGAGCCGGCCTCGGCCGGTTGAGCGATGGCCGCCCCCTCGGCGGCGCGGTCGCCGTTCCACAAGGCGGGTGAGCGTCCGATCTACACCGGCCACGTCATCTCGCTCGCCTCGGGGACGTTCGTGGCCCCCGACGGCACCGCCTTCGAGCGCGACATCGTCCACCACCCCGGCGCGGTGTCGGTCGTGCCGGTGCTGGGCGACGAGGTGATCCTGGTGCGCCAGTACCGGGCCTCGATCGACCGTGACCTGCTCGAGATCCCGGCCGGCAAGCGCGACGTCGACGGGGAAGCGCCCGAGGCCACCGCCCACCGCGAGCTCGAGGAGGAGGTCGGCTACCGGGCGGGGACCCTGGTCGAGCTGGCCGAGTTCTACAACTCGCCGGGCTTCTGCGACGAGCACTCCCACGTGTTCCTGGGCCTCGACCTCGAGCCCACCGCGGTGTCCGCTCAGGGCATCGAGGAGGAGCACATGACCATCGAGCGGGTGCCCCTCGACGCCGTGGTGGACCTCATCGCCCGGCGGGAGCTGACCGATGCCAAGAGCATCATCGGGCTCACCCTGGCCCTGCGTCACCTGGGCCGGTGACCGTGGCGAGCGAGTCCGTCGGCCCGCCCGACGTCGGCCTCGACCCGGCGCCGACGCCGTTGGAGGTCGAGGAGTTCCTGACGTGGCTCGGTGCCGAGCGGGGCCGCTCGGCCAACACCTTGGCCGCCTACCGCCGTGACCTGCGCACGTACGTGACCTGGCTCCGGTCGCAGCGCATCGAGCTGGGCACGGTCGACGAAGCGGTGATCGCCACCTACGTCGCCCACCTGCGTGAGGCGGGCCGGGCGCCGGCGTCGGTGGCCCGGGCCCTGGTGGCGGTCCGCTCGCTGTACCGGTTCCTGGCCGACGAGGGGTTGATGGGCTCCGACCCGGCGGCCGAGGTCGAGGTGCCGCGCGTGCCGAAAGGGCTGCCCAAGCCGTTGAGCGAGGCCGACGTGGGTCGGCTCCTGGGGGCCGTGGTCGGCGACGACGCGGTGGCCCGACGGGACCGGGCCATGTTGGAGGTGCTCTACGGGACGGGCCTGCGGATCTCCGAGCTCGTCGGTCTGTCCGCCGGCGACGTCGACCTGGACGGGCGCCTGGTCACCGCGTTCGGCAAGGGAGCCAAGGAGCGCAAGGTGCCGTTGGGCCGCTGCGCCGCCGACGCCCTGGCTTCGTACCTCGGCCCCGGCGGCCGCGAGGCGCTGTGCCCGCCGCGGTGGGCCCGGCGGGGCGACGCCGAGGCCATCTTCTTGAACCGTCGAGGCGGGCGCCTGTCGCGCCAGGGGGCGTGGCAGATCGTGCGGGCCCACGGCGAGCGGGCGGGCCTGGGCGACCACCTGAGCCCCCACGTGCTGCGGCACTCGTGCGCCACCCACATGCTCGACCATGGGGCCGACATCCGGGCCGTGCAGGAGCTGCTGGGTCACGCCTCGCTCACCACCACCCAGGTGTACACGTTGGTCTCGACCGAGCGCCTGCGTCAGGTGTACGAAGCCGCCCACCCCCGGGCCAAGGTCCGCCAGGGGGTCCGGTGAGCACTACCCTGGAGTCGTGAGCGAAGACACCAGCGTTCCCCCCGAGATCCATGACACCTCCCGCGAGGAGCTCGAGGCCGAGGAGAGCCGGCTGGAGGCCCGTCTGGGCGAACTGCACGCCGACGACCTGGCCGAGACGCAGGACGACAACTTCGCCGACGGCGGCCAGGTGGCGGCCGAGCAGGACGAGATCATGGCCCTGGCCAGCGATCTGCGCACACAGCTGGAAGACGTCCAACGGGCGCTGGGCAAGCTCGATGCCGGCACCTACGGCATCTGCGAGGCCTGCGGGGAGCGCATCGGCGACGATCGGCTCGAGGCGATGCCGGCGGCCCGTTTCTGCATGCTCCACGCCGCCGGCTGACCACGCTCGTGGCCCGCACCGGTCATCTCGTGACCCGTTTCTTCGGCTCCCTGAGACCGGGAGGGCCGAGCCGGGAGGACTCGCGGTGGGCCGAGTCGCAGCTGCTCGACGGCGAGGTCGAGCTGTGGCGGCGCATGAGCGGGGCGGATCGGCGCCACGCGGTGGGGGTGGCTCACCGGGTGGAGCGCATGCTGGGGGCCGAGGCCACCCGACCGGTGCTGGCCGCCGCCCTCCTCCACGACGTCGGCAAGACCGAATCGGGGGTGGGGACCTACGGGCGGGTCATCGCCACCGTGTCGGGCGCGGCCATCGGGCGCGATCCGGCCACCATCCAGGACTGGACCCGTACCCGCGGCTTCACCCGCAAGGTGGGCCTGTACCTGCAGCATCCCAAGCTCGGCGGGGACATGTTGGCCATGGCCGGGAGCGACCCGCTCACCGAGGCCTGGACCCGTGAGCATCACCTGCCCGAGGACGAGTGGACGATCCCGCGGGAGATCGGCGAGGCCCTCAAGGCCGCCGACGACGACTGACGGCTCAGCGTCGACCGGCCATCTCTCGGCGCGCCGTCTGACCCCGTGGCGCGTGCGCCTCAGCGAGGCTGGAGTGCGTCGCGGACCACTGCACCTTCGGTGACCTGGCCCCAGAAGCCGTAGGTGCCCTCCTCCAGGAGCTCCCGGGCGGCGGCGGCGGTGGCGCTCAGCGCCAGCAGGCTGAAGCCGCTGCCCACCGAGATGCGGGCGACGCCGGCGGCGGCCAGCTCGGCCACCGGTGGCACCCCGGGCAGGGCGAGCACGTTCAGCGGGCAGTCGACGGCGTCGACCACCCTGCGGATGTCGTCGATCGAGGCCAGGCCCGGGGCGTAGACGGCCCCGGCGCCGGCTGCGGCGTAGGCCTGCAACCGGGCGATGGTGTCGTCGAGGTCGGGGTTGCCCCGCAGGAAGTTCTCGGCCCGGGCGGTGATGACCACGCCGGGCCCGTCGTCGCCGGTGGCCTCGCAGGCGGCGGCGACGCGGTCGCGGGCCAGGCCGAGGTCGTAGATCGGTTCGTCGGGGCGGCCGGTGTAGTCCTCGACGGACACGCCGGCCAGACCGGTGGCGGCCACCCGGCGGACGTTGGCGGCCACCGCGGCGGGGTCGTCGGCGAAGCCGTTCTCGAAGTCGGCGCTGACCGGCAGGTCGGTGGCGGCCACGATGGCGGCGGCATGGTCGACCACCTCGTCGAGGCTCACGTTCCCGTCGAGTCGTCCCAGGGTGGCGGCGTGGCCCGCGCTGGTGGTGGCCGTGGCCTGGAAGCCCATGGTCTCGAAGATGCGGGCGGTACCGGCATCCCAGGCGTTGGGCAACAGCAGGGGAGTGCCGGGCACATGCAGGGCGAGGAACCGTTCGCGCTTCTCAGCAGTCGAGGCCATGCGCGGAACCTACCCCTGTGCTCCGCCCGGCGCACCCGTGGCGTTGCCCTACGAGGTGATCGTACGCAGGGCGGTTGAGGTGGTACATCCGCATGGCCCGCTCGACGAGGTCGTCAGGCAGATCGATGTTCGTGCGGCTCACGTGAGCAGACTAACCAGTCGGTGTCGGGGATACACCCCTCTACACCAACTGGTGTATCCATCGCCGCGAGTTGCCCTACTCGCCGGCGGGGAGCAGGCCGAGCGCGGCCTGGGCCCGGGCCAGGGTGGGAGCGGCCACGGCACGGGCCTTGGCCGCGCCCTTGGCCAGGATGGCGGCGGTGCCGGCCGGGTCGGCGGCCAGCTCGGCGAAGCGGGCCTGGATGGGCCGCAACGTCTCCACCACGGCGTCGGCCGTGTCGGCCTTGAGCGGCCCGTACTGGGTGTAGTCGCCGGCCAGGTCGTCCGGGGAGCGTCCGGTGCAGGCGCCGAGGATGGAGAGCAGGTTGGACACCCCGGGCTTGGCCTGCGGGTCGTAGCGCACGTCGTTGTCGGTGTCGGTCACGGCCCGCTTGATCTTCTTGGCCACCCCGGCCAGGTCCTCGAGCACCAGGATGGTGCCCTGCGGCGAGTCGTCGGACTTGGACATCTTGCGGGTGGGCTCCTGCAGGTCCATGACCCGGGCGCCCACGTGGGGGATGGCGGCGTCGGGCACCACGAAGGTGTCGCCGTAGCGGCTGTTGAACCGGCCGGCCAGGTCGCGGGTGAGCTCGAGGTGCTGGCGTTGGTCGTCGCCCACGGGCACCCGGTCGGTGTCGTAGAGGAGGATGTCGGCCGCCATGAGGGCCGGGTAGGTGAGCAGCCCCCCGGAGACGAACTCGGTGCGGTCGGACTTGTCCTTGAACTGGGTCATGCGCCGCAGCTCCCCGTAGGCCGCGGTGCACTCCATGATCCAGGCCAGTTGGGCGTGCTCGGCCACGTGGCTCTGCACGAACAGCGTCGACACCTCCGGGTCGATGCCCACGGCCAGCAGCAGCTGGGCCAGTCCCAGGCTGGCCTGGCGCAGCTCGGCCGGGTCCTGGGGGACGGTCAGGGCGTGCAGGTCGACCACGCAGAAGAACGAGTCGGCGTCGTGCTGGTCCGTCACCCAGTACCGCAGCGCCCCGAGCAGGTTGCCGAGCTGGACGGGACCGGAGGGCTGGATGCCGGAGAAGACGCGGGTCATGGGCGGCGATCGTACGCGAGCGGACCCGACCCACCCCAACCAGATCCCCCTCGGCCAGTTCGGTCGGGTGGCGGCGTGTCAGGGGGCGGCGGTGCCCGGCGTGGCCACGGCGCCGGCGTCGGCCGACAGGTGGCAGGTGGTGAGCAGGCCGTCGGTGACCTTGCCCAGCTCGGCCCGCTGGATGTCGTCCAGGGCGGTGTTGACGGCCAGCCCGACCAGCAGGGTGGTGCGGTCGGTGTCGTCGAGGGCGCGGACGGCGCCGTCGAGACAGCCCTTCTGCATCACGGTGAGGTTGCCCAGCCCCTCGCCGACCCCGCCGACGATGGCGGCGGACAGCGTCTCGACCGGGATGCACCCGTTGGCGACCTCGCCCAGGGCCCGGAGATCGTCGTCGCTGGCGGTGCTGTCGGTGGCCAGGGGCCGGGTGGCCGCGTGATGGCTGGCGAAGGCCCGCTCGAGGCAGGCGACCTGGTCGTCCGACAGCGAGTAGACCGACCCGATGGTCTGCGCCGCCTCGCTCGGCGCCACGGTCGCCTTGGACGGGCTGCTACTACAGGCACCCAGGCTGACCAGGATGAACACCGCGAGCACGGCCCCGCTCGTCGCCCGCACGACCAGCCCTCGGGGTGCTCGTGGACCGGTCATCCTCGTGACGCTAGCCCGGGGTTCGGGCCGGTTCGGGGCGGCCCCGGACGCCGGGAGGGGATGCGCGGAGAGCCCCCCGGCGGCGCCCTATGGTGAACGGATGCCCTATGCCGTGCAGACCCCGGTGTTCGAGGGGCCGTTCGACCTGCTGCTCCACCTCATCCTGCGCGAGGAGCTGGATCTCTACGAGGTCTCGCTGGCCGCCATCGTCGACGCCTATCTGGCCGAGCTGGCCCGCTTCGAGGAGGTCGACCTCGAGGTGGCCACCGAGTTCCTGCTCATCGCCGCCACGCTGGTCGAGCTGAAGGCCCGCCGGCTGCTCCCCAACGAGAGCGACCTCGACCTCGACGACGAGCTGGCCCTGTGGGAGGAGCGGGACCTGCTCATCAACCGGCTGCTCGAGTGCAAGACGTTCAAGGACGCCGCGGTCATGCTGCACCGCCTGTCGCTCGAGGCGGCCCGCTCCTTCCCCCGCACCATGGGCCTCGAGGACCGCTTCCTGGACCTGGCCCCCGACCTGCTCGAGGGCGTCGACGCCGCCGACCTCAAGGCCGCCTACCTGCGCGCCATCGCGCCCAAGCCGGTGCCGGTGGTCGAGGTCGGGCACATCCACTCGGTGCGCATCAGCGTCATCGAGGCCGTCGAGGAGCTGGTCGACGAGCTGCCCCGAGTCGGCCGGATCAGCTTCCGGGCGCTCACCGAGTCGTTCGTCGAGCGGCTCGAGGTCGTGGTGCGCTTCCTGGCCGTCCTCGAGCTGTTCAAGCAGGGCCTGGTCGATCTCGACCAGCCGGGCGCGTTCGGTGAGATCCAGATCATCTGGTTGGGCGACCGCGACCACCAGGCCGATCTCACCGCCGTCGACGTCTACGACGGCTGATGACCGACGAGACCCGCCGGGCGGTCGAGGCCATCTTGATGGTGGCCGACAGCCCGGTCGACCCCCATCTGCTGGCCCAGGTGACCGAGACCGTCCCCGGCGGTCATGGCCGAGCTGCTGGCCGAGATGGCCGCGGCGTACGAGGCCGAGGACCGGGGCTTCGTGCTGGTGAAGGTGGCCGGCGGCTACCGGTTCCAGAGCCATCCCGACCTGACCGGCTACGTCGAGCGCTTCGTGCTCGAGGGCCAGTCGGCCCGGCTGTCGTCGGCCGCCCTCGAGACGCTGGCCATCGTGGCCTACAAGCAGCCCATCTCCCGGGCCCAGGTGGCGCTCGATCCGCGGGGTCAACGTCGACGGCGTGATCCGCACCCTCGAGCAGCGCGGCTACATCGCCGAGATCGCCCGCGACCCCGGTCCCGGTCAGGCCGTGCTGTTCGGCACCACCGCGCTGTTCCTCGAGCGGCTGGGGCTCGGCTCGCTCGACGATCTGCCTCCCGTCGCCGCCTTCGTCCCCGGCGCCGACGTGGTGGAGGCCCTCGAGGTCGGTCTCCGGGCCGAGCCCGACCCCGAGCCACTGGACCTCACGATCGGATCCGTCGATCGCCCGACCCGGCCGAAATCGACGACGACGACGACGTGAACGACGTCCGGCGGCAGATCCGAACGCCGAGGGCGAGCGGCTGCAGAAGGTGCTGGCCCGCGCCGGTCTCGGCAGCCGGCGGGTGTGCGAGGACCTCATCGCCGACGGTCGGGTCACCGTCAACGGGGAGGTGGCCGAGCTCGGGCGGCGGGTCGACACCGACCACGGCGCTGGTCGAGGTGGACGGCGTGGCCATCGGCGTGGCGCCCGGGCTCGTCTACTACCTGCTCAACAAGCCGGCCGGCGTGGTCACCACCGCCGACGACCCCCAGGGCCGGCCCACGGTGGTGAGCCTCGTGCCCGACGAGCCCCGGGTCTTCCCGGTCGGGCGCCTCGACCGCGACACCGAGGGCCTGCTGGTGCTCACCAACGACGGCGAGCTCACCCACCGGCTGACCCATCCGTCGTTCGGGGTGGACAAGGAGTACCTGGCCCACGTCGAGGGGCAGCCCGACCCGCGCCGCGCTGCGGCGCGCTGCGCGAGGGCGTCGAGCTCGACGACGGGCTCACCGCGCCGGCCCAGGTGACCCAGCCGTCGCCGCGGCCTGCTGCGCATCGTGATCCACGAGGGCCGCAACCGGCAGGTGCGGCGCATGTGCGAGGCCGTCGGCCACCCGGTGCAGCGCCTGGTGCGCACCCGCATCGGCCCGCTGACCGACCGCAAGCTGAAGCCCGGCCGCTGGCGCCCGCTCACCACCGACGAGGTGCGGGCCCTCGAACGGGCGCGCCGCGGCCCGGACCCGGCCGGCCGACATCGGCGGACCACTAGCATCGGCGCCCATGCCATCTGCCGTGCTCGCCCTGCGGGGTGCGACCACCGTCGACGAGGACACCCCCGAGCAGGTCCGATCGCGCACGGTGGCCCTGCTCGACGCCATGATCGGCGGCCAACGGCGTCGACCACGACGACATCATCAGCGTGATCTTCACCGCCACCGACGACATCCACTCGATGTTCCCGGCCCTGGCCGGCCGCGAGAACGGGCTCGGCCGACGTGCCGCTGATCTGCGCCCGCGAGCTGGATATCACCGGGGCCAAGCCCCGCTGCATCCGTATCCTGATGCACGTGAACACCGACCGCGCCCGCGGCCGAGCTGCACCACATCTACCTCGAGGGCGCGGCCGACCTGCGCGACGACCTCCCGGCCTGAGCCTGCGATGACGGCCCCGGTACCTCGCCGCGCCCTCATCATCGGCACCGGTCTCATCGGCGGATCGATCGGCCTCGCCCTGCGGCGCGCACGGCTGGCACGTCACCGGCCGCGACCGCAACGAGCGACAGCGCCGCGCCGGGCCCTCGAGCTCGGCGCGCTCGACGCCGTCGGCCACGACCCCGACGCCGAGGTGACCTTCGTGGCCACGCCGGTCGGGGCGGTGGCCGACCGAGGTGGCCGAGACGCCCTGGCCACCACCTCCGGGCTCGTCACCGACGTGGGCAGCGTGAAGACGCCGATGCTCGCGCTCATGGACGACCCCCGCTACGTCGGCGGCCACCCCATGGCCGGCTCCGAGCTCGAAGGGGTCGACGGCGCCCGGGCCGACCTGTTCGAGGGGGCCACCTGGGTGCTCACCCCGGTGCCGGGCACCGACGACACCGCCTTCGCCACCATCCGCAACCGTGGTCACCTCGCTGGGGGCGTCGGTGGTGGCGATCCCGCCCGACCGCCACGACTCGCTGGTGGCCGTGGTGTCCCACGTGCCCCACCTGACGGCCGCCACCATGATGCGCCTGGCCGCGGAGCGGTCCGAGGAGCACCGGCCGCTGCTGCGCCTGGCCGCCGGCGGCTTCCGGGACATGACCCGCATCGCGGCCGGCCATCCCGGCATCTGGCCCGACATCTGCGCCGAGAACCGCGACGCCATCGTCGAGGAGCTCGACAGCCTCATCGAGGCGCTGGGCGAGGTGCGCGAGGTCGTGGCCGACGGCGACCGCGAGCGGCTGCTCGAGCGTGCTCGAGCGGGCCCGCCGGGCCCGGATCGCCCTGCCGGCGCGCGTGTCGCGGCCCGAGGACCTGGTCGAGCTGCGCGTCACCGATCCCCGACCGCGAGGGCGCGCTGGCCCCGATCTTCACCCTGGCCACCGACCTCGACGTCTAGCATCGCCGACTTCGAGATCGCCCACTCGATCGAGGGCAACGAGGGCGTGCTGATCCTGCTGGTCGACGCCGAGCTGGGGGAGCGGTTCCACGACGGCCTCATCGGCGCCGGCTACCGCCCGACCCTGCACCCGATCGAATGAGCACCGGTCGAGCCCGACGACCTGGCCGACCCGCTCGCCGTCGTCCCGCTCGCGGGCCCGCTCGACGCCACCGTGCCGCGTGCCCGGGCTCGAAGAGCATCACCAACCGCGCCCTGGTCTGCGCCGCCCTGGCCGACGGCACCAGCGACGCTCGACGGGGTGCTGGTCGCCGACGACACCGAGGCCATGATCGAGTGCCTCGCGCGACCTCGGCGTGGCGGTCGACGCTGGACGACCGGCCGGGCCACGCCCGGGTGACGCCGGGCCCGGCGCCGTGCGGCCGCCTGGTCGGGGACGCGTCGCTCGACGCCCGCCTGTCGGGCACCACCGCCCGCTTCGTGGCGCCCGCTGCTCGGCGCTCGGCGACGCGGCCCGTACCTGCTCGACGGCGCCGCCGCCGCTGCGGGCCCGGCCCATGGCGGCCGGGCTTCGAGGCGCTGCGGGCGCTCGGCGCCGACGTGGACGAGATGGGCGAGCCCGGCCACCTCCCGGTTCGCATCGGCGCCCCGGCCGGCGGTGGCGCCGAGTCGACGAGGTGACCCTGCGGGCCGACGTGAGCAGCCAGTTCGCCTCGGGCCTGCTGCTGAGCGCGCCCGTGCCCGAGCCGCGGTCTGCACCGTGCACCTCGACGGCCCGATCGTGTCCGGCCCTACCTCGACCTGACCGTGGCGGTGATGGAGGCCTTCGGCGCCGCCGGTCGGCGCGGCCCGACGAGCGCACCTACGTCGTCGCGCCCCGGCGGGTACCGGGCCACCCGACTACCGCGATCGAGCCCGACGCGTCGGCCGCGTCGTACTTCTTCGCCGCCGCCGCCATCGTCGGCGGCCGGGTGCGGGTCGAGGGTCTGGGCGCCGCCTCGCTGCCAGGGCGACCTGGCGCTTCGTCGACGTGCTCGAGCAGATGGGCGCCGAGGTCGACCGGGGCGACGACTTCACCGAGGTGCGGGGCACCGGCGACGCTGCACGGCGTCGACCGTCGACCTGGCCGACCTCTCCGACACCGCCCAGACGCTGGCGGCGGTGGCCGTGTTCGCCGACGCGCCCACCGAGGTCACCGGCATCGGGTTCATCCGCCGCAAGGAGACCGACCGCATCGCCGCGGTGGTCACCGAGCTGCGGCGCTGCGGCATCGAGGCCGACGAGACCGACGACGGCTTCCGCATCGAGCCCGGCTACGCCGCGCCCGGCGCGTCGTCGAGACCTACGACGACCACCGGATGGCCATGAGCTTCGCCCTGCTCGGGCTGCGGGCGCCGGGCATCGCGATCGCCGATCCGGGCTGCGTGGCCAAGACCTTCCCCGGCTACTGGGACGCCCTGGACCAGCTGCGAACCGCCCCCGGCGGAGGCGCAGTAGGGTGCCCGCTCGATGAGGGTGATCGCGATCGACGGCCCGGCGGGCTCGGGCAAGTCCACGGTGGCCAAGGCGCTGGCCCAGCGCCTGGGTCTCGAGTACCTCGACACCGGGGCCATGTACCGGTCGGTGACCTTCGCCGCCCTGCGGCGCGGCATCGACCCCGAGGAGCCCGAGCCGGTGGCCAAGGTGGCCCGCGACCTCGACCTGCGCATGGCCGACGACGGCACCATCACCGTCGACGGCGTCGACGCCACCATCGAGATCCGCGGGCCCGAGGTGACCCGGGCCGTGAGCATCGTGGCCGCCAACCCGGCGGTGCGCGAGGAGATGCGCCAGCGTCAGCGCGAGTGGGCCACCAAGCCACGGCGGCGGGGTGATGGAGGGCCGCGACATCGGCACGGTGGTGTTCCCCGACGCCGAGCTGAAGGTCTACCTCGACGCCTCGCCCGAGGTCCGGGCCTCGCGGCGGTCCAAGGAGGTCGCCGACCTGGCCTACGAGACGGTGGCCGCCGACCTGGCCCGCCGCGACGCCCTCGACCAGGGCCGGGCCGACAGCCCGCTGCGCGAGGCCGACGACGCCGTGGTGATCGACACCAGCGACCTGACCGTCGACGAGATCATCGCCGCCGTGCTCGACCTACCTGTCGTAGGTTCGACCCATGGCTGAACGACGCCCACATCATCCACCCCGAGGGCCACGAGTTCGGCGAGCGCCTGGACCGGGGCCAGCGGGTCTTCTACCGCTTCATGCGGGGCGTGGTCATCGCCATCACCCGGACGTACTTCCGGGCCAAGGTGGTCGGCGCCGAGCACATCCCCACCGACGGGCGCGTTCATCCTGTCGCCCATCCACCGCTCCAACCTCGACACGCCGTTCGTGGCCCTGGTCACGCCCCGGCGCCTGCGCTACATGGGCAAGGAGTCGCTGTGGAAGGGCCGCTTCGGCGCCTGGTTCCTCACCGCGCTGGGGGGCTTCCCGGTGAAGCGGGGCACCGCCGACCGCGAGGCGCTGCGGGCCTGCCAGGAGGTGCTCGAGCGGGGCGAGCCGCTGGTGCTGTTCCCCGAGGGGACCCGCCAGTTCGGGCCCGAGACCCAGCACTTCTTCGACGGGGCCGCCTTCCTGGCCTGCCGCACCGGCGCTCCCATCGTGCCCGTCGGCCTGGGCGGCACCGAGGCGGCCATGCCCAAGGGCTCGAAGATGGTGCACCCGGTGAAGATGACCATCGTGATCGGCGAGCCGCTCGTGCCCGCCACCCGCTCCCGGCCAACGGCCGGGCGTCGCGCCACGACATCAAGGCCCTCACCGCCGAGCTGGCCGAGCGGATCCAGGTGCTGTTCGACGAGGCCCAGGAGCTGGCCGGGCGGCCCAACGCGCACGAGCGTCCGGGCCCCGGTGACGGTCGCTCAGCCGGCCGGCGCCGACCCGTCATAGGGGTCCCAGGCCGGGGGGAGCCGGCGCAGCGCCCGCTTCCACGGCCTGTCGGATCCGGTCCGGGTCGACGCCACTGGCGGCCGCCGTCGGCCCGGCCGCAGCACCGGGGTGAGGGCGGCCACGCCGTCGAACACCCACGGGCCGCCGTCGGGCTCGGCCGCGCTGAGCTCCTCGGCCACGGCGCCGAGGTCGACCCGGGGGCGCACCGGCCGGCTCACGTACTGCACCCACGACTCGTAGCGGTAGCGCAGCTCCCACCAGTCGCCCTGGCGGAGCAGGACGGTGAAGCCGTCGATGGCGCCGTGCAGGGCGAGGGGATGGATGCGCTCGGACCACATGCGAGCCGAACCGGTGCCCGCCCGTCGAGCGGGACCCTTCGGGCAGGGTGACGACGCTCAGGTCGAGCTCGGGCACCTCCTCGACGGCCACGGCGCCCGAGGCCATCCAGCGCCAGGTCGGCGTCGAGCTGGGCGTCCTCGTCGGCCCACAGGTCCGGCGAAGCGCTCGGGGTGGTCGACCAGCTCGACCACCCGGGGCAGCACCTCGGGGTAGAGGGTGGCGCACACGCGTCGCGTAGTCGCCGTCGAACAGGCGGGGCCCCAGCGGGGAGCGCTCCGGGTCGGCGAAGGCGGCGATGGCCATCGAGATGCGGGCCGCCGGCGCGGCTGCGGCAGTCGGCGAAGTCGCCGGCGCGGGCCACCTCGACCAGCAGCTCGGCCCGGGCCCGGGCCGCCTCGGGCTCGACCAGGGCGAACACGCCCGACCAGGCCGTCCTGGTCGAAGTGGTTGTTGGTGACCACCTCGGCGCGCGCCGTGGCGGGACGGCGCACGTCGAGGTAGGCCAGGGCCGTCTCGGCCGACAGGTCGCGCCGCAGGTCGGCCGGGACAGGGCGCATGGGGCCAGTGCGACAGGGTGAGGACGGTGCCGGCGTTGGCGCTGCCGTCGACGACGACGTTGGGTTCGCTCGGCGGCGCGGGCCTCGTGCTTCGAAGCGGAGGCCGGGCGGCCACCACGGCGCCACCGGTGGCCATCGGGCCTAGAAGAGTCGGGCCTTGGCCGTCATCTCCCGCACCAGCGGCTCGAAGTGCTCGAGCGGCAGCGTGTCGTAGTCGGGGTCGAACGCGACCTGGTCCCAGTCGTCGGCGAAGCGGGCGGTGAGGTCGTAGAACGACTCGCCCTCGTACTTGTCGCGGGCGTCGGGATCGCCGCCGAAGTGGGCGTAGTAGTGCTTGCCCTGGAAGTCCTGGTGGGTGCGGACCATGTCGTAGACGTCGTCGCTCACGTACGGCCGGACGATCTCGGCGGCGATGGCCGGGTGGTTGGGCACGCTGACGGCCTTGCCGATGTCGTGGCACAGCGAGGCGAACACGACCTCGGGCTCGGCCCCGTCCCGCTCGGCCCGGGTGGCGGTCTGCAGGCAGTGGGTGAGCTGATCGGTGACGAAGCCGTCGCTGATCTCGCTCAGCGACTCGAGCAGGCCGAGGATGCGGTCGGCGACCCGGCCCTGGTTGGCCGCGGTCTCCTCGCCGATGACCATCCACTGCTCGAGGGTCGACTCGTCCATGCGGGTGAAGGAATCCGTCATGGCCCCAGTGTGCCAGCCGGGCGTCGATCTGTCTCACTCCGTGGGTGGCGGATCGGGGCGGATCGTGCCGGCGACCTCGGCCAGGCGCCGCTCGAGGAACCGCCGTTCGGGCGAGGTCCCGACCAGGGCCAGCGCCCGGCGGTAGGCGGCGGCGGCCTCGCCGTCGCGGCCGGTGCGGCGCAGCAGGTCGGCCCGGGCCGAGTGCAGGAGGTGGTAGTCGTCGAGGTCGACCGCCGTCGGCCACCTCGTCGATGGCGGCCAGGCCCGCTTCGGGGCCTTCGACCATGGCCAGGGCGACGGCGCCGTTGAGGGCGACCACCGGCGAGCCCGTCGCCTCGGCCAGCTCCTCGGTAGATGGCGAGGATGCGGGGCCAGTCGGTCTCGGCGAGCGTGGGTGCCTCGGCGTGGAGGCGGGCGATCTCGGCCTGGGCCCGGTAGGGGCCGATGGGGCCGGCCGAGCCCAGCGGAGGGAGGCGGTCGAGGCGGGCCCGACCCTGGTCGATGAGGGCTCGGTCCCAGTGCGACGCGGTCCTGGTCGTCGAGCAGCACGAGGTCGCCCCGCTCGTCGACCCGGGTGGCGCGCCGGGCATGGGTCAGCTCCAACAGGGCGGTGAGGCCCACGACCTCGGGTCGGTCGGGGGCCAGGCTGTCCAGCAGCCGGGCCAGGGGATGGCCTCCTCGCACAGGTCGAGGCGGACCAGGTCGTCGCCGGCGCTGGCCGAGTAGCCCTCGTTGAACACGAGGTAGAGCACGGCCAGCACCGAGTTGAGGCGGTCGTCGAGCTCGTCGGGCGCCGGCACCCGGAAGGCGATGCCGGCGTCGCGGATCTTCCGCTTGGCCCGCACCAGCCGTTGGGCCAGGGTCGGCTCGGGCACGAGGAAGGCCCGGGCGATCTCGGGCGTGGACAGGCCGGCGACCGAGCGCAGGGTGAGGGCCACCCGGGCCTCGGGGGCCAGGGCGGGGTGGCAGCACGTCAGCACCAGGGCCAACCGGTCGTCGGCCTGTTCGGTGTCGGCATCGATCACGTGGGCCTCCAGGCGGGCCAGGGTCGGCCTCGCGGTCGGAGCGGCGGGCCTCCCGGCGCAGCCGGTCGATGGCCCGGCGGCGGGCCACCGTGGTCAGCCAGGCCCCGGGCCGGTCCGGGACGCCACGGGCGGGCCAGTGCCGCAGCGCCTCGGCGATCGCTTCCTGGGCCGCGTCCTCGGCGGCGTCGAGGTCACCGAGGTCACGGGCCAGGGTGGCCACCACGCGCGACCACTCCTGGCGGGCGAAGCGCTCGACGGCGGCGGCGGCGGCCTGCTCGCTCAGCCGGGAAGTCCATGATCGGCCGGACCTCGACGGTGCCGTAGGCGATGTTGGGCATCCGGCCGGCGATCTCCAGGGCCTCGTCGAGGTCGTCGACGTCGATCAGGTAGTAGCCGCCGAGGATCTCCTTGGTCTCGGCGAACGGCCCGTCGGTGGTCAGCCGGTCGCCGCCGCGGACCCGGACGGTGGTGGCCGTCTCGATGCCCTGCAGCGGGTCGCCGGCCAGCGCCTTGCCCGAGCTGAACAGCTCCTGGCTGACGGCGATCCAGCGTTCGTGCTCTGCCTGGCTCTCGGGCGAGCCGGGCGCCGGACCGCTGTTCGGGTCGGTGTAGATGAGGAGCATGTACTTCACCGGGAACCTCCGTGATCGTCCGGCCCCGACGGCCGGATCTGACGACACGTCGAACGGCCGACCGCCCGATCGACAGCACAGCAGAGATTTCCCGGACGCGCTCGCCGGAGCGGTCGGGTCCCGGGCTCAGCCGAGGGTGGCCAGCACGTCGCTGGCGTGGACCAGGCGGTCGTTGACGGTGGGGCGGCCGGCGACCGGCCCGCCCGACGGTGAAGGTGGCGCAGGTGTCGAGGGCCACGAGCAGGTCGCGGAGGTTGCGCGGCGGCGGGAAGTACTCGTCCTCGTCGGTGATGGCCACCTCGACCACGCCGTCGCGGGGCGCCAGGCGGGCGATGACGGCCTCGACCAGCTCCTCGGGGGCCGAGGCCCCGGCGGTGACGCCGATCGATGCCGTGCAGGTCGTCGGGCAGCTCCTCGGCGCCGTTGACCCGGTAGCACCCGGGGGCAGCCGGCGTCGCGGGCCAGGCTCTCGAGCGCCCGGGTGTTGGACGAGTTGGCCGAGCCGATGACGACCACCGCGTCGCAGCGCGGGCGCGATCTCCATGAGCGCCGACTGGCGGTTGGTGGTGGCGAAGCACAGGTCGCTGCGGCCCGGCATCCACATCTCGGGGAAGCGCTCGTGGGTGGCCTCGAGCACGCCCTGCCCAGTCGCGGTGGCTGAGGGTGGTCTGGGCCAGCAGGGCCACCGGCTCGGTCGAAGTCGGGGAGGGCGCTCGACGTCGGCGACGCTCTCGACCCGGTGGATGGCCTCGGGGGCCACCGCCATCGTGCCGACCGCCTCCTCGTGGCCCTCGTGGCCCACGTAGACGATCTGGTAGCCCTTGCCGGCCCGCACCTTGACCTCGTGGTGCACCTTGGTGACCAGCGGGCACACGGCGTCGACCACGTAGCCGCCCTGGGCCCGGGCCGCGGCCACCACCTCGGGCGCCGAGCCGTGGGCGCTCAGCATGACCGGGCGGCCGCGGCGGCACCTCGGCGATGTCGTCGACGAAGACCACGCCCAGGTCCTGGAAGCGCTCGCACGACCCGCTGGTTGTGCACGATCTCGTGGTAGCAGTAGACGGGCGGCTCGAAGGCCCGCACCATCCAGGCCAGCGCCTTGATGGCCATCTCGACGCCGGCGCAGAAGCCCGCGGGGCGCGGCCAGCAGCACCTGGTCGACGCCGCGGTCGGGCGGTCGGCCGGGAGTCGGCGTCGGTCACCGGCGTCAGGCTACCGGCCGCCGCCGGGCGCTCGGTCCGGGGATCGGGCCGCCGACCGGTAGCCTGGACGGCCATGTCCGCTCCCCGAGTCGTCGCTGTCGCGCCCGGGTCTCCGGCCGCTCGGGCCGGGATCCTGCCCGGCGACGAGATCGTGCGCCATCGACGGCGCAGGTGCCCCGCGACGTCATCCAGTACCGGCTGCTGGTCGACGAGCGCCGACTGGTGCTCGACGTCGAACCGGGGCGGCCTCGAGCTGCAGGTCGAGGTGGCCAAGGCCGACGGGCGAGCCGCTCGGCGTCGAGGTGCACTCGGCGCTGTTCGACCAGGTGCGCACCTGCGACAACCACTGCGAGTTCTGCTTCATCTACCAGCTGCCGCCGGGCATGCGCGAGAGCCTCTACCTGAAGGACGACGACTACCGGCTGTCGTTCCTCTACGGCAACTTCACCACGCTGACCCGCTTCACCGAGGCCGACCTCGAGCGGGTGGTCACCGAGCGGCTCTCGCCGCTCAACGTGAGCATCCACGCCACCGATCCCGAGGTGCGGGCCGAGATGCTGCGCAACCGCCGGGGCGCCACCAGCCTGCGCTGGCTGCGGGCCCTGCTCGACCACGGCATCGAGGTGCACGGCCAGATCGTGGTGTGCCCCGGCGTCAACGACGGCGCCGTGCTCGACGACACGCTGGCCGGGGTGCTCGACCGCTACCCCGAGCTGGCCAGCCTGTGCGTGGTGCCGCTCGGGGTGAGCCGCTGGTCCAACGAGGCCCGCATGCGGCCCCACACCGCCGGCCGAGGCCGCCGCCGTGGTCGACGCCGTCCACGACTGGCAGGACGTCTTCCGCTCGACGCTCGGCCACCGGCTGGTGTTCGCCGCCGACGAGTACTACCTGCTGGCCGGCCGGCCGTTCCCCGGCCGCCGACGCCTACGAGGGCTTCGCCATGCACGAGGACGGCATCGGCATGGCCCGCACCTTCGAGCCGAGTTCCTGGGGCTGGTCGACCGAGCCCACCGGCGTGCAGCCCGGGCTTCTTCGCCTGGGTCGACGGCGCCCCGGCCGAGGGCTACCGCGCGCCTCGGCTGAGCGACGCCGGCGCCGGGCCAGGTCGTGCTGCGGCCGTCGGCCCAGCGCCCCGGTCGGCCGTCCTCACCGGCCCGCTCGGCGCGGCGGTGCTCGCGCCGCTGGTCGCCGTCGCTCGGCCGCGCCGACGTGCGGGTGGTCGCCGGTCGCCAACGAGTTCTTCGGCGGCAACATCGGCGTGACCGGCCTCATGGTCGGCGAGGACCTGGCCCGCGCGCTGGCCGCCGAGCCCGAGGGCCACCGCTACCTGCTGCCCGACGTGTGCCTGTCGCAGGGCCGGTTCCTCGACGGCACTGGCCCCCGCCGACCTGCCCCGCCCGGTCGAGATCGTGGCCACCGACGGCCTGGCGCTGCGCGCCGCGCTCGAGCCTCCGCGCCCGCCGACCGCGTCCGCGCCCAGGTCGGAGGCTCACGATGAGCCTGCCGCCGGTCGCCATCGTCGGCCGCCCCAACGTGGGCAAGTCCACGCTGCTGAACCGCATCGTCGGCCGGCGCGAGGCGATCGTCGAGGAGAAGCCCGGCGTCACCCGCGACCGCAAGGAGGTCGAGGCCGAGTGGCAGGGCTACCCGTTCCTGCTGGTCGACACCGGCGGCTGGCTGCCGGGCGGCGACGACCTCGACGAGAAGGTCAGCCGCCAGAGCGAGCGGGCCATCGACGACGCCGACGCCGTGCTGTTCGTGGTCGACACCGTGGTCGGCATCACCGAGGAGGACAGCCGCGTCGCCGACCTGCTGCGCCGGGTCGACCATCCGGTGCTGCTGGTCGCCAACAAGGTCGACGACACCAACCGCGAGGCCGGCGTCTGGGAGTTCGTCGCCTCGGCCTCGGCGACCCCTGCCCGGTGAGCGCGCTGCACGGTCGCGGCACCGGCGACCTGCTCGACGCCCTGGTCGGGGTGCTCCCTCCCGAGCAACCGGCGGGCGACGGACGGCCCCGCGCGACGCCGAGGGGTACGACCCGGGCGAGGAGCAAGGTGTTCTCGGTGGCGCTCGTCGGCCGGCCCAACGTGGGCAAGTCGACGCTGTTCAACCGGCTGATCGGCGACGAGCGCTCGGTCGTGCACGACATGCCCGGCACCACCCGCGACGCCATCGACACCGTCGTCGAGACCGAGGACGGCCCGGTCCGCTTCGTCGACACCGCCGGCATGCGGCGCAAGGCCAAGATCGACGAGGGCACCGAGTACTACTCGTTCGTCCGGGCCCTGCAGTCGATCGACACGGCCGACGTGGCCCTGCTCGTCATCGACGCCACCGAGGGCATCACCCACCAGGACCAGCGCCTGGCCGAGCGGGTCGACGCCGCCGGCTGCCCGGTGGTCGTGCTGCTCAACAAGTGGGAGATGCTCGACGCCGAGGCCGAGCTCGACGTGACCTACCAGGTCGGCCAGCGGCTGCACTTCCTCGGCGAGTCGCCCGGTGCTGAAGATCAGCGCCCTCACCGGCAAGGGCGTGCACCACCTGCTGCCGGCGCTGGCCGACACCATCGAGGACTACCACAAGCGGATGCCGACCCGGAAGGTCAACGAGGTGATCCGCGGCGCCCAGTCGGCCCAGCCCGGCCCCCACGGCGTGCGGGTGCTCTACGCCACGCAGGGCGCCACCGATCCGCCCACGTTCACGCTGTTCGCCAACAAGGACGTGCCCGCCACCTACCTGCGCTACCTCGAGCGCAGGCTGCGCGAGGAGTTCGACCTCGGTTCCACCCCCATCAAGATGCGGGTCCGCAAGCGGGACTGAGGCACCCCTCGGGCGGCGGGGTTGCTGTCCGGGCGGGTCCCGCTCCGGTAGCCTTGCCTGATCATGTACCAGCCGATCCTGCTCCTCGTGGCGGTGGTCTGTGCGGCCGCCGCCCTGGTGTGGGGCCGCTCGGCGCGCTACCGCCTGAAGGTGCTGACGCGCATCGAGCGCGACTCCGACGACCCCGATCTGCAGTCGCTCGCCCGCTCGGACTACCGCAAGGACCTGCTCTCCACCCTGCTCTACGGGATGCTCACCGTGATCGTGGCGGTGGCGGCGGTGTTCAGCACCTCCAGCCGCTCGCTGCTGCTGGTGCTGGTGGCCATCCCGGCGGCCGCGTCGCTCGTCCTCGGGCGCAACTTCGTCAAGGAGGCCCGCCTCGAGCACGGCCGCACCGAGCTCGAGCGACGGGCCCAGGAGGTGCTGGTCCAGGACGAGCTGGCCCCGCGCCGCTGGGCCGAGCGCCTGGCCCCCGACGACCTGCCCGACTTCGCCGGGCTTCGAGGTCGGCCGGGTCTACCAGGCCGGCTCGGGCCTCATGGCCGGCGACTTCTACGACGTGTTCCGCGTGGCGCCGACCCGGGTCGCCGCGGTCATCGGCGACGTGACCGGCCACGGCATCGACCCGGCCATCACCGCCTTCCAGGCCAAGTACCTGCTGCGGGTGTTCCTCCGCCAGTACCGCGACCCGGCCCAGGCGCTCGAGGAGCTCAACCCCCAGATGTCGGCCATGGGCCGCCCCGAGGAGTTCATCTCGCTGTGCGTCGTGCTGTTCGACACCGAGGCCGGCACCCTGCGCTTCGCCTCGGCCGGCCACCCCGCCGCCTGGCTGTGGCACGAGCGCGAGGTGCAGCCCGCTGCGGGCCACCGGGCCGCTGCTGATGCTGGACCCCAAGGCGCACCTACGTCAGCCGCGAGATCCGGCTCGACCCCAACGACCTGTGCCTGCTCTACACCGACGGCCTGGCCGAGGCCCGCAACGGCGAGCAGCTCTTCGGCGAGGAGCGCATCGCCGCCCAGCTGCGGCGCGACCCCGGCGTGTCGCCCGACGTGCTGTGCAAGTCGCTGCTCGAGGCGGCCCGCGACTTCTCCAGCGGCCCGATCACCGACGACGTCGCCATCCTCGCCATCCGCCGCACCTGATCTGCGCGAGCCACGCCGATCCCGACGTCCGGCTGACGCGGCTCGGCGCCGCGCCCGCCAGGGCAACCTCGAGCCGGGCGCGGCCAAGCTGGCCGCGCAGCACAAGCTGTTCGTGCGCGACCGGCTCGACCTGCTGCTCGACCCCGGCTCGTTCGTCGAGGACGGCCTGCTGGCCAACACGCTGGCCGCCGACCTGCCCGCCGACGGCGTGGTCACCGGCATCGGCACGGTCGACGGCCGCCCGGTGTGCGTGATGGCCAACGACCCGACGGTCAAGGCCGGCTCGTGGGGGGCGCGCACGGTCGAGAAGATCGTGCGGCTCACCGACCGGGCGCTGCGCGACGAGCTGCCGGTGTTCTGGCTGGTCGACTCGGCCGGCGCCCGCATCACCGACCAGGTCGAGCTGTTCCCCGGCCGCCGGGGCGCCGGCCGGATCTTCTACAACCAGGTGCGGCTGTCGGGGCGGGTGCCCCAGATCTGCTGCCTGTTCGGCCCGTCGGCCGCCGGCGGCGCCTACATCCCGGCGTTCTGCGACATCGTGATCATGGTCGAGGGCAACGCGTCGATGTACCTGGGCTCGCCCCGCATGGCCGAGATGGTGATCGGCGAGATCACGACGCTCGAGGAGATGGGCGGCGCCCGCATGCACGCCACCGTGTCGGGCTGCGGCGACAACCTGGCCGTCGACGACGCCGACGCCATCGACCAGGCCAAGGCCTGGTTCTCGTACCTGCCCGACCGGTGGCGCGACCAGCCGCCCGATCTACCAGGCCGGCGCCGCCGTCGCGCCCGCTCGACCGCGACGTCGTGCCCGGCCGAGGAGGCCCAGGGCTACGACATGCACGACGTGATCGACGGCCTCGTCGACGCCGAGAGCTTCTTCGAGCTCAAGCCGCTGTTCGCGCCGGAGCTGATCGTCGGGCTCGGCCGCCTCGACGGCCGGCCGGTCGGCATCGTGGCCAACAACCCGATGCAGAAGGGCGGCGTGCTGTTCGTCGACTCGGCCGACAAGGCGGCCCGCTTCATCTGGTGCTGCGACGCGTTCAACATCCCGCTCGTGTTCCTGGCCGACGTGCCCGGCTTCATGGTCGGCACCGACGGTCGAGCGCCAGGGGATCATCCGCCACGGCGCCAAGATGATCACCGCGGTGTCCGAGGCGACCGTGCCCAAGGTGTCGGTGATCGTGCGCAAGGCCTACGGCGCCGGGCTCTACGCCATGTCCGGCCCGGCGTTCGACCCGGAGGCCACCATCGCCCTGCCGACGGCCAAGATCGCGGTGATGGGACCCGAGGCGGCGGTCAACGCGGTGTTCGCCAACAAGATCGCCGCCATCGAGGACCCGGCCGAGCGGGAGGCGTTCGTCGCCGAGCAGCGCCGGCTCTACGAGGAGGACGTCGACCTGGTCCGGCTGGCGTCGGAGCTGGTGATCGACGCGGTGGTCGACGTTCGCCGAGCTGCGCGGCGAGATCGTCCGGCGGCTGGCCTACGCCGGCGGGGCACGCCGCGACGTTCACCGAGCGCCACCACGGCGTCCCCCCGGTCTGAGCGGGTTCGATCGCGTTGCCGTGGTGCGAGGACTGCGCCAAGTTCTGGAACCCGAACTCCCTGCCGCCCGACGGCACCTGCCCGACGTGCGGGCGCTTCATCGCCGAGCCGGCCGAAGGCCCAGAAGGTGCCGTGGCACTTCTGGGTGCTGGTGGTGGCCGCCGCCATCTACCTGGGCTGGCGGGCCATCCAGGGCGTGCAGTGGCTGCTCAGCCGGTGAGCCCGGTCAGGTGGTGGACTCGTCGATCCAGAGCTTGGCCACCCAGGTCTTGGGCCCGATGGTGCCGTCGGAGCCGTTGACCGCGTCGCCGTAGCCGTGGACCCGCTTGGCGGCGGCGATGGCACAGGTCACCCGGGCGTACCAGACGTAGGGGACACCGGCGTTGATCTGACGCTCGGCCTCCTGGTAGAGCGAGTCGCGGGTGGCGGCGTCGGTGGTGGCCCGGGCCGCCGTCGAGCGCCTTGTCGATCTCCGGGGTGGCGTAGCGGGCGGTGTTGAGCGAGATGTCCGCGCCCTTGCCCACCGAGCTCGAGTGCCACCACAGGTAGTCGCCGTCGGGATCGGGCTGGCCGAAGTTGCGCCAGTCGGCGGCCTGGTACTTGCCCAGCACGACGGCCACCACCTCGTCCTGCTCGCCCACGTTCTCCAGGCTGATCTTCATGCCGGCCTGCTCCCACATGTCCTTGAGCGTCTGGCTGGTCTTGGTGTCGTCGATGCTGGAGGTGTTGAGGAAGGTGAAGCTGAGGGGCTGGCCGGTCTCGGCGGTGTAGTCGGCCACCAGCTGCTTGGCCTTGGCCAGGTCGTAGGTGGGGTAGCCGGCGTCGGCGGTGTAGCCGAGCTGGCCGGGGGCGAACATGCCGTTGGCCGACGTGTAGACGCCGTCACCGGTGGCCTTGATGTAGCGGTCGATGTCGGTGGCGTAGGCCAGGGCCTGGCGGGCCTTGAGGTTGTCGAACGGCGGCTGCGTCGGTGTTGAGGGTGGCGAAGCGCTCCTCACCCTTGGCGTCCTCGAGCAGGTTGAAGTCGGTCATGGTGCGCAGCTGCGTCACCGACGAGGCGGTCGAGGTGGTCATGGCGTCGACGGTGCCGTCGGCCAGGTCGGCCACCCGCTGCTGGTCGTCGGTGACGATCTTGAAGTCGATCTCGTCGAGGTGGGGGAGGCCCTTCTGCCAGTAGTTCGGGTTCTTGACCGCGGCCATGTGGTCGCCCGGCACCCACTCCTTGAACGTGAACGGGCCGGTCCCGATGGGGTGCTCGCCGCCGTGCTGGTCGGCGATCATGGCCGGGGCGGCCATGTAGCCGATCTGGCTGGCCAGGGCGGTGGGGAAGGTGGCCCACGGCTGGGTGGTGGTGACCTTGACCGTCAGCGGGTCGACGGTGGCGACGTCCTTGACGCCGGCCAGGCCCTTGCCGGTGATGAGGGCCTTCTTGGCCTCGGTCAGGTTCTGCACGACGACGTCGGCGGTGAGCGGGGTGCCGTCGTGGAAGACCACGCCGCTGTGCAGCTTGATGGTCCACTCGGTGTTGTCGGCGTTGGGGGTGAGCGACTCGGCCAGGTAGGGGACGGGCTCGCCGTTCGTCGTCGAGCGTGGTGAGCGGGTCGAAGATGGCCGAGCCCATCATGTGGCCGGAGCGGTCCCAGCGGCCCGACAGCGGGCTGAAGCTGTCGGTGTCGGCGTCGAGGCCCCACACGAGCTTGCCGCCGTCGACCGGCGTGCCCTCGTCGTACTTGGCGCCGGACGCGACGGGGGTGGCCGCCGGCTGGTCGGCGGCGGTGGCCGAGGTGGCGGTGGCCGACTTGTTCGAGCCGCACCCGGCGGCGGCGAGCGTCATGGTGGTGAGGACGGCGGCGACCATCACCCACATCGGGCGGCGACTGGTGGACCGTGGTGTCTGCGAGGACATCGGGCTCTCTCTCAGGATCGTGGCGGGCAGGTGTCTCGGGCGATGGGACGGGTCGGGGGAGGTCGGGGAGGTCGGGGCCGTCGGCTGGGTGGTCAGCCGACCCAGAGCTGGGCGACCCAGGTCTTGGGACCGAGCGACTGGAGGCTGCCGTTGCGGGCCTCGGCGTAGCCGTGCACCCGGCTGGACGACGGCGATGACCCAGTCGACCCGGGCCAGCCAGACGAAGGGAAGGCCGGCGTTGATCTCGGTGGTGACCTTCTCGTAGTCGCCCCGGCGACGGTCGTCGTCGGTGGTCGTGCGGCCGTCGTTCGAGGGCGGCGTCCATCGCGGGGGTGGAGTACCGGGCGAAGTTGAGCGACAGGTCGCCGTTCTTGCCGATGGCGGTCGAGGTCATCCACACCCAGTCCATGTCGGGGTCGGGCTGGTTGAACAGGCGGAAGTCGGCGGCCTGGTACTTGCCCAGCACGACGGTGATCACCTGGTCGGCCTGGGCCACGGCCTGGAGGTCGACGTGGATGCCGGCCTGCTCCCACATGGACTTGAGCAGCTGCTGGCCCTTGGCGTCGTCGACGTTCGAGGCGCCGACGTAGGTGAACTGGAGGGGCTTGCCGGTCGTGGCGGTGTAGGCGGCCACCGCCTCCTTGGCCTGGTCGAGGTTGTAGGCGGGGTAGCCGGAGTCGGCCAGGTACCCCAGCTTGCCCTCGGCGTAGGGGCCGTTGGACGGGCTCGTACACCCCCGGGCCCATCTCGTTGATGTAGGCGGCGGCGTCGGTGGCGAGCACGACGGCCCGGCGGGCGTCGAGGTTGTCGAACGGTGGGGCCGAGGAGTTGAGCACCACGAAGGCGCTCTCGCCCTTGTTGTACTCGAGGCGCTTCAGGTCGGGGTTGGCCCGGATCTCGTCGATGCTGCTCGGGGTGACGGTGTCGATGGCGTCGAGCGTGCCGTCGGTGAGCTGATCGACGCGCTGCTGGGCGTCGGGCACGGCCCGGTACTCGATCTCGTCGAGGTGGGGGAGGCCCTGCTGCCAGTAGTTGGGGTTCTTGGTGGCGGTGAGGTGGTCGTTCTTGACCCATTCCTTGAACACGAACGGGCCGGTACCGATGGGGTGGTCCCCGCCATGGAAGTCGTCGATCTGGCTGGGGGCGGCGATGTAGCCGATCTGGCTGGCGAACAGGTTCGGCAGGGTGGCCCACGGCTGGGTGGTCGTGATCTTGACCGTCAGCGGATCGGCCGCGGTGATGGTGTCGACCCAGGGCATGGCCTTCGAGGTGATGATCGAGGCCTTGTCCGCCTCGAGGTTCTTGACCACGGCGGCGGCGTCGAGGGGCTCGCCGTCGTGGAACTTGATGCCGCTGTGGAGCTTGATGGTCCACACGGTCTGCTCCGCGTTCGGCGTGATCGACTCGGCCAGGTAGGGCACGGCCTTGCCGTCCGCGTCCACCGTGACGAGCGGGTCGAAGATGGCCGAGGCCACCATGTGGCCCGAGAGGGCCCAGCGGCCGACGCTGGGGCTGAAGCTGTCCGTCTCGGCTTCGAGACCCCACACCACCTTGCCCCCGTCCTTCGGGGTGCCCTCGTCGGCGGGCAGGTTGCCGTCCGAAGCCTGGGCGGCGGGGGCCTGGTCGGCGGCGTTCGTCGTCGAGGTCTTGGCCGAGCCGCAGGCGGCGGCCAGGAGCGTGACGCTCACGACCAGGGCGACGACGGACCATGTCCTTCCGGTGCGGGTCCGGGGGAGGGCGGGCTGGTTCAAGGGGACCTCCAACGACGGGCGGCGCCGAGCGGGGCGTTCGTTGGAGACCTCCGCTGGCCGGGGTCTGGCGTGACCCCGTACGGTCAGCGTCGGTCAAGTTGCACACCGGCTGAAGCCCACACGGCGAGGATTGATCCGAAAGGCCCACGCATGACCAAGCAGCCGCCCCGGAGGCGTGACCGATGTGTGACCAGGGCACGCGACCGGGCTCAGGCCGCCGATCGCGCCACGGTCGCGGGAGGGTCAGATGCGCTCGAGCGCGCCGCCGTCGAAGAGGGGGGCGATGTCCAGCGCGACGAGGTCGGCTTCCATCTCGACGTCGCTCGGCAGGCCCGGTGCGGCGTTGGCGGCGTCGATCGTGGCCGCCAGCAGGGTGGCGTCGCTGGAGGTGTTGAGGAACAGCCCGGGCCGGCCCAGCACGAAGGCGACGGCGCGGGCCAGTGCGTCACCGGCCGGCAGGGGCTGGTACCACGAGAAGCGGGGCCCGGCGGCGTCGTCGCGCCAACGCCGGCGGGCCACCGACTTGATGGTCTGGACGGCCACCTCGCGCTCGGCGCACGTCTCCACCAGGTCGTCGAAGGCGGTGCGGTAGGCCTCGTCACGCATCAGGGCGTAGTTGTAGGGGAGCAGGACCGAGTCGAACGCGAAGCGCTCGAGGCTGCGCCGGTGCATCTCCGCGATGCGCGTGCCGTGGCCGGTCACGCCGATGAAGCGGACCAGTCCCTCGTCGCGGGCGGCGGCCAGCGCCTCGACCGCGCCGCCGGGCCCGTGGGCCGTCTCCCACTCGTCGGGTTCGACGAGGTTGTGGAGCTGGATCATGTCGACCTGGTCGACGCCGAGGCGGACGAGGGAGCGCTCGAGCTCGCGGCGGGCCCCGTCGCCGGTGCGCTCGCCCGTCTTGGTGGCGAGGAAGAACATGGGCCGGTACACCGACAGGAACGGAGCCAACCGCAGCTCGGACTCGCCGTAGGAGGCGGCCGTGTCGAGGTGGTTGATGCCGGCCTGGCGCACCTGTTCGAGCACCTCGTCGGCTCGTTCCTGGCGCATGGCCCCCAGCGCGGCGGCCCCGAAGATGACCCGCGTGCTGTCGTGGCCGGTGCGACCAAAGGGCTGGGTGTCGATCATGGAGGCGACGCTATACCCGCCGTCGCGATCCCGGCCGGGCTCGATTCGCCCGCTGCAGGGGAGCGAGTAGAGTGACCCACTCGTACGGGCTGTGGCGCAGCTTGGTTAGCGCGTCGGTCTGGGGGACCGAAGGTCGTGGGTTCGAATCCCGCCAGCCCGACCATAATCACGCAGGTCAGGGATCGAAGCGGCACCTGACGCGCGAGCGGCCCGGTAGTCCGCAGTCCTCAGCGAGTCCTCAGCAGCTTCGCGGTAGGTCGATTCGAGGCCCTCGGTCAGCGCCTCGTCGAGCGACGGCAGCAGGTGGCCGTACTGGTCGAGCGTGACCGTGATCGAGCAGTGCCCGAGCCGTTCCTTGATCGCCAGCGGGTGCGCACCCTGGGCCACCAGCAGCGCGACCGTCGTGTGGCGGAGGTCGTGGAAGCGCAGCCCCCGGTAGCGTCTTGCGCTTCGCGGATCGGTCACGATCTCGCCCAGGCCCGCCTCGACGCACGCCGGGTGAAGTGGCGCCGGTAGAAGTTGCTCTGGCGGATCGGGCCACCCTCGGGCGCCTCGAACACCAGCCCGGTACGCCGCGGCACCGGGAGCCAGCAGGTCGACCAGGAAGCGGGGGAGCGCGACGGTCCGACGCGCGTAGGTCTTCGTCGGGCCGAGCTCGAGCCGCCCGTGGACCTCCGCGTAGGACTCCGCCACCGTCACCGCGCCCCGCAGCAGGTCGACGTTCTCCCACCGCAGCGCGGCCAGCTCGCCGGCCCGCAGCCCGGTGTACGCAGCGAAGGTCACCAGCACGTCGTACGGCTCACCGATCGCGTCGGCGAGCCGGGCGACCTCATCGGCCGACAGGAACCGCATCGGCGCGTGCTCGGTGCGTTCCAGCCGCAGGCCTGAGCACGGGTTCACCTTCACCGCGCCGCCCTCGATCGCGGAGCGGAAGATCGCGAGGTGACGTTCACGACGTTGCGGATCGTGCCCGCGCCGACGCCAGCGGCCGACATGGCCGCCACCCATCCCTTGACCGCGGCCCGGTCGATCGACGCGATCGGCACCGCTCCCCACTTCGGGCGAACGTGCTTGTTCACGACCGACTCATAGCCGGCGACCGTCTTGGGCTTCAGGTGGACCGACTCGCGCTAGCCACTGGTCCGCCCACGCCCCGAACGTCTGACGGCCGCGCTTGCGGTCGACGTGCTCGCCGCGCTGTAGGTCCGCCGTCACCGAATCGAGCCAGTTCTGAGCGTCGACCTTGCGGGCGAAGTGCTGCGATACCTCGTTCGCCGTCTTGTCGGGCCGGTAGCGTGCCCGCCACGGCTTCGGGCCCGTGTAGCCAGTCGGCACCTTCTCGCCATCCGACTTGCGAACGGTCCAACGTCGATCGTTGATGCTTGCCATCGGTCAGTCCTCCTTGAGTGTTGCGAACGAGTCGTTCGCCGTAGGTCGTGAGATGCCCGCCTGGCTTGCCATGCTCCCGAATGAGGATTCCCCGTTCCCGCGCCTGCCACAGGCGCCGCTGAATTGCCCCGTAGGTGTTCCCTGGGTAGCTTCGTCCACCATGAGGGGACGGGGTGCTTGGGGTCGACCTCTAGCGCTTCGACATAGCGCTTCGCCCAGAGTGCGTACGCGAGATCAGCTCGGCCGGCACGGCCCGGTCGCGGCGTCACGTTGAACGAGTCAAACCACGACGCCGGCAGATAGAAGGCGGCGTCGGGATTCTCAACGAGGTCGTGCAGCACCGCTTCGCGGACTTCGGGCATGCGCAGCTTGCTGAAGATTGTCGACGTGATCCACTCACCCTCTCGGCCCGCCGGAGGCGTCAGGGTGAACGGCTCGAACACGGTCACGCCCTCGACCGCGGGCTAGTCGCGACGGTGAGCGTCCAGCCGTCGTAGATCGGGACCAAGGCGGAGGCGACCACCTCGCCGCTCCCGAGGTCAAGGTCGAAGGTCCAGGCCAACTCGAACGCGTCGTCGATCGGATCTCGAACGCGACGCCCGGCGATGGATCGAACGTGCCCGCAGGTTACTCTCGCGGACAACTCTGGATTGTTCGTCGTGTTTCGCCATAAGAGGGAAGTGTATCGGTTGTAGTGGGAACCGTCGACCACCCCCCGCTTACGGAGGTTCCGCTTTGTTCCACAGCCCGGAGTACCTGAGTCCCGAACAACTCGCCGAGCGGTACAACGTCCCGGTGTCGTCGGTCTACAACTGGCGCACGAAGGGCTACGGCCCGGTAGGCCTGAAGATCGGACGCCACGTCCGCTACCCCGTCGAAGCGGTCGAGCAGTGGGAGGCCGAGCAGGCCGACCCTCAGCGCCTCGCGTGAGTCCGGTCGTATCAGGACGTGGCCGCCAAGTCGGTCCGCTGGGCGTGGGAACGAGCGATCCGCGAGGCCGCGCTGATGCCGATGACCAAGGCCGTCGCCCTCATGCTCGCGACCTACATGGACAGCAAAGGCAACGCCCATCCGTCGACCGAGACCCTCGCCCGAAATCTCGGGATCGAGCCCTCGACCACAAGAACCCATCTCCTCGCGCTCGAGCGCGCCGTCTTCCTGATCAGCGAACGGGAAGCACGGCAGGGCTCAGGTCAGACCAGGGTTCGCTTCCGGGCCACCGTGCCCTTCGAATCGATGCTCCCACCCCAATAACACGCGCTCCACAGCGCGCCATCTCGCGCTCCACAGCGCGTCACATGGCCCGAACACGCGCCGTGGACTCGCAGAACACGCGCTCCACAGCGCGCCCATAGGAACAGACCATGAGCAGACCAATAACGGACAGATCAGAAGATCAGGGTCCCAGCGTTGCTGGGGACATCGGCCAAGTTGTCGAGATCGATCATTAACAGCTAATGCGCCTGCATTGGCAATCAGCACTCCCTCACGTCAACGCCGCTCGAGCCGCCATCGCCCTGGCACGCGACCAACTAGGCGAACGCATCGAACGATGGAAGGCCCGCACATGACCACCACGCTCATCGCCATGACACCAGAGGAAGCCACCCGACTCCTCGCGTGCTGTGCCAAACCGAAGCGAGCCGGCGACCTGATTCTTATGGCCACCCTCGCCGCACCCACCGAGCAGGCCACCGTCGACACCCAAACCGGCACGACCAAGGGGGGAGGGCGGGTCGAAAAGTCCACCAGCTCGAGCCCGGAAGACCCGCATCTCACCCCTTCCCTCTCCGGCGACATCTCAGCCACTTTTTTCCAAGGAGGTCCCCATGACATCGTCTGAGCCCCGTTACGAGCCTCCTGGGCACCTCTCGGAGGTCGCTGCGGGGTGGTGGCAGCGAACACTCACCGAGTACCCGCAATTGAACGAGCACGGTCGATTGCTGCTCACCGGGGCGTGCGAAGCGTGGGACAGGTCGAGAGAGGCCGCGGTGATCCTCGACCGGGAGGGCGTCACACTGACCGACCGATTTGGTCAGCAAAAGATCCATCCCGCGGTGGCGGTGGAGCGGGACTCGCGGGCCCAGTTCGCAAAGTTGCTCACCGATCTCGAGCTCGGCGAGAGCGGAGTAGCTGTCGTGTCGGAACTCGACAAGATCCGGCAGCGCTACCAGGAGCGCCGCCGGCTTGCCCGCATCGAGTGGGAGAACTCACAACCTGGCCAGATCAACGGCACCCAGTAAGGGAACGCCGAAAGGACCCCCCGATGATGAGCGACCCCGACACCACCGCCGATGAGTTCCCCCCGGAGCGCCTGGCCGTCGCGAGCGGCAAACTACGCCGCCTCGCCAGTCAGGTCACGCTGGGGAGAACTGAGCGGAGTACGCCGCTGGTGAGCGGTGGCGGGCGTCGCCGTGCACACAAGCGCTATCGGATCTCGGGGTAGTCCTTAAGACCTATCCGAGATCGGTCGATGGGGTACTGACAGACAACAGAATGGGGACGCGCTCTCGTCAACGATGCGGCCGGGTCGGGCGCCGTTGCCGGTGCGAGTGCGGCTTCCCCTCACTACGAGGGGGTTCGGACAATGGCCTTTGCCGCTTCTGAAATGCCACGGCGCAGTCGTCGGCTTGGTGCCGTGTTGGCGCTCATGGTGCTCGGCGCGTCTGCGATCTGGGGGATGGGCATTGCCTCATCCGCGAGCGCAACAGACCACAAGGTGACGCTCTGCCATGCCACCGACAGCTACACGAATCCGTACGTGCAGGTCACGGTTGACTATCACAGCGTAGTGAACGGCGGGCACGGAAATCATGACGGACCCGTGTTCGACCCCTCCATTCAAGGCCGCAAGTGGGGTGACATCATTCCGGCGTTCGACTTGGGACCTGACGCCCAATACGCGGGGATGAATCTCGATGCCGTCGGTCAGGCCATCCTGGACAGCGGCTGCTCGGTCGTGCCGTCCACAACGACGATCACGACCCCAGGCGGCTGACGCCGAGACCGTTGGGACCAGTACTTGGGGCCTAGCCCTCGTCGCCCTGATCGGAGTTCGGCTGCTTTGGTCGGTGGTCGTGCGTATCCGATGGGGGAGATGGGTGTCGGGTCGTGGGGCGCGGTGTGGTGGCTGGCTTGGCCGCTGTCGTCGGTGGGGCGGCCGAGGTGACGGGAGCCGCGAGGCCCGGTGCCTTGGTTGTGCTGGTCGTGGTGCGATCAGCCGTCTGCCCCGGCATTGGTCGGGTGTAGACAAACACCGAAGCAGACATGAGGCCTGCGGCCAGCGTTGCCAGCCCGATGTTCACCACCTGGCGCCGCTCGATCATCGCGTTCACGATAAGCCCAACGCGGGCAGGACTTCTAGGGCCGACTCACGACGCGATGATGACAGGAACACGGACGCCCTCGTCCAACCATAGGGCCGGGGAGGAGCCGCTCGATGATCGTCCCAGCAATGGTCGGCCGCGTGGCCGAGGGGCCGTTCTGAGACGGCGTATATCGCTCACGTCGTCGGCCGGGCCGAGGCGAGTACATCGTGCCGAACTACGCCTCCTTCGACGAGCGGGCGAGAACCGGCAGAGGTCATCGCCTCAGCGTGGAGAGCTCACTGGGGAGAGCTCACTGGGGAGAGCTCACTGTGGAGAGCTCACTGTGGAGAACGTGTTCGATACACGCCGGGTACCGTCGTGACAGATCCGGCGATGTGACGCGCTCGGCCACCGGTGATAGGAGTCGGTGAAGGTCCTGTTCGGGGGCGTTCGGTTACGGGAGAGCCCGGGCGTTTCTGTCGGCCTCGGGTAGGCGCCGCGGGATCAGCGGGCGCTGATGACGAGACTCTGACAGGTGCGCCCGAGGAGCCCCTCGCGGTCGTACAAGGCGGATTCGGCGAGGCCGACTCCCTGATCGCCGCTGTGTGTGATCGCGTCGATCATCACCCATTCGTCGACGGGCAAGCGGAAGACATACACGGTGAGATCGGCGTTGATGTAGGTGTAGTCCTCAAAGGGCAATGACGAACTGACTCCGTTGCTGAAGTCGGCGGCGCAGATGACGCGCTCGAAGGGCGCGAGTTGTTTGTCAGGCAGGAGATCACACGTCACGCGTATCCAGTCCGATTCGGGGCCAAGCGACGTCAGCGCGCCTTCGCGCGGCATGGTGCTCCACCGATGCGTGGTGAAAGGTCGTCACACCAGTTGGGTTGAGCGGCCACGTGCGGGGCGTGGATTCGGGCGACGTCGGCTTCTTGGATTGGGTCCAGTGTTTGGCGGGCGTGTCGCCGCCGACGGGCAGCACGCTCGATGCGATCAGCTGCAGCGATGCCCGCGCTGCCAGAGCGTCCCCGCTGCGACAGTCGGCGCTGACTAGCTCCGCCTTGCGGCCGGCCCGCAGGACCGTGCTCGTGATCTCGAGCGGCGCCATCGAGATCGGTCGCATGAGGTCGAGTGTGAAGCGGGCCGGGAACCATTCTCCTTCGGTCGCGGCTGCAAAGAGCTCGTGGGCGAGGAGCGCCCCGACTGGTCCCCCGTGCAGAAGGTCCTGGCCCCACGGCCCGAGGCTGTACTCGGTGGGTCCGAACCGGCCCTCACCCAAGCGATCGAACAATGCTCCTGACATGCGGTGAGTCTATGGTTGGCGAGTGTTCTGGGACGGCGTGTATCGCTCACGTCGCGACCCGCTCGGAGGCGTGCGCGAAGTGCCGAAATAGTGCGCTTCGTGGCGGGACGCAGAGCCGAAGGTCCCAAGCCGATCGAGAGTTCCTCGCCCGGTACACTCGGACGCTCAGGGCAAAGGCGAGCACAACGTGCCAGCGTGTAGTGGGCGTGTGTCGGAAGGGGGGAGTCGCCGGTATCACATGCGCCCGCGGACTCATTCCGAGGGATGCCGATCGGCGCCGCCCTAGGCGTTACCCCGACCCCGCGGCGGTTTCGGCCGGAGCCGGTGGCAGGATGGTGACCATGAAGCGCCAGTTTCCGGTCGAAGTCGGGGACCAAGTCGATGTCCACACCCAGTTCAGTGATTCGTGGGTGCGTGGCTTTGAGATAGCCGAAGTCATTCCGGAGGGCTATCGAGTGCGACGCAAGTCCGACGGTTCGCTCCTCCCCGACTTCACATCCGAGTCCGACCTGCGGCCGAGCGCCTAGTCCCGCCCGCCGGTAGCGCCCGCCGAACGGAACGCGAGCCGGCAGATGTCATCGCCTCGGCGCGGATGTCGGGCTGGGGAGAACTGTGGGAAGTACGTCGGTCGGACCGCCGCCCAGTGAATGGATGGCGGGTCCCACCGCCAGGTGGGGTGCTTTGTGTCACGGTCAGCGTTGGAGGAGTGCTAACGCTAGGTAGATCGACAACGGGACCAGCAACCCGGCGGCAACGCCAAGGAATCGAATTCCGAGTTTGTGCCTTCCGCCGATGACCAGGACGGTCCCACCGATCCCGGCGATCAGTGCGGATAGGGCCGTCGCAATAGGCATCACGATCGTGGACAGGCTCCCCAAGAGTGCGGCGGCTCCGAAGAAGCCCCAGGGTCGCCAGTCAGCCCGCCGGTCGTGAAGTCCTCCGTCGAGCTGCACCCGACTGGGTTCGACGTGTCTCATCAGCGCACCTCCACGGGCTCAGTCGGGGACTCGGCTCCAAGACCGACAACCGGCGAAGTCGCTCCCCGCTATTAGATGGTCCGCCCGCCAGGCTCCGCCATCACAGAGGCGAAGGACCTTCCGGCATTAGTCACGCCGCAGCAGTCGGTGAGGTCGGGCTGGGAGAGGTGCGCAGGGTTGCTCGCCTCGGCGAGGCCATGCCCGATCATCGGCCGGCAAGATCGGCACACACGGCGCTGGTTCGGGTGTGCTCTCGGGCAAGCGTCAACCTTGAGGCGCCGGGTTCGGCGGCCAGTACTTCCGTCCATCTCCTTCGGCGGACTCATCAGCCCCACGTGGGTCTGGCTCATCGGGAGCGTGGAGCACGTAGCGCGAGCCGACGACGCTGGGGGCGTACCGGGTCGGGGCGAACGCCGCCGCCAACGCCCCTGCGGCTCGCCAGCCGGTGCAGTGTCCGGGGGCGACCACACGCGGTTCGATGAGCTCGGCGAGGTCTCGGACCGTTGGGCCGATCCGGTCCTCGACGGCCGCTCCGGCGAGGTGGTAGCCCCCGAGGAGGATGTCGATCGGCTGGTCGGGTAGGAGCCGGCGCGCCTCCAGTCCGACGTTGACGATGCCGGCATGCGAGCAGGCCGACAGCACCGTCGTCCCCCGGCCTCGTACGCACGCGGCGAGGAACCGCTCGTCGTGGATCTCCGGGTCGAGCACCACGTCCTCACCCCGCCAGGTGTGGTGCCCCGGCAGGCCGATCTCGTAGCTGGTCTGACGGGGGATGTCGCCACTCGAGATGAACAGGTCGGCGACGGGGTGCGCCTCTCCAACGGCGACGATCCGACCGCCGGCGGTCTTCGATCGCTTCGAAGGAGGGTTCGGGCGGGAACATCGCGAAGGCATCGAGGGGCGTGAGGATGCCGCGCGGTCGGGACGGTCGGGATGGACATCGACGACAAGCGGCGCTCGACCCGCAGCCGCCCGGGCGGCCGCGACGGCGGAGACGACCGCGGGGATGCCACCAGAGTGATCCCAGTGCCAGTGCGACAGGAAGAGCACGTCGATCGCCGCGAGATCGACGCCGAGTCGTTCTGCGTTGGCGAGCCACACATCACCGTAGGGGCCGACGTCGAACAGCGCGGTCGAGGTCTGCGATCCA